>NZ_JBHIXV010000008.1:0-125673 GCF_041984545.1 Marinobacter sp. | reverse complement strand
ACCGGAACAGCGCCCGTCAAGGCGCTACGCGCCATGCCTGGCGCACCACAAAAAAACCGCCGTGCCTTTCGGCAGGGCGGTTCTTCTGAATCCGTGGTGATCAGTCGCCGAACGGATGCCGCAACGTGATGGTCTCGATGCGATCGGGACCAGTAGAGATTACGTCGATCGGTGCCTCGATCTGCTCCTCCAGGAAACGGATGTACGCCTTGGCGTTTTCCGGAAGCTGGTCGATGCTGGTCAGACCCACGGTGCTTTCGCTCCAGCCCGGCAGCTCTTCATAGACCGGCTCGATGTCTTTATAGCTGTCGCAGCCGATGGGCGGACGGAAGATCTCGCCGTTCGGGGTCTTGTAACCCACGCACACCTTCACCGTCTCCAGGCCATCGAGCACGTCCAGCTTGGTCAGGCAGATGCCGGACACGCTGTTGATCTGGATGGCGTGACGCAGGGCCACAGCGTCGAACCAGCCACAGCGACGGGCGCGACCCGTGGTGGTGCCGACTTCGTTACCCTTGACCGCCAGGTGCTTGCCCATGTCGTCGAACAGCTCGGTCGGGAAGGGCCCGGAACCAACACGGGTGGTGTAGGCCTTGGTGATGCCCAGCACGTAATCCAGGAACAGCGGACCAAAACCGGAGCCGGTGGCGGTACCGCCCGCGGTGGTGTTGGAGGAGGTCACGTACGGATAGGTACCCAGGTCGATGTCCAGCAGGGAGCCCTGGGCGCCCTCGAACAGGATGTTCTCGCCACGCTTGCGGAAGTCGTGCAGCATATCGGTCACGTCCGCCGCCATGGGCAGGATTTCGTCACCCATCTGCCTGAGCTCTTCCAGGGCCGCGTCGATGTCCTCCGGCTCTTCCTTGTAGTACTCGGTCAGAATGAAGTTGTGGTAAGCCATGATCTCGCGCAGCTTGGCTTCGAAATCTGCCGGGTTGCACAGGTCACCCAGGCGCAGACCGCGGCGGGACACCTTGTCTTCGTAGGCCGGGCCGATACCACGACCGGTGGTGCCGATCTTGTCGACGCCGCGGGCTTTTTCCCGGGCCTGGTCAATGCGAACGTGGGTACGCAGGATGATCGGACAGGCCAGGCTGATGCGCAGGCGATCCCGTACCGCCACGTCGTTGGCTTCCAGCTGGCGCACTTCCTTGAGCAGGGCTTCCGGCGACAGCACCACGCCATTGCCGATCAGGCAGTACACATGCTGGCGCAGAATACCGGAAGGGATCAGGTGCAGCGCCGTTTTCTTGCCGTCAATGACCAGGGTGTGACCGGCATTGTGCCCGCCCTGGAAACGCACCACGGCAGCGACCTTATCGGTCAGCAGATCCACAATCTTACCCTTGCCTTCATCACCCCACTGGGTGCCCAGCACAACAACGTTTTTACCCATGATTCTCTCTCAATACGGCTGCCCTGAGGGCAGGCGTTTCGCAAGTTTTCCTGTAAATGGATTCACCGAAGCCCCGCAGGGATCAGCCCAGCTTCTGCACGACCCACTGGCCGCCCTGTTTCACCAGTTTCCGGTCACACCCCTTGAGCACCGGATCGGTGTTCTTGTCCTCTGGCAACGCACGGACAACGGTTTCGGTCATTCTCAGGCCGGCAATCACACCATCCAGGGCAGGATCGTCATCCGCCGGTGCCCAGACGGCGCCGGGCCGGCTGCTGACACGCTCGCCCAGGGATACCAGCGCCCGGATATCCAGGCTGAAACCGGTCGCCGGACGAGCCCGCCCAAAGTCGCTGCCAATGGCATCGTAGCGGCCACCCTTGGCAACCGCATCGCCGTGGCCCGGGACATAAGCGGCAAACACCAGGCCGGTGTGATAGTTGTAGCCCCGAAGTTCGCAGAAATCGAAGCCGAAACCGACCTCCGGATATTCCTTTGCCAGCATGTCGGACACCCGCGCGAGTTGCTCAAGCGCGGCATCCAGACTCTCTGAGGCACCCTCGAGAATGCGGCGGGCGTCGCTGAGCGCTTCCGGACCACCGCTCACCCGGGCCAGCTCCCGCAGGCGGGCGCCAGCAGAGCCTGGCTTGCAGTGACCCAGCAACTGGTCAAGCTCGGGTACCGACTTGCGAGCCATGGCGTCGAAAATGGCCGCCTCGGTATCTCGTTCAAAATCCGCCGCGCCAATCAGGCTCTCGTAGATCGAGACGTGGGCAAGATCAAGATGTACCCGGGGCAGTCCAGCCACCCGCAGACTTTCCAGCATCAGCCGGATCACTTCCATATCGGCGGCTTCGGAGGCACTGCCGAACAATTCGCAGCCGGCCTGGATCGGCGTGCGCCCGGTCAGCATATGGCGGGGGCGGGTATGCAGGACATGGCCGGCATAACACAGTCGGGTGATGCCCTCTTCCCCGAGGGTATGGGCGTCAATGCGCGCAGCCTGCGGTGTCATGTCTGCCCGCACACCCATCATCCGGCCGGTCAACTGGTCGGTCAGCTTGAACGTCTGCAATTCCAGATCGTTGCCGGTTCCGGTAAACAGGGATTCGAGGTATTCGATAAGCGGCGGGATGACCAGCTGATAACCCCAGCGCTGGCAGGTATCCATTACATCCCGGCGCAGGGATTCGATCCGTCCGGCCAGCGGCGGCAGAATGTCTTCCACACCGTCTGGCAGTAACCAGCGATCAGATACTGTCATGAGATTCCGTTGTCCGTTTTATCCGCACCAGCGCTGATGGCCCAGCCCTGACAAAGAGGGATCACACAGGATTTAAAGCGTCACCGGGCCAAAAAACCCGGCACAAAACCGCCAGAATTTTACACGGTTGGCGGGCACAAAAAAACCGGAATACGAGGGTATTCCGGTTTAATTGAACTCGCGGGGGAGGTTTATTTCGTGCCCTTGGGATCCCGCAGGTACTTCATGAAATCACCCTCGGAGTCGATCACCATGATATCGTCCTTGTTGGCGAACGAGTTCTGGTAGGCCGCCAGGCTCCGGTAGAAGCTGAAGAACTCGCTATCCTGACTGTAGGCGTCCGCATAGATCTGGGCGGCCTGACCATCACCTTCACCGCGCAGCTTCTCAGACTGGGAGAAGGCCTCGGCTAGAATAACCGTTTTCTGACGATCAGCATCGGCACGAATGCCTTCGGCCAACTCACGACCCCGCGAGCGGTATTCCTGAGCCAGCTTCTCACGTTCGGTCGCCATGCGGCGGTAAACGTTATCACGCACCTGCTCGGGCAGCTCGATGGCCTTCACACGAATGTCCAGCACCCGGATACCGAACTCGCTGACCGAAGTCTGGTTCACCAGATCCTTCAGCTTGGCCATGAGTTCATCCCGCTGGCCGGAGACCACCTCGTGCATGGTACGCACACCAAACTCGTTCCGCAGGCCGTTATCCACCCGCGACAGCAGCAGGTTCTGGGCACGGAACTCATCACCACCGGTGGCCCGATAGAAGGTATCCACATCGGCAATCTGCCAGGCGATGTACGAATCCACGTCCAGGGGCTTCTTCTCGACGGTCAGGTACTGACGCGCCGGAAGGTCCATGGTCAGAACCCGTACATCAAACTTGCGCACTTCGTCGATCACCGGGACCTTGAAGTGCAACCCTGCCGGAATGTTGGTCTCGATCAGCTCACCAAACCGAAGCAGCACCCCACGATGGGTTTCCGGGATGATGTAGACGCTCGAGGAGACCAGCAACAGAATGATGAGGGTGCCAGCGAGACCGATAATGCTTTTGGGACCCATGGTTATCTCCCTACTCTGGAGTTAGTCGACTGGCGGTTGCGAAGCTCCCGCAATACCTGATCGGTCAGGGACTGGAGGTCCACCTGCCCGGTCATGCTGCCTGCATCGCCGGCGCTTTCATTGCGACCGGCCGCCGCGCTCGCACCGGAGCGGGTAAGGCGATCCAGCGGGAGATACATCATGTTATCGCCGGATTTGGTGTCCACCAGAACCTTGCTGGAGCTGGCAAGCACGTTTTCCATCGCCTGCAGGTACATCCGGTTACGGGTAACCTCCGGCGAGCCTTCATAGACCTTCAGCAGGTCCAGATACCGGGCAGTTTCACCCTTGGCACGCTCAACCACCTGCGCCTTGTAAGCTGCCGCTTCTTCAATCATACGCTGGGCCTGGCCCCGCGCTTCCGGAACAACCCGGTTGCGGTAGGTTTCGGCCTCTTCCTTCAGCCGCTGCTCGTCTTCACGGGCACGCTGCACTTCACGGAAGGCGTCCTGTACTGCCTGGGGCGGCTGGGTACTTTCAACGTTCACCCGCACCACCTCAAGGCCCGCACCATACTGCTTGAGGAAATTCTGGAGACGCTGCTCCACGTTGACCGCCAGCTCAACCCGGCCTTCCGTCAGGACGGCGTCAAGGGAGGCACTGCCCACTTCGTGACGGAGCGCACTGTCGGTCGCAAACGCAAGCGCCTGGTTGGAATCCCGCACGTTAAGCACGTAATCGCGAGCATTGCTGACCCGATACTGAACCTGCAGATCCACCGTCACCAGGTTTTCATCCTGGGTCAGCATCTGGCCGCTGGATTCCGCGGTCCGGACGTTGGTTACCCGCACCTTGGAAACGCTGTCGATAAGCGGCACCTTGAACCTCAGACCCGGGTTCTCGGTGGTGTGGTACTCACCGAAACGCAGCACCACTGCACGCTCCTGTTCGTCCACGGTATAAAAGGACTGGAACACGATATAGCCGACCACCAGAATGCCAGCCAAAGCCAGGATAGCACCGAAGCCACCGGCGCTTCCGCCGCCACTGCCGCTACCACCGGACTTACCGCCTTTGCCACCCAACATTTTGTTGAGTTTGTCCAGACCCTTTTTCAGTGCTTCGTCGAGGTCTGGCGGACCCTGATCATTGCCGCGCCGACCACCACCGGTTCC
Organism: Marinobacter sp.; assembly: GCF_041984545.1. Lineage (GTDB taxonomy): Bacteria > Pseudomonadota > Gammaproteobacteria > Pseudomonadales > Oleiphilaceae > Marinobacter. Next base: position 120,792 of record NZ_JBHIXV010000008.1, on the reverse strand, counting down.
CCAGGGATCATTGTCGTTACGGTTTCCACCCGGTTCGTTCCAGGCCATAGTGCTCTCCGTTACTGACTTATAGATAGAATGGCTGCAAATACTAGGGATTTATGACCGCCCCGGCAATAGCTCCCGGGGTTTCAAGCACGTCGGGTATCAAGCCGAACGGCGCCTTCCTTCACACCGGCCCGGCTTAACAGCTGCAACCAGTCACGATTCTGCAGGCGAACCTCCAGGACCGAATCGCCGGTATCGCGGTGCTCTTCGCTGAGCACCGAGCCGGCTTCGTGCAGCAGTGCGCGCAACTTGCCATCCGCCGGCCCAAGCAACACAAAGTGATGCACCACGTCCTCGGCCAATCGCTCGACGATGGCGTCGTAGAGGCCATCAAGGCCCTCCCCCGTGACCGCCGAAACCCAGGCCCGCACCGGAACACCATCCTCGTTGCGCTCTACCCGGGGTGTAAAATTCTCCAGCAGGTCGATCTTGTTGAACACCTGCAGTACCGGTATGCCGTCGGCGCCGATTTCCGCGAGCACTTCTTCCACCTGCTCCATATTCTCATCACGGCGCTCATCATGACTGTCGATGATGTGCAGCAGCAGGGTGGCTTGCGTGGTTTCCTCCAGGGTCGCCCGGAAGGCTTCCACAAGCTTGTGGGGCAGATGCCGGATGAAGCCCACGGTATCGGCCATTACGACCGGCCCGATATCCGGAAGTTCCAGGCGCCGGAGCGTAGGATCGAGGGTCGCAAACAGCTGATCTGCAGCATATACGGAGGAGGTGGTTATACGGTTGAACAGCGTCGATTTGCCGGCGTTGGTGTAACCCACCAGAGAGACCGTTGGAATATCTGCACGCTGGCGCGCCCGACGGCCCTGATTACGCTGCTTGCGAACCTTTTCCAGGCGCTTGTGAATGGACTTTATGCGCTCTCTCAGCAAGCGACGGTCCGTCTCCAGCTGGGTTTCACCCGGGCCCCGGAGCCCGATGCCGCCCTTCTGCCGCTCCAGGTGGGTCCAGCCCCGGACCAGGCGCGTTGACATATGTTCCAACTGGGCCAGCTCTACCTGCAGCTTACCCTCGTGGGTTCGGGCGCGCTGGGCAAAGATATCGAGGATGACGCCGGTGCGATCAAGCACCCGGCACTTGAGCTCCTGCTCGATATTACGCTCCTGACGGGGGCTCAGGGCATGATTGAAGAGCACCACATCGGCCTCATGGGCCGCGACGGCGTCCCGGACTTCCTCCAGCTTGCCTTCGCCCACAAAAAAACGGGGGCTTGGCTGCTTGCGGGAGCCGGTAACGGTACCGACCGGATCCACTCCCGCGGAAGTGACCAGTTCCCGGAACTCACCGGGATCTTCCGACCCATCGTGGTCGGTGAAATCGATGTGGACAAGGATGGCGCGCTCGCCGACATCTGGACGTTCAAACAATTGGCATCAACTCCGGAACAATCAAATCAACAAGGGTATAAAAACAAACACCCGCGGCCGTCCGACCCTTTGCAGGGTCTTCCGGAACGCGGGTGGTAAGGCCGGAAAGCCGGGAGACTCAGTCTTCAGACTCGCCCTCTCCTCCCGGCGCCTGCTGAGGAATGCGAACATTACGTGCAGGAACCACGGTGGAAATGGCGTGCTTGTAGACCATCTGGCTGACAGTATTTTTCAGCAAAATCACGAACTGGTCGAAAGACTCGATCTGGCCCTGAAGCTTGATACCATTGACCAGAAAGATAGAAACCGGAATGCGTTCCTTGCGCAAGGCGTTGAGGTAAGGGTCTTGTAACGAATGCCCTTTTGACATGTGTTTTCTCCTGTTTTTAGTAAATGCAGATCGTCATAATTCAAGATTAAATGTGGTGCGAAGTCGGATTTTTTTCAAGGCGGCTTCAATGACAAGTTCGTCACTGCTGTCCAGCCAGTCCACGTCGGACCACTTTCGCAACCAGGTCAACTGCCGCTTGGCCAGTTGGCGGGTTGCTGCCACTCCCTTGCCAACAAAGGTCTGATAATCATCCTCCCCGGACAGGTAACTCCAGGCCTGACGATAACCGACACACCGCATGGAAGGGAGTTCAGGGTGCAGATCTTCCCTGAGCATCAGTGCCCGCACCTCATCGAGAAAACCCGCCTCGAGCATTTGCATAAAGCGTTGGCGAATTCGCTCATGAAGCACTCGCCGGTCTGGGGGCACGATGGCAAGCTGTACAACAGTATACGGAAGCGAAGGTGTTTCGTCTGCCTGCCAGCGGGTGAAATAGGTGTAATCCTCAATATCGCGATCCTGCTTCACACTTGCTACCTGCCGCTCTGATCCTGATTCGGCTTGCCAGAATTCGGAGATGGGCTTTCCGGTGAGGCGCCACACCTCCAGGGCCCGCAACAGCCGTTGGCGATTGTTGGGGTGAATCCTCTCCGCCGCTACCGGGTCGTGGGCGCTGAGCTCGCGGTGCAGAGCCTCCCAGCCCCGGGTCTCGGCCTCCTGCTCCAGCGTCCGGCGCAGCTCCGGACTGGCGGCCGGCAAACCCGACATGCCGTGCAGCAGTGCCTTGAAGTACATCATGGTGCCACCAACCAGCAACGGAATTCGGCCAGCCGCCGTAATCTCCGCCATGGCCGCCAGGGCGTCCCGGCGAAAATCCGCAGCTGAATAGGTCTCGGCCGGATCGCATATGTCGATGAGCCGGTGCGGGGCTCGTGACAACTCTTCGGGACTTGGCTTGGCAGTGCCGATATCCATGTCCCGGTAAATCATGGCCGAATCCACACTGATGATGTCGCAGGGCAGGCGCTCGCATAGCGCCACGGCGAGATCGGTCTTTCCGGACGCCGTCGGCCCCATCAGGAAAATGGCCGGGGGCAGAGCCACCTCAACGACCCCGCAGGAACAGTTTGTCCAGTTCGGACAGGGTGACCAGAGTCCAGGTTGGCCGGCCGTGGTTGCACTGGCCACTGCGCTCGGTTGCCTCCATGTCACGGAGCAACGAATTCATTTCCGGGATGGTGAGCTGCCGGTTGGCACGTACCGACCCATGGCACGCCATCGTGCCCAGTAGCTCGTGTGTGACGGCTTCAACCCGGTCGCTCTGGCCATGTTCGATCAGGTCCGCCAGCACGTCCCTTACCAGCTGCTCGGTGTCGGCACCGCGCAACAACGCCGGAACCTGCCGCACCGCCAGGGTTTCCGGCCCGATGCGCTCGATCTGCAGGCCAAGCTTTTGCAGTTCCTCACCGTGACTTTCGGTAAGCGCGGCCTCTTTCTGGCTGACGGCCAGGGAAATGGGTACGAGCAGCGGCTGGCTTTTCAGATCCTGTTCGGCCAGTGCCCGCTTCATGCGCTCGTAGGTGATTCGCTCATGGGCCGCGTGCATGTCCACCACAATCAGGCCGGCACGGCCCTGGGCCAGGATGTAAATCCCGTGCAGCTGGGCAATCGCGTAGCCCAACGGAGGCTCCTGATCACTGTCTGCGGGCGGCGTCGGCATGGGCGCAACCGGAGTCTCGGTTACCGGCATGGCCTGCTGGCCTTCGCTGCCACCGCCGGCGTTCAGCGACTGGTAGAATGCCATCTGGTCACTGGCGCGCCACTCCTGTTGCGGTTGTTGCTGACGTCCATACCCGTTCCCGGCATCCGCCGACGCCCTGTAGTCAGGTACCGCCGGCTGTCCGTTCCAGGATTCGCCGGCAGAAGCGCCTGTTGTCGGCATGGCCTGCTGCGAGCCGACCGCTGCCTCGCGCCCGAAGGACTGGGCCACGGCACCCCGGAGATGGTCATCCGGGCGAACGTCCGCCAACGCCTTGTGTAGCGTCCTGAAGATGAAATCGTGCACCAGACGGCCATCACGGAAGCGGACTTCGTGCTTGGTGGGGTGAACGTTGACGTCGACCGTTGCGGGATCGACCTCCAGGTAAAGCACAAACGCCGGGTGCCGGTTATTGTACAGCACGTCCCGATAAGCCTGGCGCACGGCGTGGGCCACCAACCGGTCCCGGATCACGCGGCCATTGACGAAAAAATACTGCAGGTCCGCCTGGCTGCGCGAAAAGGTCGGCAGGGCCACCCATCCCCAGAGCCTGAGCCCGGTTGCCTCGGCGTCGATCACCACGGCGTTGTCGATGAATTGCTGGCCACACAGGGCTCCGATCCGACGCTCACGATCCAGCGGCGATTCCGCAGGCCGTAAACTCTGTAACACGCGCTGGTTATGGCGAAGAGTAAACCCGGTATCGAAACGGCTCAGGGCCTGCCGTCGCAAGCACTCTTCCACATGATTGAATTCGGTTTTCTCGGTACGCAGGAACTTGCGTCGCGCGGGGGTATTGAAGAACAGGTCACGCACTTCCACAGTGGTGCCAACCGGGTGCGCAGCGGGCGATATCCGCGCGTCCATTTCCCGACCTTCCACTTCCACCCGCGACGCGGCTTCCTGGGCTTCTGTTCGCGATGTGAGCGTGAGCCTGGAAACCGAACTGATACTGGCCAGGGCCTCACCCCTGAACCCCAGAGAGGCCACCGCCTCCAGGTCATCCAGACTGGCAATCTTGCTGGTGGCATGGCGGCTGAGCGCCAGGGGCAGGTCGTCTTCGGCGATACCGCTGCCATCATCACGGACCCGGATCAGCTTCACGCCACCCTGTTCGATCTCGACATCGACCCGGCCGGCACCGGCATCCAGGGCGTTCTCAACCAGTTCCTTGACGACAGACGCAGGTCGCTCCACCACCTCGCCCGCGGCAATCTGGTTCGCGAGCCGTGGTGACAGCAATCGAATGGAGGGCATGTTGCGGAAAAACCTCTTGATCAGGACGCGGGGATACGAATGGTTTGCCCTACCATAACACGGTCGTCCCGAAGGTCGTTAAACTGCATCAGCTCGCTGACGGTTGTCTGGTTTTTCCTGGCCACGCCGGAGAGGGTGTCACCCCGCTGGATCCGGTAGTGACTGACACCGCCACCACTCTGGCCATTCTGCTTCTGCCAGGCCAGTAGGGTGCCGGGAGGCGGCGTTTTCTGGAAGTAATTATCGATCCCGCCCATGATTGCCTTCGCCAGCCGGGTGCGATACCACTCGGTGGACAGGTTCCTTTCTTCCTGCGGATTGGAAATAAAACCCGCCTCGACCAGGATCGAGGGAATATCCGGGGACTTGAGCACCGCGAAAGCGGCCTGTTCCACCCCGGGCTTGTGAAGTTCAGCCACTCCGCCGAGCTGGCCCAGCACGGAGCTGCCAACGCCCAGGCTGGCATTAATGCTTGCGGTCATGGACAGGTCCAGCAGCACACCGGCAAGGGTGTCGTCGCGGCCGTCGAGGGACAGGCCGCCAGCGCCACCAATCAGGTCGGAACGGTTCTCACTGTTGGCGAGCCAGCGGGCCGTTTCACTGGTGGCCCCCCGCTGAGACAGCGCAAACACGGACGCCCCCTTGGGTTGTGGCGTACGGAAGGCATCCGCATGTACCGACACGAACAGGTCGGCATTGTATTTGCGCGCCAGGATGGTTCGGTTGCGCAGGCCAATGTAATAGTCCCCTGTGCGGGTCAGCTTGGCGGTGTAACCCGGTTGCTGATTGATCAGATCTGACAGGGTTTTCGCCATCTTCAGCACCACGTCTTTCTCGCGGGTTCCCCGGGGCCCGATGGCACCCGGATCTTCGCCGCCATGACCGGCATCGATAACCACAATGATATCGCGCTTGCCACTGGCGTCCTGCGTGACCGTTGGTGCGGTCGCCTTCTCAATGCGACTCCCGCCCTCGTCAATGAGGTCGACCACCAGCCGGTGGCCGTACTGCTGGTTGGGCTCAAGCTGGAAGCTGCGCGGCTTGATGTCAGACTTCAGATCGAGCACCACCCGCAGATCGTTGCCATTGCGTGGAGCGCTACGAATCCGCTTGATAGGGCTGCCTTCAAGATCGAGAGCCGAAAAATCGGCTTTCAGGCTGGTGTTCTTGAGGTCAATCACCAGGCGGGCAGGCCCGGACAGTGAGAAAATGTTGTGATCCACCTCACCACCGGTGTCGAGCACCAGCCGGGTGTGATCGGGCGCAGGCCAGATCCGGGCCCCTTCCACCAGTGTCCGGGCCATGAGAGGCAAAGAAACCAGCGTGACCAGCACCAGAACCAGCGTCCGCGAAATAATGGATGTTTTGATTGCCATACAGCCTACCTGCCCCTCACAGATTGCAATCCGATCAGCGACCGGCGCCAACCTTTTCCAGTCCTTCAAGTACGTTCAAGCCTCGCTCGGAGTGGGCCGTGATCAGTGCTCTGCGACCATCTGCCTGTAACTCCAGGTGCAACGCCAGATCCGGCTCGGGCAACACCCCTTCGCCGCGGCCTGGCCACTCCACCAGACACAGGTTGTCGCCAGCAAAATAATCCCGGATGCCCATGTATTCCAGCTCTTCCGGATCACCCAGACGATACAGGTCAAAGTGATAGGCCACAGGCCTCAAGTCTTCATAGGGCTCCACCAGGGTGTAGGTCGGGCTCTTGACCGCCCCCTCATGCCCCAGGCCCCGCATCACCCCCCGGCTCAGCGTGGTTTTGCCCATGCCCAGGTCACCTTCCAGGTAAACCACCAGGCCCCGCCCGGAGGTTGCCACACGGCGTGCGAGCTCACGGCCAAGCTGCTCGGTTTCCGCCTCATTGGCAAGAAACACACGACATTCGTTACCCGCAGCACTCATAAGACCGCTCTCATACGTCTTCCCGTTCCCGGCCCGGTTCAGATTCGCTGTAAACCCGCGGCAGCGTATCAATCACATCGTTCGGTATCAGACCCATGAATCCACGGGATTCCGATGCCAGATCGGCGGCACGAAGATGCGCGGCGGCGCCCAGCACCGCAGCACGTGCCGGGTCGCCAAGCTGGCCATACAGGGCGCCAACAATGCCTGAAAGCACATCCCCCATACCGCCTGTGGCCATTCCGGGGTTGCTGCCGCTGACAATATCCACCGGTTCGCTTCCTGAGGCAACCACAGTTCCAGCCCCCTTCAGCAACACCGTGCCTCCGTAGAGTGAGTGCAGCCTGGAGCACGCCCGCAAACGATCGGATTCCACTTCAGGCACCGAGCAGTTCAACAACCGGGCCGCTTCACCCGGATGTGGCGTCAGAATCTGGTTCTCTGCCGGCACGGCCACTCTGGCCGCCAGCAGGTTCAGGGCGTCGGCATCCAGTACCCGGTTCTTACCACTGGCAATTACCTGTTCCAGCATCTGCTGCCCCCAGGCGCTGCGCCCAATACCCGGGCCGCACACCACCACCGAAGCGCTGGCCAGCAGCGGCGGCAACTCAGAACCGTGAATCAGTCCATGCACCATCACTGACGGGCACCGGGACAAGGCCGCCGAGACATGCTCGGGGCGGGTAGCCAGCGAAACCAGGCCAGCGCCTGAACGAAGCGCCGCCTCGGCTGCCAGCAATCCGGCACCGCCAAATCCCCGATCACCCGCCACCACCAGCACGTGACCGAACCGCCCCTTGTGGGCATTGACGGGCCGTTGCGGCAGCCAGTTGCGAATTCTTACCCAGTCCCGGCGCATGGCAACCGGTGTCTGGCCGCTGACCGGTATCGCCGACTCCGTGCCCAGGCCCTCGAACACCACTTCACCAGCGGCGGCAACGCCTTCGCCGGTAAACAGCCCGGCTTTCAGACCAATGAAAGTCACCGTCATCGCAGCGCGGATTACCTGACCCTCCGCAGCGCCGGTGGTCGCGTTCAAACCGGAAGGAAGATCCACCGCCAACACTGGCGCCGGCGAGTTGTTGCAGCGGTCGATCAGGTCGGCAAAGGGCGCCCGGGGCGCGCCGGAGACGCCGGTACCCAGCATGGCGTCAACAATCAGTCCGGCCTGCACGAACAGCGTTTCCAGGGCAGATTCATCCAGCTCGCCGAGAGAGACAACATCAACCCCGTCGGCCAGTGCTTTCTGCCAAGCCTTGCGGGCGTCACCAGACAGTTTTTCCGTGGGCGCAACGGCAACACATGACACGTCCAGGCCATGGCGCCGGGCATTGGCGGCAACCAGGTAACCGTCACCGCCGTTGTTGCCCGCACCACACAGCACGAGAACCCGGCCGCAGTCACGCCAGTGGCGAACGAGCCTGCGAAAAGCCGCATGGGCTGCTGACTGCATAAGGTCAAAGCCGTCTACGCCCTGCTGCTCGATGACGTAGCGGTCAATTTGCCGCACCCCATCGGCGGAAAACAGTGCGTCTGGTAAACTGTGAAGCTCAGACGGCGGCATACAGCCCTGCTCCCGTTACAGAAACCGGTTTAAGAAAAATGGCCAGATACCTGTAAAGCATAGCAAAACAGGAGAAAAGGTCATAACTTAATCAAATTAAATATCTGTACCCGAACGTCAGAGCGCCCGCTCCTCAACCACCCTTGCTACCGGCAGAATCATGAGTGCCACAGCTTCCAGCAACACAACACACCCCGAACTCGCTGATTTGCCAGCACTTATACGGCAGTGGGCGCGCGATCTTGGGTTTGCCGACGTGGGCATCACCACGCCGGACACGGGAGAGCACGCCCGGCATTTGCAGGATTGGCTGGCCGAAGGCTACCAGGGCGACATGGATTACATGGGGCACCACGGTGACAAACGCTACACGCCAGACTCCCTGGTGCCCGGCACCCGCCGGGTGATCTCGGTGCGAATGGACTATCTACCGGCACCGGACAACCCGAAACAAGCACTCACTGACCGGGAATCCGCTTATGTGACGCGCTACGCGCTGGGACGCGACTACCACAAGCTGATTCGTAAGCGGCTGGCGCAACTGGCTGCGAAAATTGATGCCGCCCTAAGCGGCTACGACTACCGGGCATTCGTGGACAGTGCGCCGGTGCTGGAGCGGGCACTGGCGCAGCGTGCCGGGCTGGGGTGGATTGGCAAGAACAATATGCTGATCCATCCGAAAGCTGGCTCGTTTTTCTTTCTGGGAGAGATTTTCACCAGCGCACCGCTGCCAACGGATCCGCCGTTTGAAACCGACCACTGCGGCAGCTGTTCGGCCTGCCTGGACCTGTGCCCCACCGATGCGTTCGTGGGTCCTCACAAGCTGGATGCCAGGCGCTGCATCAGTTACCTCACCATCGAGTTCCGGGGCAGTATTCCTGAAGAGCTTCGGCCCCTGATGGGCAACCGGGTATTCGGCTGCGATGACTGCCAGCTGGTGTGTCCCTGGCAGAAGTTCAGCAAGCCCACGGAGGAAAAGGATTTCCAGCCTCGCCACGGGCTGGACAACAGCACCCTGGCCGAACTGTTTCTGTGGACGGAGGAGCAGTTCCTGAAACGCACTGAGGGCTCGGCCATCCGGCGCACCGGCTATGAGGGCTGGCTGAGGAATCTGGCCGTGGGGCTGGGTAACGCGCCCTCAACCATCCCGGTGATCGAGGCACTCAAGCAACGGGCGGACCACCCCTCGGAGCTGGTCCGCGAACACGTTCGCTGGGCCTTGCGGCGGCATGGTCTATAGCTTGAAGAATTCCTGCCGGTAGTGGCGCAGTTCGTTGATGGAGTCGCGGATATCATCCAGCGCCAGGTGACTGCCTTTTTTCTGAACGCCCTTGAGTACGTCCGGGCGCCAGCGGCGGGCCAGTTCCTTGATGGTGGAAACGTCCAGGTTCCGGTAGTGGAAGTAGTTTTCCAGTTCGGGCATGTATTTCACGAGGAAGCGACGATCCTGGCCGATGCTGTTGCCGCACAGGGGCGACTGGCCTTTCCCGACGTGCTTTTTCAGGAACTCGAGGGTTTGCTGTTCGGCCTGCGCCTCGGAGATGTCACTTTCCCGGACTCGCCTGGTCAGCCCGCTTTCGCCGTGGGTACGGGTGCACCATTCGTCCATGGCATCCAGCAGGCTATCGGGCTGGTGCACGGCGATCACCGGGCCTTCGGCCACGATGTTCAGCTCTGAATCGGTGATGATGGTGGCCATTTCGATGATCCGCTCTTTTTCCGGATCCAGGCCGGTCATTTCAAGATCGATCCATACCAGGTGGTGGTTTTCTGCCATTTCTTTACATCCCAGCCTTTACGTTTCGGAGTAGGCAGGGGCGGGGAGCGTCTTTCCGGGAAACGCTACGAGCACATCCATGTGCGCTTGGCGCCGGCCATCCCTGGCCGGCGACATTCCCGGAAAGACGCTCCCCACCCCTGCCCATACACTTGGAGGTATATGAGAAGGTAGGGTGCTCGCAGACTTCACGTCTGTCAGACACCCTGATTTGTCTGTGTATTGTGACTGATTAACGTATGATGTAACACCTCACGAACCCAAACACGGTACGCGCTCGATACATGGCAAAACGGCGACTGAACAAACAGCAGCAATTCCGCATCCGGAAAGTTCAGGAGGAGCGGGCCGCCCGGGCGGCGCGGCGGGAGAAGAAGGTTCAGGAACAGGCCGAGGCCGGTGAACTGGGGCCGGAGCAGGAGGGGTTGGTGATTGCCCACTACGGGCAACAACTGGATGTGGAGGCCCTGGAGGGCGAGCACACCGGCGAGGTGGTTCGGTGTTTCGTGCGGGCCAATATTGACAGCCTGGTTACCGGCGACACCGTGGTCTGGCGTCCGGGAAAAAACGAGTCCGGCGTCATCGTGGCCCGGGGAGAGCGCCGGAACCTGCTGCAGCGGCCGGATAATTTCGGTGCCCTGAAGCCGGTAGCGGCGAACATTGACCACATCATTCTGGTGATCGCACCCGAACCGGAGCCCCATGACAACCTGATCGACCGGTACCTGGTGGCCTCTGAGATCACCGACATTCCTGCCGTTATCCTGTTGAACAAAACCGATCTGATTACCGATAGCAATCGGCAGGCGATTGACGCTCTGCTCGAGCGTTACGAGGCGCTGGGCTATGAGGTGGTGCGCACGTCCGCGGCCGAATCCGGTGATCGGCCTTCACCGGAGGTGGAACGCCTGGTGCGGGAGCAGACCAGCGTGTTCGTTGGCCAGTCCGGGGTGGGCAAGTCGTCCATTATCCAGACGCTGATGCCGGATGAGAGCATTCGGGTGGGCGCCGTGTCGGAAAGCACCGGCAAGGGTGTCCATACCACCACGACCGCCAAACTGTTCCATCTTCCGATTGGTGGGGAGTTGATTGATTCACCGGGCATCCGGGAGTTTGGCCTGTGGCACATGACACCGCAGGAGATCGAATACGGGTTCCGGGAGATCCGGGATCTGATTGGTCACTGCCGGTTCCGCAACTGCCGCCACATGGGCGATCCCGGTTGCGCGATCGATGCGGCGGCGCAGGCCGGCAAGATCAGCGAGGCGCGTCTGAAGAGTTTTCACCGTATCCTGCAGGATATGGCCGAGCAACAGGCCCGGGGGCTGAAAGCGGACTGATCTTTTATCAGAACACCCGCTCAGGCCAGCTGCTCACACTACCAGTTCAGCTCACCCGGCGCCGGCTCCGGTTTTTCCTGAAGCCACTCCCCGCTTTCCAGACGCTCTCGCGCGGCTTCCTGCTCTGCTTCCGTGGGTTGGGTCAGGTCAATCAGGGGTTCGTCCGCCTGGCCGGCGCTGCTCTGGATGTCATCTACGGTCTTTTTGTTCAGCACAATGATGGAGATACGGCGGTTAACCGGTGCTGTGGGATCTTCCTTGTCGAACAGTACTGAATCACTCAGCCCCACCACCCGGGCAATCTGTTCCTGGCGAACGCCACCGGCAACCAGGGCGCGCCTCGCGGTGTTGGCGCGATCGGCGGAGAGCTCCCAGTTGGTATAGCCCGGGCGGCCGCCAAAAGGCGTGGCGTCGGTATGGCCGGTGATGCTGAGCTTGTTGTTGACCGAACCGAGGGTTTTAGCCAGCTCGAACAGGATGTCCTGGGAGTAATACTTCAGCTGGGCGCGGCCGCTGTCGAACATGGGCCGCCCCGAGCGGTCGACAATCTGGATGCGCAACCCCTCATCGGTAATGTCGATCAGCAACTGGTCCTTGAACTCCTGCAGGGTTTCGTTCTGCTCGATACGCTCTTTCAGCTCCTGGAACAGCTCCTCCATTCGCCGTTGTTCAAGCGTCTCCGCAAGGTCGTCCACCACCTGGTCTTCAATCTGGATCTGATTAGGATCCATGTCGGTGCTGGTTTCTTTAACCACCGAGGCACTGCCCTCAAGGTCCACCGGGTTGGGCGAACCACCTTCAGTAAAGCCGACGGGATCACGGAAGTAGCCTTCCACGGCGCGCTTCTGCTCCGGCGAGGCGGTTGCCGTTAACCAGAGCACCAGGAAGAACGCCATCATGGCGGTCGCGAAATCCGCAAACGCAACTTTCCAGGAGCCACCGTGATGGCCACCGACCACTTTCTTCTTGCGTTTGATGATGATTGGCTGTTCTTCCACGAATCGGCTCCGGAATCAGCGGGGATCGGGTTTATTTGGAGCGAACGTGATCGTTCAGTTCCTGGAAACCGGGTCGTTTGTCAGTGGGCAGCGCCTTGCGACCGAATTCGATGGCCATCTGCGGCGCCTGACCGGAAACCGTTGCAACCACCGAGGCTTTGACACACTCGTAGGCCTTGAGCTCGTACTTCGCGGCGTGCTCCATGGCAATGGAGGTGGGCCCGACAAAGCCATAGCCCATGAAGATACCCAGAAAGGTGCCCACAAGGGCAGCGGCCACGCTCAGGCCGATTTTCTCCGGGCCCTCGCTCATGAAATTCATGGTAATCACGATACCCAGCACCGCGGCGACAATACCCAGGCCCGGCAGGGCATCAGCAATCTTGTTGACGGCATGGGCGGGCTCTTCGATTTCATGATGGCGACTGTCGATTTCGTTCTCCATCATGCCTTCCAGCTCGTGGGCAGCCATGTTGCCAGAGCTGATGATACGCAGGTAATCCGTGATAAACGCCAGCAGCTCTTTCGATTTCATGATCGCAGGGTAGCGGGTAAAGATCTGGCTCGACTCCGGGTTATCAATGTCTTCCTCGATGGCCATGACACCCTGCTTTCGGGACTTGTCGAAAATCTCGTACAGCAGGCTGAGCAGATCCATGTAAAAGGACTTGTTGAAGGGAGACCCGGTGAGCAACTGCAGGCCACGACTGAACGTTTCCTTGAGGGTATGCACCGGGTTGGCAATGATAAAGGAACCCAGGGCAGCACCGAAAATGATCAGCACTTCTGTTGGTTGCCAGAGCACCATCAGATTGCCGCCGTGGAGAACATAGCCAGTAAAGACACTGGCAACAACAATAAGTCCGCCGATGATCAGTAACATGGTAAGAAGGAGCGCCTTATAGTCTTGGTTATAGGCCGGAGCCGGAAGCAAACACGCCAAAGGTGACCTGATAATAGCAAGGCCATGGGCCAACCGCGAAGCCGTGAAACAATTTCTATACAGGTGGCAGTCTTTGGTAAACTTCGCGCCTTTGAGCGCAAAGGATCACTTTTAATGTTCGACAAGCTTTTTGTTCTGAGCCAGTACCTCACGCCGCAACTGGGTATTTCCCGCCTGGCCGGTCGTCTGGCCGACAACGACCGCAACCCCGCGCTCAAGAACCGGGTGATCAAATGGTTTATCGGCCGCTATGGCGTAGACATGAGCGAAGCGGCCGAACCGGATCCTGAAGCCTACCCAACCTTCAACGCGTTTTTCACCAGAGCGCTGAAACCGGGCCTGCGCCCGCTCGCCGAAGGCGAAAAAACCCTGGTCAGCCCTGTCGACGGCGCCATCAGCCAGCTGGGGCAGGTTACCGGGGATCGCGTCTTCCAGGCCAAGGGCCAGACCTTCAGCCTCAGCGAACTGCTTGGCGGCGACGAGGCCACCACGGCACCGTTTGCGGGGGGCGAATTCTCCACCATTTACCTGGCACCCAAAGACTACCACCGCATTCACATGCCGATGGCTGGCAAGCTCAGGGAGATGATCCATATTCCCGGCAAGCTGTTCTCGGTCAACCCGGTAACGGCGGAGAACGTGCCCAACCTGTTCGCCCGCAACGAACGGGTTGTGTGCCTGTTCGACACCGAGGCGGGCCCGCTGGCCATGGTTCTGGTCGGCGCGATGATTGTCGGCAGCGTGGAAACCCGTTGGGCCGGCGTTGTGGTACCCACAAGCCAGGGTGTTACAGCGACCCGCTACGAAGGCGACGATGCACGGGAGTTTGCCAAGGGCGAGGAAATGGGACGTTTCCGCCTGGGCTCTACCGTCATTCTTGTGATGCCTGAGGGCGCCGTATCCTGGAACAGTGACCAGGTGGCCGGCAAAACCGTGCGCATGGGCGAGGCCTTCGGCACGCTGTCCTGACCGGTTTCGCCTTTCCGAGCGCCGGAAAGCCGTCAGGCCCGGTCGAAGGGAAACGCCAGCACCTCGCGGATATCCGTCGTTCCGAGCTTTAGCATCAACAGCCGGTCCAGCCCCAGAGCAACCCCCGAGCAGTCCGGCAGCCCATGATCAAGGGCTGCCAAAAACGCTTCGTCCACCGCCATTTCGGGTTTGCCCAGACGGCGGCGCTGAGCGTTGTCGGCCGCAAACCGTTGCCGCTGCTCCGCAGGCTCGGTCAATTCCCAGTAACCGTTGCACAACTCGAGGCCGTCAATGTAAAGCTCGAACCGGTGTGCGGTGGCTTGCCCGTCTGCCTGTGAGATCCTTGCCAGGGACGCCTGCGATGCCGGATAACCCGTGATGAACACCGGCTGACCGCCCTGCCCCAGATTCGGCTCCACCGCAAAGCTCATCAACAGGTCCAGTACGCCGTCCCGGTCCAGATCTGCCAACTGCTCCACCTCCAGCCACTGCTCGCCACGCCTGCGAAGATCACGGTCGGTGGCGCTGTAGGGGTCGATACCGGCCCAGCGGCGCATGGCTTCCCGGTAGGTGATCAGCCCAGGCCGCTCACAGCCCAGCCAACCACACACCAGGTCTGCCACTTCGGCCATCAACGACCGGTCGTCAAACCCTGGCCGGTACCATTCCAGCATGGAAAACTCGGGGTTGTGCCGACGCCCCTGCTCGCCGTTGCGAAACACCCGGGACACCTGATAAATCGGACCGGAACCGGCGGCCAGCAGACGCTTCATGTGATATTCGGGCGATGTCTGCAGCCACCCGCCGCTGCGGGCGCCGGCGCTTGCCAGAGCGGCAACACCGTCGAGATTCGGATCAGTGACGCCGAACTGGCCGAGCACCGGGGTCTCCACCTCCAGCACCCCCCGTTGCGCAAAAAAGCCGCGCACAAAGGCCAGTAATTGTGCGCGGCTTTTCAGGGCGGCCTGCGAGGCAGCGGGCTGCCAGACAGGTTGGTCAGTCATCTCAGGCTCAGCTGCTCTTGACCCGGCTGACGTATTCGCCGGAGCGGGTATCTACCTTCAGCACTTCGCCAATGGTGATGAAGAGGGGAACGTTCACCACGGCACCAGTGGAAAGGGTTGCCGGCTTGGAGCCACCCTGGGCGGTATCGCCTTTCATGCCCGGGTCGGTATCCACCACTTCCAGCTCGACAAAGTTGGGCGGCGTTACCGACAGGGGTGCGCCGTTGTAGAGGGTCACGGTGTACACGTCCTGCTCTTTCAGCCACTTGACGGTGTCGCCCACCGCTTTGGCGTCGGCCGGATACTGCTCGAAGGAACCGTCGGTCTTCATGAAATGCCAGAACTCGCCATCGGTGTACAGGTATTCCATGTCCTGATCGAGGACATCCGCGGCTTCCAGGCTTTCGCCGGACTTGAAGGTGCGCTCCCAGACCCGGTTGGTCATCAGGTTACGCAGCTTGACGCGGTTGAACGCCTGCCCCTTTCCGGGTTTTACAAACTCGTTCTCGAGAATGATGCAGGGGTCGCCATCGAGCAAAACCTTAAGACCGCCGCGAAATTCGTTGGTAGAATATGAAGCCATGAAATGTCCACCTGACAAAATGCTGTTTAAAATTCGAAGGGCGATATGATACAGCGAACCCCCGCCCGTATAGAAGCCCACCTTTCCGACCATGAGCAGCGCAGCTGGCAACAGCTGTTGTCGCAGTCGGTGACCACACCGGAAGAGCTCCTCAGGCGACTCGAACTTCCCGAGACTCCCTGGCTGTCCGGTGCAAGAGCGGGCCATCGGCTGTTTCCACTGCGGGTACCGGAACCGTTCCTGGCGCGCATGGAAAAAGGCAACCCGGCCGATCCGCTGCTACGCCAGGTGCTGCCACTGCAGGAGGAAACCCTGGAAGCGCCGGGATTCGTCAGCGACCCACTGCAGGAAGCCGACGCCATCGCCAGCACCGGGCTGATCCGGAAATACCGCAGCCGGGCGCTACTGATGGTAACCGGCCAGTGCGCTGTTAACTGCCGCTACTGCTTCCGGCGACATTTTCCGTATGAGGAGCAACGGTTATCACCGGAAGATCGGCAGCGGGTGATCAACACCCTCGCCGGCAGCCCGGAAATCAACGAAGTCATCTTCAGTGGCGGCGACCCGCTGGCTGTCAACGATCGCCTCCTGGCCCAATGGGCTGCCGCCATCAGTGGCATTTCCCATATCCGCAGACTCCGGCTGCACACCCGCCTGCCGGTGGTGATTCCCCAGAGGGTTTGCGATGAATTGTTGAAGTGGCTGTCCACAACTCCGCTGCAGATAGTGATCGTACTGCACATCAATCACCCGGCGGAAATAGACGGTCCGACCCGACGCGCGCTCGGCTACCTCAGGGCTACCGGTGCGACCCTGCTTAACCAGGCCGTCATCCTGCGGGGCGTCAACGACCAGGTCCCGGTACTGGAGTCACTGAGCGAGAGCCTGTTCGATGCGGGCGTTCTGCCCTATTATCTGCACACCTTCGATCCGGTGGCCGGCGCGCACCACTACGAAGTGCCCGACGACGAAGCCCGGGCATTGGTGCGGGAGCTTCTGACCCGCCTGCCTGGATTCCTGGTGCCGCGACTGGTTCGGGAGCTTCCTGGCGAAGCCAGCAAGACCCCGATCAACCTGTTCCCGTGACTGGCATCGCAAAAAGCAACGGAATTTCACTTGTCAAAGATTGTGAACTCGTGATCTTCTCGCTTTTTGAGACTGGTTTGCTACCTTAAAGTCCAGTAACGTTAAAGATAAAAACATGTATTTATGGCGTTTTCCTACCGGCAACCCGTCTCCCGAGCGGACACTGGCCGGGCAGGGCCAGGCCTGGAATACCCCCGATGTCGATAGTGGCGTGACCGAATGGAAGGTATGACCCTGAAACCAGATCTCCGCGTTCCCGAGCAGAAAACGGCCAGCCTGTCGTTCTGCGACACCACGCCCAAGGCCTTCCGGACCTGGATCGATCAATTGCCGATGGCCAATATCGGTGAGGTATCCCGCCAGCTTTACCATGCGATTATCGAGCTGAATCACCTGTTTCTGGCGCCACAACAGAGACTCCAGTTTCTGGAACTGATCCGGGAAAAAATTCATTTTGTCTGCAGCGAGCTCTCCCGACACTACCTGGGACTCGCGGTTGCACTGCCGGAAAAGCAGCGGAAAATCGCCAACCTGTCCCAGGCCCTGCAGCTGCACCTGGCCGGGGGTTATAAACTGTGCCTGCTGGAGTTCATCGATAACGGTGGGCTGGAGAAAAACCGGCGGCAGATTGCCACGGCCGCGCATCGGGCCATTTCCGAACTGTCCGCCACCATTCTCAGGTCACACCAGCTCTACTGTCCCAGCCCGGCCCAGAGCTGGCTGGAGTGCCACCGCTTGTATCGGTTCGCCCATCGCAACAAGCTGTCAGTGGTACAGGTGGATGACGACACCCTTCAGCATCGCCGGTCCAGCTCGGTGGCGGACAGCTACAAACGCATTCTCCTGTTGGGTTGCGCCCGTCCAAACCAGCTTCGCCAGGCTGAACTGCTGCAGGTGTACGAGCTGTTCGAGGTATGGACCGAGCACACCCGCTGCGGCCCGGATATCGGTGATGACAGCCTGTTTGTCGTGAACATGGAGCGTGATACTCCGCCCTGTTACCGGAGCCTGCTGGACCAGAAGCCCGGCGATGAGAGCTTTGGCTTTGACACCCGCGATCTCTCCACCATGCTGTCGGAAACGCTCCATGCCCGCCGCCAGCAGAAAGAGGCAGAGAATGATCTGGCCGTGCCGGCAAAGGTCAGCGACACCCTTCTGACTCACCTGAGCCAGGCCCTGGGCATTCTTGCCAAACGTAACTTCAACCGGATCAGCAGCCAGGGCTCCCTGGAAATCTGTGTTGGCCTGACTTCGGCCCACTACTTCATTTCCGGCGAGAAAACCTTTACCGAATTCGTCAACGGCAACGACACCGGCCACCACGACGAAGAAAACCTGTTCGTGCGCACTGCCCGTCAGAAACAGGATGCCTGGTCAGGCGCCCATGACGCGGCGCCCGCCGATGATCGGCTGGTATCGGCCGACACGCCCATCAACTTCAAGGGCAATTACGGCAACTCCCAGTCGCCGTCGACGGATCGCAACCGGCCACGGGCTTACCAGGCGCTGCTGGTGAACACCAGCCCCGGTGGCTACTGTGTGGCCTGGGAAAGCAACGTGCCGCCCTCTCTGCAGGCTGGCGAGGTACTGGGTGTTCGCGAGCATCGCTCCCATCCCTGGAGCGTGGCGGTTGTGCGCTGGATCCGTCAGATCAAGAACCAGGGCACTCAGGTAGGCATCGAGCTACTCGCCCCGAGTGCCGCGCCCTGCGGTGTGCGACTGATCCAGAAAGTCGGCAACAGCAGCGAGTATCTCCGCGGACTGCTGTTGCCGGAAATCAGCGTGGTCAACCAGTCCGCCACCCTGATCACGCCCAGGCTGCCATTCCAGTCAGGCAGCCGGATCTCGCTTCTGCATGATGGGCGCGAGGACCAGGGCCAGCTGTCGCGCCGGGTGTCCTCAACCGGCAGCATCAGCCAGTTTGAGCTGAAGCTGCAGAACAACGCAGCGTTCACCCCGGGCGCTCCGGCCACGCCCTCCGGAGCCAGCGAGGATGAGTTCGATTCGCTCTGGCCATCGCTCTGAACTTGCCAAACTGAGAGGCCGTGTCTGCTGTGGGGTTGTTATTGATCCGCAACCCCTGCATCATTCAGCGTTGGTGAATGAACAGTGCATCACGAGACACCTGACGAATGCAGAAAAAGAACGCGACCGTACACCTGCTGATTCTTGATCCGTCCCAGAACGACGCCGAATCGCTGGTCAGCCTGCTCCGGAACTCCGGAAAAGCCACCAGGGCCCACCGCATTACCTCCGAGGAAGATCTGGAAGAAACTCTCAAGGCGGGCAACTGGGACCTGCTTCTGGCCCGGGACCTGGAGCAGGAGTTCTCTGCAGACGATGCTCTGGCCATGATCCGCCGCATGGACAAGGATATCCCCTTCATCCTGCTCACCGAGCAGGAAAGCCGGGAGCGTACGGTTGCCATGATCAAGGCGGGCGCCCAGGACACCGTCCCCTTCGAATACACCGACATGCTGGTACTGGTGGTCAATCGTGAACTGGCCGCCCTGGAGGAACGCCGGCGTCGCCGGGTTCTCGAGTCCCATCTGCGGGAGGCCGAGCAACGCTGTCAACTGCTGCTGGAAAGCTCGAAGGACGCCATTGCCTACATCAACGACGGCATGCACATCTATGCCAACCAGTCCTATATGGAGTTCCTCGGCTACGACGATATCGATGAGCTGATCTGTATTCCGGTGCTCGACACACTCACGCCGGAGAGCCAGGAAAAGTACAAGGAATTCATGAAGGCCTTCGCAGAGAAAGGCGAGGACGGCATGACCCTCAACTGCACCGCCCGTCGCAGTGATGACCACGAACTGAGTGTCACCATGTCGGTCTCGGCCGCCACCTATGACGGCGAAGCCTGTACCCAGATCGTCCTGCAGCCTGAACACAGCGATGCAGAGCTGGAGGAAAAGCTGCGCCAGATCAGTAGCCAGGATCTGCTGACCGGGCTCTACAACCGGCAGTATCTGATGGACGCCCTGGCCGAAGCCATTGGTCGGGCCGGCAAGAACAATGAGACTGGCGCCCTTGCCTACATTGCCCTGGACAATTTCATGGGCATGAAGAGCCAGGTAGGTATCGCCGGCGCTGATTTGCTGCTCGGCGATCTGGCCAACCTGCTCAAGGAGCAGGCGGGCGATGGCTTCGTGCTGGCGCGCCTGAGTGACGATGCCTTCAGCCTGCTCTGCCAGCCCTGTGACGAAAAAACCATGGCCGATATCGCCGAGCGGGTGCGCAAGGCGGTTGAAGACCATCTGTTCGACATCAACGGCCGTACCGTGCAACTGACACTGAGTATCGGTGTGGCCGCCATAACCGAGAATTCTCCCAAGGCGGAAGATCTGATGGCCCGGGCCCACGTAGCTTCGGCGGAAGTGCGCAAGCTGGAAGGCCACAGCGAGGGCAACGGCGTGGTGGTATACAACCCGGCAGACTTCGAGGATCTCGACGAGAACAACTCGGTTGAAGCGATCCAGAAAGCGCTTGAGGAAAACCGCTTCCGCTTGCTGTTCCAGCCGATCATCAACCTGCGTGGCGAGGGTGAGGAACACTACGAGGCGTTCGTTCGCATGCTCGACAAGGACGACGAAGAGGTTTCACCTTACGACTTCCTGCCGCCCATGGGGCCGAGCGACACCGCCATCAAGATTGATCGCTGGGTCATCCTCCAGACCATCAAGCAACTGGCCAGCCACCGGTCCCGCGGACACGATACCCGCCTGTTCCTGAACATCACCGCGGAAACCCTCCAGGACAAGACCTTCACGCCCTGGCTGAGCGTCGCCCTGAAGGCCGCGCGCCTGCCCGGTGACTCCCTGATCTTCCAGATTCGTGAAGGCGACGCCAACAACTACATGAAGCAGGCCAAGGAATTCACCAAAACCGTGCATGAACTGCACTGCAAGGTGTCCATTTCCCAGTTTGGCTGCGCCCTGAACCCGTTCAACACGCTCAAACACATCGACACAGACTATGTGAAAATTGATGGCTCTTTCACCGAGGAGATCCAGAAGAGCGAGGAAGCGAAGAACGAGGTCAAGGAAATGGTCAAGAGCCTGCAGTCAAACGGCAAGCTCACCATCATTCCCCTGGTGGAGAATGCCGGCGTTCTGGCGACACTCTGGCAGGCCGGCGTCAACTACATCCAGGGCTACTACCTGCAGGCTCCGGTACCGGAGATGAACTACGATTTCGGCGACCACTGAGCCGAAAAGGCTCAGTGGTCAGTGTTATCGAGGGTCTGGCTGGTATCACTTTCCCTGAACCCGATCAGGTACAGGATGGCGTCCAGCCCCAGGGTGGAAATGGCGTGACGAGCCGATTCCTTCACCAGCGGCTTGGCCCGGAATGCCACACCCAACCCGGCCTGGCTCAGCATTGGCAGGTCGTTGGCGCCATCACCCACGGCGATCACCTGTTCCCTGGAAATATGCTCCTTTTCCGCAATTTCCAGCAGCAGCTCCGCCTTGCGCTGGCCATCGACAATCTGGCCTGACACCCGCCCCGTTACCTTGCCATTCTCGATCTCAAGTTCGTTGGCATAGATGTAATCTATGCCCAGCTTGCGCTGCAGGTGGCGCGCAAAGTAGGTAAAGCCACCGGACAGGATGGCGGTACGGTACCCGAGGGCCTTGAGGCTGCGAATCAGGTGCTCGGCCCCCTCCGTCATGCGAAGACGCTCTGCAATTCGCTCCAGCACGGACTCATCAAGCCCCTTGAGCAGAGCCAACCGTTCGGCGAAGCTCTGGCTGAAGTCCAGCTCGCCCTGCATCGCTCGCTCCGTGATCTCTGCCACCTGCTCACCCACGCCAGCCTCCAGGGCCAGCTCGTCGATCACTTCCGCCTCGATCAGCGTGGAATCCATGTCGAACACCACCAGTCGGCGGTTGCGTCGGAAAATGGAGTCCTCCTGGAAGGCGATGTCCACATTCATTTCGGCGGCGATGTGCAGGAAGTCCGACCGCAGGGTCTCGAGATCCGACGGAGTCCCGCGCACCGAGAATTCCACACAGGCGATGCGGTTTTCAGATGCGTTCAGGGAGGGCCGGGCCGACAACCTGGAGATGTTGTCAATGTTCAGGCCGTGGCGGGCCGTAATGGCAGACACCCGGGCGATCTGCTCGGCCTTGATGTCCCGGGAGAGGAGCGTAACGATATAGCAGGCCCGGTTGCGCCCTGCCGCCCAGGCCTGGTACTCATCAACGGTAATGGGCGCAAATCGTACCTGAAGATCCAGGGCGTGAAGCCGGAACAGCAGGTCCCGGATCACCGGCGAGGATTTGGACTCGTCGGGAATCTCGATCAGGATGCCCCAGGTCAGGTGATCGTGTATTACCGCCTGACCGATATCGAGGATGCGTACATCGTAGCGCCCCATGATGCCGGTGATTTCAGACGTCAGCCCGGGCTTGTCGCGCCCGGACACATTCACAAGTACCAGTTCACTCACCGTCGCTGCCCTCTGTGCCGGCGTTGGCCTCCTCCTGAGCCCTGGCGGCCGAAGGAATCACATCAATGGTATCCACTCGCTGAAGCCCCCGGGGCAGCTTGTGACCCCGCCGACCGCGCTCACCCAGGTAGTGTTCCAGATCACTGAACTGCAGCCCCAGCTTGCGCTTGCCTGCACGGACTTCCAACTGGTCGTCCTCGGCAAACACTGCGATGGCCACCACGTATTCCTCGCGGTTCTGAACCCGGGCCGAGGGAATGCTGATGATCTTGTTGCCCTTGCCCTTGGCCAGTTCCGGCAACTCGCTGAGGGGGAACACCAGCATCCGGCCTTCGTTGGACACGGCCACCAGATACAGCGTCTTATCCGTGGCCGGAATCACCACCGGCGGCATGATCTTCGCTCCCTTGGGCACGCTCACGACGGCCTTGCCGTTGCGGTTCTTGCTGATCATGTAGTTCAGTGAAGTCACAAAGCCGTAGCCGCCGTCAGTCACCAGCAGCGCCTTGCGGGCAGGATCGCCCATCAGCAGACCTGAGAAGTGGGCACCGGAGGGCGGGTTGATACGGCCGGTGAGCGGCTCCCCCTGCCCCCGGGCTGACGGCAGGCTGTGCGCCATCAGCGAATAGGCACGTCCGGTGGAGTCCAGGAAAATCGCCTGCTGGTTATTGCGACCGCGGGCCGCCAGGGCAAACCGGTCGCCGGCCTTGTAGCTGAGTCCTTCGGGCTCGATATCGTGACCCTTGGCGGCGCGCACCCAGCCCTTTTCAGAGAGCACCACGGTGACCGGATCGTTGGAAACCAGGTCCACTTCGCTGAACGCCCGGGCTTCCTCCCGCTCGACAATCGGAGAACGACGGTCGTCGCCGAAAGCGTCGGCATCGGCCTGGAGCTCGTTCTTGATCAGTTCCCGGAGACGGTCCTCGGACCCCAGAATGGCCTGCAGTTCGTCGCGCTCGGCGGACAACTCATCCTGTTCGCCGCGGATCTTCATTTCCTCGAGCTTGGCCAGGTGTCGCAACTTCAGTTCGAGAATTGCTTCCGCCTGATCGGCAGACAGCCCGAAGCGCGACATCAGCTCGGCCTTGGGTTTGTCTTCATTGCGGATGATCTCGATAACCTCGTCGATATTGAGGTAGGCAATCAGCAGGCCTTCAAGAATGTGCAGGCGCGCCAGCACCTTGTCGAGACGATGCTGCAGACGCCGGATTACCGTGGTGCGCCGGAAGGCCAGCCACTCGGTAAGGATCTGCCGCAGCCCCTTGACACCGGGACGGCCGTCATTGCCAATCACATTGATATTGACCCGGTAGGTTTTCTCCAGGTCGGTGCTGGCAAAAAGGTGCGCCATCAACCCGTCGAGATCGACGCGATTGGAGCGAGGCACAATCACCAGACGTGTCGGGTTCTCGTGGTCGGATTCATCGCGCAGATCCGCCACCATGGGCAGCTTCTTGGTCTGCATCTGCTGGGCGATCTGCTCCAGCACCCGGGCCCCGGATACCTGGTGAGGCAGATCGGTAACCACAATCTCGCCGCTCTCACGAATCCAGCGCGCGCGCATGCGCAGGGAACCCCGCCCTGTCTCGTACATCTGGCGGATATCCTTGCGCGGCGTGATGACCTCCGCGTGGGTGGGGAAATCCGGCCCCTTGATATGCTCGCAGAGTTCGTCGACGCCGGCTTCCGGCTGGTCGAGCAGGCGAATACAGGCCGCGGCTACTTCCCGCACGTTGTGAGGCGGAATGTCCGTTGCCATGCCCACGGCAATACCCGTGGTTCCATTAAGCAGAACATGAGGCAGGCGGGCCGGCAACACGGAAGGTTCTTCCATGGTGCCGTCGAAATTGGGTACCCAGTCGACGGTCCCCTGGCCCAGCTCACCCAGGAGCACCTCCGCAAAGGGCGCCAGGCGCGATTCGGTATAACGCATGGCGGCAAACGATTTGGGATCGTCCGGGGAGCCCCAGTTACCCTGGCCGTCCACCAGCGGGTAGCGGTAGGAAAACGGCTGCGCCATCAGCACCATGGCTTCGTAGCAGGCACTGTCGCCGTGCGGATGGAACTTACCCAGCACGTCACCCACGGTTCGGGCAGACTTCTTGTACTTGGACGTGGACTTCAGCCCAAGCTCGGACATGGCGTACACAATCCGCCGCTGCACTGGCTTCAGACCGTCGCCGACGTTCGGCAGCGCCCGGTCGAGAATGACGTACATGGAATAATCGAGATAGGCTTTTTCCGTGTAATCCCGGAGCGAAACCCGCTCGAAGCCTTCATCCGTTGTCTGGAACTCTGGCATGGATGCCTCTTGTCGCCTGATTTGAAAACGTCCGTGGCCTGCTGGACCACACCCGACACACGTACCCGCGCACGGAAACGCACATTATATGGAGCACGGCGCCGATACACCAACAACCCGCAGATTTATTGGAGGAATTCCGGTGCCGGTGCCACAGCTCACTGATTCCAATAGCGGAATTCCCGCATGGAGAGACTGTAAGACGGCGCTTATTCTCCCACTCAGTGAATAGAAGACCGTTTTATTTTCCTCACAAGCGGAACACTATGAAGCCCAATATCAAAGCCTGCGGGCAAGCCATGGTTACAGCCCTGGTCAACGCGGTTCTGGCGCTTGCGCTAATGCTGCTGGTGGAGTTTGCCATTAGCGGCAGCTTTCAGATCCCCGAGCCCTATCTTTGGGCAGGCTTGCTGATCTGGCTGGTGATCTTTGCAGGCCAGTTCTGGCGCCAGCGACACCTTTGTCGATCCTCGGAGGCGCCGGGAAACTCTCCTGATCTTTCCCGATAATTCGAGAAAGGCGCCAAAAAATCGATTAACTTGATCCGGCGCAATCTTTACTGCATCCACCATGACAATTCCGGGCCCGCTGCTATGCTTCCGTTAAAGCCAGCACGGGAAATCAGGAGGCTGTCATGGACTTCGGTAATCGTCTTGGTGTCCGGTTAAAAATTGCCCTGCCCTTTGCCATTACGTCGGTCGCCCTTGTGATCATCGGGCTGTTTGCGGTTAATACAGTACGCAACCTGGTCGAGGACACAGACGTCATTGCCGAGACCTTTCTCCCCTCCGTCAGCGAAATCCTGAACGGCGATCGTGACCTCTACCAGGCGCTGGTCGCCCAGATGGCGTATGTTGACGCCAAACTCAACGACGAGGATGGAGCAAGCCAGCTCGAGAGCTTTTCAGAAAACTCCGAACAGGCCCTGAATCGGTTTAAAAAAGCCGTAGAACGGCTGGATGGAACCGGAGTAGCCGATGTGGCTCGCGGTTTCGACTCGGCTTATGAACAATGGCTTGCTTCCGCCAATCAAGTCATCAATCTCGCACGAACTGGCGAGGCGGAACGCGCCCGGGAATTGGCATCCAGCGAAACCGCGCCGCTCTTTGACAACCTTCGATCCTACTACGACGAGGTGGGTGCTCACGCCGACGAGCGGGCGCAATCCCGCGCCTCCGGCGCGTCTGCAGAAGGGCGAAGCAGCTCTATCGCAGTTTTACTGATCACTGTCGGCGCCATCGTGATCAGTGTGTTGCTGTTCGTCGTGTTTCTCAAACTCATCATCAAATCCATTCGCGCCCTTCGGGAGCAGCTGGACAATATTGCCCAGGGTGAAGGCGATCTGACCAAACGCATTCCGGTAGAACTGGACGACGACCTTGGCAAACTGGCCCGAAGCTTCAATCTGGTTCTTGAGAACCTGCAATCAATGATTGCCTCCATCCAGCAGTTGACCCGGGAACTGGGTACTGGTGCCACGGACCTGGCCCAGGCGGCCAAAGATAACCGCGAGGGCGTGTCCAGCCAGACCGATTCCATTGCCATGGTGGCGACTGCTATTAATGAGATGCAGAGTGCTATTGAAGAAGTGGCCGGTAATGCTTCCAGGGCGGCCGAGCTAACCAAGGAGGCCGAAGAGAATGGCAACAACGGTGCCCGCATTATCCGCAGCTCCTCCGAACAGGTGCACCGGATGGCGGCCCAGATTTCCAAGGCCGTCGAGGTTATCCGGAAACTCTCCTCGGATTCCGACAACATTACCTCGGTGCTGGATGTCATCCGGGGCATTGCCGAGCAAACCAATCTGCTGGCGCTGAATGCCGCCATTGAGGCTGCCAGGGCCGGTGAACAGGGCCGGGGCTTTGCGGTTGTGGCCGATGAGGTACGCACCCTGGCCCAGCGCACCCAGCAATCCACCGAAGACATTCAGACCATGATTACCACGCTTCAAACCGGCGTGGCCGATATTGTGTCAGTGATGGAAACCGGCAGCCGGGAGGCTACGGAAACTGAGAAACTGGCCACCGAGGCCGAGCAGGAGCTGACGGCCATTCTGGGGGCCATGACAAACATTGCGGATATGAATACCAGCGTGGCTTCCGCCACCGAAGAACAGACCCAGGTGATCGACGAGATCAACCGAAGCATAACAGACATCAACGATCTGGCGGCCGAAAGCGCCAACCGGTCGAGGGATATCGACGGGATCAGCGAATCTCTGGAGGGCTACGCCCGGGAGCTCGAGCGTCAAACGGGCAGATTCCGGGTGTAACCCCGGAATCTGGTCTGGGCGGGGTCAGCCCGGTTTACTGCCGGATACCCTCGACAGAAATGATGATCTCCACAGTCTCGGAGGCCTTTCCGAGGTCCATGGGGATGCCGAAGTCCTTGAGTCGAAGCTCGGTTTCGGCTTCAAAGCCCATGCGATAACCACCCCAGGGATCGGCGCCGTGACCCAGCATTTCTGCCTCCAGAGTGATTTCTTTGGTGACGCCACGGAGGGTCAGATCACCGATGATATCGGCCTCTCCGTCATCATCCACCACAACCCGCTTGCTCTTGAAGGTTGCCTGTGGGTACTCGTCCACGTACAGGAAATCTTCGCTGCGAAGGTGCTTGTCGCGCTCGGCGTGGTTGGAATCGACGCTGCTGGTGTCGATGGTGACATTGACGGAGCTGTTCTCGGGGTTGTCCGCATCGTAGGTGAACTGACCATCAAAGTCGTTGAATCGTCCGTAGAGCCAGCTATAACCCAGATGCGAGATCTTGAAGGTGACGAACTGGTGCGCGCCTTTCTTGTCAAACGCGTAAGTGCCGCTGTGTTCACTGGCCTGGGCAAAGCCCACCATTGCCATGGATACGGCGGACGCAAGCAGAACCTTCTTCATGGATATCTCCTTATCTGATGAATGCCCTTCTGGGGCGTTGGACAGGATTCAAATACTCCCGACACTACTTTCCAAACATACGAATCAGGGTGCGGTCACGATCAACGAGGTGATGCTTCAACGCGCCGGCCGCGTGTAACAGCGCCAGCACTACCAGGGCCCAGGTTGACCAGTAATGCACGGTACCAGCCACCTCTTCCATACCCTTGATCCGCCCGGTAACCGAAGGCACATTGAACCAGCCGAACACGCTGATCGCCGAGCCATCCGCGGTGGATATCAGGTAACCGCTGACCATCGCGACAAACACCAGAACGTAGAGGAGCCCGTGCACCAGGTGCGCACTCCTGACCTCCCAGCGCGTGTGGCCAGGCAGCGGCGCGGGTACTTTGTCCGCTAACCGCCAGATCAACCGAAACACCATCACTGCCAGTAGCAGCAAGCCGATGCTGCGGTGGATATCCGGCGCCCTCCGGTACCAGTCGTGGTAATAGGACAGGTCCACCATCCAGTACCCGAGCCCGAACAGTCCGAAAACGGCCAGCGCAACAAGCCAGTGGAGCCCAACGGCTAAAAGCCCGAATCGGCTTGATGTGTTCCTGATAGCCATAATGTTCAATCACCCTGATCCCTGGAATTTGCCTCAGTCTAGAAAGACCACGTGCCCGTGGAAATCAAAATCTTTTGCTGCCGATCATCAGAATTTCTGACCGACCCAACCGCGTTTGCCTTTAGTCGCATAGGGGTTTTACGGATTGTCTCAACCGATCAACGAGATACTCTTATCACATTATTTAACGCCCCGTCCGGGGCCTCAGTGACCGAGAGGACGAGACATGGAACTCGAATTTGACGAAAGCGTGGTTGTACCCAGCAACAACTGATGTTCTGGCGGTGCCTTGCCTTTGCCAGGTGGCCGCTGGGCGCGACTTTTACCTTTCTAAGACCCGCCTGCTGAGAGAGCGGCCATCCGGTCGTAGTGACAGCTAAAGATACAAACGGTTTCCAGTTTCTACATGAAACAGTGGTAATAAATCCGTTTTTTTGGCAACCTTCCTCCCAACTATCAGTAACTTCCTGCTTTCCCAGGCTTAACACGTACTGATACGAGACAGTTCAGTCGCTCGCCCGACTGATGCGTTCGTTCAATCTATCAGAATCGTCTATGTCGCAGCGCCTCCCTGACAAGCTGAAGGCTCCGGAAGTGGATCTGCTCTCCCCAATGCTGAACCGGGAAGGCGACACATGGACCGCAGACTTCCGGGGGCTAAAACTCAGGACGGCACTGCAACCCATCTACAGCATTTCACACAAGCGGATTGTGGGTTATGAAGCCCTGATACGGGCCTTTGATCCCGACAACGCCGCCGTGTTGCCCCTGCATCTGTTCCAGTTGCCTGCTTCAGATGCAGAAAACCTGCTACTTGACCGACTGTGCCGATACCTGCACATACGCAACTACAGCGGCATTCAAGACCAGTTGAACTGGCTGTTCCTGAACGTTTCCCCCCGTGTGGTCACCGCCGGTAGCCAGGCCGACTCCTTCTTCGGGCAGTTGCTGGAAAAAACAGGCTTGCCGCCGCACCGGATCGTGATGGAGATTGTGGAACAGCCCACCGACGATGCGGAGCGGCTGAGAGAGACCGTGGCCTATTACAAGAAGCTCGGCTGCCTCACCGCAATTGATGACTTCGGCGCCGGACACTCCAACTTTGAGCGAATCTGGAACCTCTCACCAGATATCGTGAAGCTTGATCGCAAGCTGCTTACCCGCGCGACCGACGATCACAAGGCCCGGCAGATTCTCAACGGGATTGTGTCTTTGCTGCATCAGTCCGGCTGCCTGGTACTTCTTGAAGGCGTCGAAACCCGGGATCAGGCGATGATTGCCATTGATGCCGGCGTCGATTTTGTCCAGGGATTCTACTTCGAGAAACCGAGCACCGATCTCGGCCAGCTTGGCCGGGGCCCGGCCGACTTCGACCAGTTGCTGCAGGAATACAAGACCCGGAACCAGGTAACCCTGGATCCGACCCGACAGCTGGTGGATTTTTTCAGTGGCTATTTCGAGCAGGCCATTGGCAAACTGCGTGACGGGCTGAGCATGCACCAGGCCTGCGTGGAGCTACTCAATCACCCGGCGGTATCCCGCTGCTATCTGGTGGATGACCGGGGCGTTCAGATGGATGACACCGTGGTGTCAGATACCGCGACCCGGGGCCTTGACCCTCGTTTCAAGCCGCTTGAAAGCACCACCAGCGCCGACTGGTATCGCCAGCAATACCTGCGCCAGGCACTGGCCCAGCCGGAAAGCCTGCACGTAACCGCGCCCTATCTGTGCGTCACCGGCGCCTATATGTGCGTGACCCTCTCCCTCGGGTTCTATCATCAGGGTAAGCTCCAGGTGCTTTGCTGCGACATTCTGGCAAGCCCCACGCCAGCCACTTTATAAGCCTGGCTGAATACCGTACACCATCGCTATCACCGCCACCGTGACCGCACCGATAAACAGGTTCATAGGCACTCCCACGCGCACAAAATCGCTGAACCGATAGCCTCCTGGACCGAAGACCATCATGTTGGTCTGATAGCCCAGGGGTGTGGCAAAGCTGGCTGACGCCGCCATCATTACGGCAATGACAAACGGCTCTGCCGCTACGCCCATGCTGTTGGTCATGGACAGCACGATGGGGATTACCAGCACCGCGGCCGCATTGTTGGTGATCACCTCGGTAAGCACCGACACCACGATGTAAACCAGCAGAATGGTCAGCAGAACGCTGCCCTGGCTCAGTTGCAGGATACCCTCGGCAACATAGCCGGCAGCCCCGGTCTGTTCAAGCGCAGCGCCCAAAGCAAACGAGGCGGCAATGGTGAGAATCACAGGAACGTCCACCGATTTCTGGGCCTGCCCTACCGAGCAGCAGCCCGACAGAATCATCAGCGCCGCGCCCAGCAAAGCGGCATTCAGCATGCTGAGAATGCCGCAGGCCGCCAGCCCCACCAGCACCAGCAGAATACCCCAGGACAACCATGCGCGATCGTGCCTCGGGGTTTCGGTTTCCAGATCGTTGATCAACAGGAAATCCTTGTTGTAACGCTGCCGGCTTACGAACGCGGGTCTTGCTTCCAGCAGCAGAACATCGCCGGGCTTCAGGCGGATATTGCCAAGATTGCCCGATACCCGTTCGCCACCGCGCGCCACTGCCAGCACCACCGCGCCGTAACGGTCACGGAACCGGGCGTCGCGGATGGTCAGCCCCAACACGTCCGACTGTGGGGAAAGTGCCGCTTCCACCAGACGACGCTCAGCCCGGTCCTTGCTCAGACTGGGCTCATCGTCATGCACCGAGGGCACGATACCGTTGATGCGCAGCAGGTCGGAAATGGCCTGGGTATCGCCGGCAAACACCAGTCGATCGCCACCGCGCAGGCGTTCCTCGGAGGGCACCGCGGTTACCACGCTGCCATCCCTCTCAATCTCCACGAGATACAAGCGCTCCAGTTCCCGCAACCCGGCCTCGCCAACCGTCTTGCCTACCAGAGGACCATCGAAGGAGACGGCCACCTCGAGCGTGAACTCTCGCATGGAGCCGAACTTCTGCTGGTCCTTACGGTCGGGCAAGAGCCGGGGCATCACCAGAAGCATGGCGGTCACACCGATGACGGCGACCGGCAGGCCGATGGCGGTAATGGAGAAGATGGAAAAGCCCTGCTCCCCCGTCAGCTGCTGGTACTGACCGTTGATCACCAGGTTGGTGCTGGTACCAATCAGCGTCAGGGTGCCACCGAGGATGGCCGAGTAGCTCAGCGGAATCATCAGCTTGGAAGGGGCAATGCCGATCTTGCGCGACCAGGCATGGACCGCCGGGATCATGGTGGCTACCACCGGTGTGTTGTTGAGAAAACCACTCAGGAGGGAAACCGGCAGCGCAATACGCGCCTGTGCTGAACGCACCGTACGGGGACTGCGAAGCAGATGGTTGACCAGCAGATCGACACCACCGGAGTGATGGATGCCGGCCGCCACCACAAACATGGCGACAACGGTGATCAGGCCACTGTTGCTGAAACCGGAGAGCGCCTGGTCGGCGGACACGATGCCACTGGCACTCAGGACAACCAGCACACCCATCATTACCAGATGGGGCGCAAAACGCCCTGCACTCATAAGCAACAGCGCGGTGCCCGCAAGCCCCAGCGCAAACCAACCCTGCCAGTCCATTAATGGTACTTCCCGGTTTGAAAACTGGCAGGATAACGAGTTTGCAGAATACAGAGAAAGAATAAAGGATGCTTTTTATAGCACCCTAGCACATATGAGGCCCGGGACTCACACTTCGATATCGGCCATGTTGCCGTAGGTCTCCAGCCAGGCCCGGCGGTCCGACGCCCGTTTTTTGCCCAGCAGCATGTCCATGCGGCTATCGGTGTCGTCGCCGTCCTCGATCGTGAGCATCACCAGGCGACGGGTATCCGGTGCCATGGTGGTTTCCCGAAGCTGCAGCGGGTTCATCTCGCCCAGGCCCTTGAACCGGGTGACCGAGATCTTGCCCTTGCGCTTTTCCGCTGCAATCCGGTCGATGATGCCCTGCTTCTCGTGCTCATCCAGGGCGTAGAAGGTTTCTTTACCCAGATCCACCCGGTACAGCGGAGGCATGGCCACGAACACGTGACCCGCCGCCACCACAGGACGGAAGTGCTTCACGAACAGGGCACAGAGCAAGGTGGCAATGTGCAGACCGTCGGAATCCGCATCCGCGAGGATACAGATCTTGTTGTAGCGAAGGCCCTCAAGCTTGTCCGAGCCCGGGTCTACGCCGATGGCCACGGCGATGTCGTGGACCTCCTGGGACGCCAGGATTTCTCCTGAATCCACCTCCCAGGTGTTGAGGATCTTGCCGCGCAGAGGCATGACGGCCTGAAATTCCCGGTCTCGGGCCTGCTTGGCGGAGCCGCCGGCAGAGTCCCCCTCTACCAGGAACAGCTCGGAACGGGCGGTGTCTGCACCCGAGCAGTCCGCCAGCTTGCCGGGCAGCGCCGGGCCTGACGTGACCTTCTTGCGAGCCACCTTCTTGCTGGCCCGCAGCCGCCGCTGGGCGTTGCTGATGAACAGCTCGGCCAGGGCCTCCGCCACATCGGTGTGCTGATTCAGCCACAGACTGAAGGCGTCTTTCACAACGCCGGAGATGAACGCGGCAGCCTCACGTGAGGACAGGCGCTCCTTGGTCTGCCCTGAAAACTGGGGTTCCTGCATCTTGAAGGAAAGCACGTAGGCGGCCCGCTCCCAGATATCCTCGGGCGAGAGTTTCACGCCACGGGGCAGCAGGTTGCGGAACTCGCAGAACTCGCGCATGGCCTCCAGCAGGCCCGTGCGCAGGCCGTTCACATGGGTGCCACCCTGGGCCGTGGGAATCAGGTTGACGTAGCTCTCCATGATCGCTTCGCCGCCCTCGGGCAGCCACTGGATGGCCCAGTCCACGGCCTCCTTGTTGCCGGAGAAACTGCCGGTAAACGGCTCCAGCGGCACCGCCTCAATGTCTGCCAGGGCAGTACGCAAGTAGTCTCTGAGACCGTCTTCGTAGAACCACTCGTCCTTCTCGCCGGTCTTTTCCTGCAGGAAGGTAACGGTCAGCCCCGGGCACAGTACCGCTTTGGCACGCAGGTTATGCCGAAGGCGGCTGACCGAGAAATTGGGACTGTCGAAATACTTCGCATCCGGCGTGAATTTCAGTCGCGTACCGGTGTTTCGCTTGCCAACCGTGTCCACAACCTCAAGCTCGGTGGCCTTGTCGCCGTTGGCGAAGGTCATCCGGTGCAGCTGGCCGTCTCGCTTGATAGACACTTCCAGATGCGTGGACAGCGCATTCACCACCGAGACACCCACGCCGTGCAGACCGCCGGAGAAGTTATAGTTGCCCTGGGAGAATTTGCCGCCGGCGTGGAGGCGGGTAAGAATCAGCTCGACACCCGGCAGGCCTTCTTCCTTGTGCAGATCCACCGGCATGCCCCGGCCATCGTCTTCCACGCTGAGGGAGCCGTCGCTGTAGAGGACCACATCAATGCGCCTGGCATGGCCCGCCAACGCCTCGTCGACACTGTTGTCGATCACTTCCTGTGCCAGATGATTCGGCCGGCTGGTGTCGGTGTACATGCCGGGGCGCTTGCGCACCGGATCCAGACCGCTCAGGACTTCAATGGCATCGGCGTTGTATTGTTGCTGGCTCATGGGCAGGAACGGGCTCCGCGATTGGTGTAGAAAGCTGAGCCATAGCTTAGGGATTCGTGAGCAAAGATCAACGGTTGTTTTGTGGCCGCCAGCGCACGCTCAGCGCGCAAGATCCCGAACCAGGGGCTTGCTGGTAACCCCGGATACTTCCAGCCGCTGCCACTCCACGCCAGGCACGGCCACCACCGCGCAGGGAGAGGTAATCACCTGGGCCACGATCATGCCCTGCCCGGGCTTTCTCGTAACCATATCGAGGGACAACGTGCTGCCGGAAAATCGCGCCTTCTCCAGGGCAATGCCGTAGCCTGCGGTCGACTTCTGGCCCAGGGTTACAAACACCAGATGCTCGCTGGCCAGATCCACCTCACGGATGAGCCGGATACTGAGATTCTGCCCGGGAACGCCCAGTAAGGGTTCCAGGTCATCGGCCGAGTCCACGTAGACCACGCCGGGACCGGTCAGCCCGCAGTGGTCCGACTGGGTGATCTGGCGCACTTCAGTCACCGCTCCACGGTCCATGGCCACGGACGAGCAGGCGGCCAGTGAAACGGCCAGAACTACGCCAGGGACAACAGAATAACGCGCTCTCAAGGACTGTCCTCCATTCGCCTGGTCGGCTCGCTCATTTCCGAATTAGCGGAGTTTAGACTATATCCCTCGAAGCCAACACGAGGTCCGCCAAGTGAATTGATTGTTGGTCTCCGAAAGCTTGTACTCATGCGGAGACCAGCAAGCTCTGTTTCTTGAACTTCAATGATCTGCGGCAGCCCATTCACCGGATACTCGGCGCAGGCCTCGCCGTTTTCGCAAATAAAACCATTGTTGTCCATATCAGTGCCGGCGACCAAAAGATAATTACCCGGCTCAACGTTGCCGAATTCAAAACGATACTGTCCCCCGATCGCAGAAACCACCTGTTGATACACTGTATTCCGTGCTTCATCTGCAGACAGTAGCAAAACGTAGTGGCGACCAGCGTCTCTTGTGTCATTGGGATCGGAAAGGCGCACGTTGACCGGGACCGTAAGACTTCGAACAGTTCCCGATCCCCTGTAGTCGATTTGCAGTTCCGTCGTTCCACTTTGACTTTGTCCCAGCAATGCCGCATTTATGCTCAGAGTTACCATTGAGGGAGCGGGTTCCCCTGCAACTAGCTCAGGCCCGACCCGGAGCCATTCCGCATCGGCTGAAACACCAACGATACTAATGTTGGCCTGCGTCGGATATTGGTTTAACGCAAGTTGGATCTGGCTGTCATTATTAACAAAAGTCACCACGGAAGGGGACGCAGCAAGCACATCTGGAATGTTTCCATCCAAGGCCGCATCCACGGCTTTGACTGCGTTGATGAGACCCGCTCCATATTCGGTGCTGTTTTCCTTTGCATCCGTAAGTTGGCCACCAACCATCAGGGCAAAAAACTCATCGGAAGAGAGTGATGGCTTTTCTCCCTTCATCAGAGCAAACAAGCCTGAAACGTGGGGCGCCGCCATTGAAGTTCCCTGAAGTCCTGCGTATCCGGGCTCGAAAACCCCCTCGTCATCGGTACCCCAGGCACTAACGATAATATCTGCCCGTGTATCCAGATTTGCGTCACGACTGGCATCACCCCCGGGTGCCACCAAACTCACTGACGCCCCAACATTCGAATAAGATGCCCGCTCACCTCCTGCGTCAACTGCACCAACACCCACAACATTCGGATACGCTGCAGGGTATGTCGGTTCGTCGGTCCCCTGATTGCCCGCGGCTGCGACCACCAGCTTTCCAGCATTGTGGGCTGCATTGATCGCGTTTTCGAGCTGAGAATTAGGTGCGACGCCTCCGAGACTGAGATTTATAACATCAATCTCAGCCTGATTACCCGCCCACTCTATCGCAGCAATCAGGTCCGCCAAATTCCCTGTGCCTGCTTCGCCAAGCACCCGTACGGGGATCAGATCAGATCGATGAGCGACACCTACCACTCCAATTGAATTGTCGACAGACGAGACAATTCCAGCTACATGGGTACCATGGAAATTGCTGCTCCTGGGCTGCCCATCACCTGGATCTGCTGGATTGGAATCACGCCCCGGTTGGTTATCCAGGTCATTCTGAAGGCCCACAAAATCCGGCGAAGATGATGACGTAGAGACTAATCGCACGTTCTGTTCAAGATCGGGATGCCAGTTTCCTGCGGTATCGGGAGTCGAACTGAAAAGGCCCGTATCGAGCACAGCAACGCCCACACCAACACCTGCGTTAGGGGCCGCCTGCCAGGCGCTGGGCAGACTGATCAAGGTGGAATTCCATTGGCGCCCGTAAAGGGAATTAGTCTGCGGACTGGTCGTCTGGGCATGGTAAATGTAGTTTGGAGAGGCAGCACTTACGCCCGCCTGATTGCGCAACTGCTGCACCCAAGCGGCAGTTTTGAATTTTGCAAGCGTCCTATTCGCCGCTGCCAAGGACTTAAATTCGTTCTGTCGTAGGTGCCAGACACCTGGCCGAAGCTCTCGAACTGACTCCGCTGACATAGAACTCGTTAGGGACGAAGGGGCGTCTGAATTCGAATTGACTCCCGCAAACGTGACAATTGCCTCACCCGGAACGAAATCGGGGTTCTGGTAGGCCGTATTCATCATACTTTCAGCATTGCGCTCTGCGACGATCAGCACGTAACGAAACGGTCCCCCTGACTGTGCACTCACTCGAATGGTGTAATCGCCACTTCCAGACTCTATGACGTGCAGAATCGACTGAGAGTCGCCAAGCGCGCCAACGAAGACCTCACGATTATCGCCGTCAAAGATCTGCAACCGGGGCCTAGGTGCTTCTAAACGCTCGTCGCTGAAGACCTGAAGGGAGACCCGATCTCCCGGATTAAGGTCAGCGTTGAAATAATCCTGAGAATCCTGCTCAAAGTCGAAACGTGTGCTTTCCCCTGAGCGGGCCGGATATGTTCCTGCCAAAGGGCTCAAATAACCGCCCACCACGCCCGTAACGGGCAGACGTTGAGCCTCATCATCACAATTGTTGCTTGTTGACTGGTTTATGCGCAGATCATCGGCAGTATCAGAGTCAATCCGAGTCTGACTCTCGATCTCAATTACTCCACTAACCGACACCGATTGGGTGGTCACTGCACTCTGAGAGAAGCTACTAAATTCACCCAAGCATCCAGTGCTAGCAGACCCCCCACCACCCCCACAGCCTGCGAGAGCCAGCAGGCCGGAAATGGTCAGGAGCAGTCTCAAGGCGGCAGAAATAGACATGAAGAAAAAACACCATTATCGGAGGTCGTGGCAACGAGCATAGCCCATAGACGAGATACACCGCTGTTTGGTTCTGTTGTCCTACGTAGCTTTATGTACTTCAGATGCAAAAAAGCCGCCTGGAGTTCCCCCCAGGCGGCCTTCATCCTGCCATAACAAGATTACAACGCGTAGAACAGCATGGGCACGAATGCCACAAACAGCAGGGTTGGCCCCATCACTACCAGGGGCAGGAGCAGCCGCTCGTAGCGATGCCAGAAGGAGCCGGTACGCTCGGCGGCCAGCACTTCGGTTTCGCCCACCACCTGCCGGGTGAGCAGATGGTTCAGGGCCACCGGTGGGCTCAGGTATCCCAGCTCGAAGGCCACGAGGCACACTATCCAGAAATGCAGCGGGTCGATTCCGAGCTGAATCGCCGGTTGGGCGATGGTGGCAGACACCAGGATCACCGCACCAAACGGATCCATGACCATTCCGATCACTGTCAGCATCACCACGATTACCAGCATGGCAATCCACGGGCTGGTGAGGTCCTCAGGGAAGAGCGCGTGAACAATATCAGAGCGCTCGAGAATACCGCCAAGACAGATCGAGAACCCGATCAGTGCCAGCAAGGCGCCAATGTGCACGGCAGAATCACTGGCGGCGGCGGAACTGCGGTTCCAGAACGCCTGGGTACGGGTCTCGGCGTCGGCGCGGTTGGCCTGCGTTGAATCCAGTAGCACCAGGGCCAGCATCACCAGCGGCAGGATCAGAGGCGCGCTGTATTCGTTGAATTTGAGCCCGAGAATGGCCCAGATGGCGAGAATTACGAGGGCGCCCACCAGCACGTAGGGTACCAACGCCCGGCTTTCCCTCAGCGCGGCACGAAAAGCGCCGGGCGCCGGTCTCGGCTTCCAGTTACCCTGGGTCTTGCAGACCACCAGGGAGAACAGGGTGGCGGACATAATGAACACCCAGAAGCCCCAGCCATAGAGTTCGGTCGTAGTCACTTCCTTGTTGAGGGCCGCCACCACCACGATGAGCAGGCACGGATTGAGAACCACGCCCAGGCTGCCGGACATTGCCGTGGTCGCCAGCGACAACTGGCGCCCGGCGCCGGCACGGCGCAGTTCATCGTAGACCACACCGCCCACGGCCAGGATAAAGATACCCGAGGCGCCGGTGAACGCGGTCGGGAACGCCGTCGCAAAGATAATCACCGAAGCCAGCAGTGGCGCAGGCAGATTGAACGGCTTGATCAGGTTCAGCAGCAGCTCCGGAATCCGGGTCTGCTTGAGCATCATGCCCACCAGCACGTACAGGCCGATGTTGATGAACATGGACGAAAGGTTGGACATCATCCCGAAGTAGATGGCCAGGCCCGAGGCGTAGCCGTCCACCAGGAAGAAGTACGCCATGGCGATCAGCCCCATGCCGCAGTAAAGCGGAACCACAAGCCCAGAGGAAGCCGCGAGCTTGCCGGCCCGGATGCGCTCGGGGACGTTCACAAATCGAATAGCGTTGATCACCATGAACAGGCCGAACACACCTGCCCAGGCATACTGGAGGTCCATGGTGTCCTCCGAGCCCGGCGAGCTGGCCAGCTTGCCAAGATAGGCGTTGAGAGACAGCACCATCAGGCCGTTCACCACAAACTGCACACCCTGGCTCAGGCGCCA
Source organism: Marinobacter sp. (assembly GCF_041984545.1). GTDB lineage: Bacteria > Pseudomonadota > Gammaproteobacteria > Pseudomonadales > Oleiphilaceae > Marinobacter. The sequence goes on along the minus strand of NZ_JBHIXV010000008.1, from coordinate 82,048 downwards.
CTCCGCCCGGTTGCGGGGCAGCCGCAGGGCAATGTGGTCGGTGTCCAGGGCGGCAATGGCGGCCGCCATGGCGAACATGGCAATGAACAGGTATTTGGTCAGCTCTATGTTGTCGAGCAGGAACTCGGCCAGCCCCTGTTCCACCGCCTTGAACATACCCAGCGCTGGCGTCGCATGTTCGAGGTTCTGCTGGTACAGGGCGTATTGCTGCTGACAGAGCTCCAGGTTGCTCTGCAGGGACTTGCGGATGGCTTCCGGATTGGGGGGCGAGCTGAACAGATCGTCCGGGTCTGGTTTGTAGGCCTGCACCCGTCTCGCCACCTCTGCGTCCACGTCCATTTCCAGCTGGCAGGTGGGTTCCTTGGCGTCAGGGTTCAGCAGGTAGTAGTTCGGCCAGGTCTGTTCGCCCACCCACAGCAACCGCGAGTGCAGGGAGTTTCCCATGCCCAGCAGCAGGGTGAACAACAACAGAAGCAGGAGAACGGCCCCGTGCAATCGGTGCACGGGGTAGAGGGTTCTCGCGGCCGGAGCGGTCAGGGCTCGCCAGTTCATGAGGATTCCGCCCTGTTATTCCCGGTTGGCCGCAGTGCACTCGGCGGCAGCCGGGTTGCTGGCACAGCGGATCTTGCTGAGCAGACCCATCATCTTGGGATGGTAAACATCCGGTGCGCCGTTCAGGCCGTCACGCATTTCGATGCGGTTCTCCCGGAACATTTCCTGGTAGCCACGAATGTCCTGCTCCGGGATGCGCACCCACTTTTCATCGGGAATGGCCGCTTCCTGGCCTTCGATCAGGGTCATCGCCTGCGGGAACATGTTCCAGGCTTCTTCGCGCGCCTTCTGGGCGAGGTCATCGTCGAGGACCTCATCGCGGGCTACGATCTGCAGGGTCAGCTGCGCCAGCGGGTAATCAACCACGCCACCTTTATCGCCAATGCCCTTATAAAGCTCCAGCGCTTCATAGGCAAAGGCCGGTGCGTAGGCGGTATCCACCGAACCGTTATTGAACTTGCCGGCGAAGTTGGTGATATCGGAGGGAACCACGGTGGCCTTTACATAGTTCACCATGTGGATCGCGTCTTTCTGGTAGTCCAGCGTTGCCATACGCTTGCCGGCAAGCTCACCGGCGGTGTCGATGCTGCGGTCGTTCACGAACAGGTAGCCTGCACCCACCGGGATGATGCCCAGCACCTCATAGCCGTTGGACTTCATCAGCGGCGCGGCTTTCGGCTGGGCCAGAGTAGCCAGCAGCGTTTTCAGGTTGTCGTAGGTCGGGATGGCTCCCACGGCACTGATGCTGCCCGTGAACTTGTTGAACGGACGAATCCGGATGTCGGTGGCCGCCACGGCATCACACTGGCCGGCGTTGAAATCACCGATGGCAACGCCTTCGTCGGTGTAGGGCTTGAGCTCGAAATCAACCCCGTGGCTTTTCATTTCCAGGGAGTAGTCCTTCACAAAGTTATAGAAATCACCATTGGCCCCGATCACATCGAACACGCACATGGAGACGGTCTTTGCGGATGCGAGGGGCGCGGCAGCAGCCAGGGTCAGGGCGGCCAGGGTCACGGTTGGGCTGGATTTGCGGATCATTACGACCTCCGGGTCATTCTTGTGTTTGTCAGATATTCAGAGGGTGTCGGAGACCTGCCTCAGAGCAGGTCATCCAGATTCATGGTTTCGACATTCTCGGTTTCGCGTTCAGGGCTCATCTTGCCAAAGAACGTCTGAGGGGTGCGGTAGCCGTAGTTGGCGGTCCAGTACTTGTCCGAGGAGAATTGCACCGCATCGGCCGCCACTTCGTCCACCAGGCGATAGTCGTCCCACACGGTTACCCTGGCGTTGGACTCAGCGAATGTGGCAATCGCCTCCTCGAGCTTGTCTGGCCGGCCAAAGGTTTCGGCGGCCACCGCCTGGAGTGCGTGCGGCACGCGGATGCCTTTCTCGACACCCAGCTGCCGGCTGTGTTCAAGCACCTGCCAGGGGTCGGGCGAGAGTTCCGGACGGGTATCCGGCAGCAACAGCCACACCAGGGCACGGATGGCGTTCGGTGTGCCACCCCACTTCTCGTTGTCCAGACAGGTCGCGGCACGCTCCGCCTGCGGCGCAATGTTGCGGGGAACGCCGGCCATGGCACCGGAATTGGCGTCGTTAACGATGGCCTGCATGCCAGTCAAAAGACCGAGGAGGAACGTCAGTTCGTCCTGTTCGCTAAACAGGAACGGACACTCCAGGGGCTCGGCGGCCGGGTCAAACTCATAGGCGGCCATCGCACGCTGGAAGGAGCGGTACCGACGCTTTGCCGTCAGGGCGTTCAGGCGCTTGGCCTCTTCCCGGGCATCCTTGGCGGTTGCAACATCGCCCTGATAATCAGCTCGCAGGTACGCCAGCTCCGCCTCCCAGGCCTTGTATTCGGCACAGTTGCCTGCCAGAAGCATGAGCAGGGAACCGGTGGTGTCCGGCGCTTCCGTTACCCGTGAAAACGAATAGAGCAGCGGGTCGATGCCCTCGCCGAGGGCACAGGCCATTTTCGGGTCGGACATCTGCAGAACATAGGGTGTGGCCTCGCCCTCGGAGTAGTTGGAGAGGACGACACCGGTGGTGGTGTAGATGGGGTTCGCCGAACAACCTGCAAGAGCGGCAACCGCCGCCAGTGTGAGGGTCTTAAGCCGTGGTTTCAGCCGAGCCAGAGAGGAAATCATAAATCACCCTGCTTTACGTTGTTGTTGTATGCCCGATCGCTTGGTCGGTTTTTGTTAACGGCTGCAAGAATGCTTCGAAAACTGTCCTACAAAAATGGCTGGAATGCCGAACGCATTATGCCGATGAGGCCAATGGCCCTGTTAGAAAGGTCGGTTCTTTAGGTTTTCCTGATGAAAATCAAGGACCTTAACGCCAGAACGTATTAAAGGGCCAGCATTGCCATAACCTGGTCAGTCAGTCCATCCAGGGTGAGTCCACCCCGCTCTGGCTTATACCAGGTTACGGTCCAGCTCAGCGCGCCAGTCAGCATGCGCCTCACCACAAAGGGGTCTGCGGCCATGGCACCTTCATGCCCGAGCCGCTCCAGCACGTCGAGCCAGAGCTTCTCGTAAATGTCACGCAGCTCGAGGACGTCAGCCTGAGCCTCCACCGAAAGGCTTCGCCACTCGAACACAAGCACGGCCATGGCTTCGCCGGTTTGCCCGTTGATGGATTCGAGCTCAGCCCGTATCAGAGCCCTCAGTTTTTGCCTCGGAGTATCCGCCGCTTCCATGGCTGCCTGCATGAGGGCCGTGTTCAGCCGGATAGTCTCAACCATGACCGCTTTCAGGATTTCCTCCTTGCTGCGGAAATGGTGGAACAGACTGCCTGACTGGATGCCGACTGCGGCGGCCAGGTCCCGCACCGTGGTGCGCTCATAGCCTTTTTCCCGGAACAGGCGGGCGGCCTCGGTGAGCAAGCGCCCACGGGCCCCGTTGGGGTCCGAGACGAGGTTTTCGGCAATCAGGGACTGTAGGATCGGGTTCTGGTTCACTGAATCGTTCCGGCTGGCAGATTAGGCCAATGATTCTACCCTAAACTCGCCACTTTACAAACCAAGCGCTTGCTTGGTATCGTCAATTCCATCGTTGGCGATTTCCGACATGGACACTGACTATGACTGACTCACCGCGCTCCGTTCGCATCGGCTGTTCGGCCGCCTTTTGGGGCGACACCGAAACCGCCGCGGCGCAGCTGGTCCGCACGGGCAATATTGATTATCTGGTGGCCGATTATCTGGCCGAGATCACGATGTCGATCATGGCTGGCCAGAAAATGAAGGACCCGACCCAGGGCTATGCCCGGGATTTCGTGCAGACCGTGATGGGACCGCTGCTGGGCGACATCAAGCAGAAAGGTATTCGGGTACTGGCCAACGCCGGGGGCGTGAATCCGGTGGCCTGTCGGAATGCCCTCCAGGAACTGTGTGCGAAAGCGGGTGTGGACCTGAAGATCGCCCTGGTTCTCGGCGACGACCTGCTGATGAAAAAGAAAAAACTCGCCGACGCAGGCATCACCGAAATGACGTCCGGCCAGCCCATGCCGCCCATGATGGTGAGCCTGAACGCCTACCTGGGCGCACCGGGCCTGGTGGCTGCTCTGGAACAGGGTGCGGACATCGTGATCACCGGTCGAGTGGCCGACAGCGCACTGGTACTGGCGCCGCTGGTTCACGAATTCGGGTGGCGCTGGGACGATTTCGACAAGCTGGCCCAGGGCAGCCTCGCAGGGCACCTGCTGGAATGCGGCGCGCAGGCCACCGGCGGCAATTTTACCGACTGGGAAGCCGTGGCCGGTGGCTACGCCAACATGGGCTTTCCGATTGCCGAGGTCAGCGCAGACGGCCGCTTCTTTATTACCAAACCCGAGAAAACGGGCGGGCTGGTCAGCCGGGGCACGGTCGCCGAGCAATTGGTCTATGAGATCGGCGATCCCCGGGCCTACCTGTTGCCGGATGTGACCTGTGATTTTACTGCGGTAGAGCTTGATGAAACCGGTCAGGACCGGGTTGAGGTCTCCGGCGCTCGGGGGCTCCCTCCGACCGACAGCTACAAGGTGTCGGGCACCTGGCCGGACGGCTTCAAATGCACGGTCACCTTCCTGTTGGCCGGCATGGATGCCCCGGCCAAAGCGGAGACTGTTGCCCAGGCCATACTGGCGAAGACATCGCGTATGTTCAGCGAGCGTGGGCTGCCCGACTACAGCGAAACCAGCATCGAGCTTCTGGGCACGGAGACGACATACGGCGCCCATGGCCGGGGCCAGGACTGCCGGGAAGTGGTGGTAAAGATCAGCACGGCCCACCCCAAAAAAGAAGCACTGGTGCTTTTCTCCCGGGAAATCGCCCAGGCGGCCACGGGCATGGCGCCGGGTATTACCGGGATTGTTGGCGGCCGACCCACGGTGTGGCCGAAGATTCGGCTTTATTCCTGCCTGGTGCCCAAGAACGAAGTCGAAGTCTCGGTGGATCTGGGTGGCGAGCAGCGGGCGGTGGAGGTAGCCACCGGGGGTGGCTTCGATGCCAGCCTGCTTCAGCCGCAGTCGTTCACCCACGAAATCCCGGCCACGGATACCACGGTGCCCCTGATTGAGCTGGCCTGGGGCCGAAGCGGTGACAAGGGCGACCACAGCAATATCGGGGTAATTGCCCGCAAGCCGGAGTATCTGCCGTTCATTGAGGCGGCACTGACGGAAGCCGCCGTGGCGGAGTGGATGGGCCATACCCTGAATCCGGACACTGGCCGCGTTACCCGGTGGGCGCTACCGGGATTGCAGGCGATCAATTTCCTGCTGGAGCACAGCCTGGGTGGTGGTGGCGTGGCCAGTCTGCGGATTGATCCCCAGGGGAAGGCGTTTGCTCAGCAGCTTTTGGAATTTCCAGTGCCTGTTTCTTCAAAGGTCATCAACTAATTTTAGCCATGGAGCAAGCATTCGGGCCGTTGGCCCTTCCCGGGACACGCTGTGAATACGTCCCTGTAAGCTTGATCGCAGCATCCCTGCTGCTCACAGTCCCGGGAAGGGCCAACGGCCCGAATGCCCGAACATTGGTAAGGGTTTTCGAGATATGAGCTATCAATCAGTTTTTCATCCGGACCTGTTCAAAGGCCAGGTGTTTATCGTTACCGGCGGTGGTTCTGGCATTGGCCGTTGCACGGCCCATGAGCTGGCCTCGCTCGGAGCCCGGGTTGCCCTGGTTGGCCGGAAGGCCGAGAAGGTGGAATCGGTAAAGGCGGAGATCATCGAGGACGGCGGCATCGCCTCCGCCCATGTCTGTGATATCCGGGAAGAGGAATCGGTGAAAGCCACGGTGAAGGCCATCATTGCCGAGCACGGCGGGCTGAACGGGCTGGTGAACAACGCCGGTGGGCAGTTCCAGGCGCCGCTGACGGGGATCAACCAGAAGGGCTGGGAAACAGTGGTGCGCACCAACCTGACCGGCGGCTTCCTGATGGCCCGGGAGGCCTATACCCAGGCGCTCTCCAAAACCGGCGGTGCGATCGTGAATATCGTGGCGGACATGTGGGGTGGTATGCCCGGCATGGGGCATTCGGGTGCAGCCCGGGCCGGGATGGTGAATTTCACCCAGACCGCCGCCGTGGAATGGGGCGCGTCCGGGGTGCGGGTGAACGCGGTGGCGCCCGGCTGGATTGCTTCCAGCGGCATGGACAACTACCCGGAACACATGCGCCAGTGGATCCGCAGCCTGGGCGACAACGTGCCCATCAAGCGGATGGGTACCGAATCGGAAGTGAGTTCTGCCATCTGTTTCCTGCTCAGCCCGGGCGCCGCGTTTATCAGTGGCGACTGCCTGCGGATCGACGGCGCCGCTTCCCAGGGTGGCCGGGTGTGGCCTCTGCCCAAGGCCAAGAACAATCAGCCCTACAACGGCTTTCATCGGGCCATCACCCCGAAAGTCCTGAGCGACGACTGAGGAGCGGAGCATGCAGGTACTGGAATCCACAGTAAGCCCCCAGTCCGACGATTTCCGCGCCAATGCGGAGGCCATGGAAGCCCACATCACCACCTTCCGGGAGGTGGAGCAGAAGGTCCTGGACCTGGCCGAAGCGGCCCGGGACAAGTTCACCAAGCGCGGCAAGCTGCTGCCCCGGGACCGGATCAACCGGCTGCTGGACCGCGGCACGCCGTTCCTGGAGCTGTGTTCCCTGGCCGGCTACAAGATGCACGACGACAAGGACGGCAGCCTGGCCGGTGGCGGCATCATTGCCGGTATTGGCTACGTGAGCGGTATTCGCTGCCTGGTGGTGGCCAGCAACAGCGCCATCAAGGGCGGCACCATCACTCCGGCCGGCCTCGACAAGACCCTGCGCCTGCAGCAGATAGCCATGGAGAATAAACTGCCCGTGGTCTCACTCTCCGAGAGCGGCGGCGCCAACCTGAACTACGCCACTGACATCTTCGTGCTCGGCGCCCGGGGCTTTGCCAACCAGGCACGCATGTCCGCCGCTGGCATTCCGCAGGTTACCGTGGTCCACGGCAACGCCACCGCCGGCGGCGCCTACCAGCCAGGTTTGTCCGATTACGTGATTGCCGTGCGCGAACAGGCCAAGATGTTCCTGGCCGGCCCACCGCTTCTGAAAGCCGCCACTGGCGAGCTGGCCACCGATGAGGAGCTGGGCGGCGCCGAAATGCACGCCACCGTGGCTGGCACCGCCGAATACCTGGCCGAAGACGACGCCGACGGCATCCGTCAGGCTCGCAACATCCTCGAGGCCCTGCCCTGGAACGAGCAACTGCCGCCGCGGCGCGAACTGCAATGGGAGGAGCCGCGCTACCCGGCGGAGGAGTTGCTGGGCGTTATACCGGCCGATCCCAAGAAGCCCTACGACGTGCGCGAGATCCTCGCCCGTATTGCCGACGGTTCAAAGTTCATGGACTTCAAGAACGAGTTCGATGACCAGACCGTGTGCGGCACGATCCGCATCGAAGGCCACTCGGTGGGCATCATCGGCAACAACGGTCCGATCACACCCGCCGGCTCCGCCAAGGCCGCCCAGTTCATCCAGCTGTGCGACCAGGCCGGCACGCCGCTGCTGTTCCTGCATAACACCACCGGGTTCATGGTGGGCACCCATTCAGAACAGAACGGCATCATCAAACACGGCTCGAAGATGATCCAGGCGGTGGCGAATTGCAGGGTGCCCAAGGTCGCAATTGTGATCGGCGGTTCCTATGGTGCGGGTAACTACGCCATGTGCGGCCGCGGCCTGGACCCACGCTTCATCTTCGCCTGGCCCAACAGCCGCACGGCGGTCATGGGCCCGGCCCAGGCGGGCAAGGTGATGCGCATCGTGGCCGAAGACAAACAGCGGCGCGGTGGCCTGGAGCCGGATCCGAAGACGCTGGATTTTCTGGAGCAGGCGACGGCAAAGAAACTGGAGGAAGGCTCAACGGCGCTGTTTGGAACGGCCCGGCTGTGGGATGACGGGTTAATCGACCCACGGGATACCCGGCGGATTCTGGCCCTGGTGTTCGACGTGTGCCGGGAAGCCGAGACCCGGCAGTTGCGGCCCAATACCTTTGGAGTCGCCCGCCTGTAGGTCTGCTTATACGGCGGAGGAACCGATTGGCCCCCTCTGTCCAAAAAACGCTACGAGCACATCCATGTGCGCTTGGCCCCGGCCATCCTTGGCCGTCGACATTTTTGGACAGAGGGGGCCAACCGGTTCTTCGGAATTCGGAGTTAACGCATAAAGCCAGCATGCTTTTCAGCCGCAGCATGCGAAAAAACAACGGTAGGTCGGATTAGCCGGAGGCGTAATCCGACAAAAAAAGCCAGGCCACCCCGCCAATCTTTCGGGTTACGCCTTCGGCTAACCCGACCTACAAAAACAACAAAACTGCCAGCAGGCAGCAACACATTTGCAGACATGGGCAGGTGTGTGGGGCCGCTTCCAGAAAATGTCGGCGGCCATGGATGGCCGACGCCAAGCGCACATGGGTGAGGCAAGCGTTTATGAAGCGAAGCTTCATGCGCAGCCGAACGACAGCAATCTGTGATTGCTGGCCGGACCCCGCAAGGGGTGCTCGTAGCGGTTTTCTGAAACCGGTCCCACACAGCCACCGCCCAAGTTAACGAACGTGCACCAACACTAGAAGGCACGAACTCTCTACTAGCAGGAGAACAAGAACGTGAAATTCACAGCCGAACACGAAGCCCTGAGAAAAACCGTCCGGGATTTCGTCGAGAAGGAAATCAACCCCCACTGCGACGAATGGGAAGCCGCCGGCGAATTCCCGATCCATGAACTGTTCAAGAAACTCGGCAACCTCGGCCTGCTCGGTATCCAGAAGCCGGAAGAGTACGGCGGCATGGGCCTGGACTACAGCTACAACCTGGTGGCGGCCGAAGAGCTGGGCATGGCCTATTGCGGCGGCGTGCCGCTGGCTGTGGGGGTTCAGACTGACATGTGTACGCCCGCCATTGCCCGCTTTGGCTCCGATGAACTCAAGCGCACCTTCCTCGCCCCGGCCATTGCCGGTGACATGGTCGGCTGTATCGGCGTTAGTGAAGTGGGCGCCGGTTCCGATGTAGCGGGGATGAAAACCACCGCCCGCAAAGACGGCGACGACTACATCATCAACGGCTCCAAGATGTGGATCACCAACAGCCCGCAGTCCGATTTCATCTGCCTGCTGGCCAACACCTCGGACGAGAAGCCCCACAAGAACAAATCCCTGATCGTGGTGCCCACCAAGACTCCAGGCATTTCCTTCAGCCCGCACCTGAACAAACTGGGCATGCGCTCCTCGGAAACCGCGCAGATTTTCTTCGACGACGTGCGCGTACCCCAGCGCTACCGGATTGGCGCCGAAGGCACGGGGTTCATGATGCAGATGCTGCAGTTCCAGGAGGAGCGCCTGTGGGGCGCGGCCAACGTGATCAAGGCGCTGGAGAACTGCATCAACAAGACCATCGAATACTGCCGCGAGCGCAAGACCTTTGGCCAGCCGTTGATCGACAACCAGGTCATCCACTTCCGCCTGGCCGAGCTGCAGACCGAGGTCGAGGCCCTGCGTGCCCTCACCTACCAGGCTTGCGAGCTGCACGTGGAAGGCAAGGATGTCACCCGCCTGGCGTCCATGGCCAAGCTCAAGGCGGGGCGCCTGGGGCGGGAGGTTACCGACAGCTGCCTGCAGTACTGGGGCGGTAATGGCTATATGTGGGACAACCCGATTTCCCGGGCTTATCGGGATGTTCGGTTGGTGTCCATTGGTGGGGGTGCTGACGAAATCATGCTCGGGATTATCTGCAAGATGATGGGGACGCTTCCGGGCAAGAAGCGCGACTGACATACGGTGCATGGCCGTCAGGCCGGTAGTTCTGTCCAGGACACGCCCGCGAGTACGTCCCTGTAGGGCTCGATCGGGCCATCCATGGCCCTCAACGGTCCTGGACAGAACTACCGACCTGACGGCATCGGACCTGGGTTGTCGGATTACGCCTTTGGCTAATCCGACCTACGAATTCTGAGCCCCCGGACAAACCTGCAGCGCCAAACGTTTAACGTGGAGTCAGTTATGGATCATCTACCGCATTGCGAAACGCTTTTACTTGAGAAACAGGGCCCCGCCCTGTTCATCACCCTGAACCGCCCGGACGTTCGCAACGCCATGAGCCTGGAAATGGTGGCGGAACTGTCGGCGGTGTTTACCCAGATCGAAAACGACCTGCACATCCGTGCCGTTGTCATCCGCGGCGCCGACGGGCATTTCTGTGCCGGCGGAGACATCAAGGACATGGCCGGCGCCCGGGGCCAGAAACCGGCCGAAGGCGAGGCGGATCCGTTCTACCGCCTGAACCGGGCCTTCGGCCAGATGATTCAGCAGGTGAACGAGTCTTCCAAGATGGTCGTCGCAGTCACCGAGGGTGCAGTGATGGGCGGTGGTTTCGGCCTGGCCTGCGTCTCCGACGTCGCCATTGCCGGCCCCACGGCCAAGTTCGGCATGCCGGAAACCTCCCTGGGCGTGATTCCGGCCCAGATCGCCCCGTTCGTAGTTGAACGCATTGGCCTAACCCAGGCCCGCCGGCTGGCCCTGCTGGGTTTGAGAATTGACGCCGCCGAGGCCTGCCGTCTTGGCATCGTTCACCAGGCGGCCACTTCTGGCGAGGAACTGGACGAAATGATTGCCAGCGCGCTGGATCGTATCCGCCAATGCGCGCCCGTGGCGACCGCGGAAACGAAAGCGTTGCTGCATCGGGTTGGCCACGAACCGATGAGCGGCTTGCTGGACAGTGCGGCTGAAAAATTCGCGGCAGCCATTCGGGGCAGCGAAGGAGCAGAAGGGACGATGGCGTTCATGCAAAAACGCCCGCCGGCATGGGCGGAATCCACTGACTGAGCTATGGGGGAGCGAGTGGGTGTGGGGAGGCTTTCAGGAAATGTCGTCGGCCATGGATGGCCGACGCCAAGCGCACATGGATGTGCTCGTAGCGGTTTCCTGAAAGCCTCCCCACAGCCGCTCGCGGACTGGCACCAAACAATGAGACCAGCACCATGTTAAGAAAACTGTTAATAGCCAACCGAGGCGAAATCGCCGTCCGGGTCATCCGCACCGCCAAAGCCCTCGGTTACCGCACCGTAGCCGTCTACTCCGAGGCCGACGCCAAAGCCCTCCACGTGGAACTGGCCGACGAAGCCGTCTGCATCGGCCCGGCGCAGGTGTCCGCCTCCTACCTGAACAGCGACGCCATCCTCGATGCCGCCCGAAAAACCGGCGCTGACTGCGTCCACCCGGGTTACGGCTTCCTATCGGAAAATGCCGCCTTCGCCACCGCCTGCAAAGACGCCGGCCTGGTGTTCGTGGGCCCGCCCGCATCCGCCATTGAATTGATGGGCAGCAAGCGCCGCTCCAAGATCGCCATGCAGGAAGCCGGTGTGCCCGTGGTGCCCGGATACGAGGGCCCTGTCAAAGGTAAGAGTGCCACCGACGACGAACTCATTGCCGCCGCCAACGACATTGGCTACCCGCTGATGATCAAGGCCTCCGCCGGCGGCGGTGGCCGGGGCATGCGCCTGGTGGAGAACGAATCGGAACTGGCCGACAGCATCAAACGGGCCCGCTCTGAATCGAAGCAGGCCTTCGGCGATGACGAACTGATCCTGGAAAAAGCAGTGATCGAGCCCCGCCATGTGGAAATCCAGGTGTTTGCCGACAGCCACGGCAACGCCGTCTACCTGGGCGAACGGGACTGCTCCGTGCAGCGCCGGCACCAGAAGGTGGTCGAAGAGGCGCCCTCCCCCTTTGTAACACCTGAATTGCGCCAGGCCATGGGCGAGGCAGCGGTAAAAGCCGCCCTGGCCTGCCACTACGAAGGCGCCGGCACCGTCGAGTTCCTGGTAGACAGGCACCGCAATTTCTACTTCCTCGAAATGAACACCCGCCTGCAGGTGGAGCACCCGGTGACCGAGCTGATCACCGGCCAGGACCTGGTGGCCTGGCAATTGACCGTGGCAGAAGGGCGGCCTCTGCCGCTGGCACAGAATGACATCCGCCTGAACGGCCACGCCATCGAAGTGCGGCTTTACGCAGAAGACCCGGCCCACGGGTTCACGCCCCAAACCGGCCCACTGTTGACCTTCAAGCCCGCCGAAGGCGAAGGCCTGCGGTTTGATACCGGGGTTCGCTCCGGAGACACCATCACACCCCACTACGACCCCATGCTGGCCAAAGTGATTGCCTGGGGCCAGAACCGGGACGAGGCGCGCCGCCGGCTGATCCGGGCGCTGGAAGACACCACCGTATTCGGGGTGACCACCAATCGTTACTTCCTGAGCCGGATCATTGCCAACGACACCTTCGGCGCCGGTGAGGCCACAACGGCTTTCCTGCAGCAGGCGTTCGTGGACGACCCGTCGCTGAAGCCCCAGGCACCGGACCTCCGCCAACTGGCCCTGGCCGCCTGCGTGTTCGACCATGGCATTTCGGGCCAGACCGCCTGGAGCAATGCTCCCGCCACCATGACACCGATCAAGCTGGCCAGCGGTGATGCTGTTGTAGAGTTACTGGTGACCCGCCGCGGCAACCGCGTGTCTTTCAGCCAGGGCGACGCCCAACACTCTCTGGAGCTGATTCACAGAAGCGAGGGCCGGTTGTGCATGATCGACAACGGGGTTCGTCAGACTTGCCAATACCACCGGGATGGCGATTCCCTATATTTGCAGGCGTTCGGGCAGGCCTGGTCGGTGCGGGACATAACCCACCAACCGGCGCAAACCGCGGGTGGCGTCGGCAGTGGCCGCATCCAGGCCACCATGGACGGTGCCATTATTGATGTGTTGGTGGCCGCTGGCCAGAGGGTTCGCCAGGGCGCTACGCTGGTGGTACTGGAGGCCATGAAGATGGAGCATCCGGTAAAAGCCGACCGAGACGGCGTTGTCGGCGCGGTTCACGCCAGCCAGGGCGATCAGGTAAAGCGCAGTCAACTGCTGGTGGAAATCACCGCCGACGAGACCGCCGAACAGGAGAACGACGCATGAGCAGTTTACGCCAACGCACCGTTTTCATTACCGGCGCCAGCCGGGGTATTGGCCGGGCCATCGCCCTGGCATGTGCCCGCCAGGGCGCCAACGTGGTGATTGCCGCCAAATCGGACACACCGCATCCGAAGCTGCCGGGCACGATTCACACCGTGGCCGAGGAAGTGCGCGAGGCCGGAGGCCAGGCACTGCCGCTGGTTCTGGATGTGCGGGACGAAAAACAGATTCGCCAGTGCATCGACGAGGCCGGTGAGTATTTTGGCGGCATCGATGCCTTGGTGAACAACGCCGGTGCCATACGGCTGACCGGCGTGGAGAACCTGAAGGTCAGCCGGTACGACCTGATGCACCAGGTCAACGCCCGAGCGGTGATGGCCTGCAGCCAGGCCGCATTGCCCTGGCTGAAAGAGTCGGATCAGGCCCACATACTGAGCCTGTCACCGCCTCTGAACCTGGACACTCGGTGGTTCGCCCAGTACGGCCCCTACACCACCACCAAGTACGCCATGACCATGCTGAGCCTGGGCATGGCGGAGGAATTCCGGCGCTACGGCATTGCCGTGAACACGCTCTGGCCGAAAACCCTGATTGCCACTGCCGCCATCGAGTTTGAAGTGGGCGGCCCGAAAATGATGGCCCAGGGCCGTAAGCCCGAGATCATGGCCGATGCCGCCGTCAGCATTCTGACCCGGTCGGCCGACGCAATGACCGGGCAGAACCTGATTGACGAAGACCTGCTCCGGCAGGACGGGATCACCGATTTTGAACACTACCGGTACGAACCGGGCGACACGCCCCTGATGCCGGACCTGTTTCTGGACTGAGCCCGGTGCCTGCGTTGTTTCAGGCTCCGGGCCCGCACAAGAAGGCACTAACGGAAAACCATGAGCCAAGACAACGTATCCCCACTGGACCTAGCCCGCAGCCTGCCCGGGATTCTCCGGCGTTTGCCTGCCATTACCCGGGGGCTGTACTACTATTCCCTGGACAACGAGAACCGGGAGCTGACCCTCGGAACACTCGTTGAGACCAACGCCCGGAATGTCAGCCATCGGCCTGCAGTGCTGTTTGAAGACCGGGTTATCACCTGGAGCGAACTCAATGGCTGGGCCAACCGCATCGCCCGGTACCTGCAGGAGCAGGGGCTCAGCAAAGGCGACGCCATTGCCGTGTTCCTGGAAAACCGGCCAGAGCTTCTGGCGGTGGTCGCGGGCGCGGCCAAGCTCGGCGTTGCCTGCGCCATGCTCAACACCTCTCAGAAAGGCAAGGTTCTGGAGCACAGCATCGGGCTGAACGAACCGAAGATGGTGGTTGTCGGCGAGGAGTTGCTGGACACCTTCGAAGGAATCCGGGCCAATCTCCATACCCGCCATCCCAGACCGTTCCAGTTCCTGGCGGATATCAATACCCTGAACGCCTTTGGCGAGGCCCCGGAGGGCTACACCAACATGGCCGAGCAGGTGAGCACCTTCAACAGCGACAACCTGGTGCTGACCAATCCGCCCCGAATGGGCGATACCGCCATCTACCTGTTCACCTCCGGCACCACCGGCCTGCCCAAGGCCGCACCCGGCTCACACCGGAAATTCGTCAAGGCCTACGGCGGCTTCGGCCTGATGTCCCTGGCCATGGAACCCGAGGATGTCCTCTACTGCACCCTGCCCCTCTACCATGGCACCGCGCTGCTGGTGTGCTGGGGCTCGGTGCTGGCCGGCGGTTCGGCTATTGCGTTACGCCGCAAGTTCTCCGCCAGCGCCTTCTGGGACGACGTTCGCCGCTACCGCGCCACCACCTTCGGCTACGTGGGCGAACTCTGCCGCTACCTGCTGAATCAGCCTCCGGGCCCGCAGGACCGTAACCACAGCCTCACCAAGATGATCGGCAATGGCCTGCGCCCCTCCATCTGGAAAGAATTCAAGGATCGCTTCGGTATCAAGACCGTCGCCGAGCTTTATGCCTCCAGTGAAGGCAACATCGGGTTCAGTAACTTCTTCAACATGGACAACACCGTCGGCTTTTCCACGGCTCCCTACAAGCTGGTGAAGTTCCACGAAGGCACCCGCGACCCGATACGGGACAAAAAGGGCTTCATGAAAGAAGTGGCCAAGGGCGAACCCGGCCTGCTGATCGGCGAAATTACCAAGAAATGGTCATTCGAGGGCTACACCCAGAAAGACGCCACCGAAAAGTCGATCCTGCGCAACGCCTTCAAGAAAGGTGACGCCTGGTTCAACACCGGCGATGTCCTGCGGGAAATCGGCTTTGGCCACCTGCAGTTCGTGGACCGGATGGGCGACACCTTCCGCTGGAAAGGCGAGAACGTCTCCACCACGGAGGTGGAAAACATCATCGACGGCTCTGGCCTGGTGGAGGAAGCAATTGTCTACGGCGTCGAAATACCCGGTACCAATGGCAAGGCCGGTATGGTGACCCTGGTGCCCCAGAGCAATGGCCAGTCGTTCGACGTTAACGGTCTGTTCCGCTACTTGCGGGACAACCTGCCTGCCTATGCAGTGCCGGTGTTCCTGCGTGTCACCAACGCCATCGAGAAAACGGGGACCTTCAAGTACCGCAAGGTGGATATCCAGAAGCTCGGCTATTCGCTGCGGGATGGCGAGTCGGTCTATGCCTGGTTGCCCGGTACCGACGGGTATACTTTGCTGACGCCGGAGCTGGTTTCGGAGATTGAATCGGGGTCGGTTCGGTTCTGACTGAAGGTCGTGATTTCTATTTCTGCCCTAGCCTGCCGGGTTAGGGGGTTGCCAGCTTCGGGCCGTCTGCCCAAAAACCGCTACGAGCACATCCATGTGCGCTTGGCGCCGGCCGTCCCTGGCCGGCGACATTTTTGGGCAGACGGCCCGAAGCCGGCATTCATAATTCGGTGGGATAGGTAAGCGTTCGTTCAGAGCAAGGGAAAGAGTGACAGCTTAAATCAGTAGGCCGGATTAGCTAAGTAGGTCGGATTAGGCGTAGCCGTAATCCGACATAAACGTCCGGCCTGTTGGATTCGTCGTCGGATTACGACTGCGTCTAATCCGACCTACGGACCGTTCGCCTATTCCTCCTATACCGGAAGGCGAGGATGGGTGGCCCCTCCCAAAAATGTCGGCGGCCAAGGATGGCCGGCGCCAAGCGCACATGGATGTGCTCGTAGCGGTTTTTGGGAGGGGCCACCCATCCTTGCCACCGACAAATCAGGCAGGCTAGGGCCAGAGCAAAGTCAATACATCAAGAGCCGACTCTCAACACCACCTTGCCGGTAGCACGACGTTCAGTCAGTGCACCCAGGGCCTTGGCGTAATCCTCGAAGTCATAAACCTCGCTGACCTTGGGATCAATCTCGCCTTCGGCGTAAAGTTTCATCAGCTCCATCATGTTCTGGGCGCTGGCATCCGGCTCGCGCTGGGTGAAGCTGCCCCAGAACACGCCGACTACGGAACAACCCTTGAGCAGCGTCAGGTTGGCGGGGATTTTCGGGATGTCGCCGGCGGCAAAGCCGATGATCAGGTGACGGCCGTTCCAACCCATGGCACGCAGGGCCTGTTCGGTGAAATCGCCGCCCACCGGGTCGTAGATCACATCCACGCCCTTGCTGTGGGTGAGCTTCTTGACCGCATCTTTCAGGGGTTCTTCGGTGTAATTGATCAGCTCGTCGGCGCCTGCCTCTTTGGCGATGGCCAGTTTTTCGGCGGAGCTGGCGGCGGCGATGACCTTTGCGCCCATGGCCTTGCCCAGCTCAACCGTCGCCAGGCCAACACCGCCACTGGCGCCCAGGACCAACAGGGTCTCGCCCGGTTGCAGGTTGCCACGCTGCTTGAGCGCGTAATAGGACGTGCCATACACCATGGTGAACGCGGCGGCTTTCTCATCCGACATGCCGTCGGGAACCGGCAGCAGGTTCTGCTCCGGAACGATCACTTCCTCCGCGAAGGCGCCGTAACCGGTGAGCCCGGCTACCCGGTCACCCACCTTGAAACGGGTGACCTTGTCGCCCACGGCCACAACTTCGCCGGCCATCTCACCGCCCGGAGAAAAAGGCATGTTGGGTTTGAGCTGGTATTTGCCTTCGATGATCAGCGTGTCCGGGAAATTCAGGCCGGCGGCCTTCACCCGCACTTTCACGCCGCGCCCTTTCGCTTCGGGGCTGGGGACGTCTTCGATCACCAGTTTATCGGCGGGGCCGTATTCCTTGCAGAGAATGGCTTTCATGAACGCTCCATAGTGTTTGATCCGGGTTACCGGCAGGGGACGCCTGCCGATTGATAACCGTCAAGCTAAACAGAGTCAGCCCATGAAGCAAATAAAGATCCTTTATCCTCGCGCATAAGCCATGCTTATGCTCAAGCCTTGCTTCTCAGAGCATGGAACCTGCGAACAGCAGTGCGCCAATCACACAGATACCCGCAACCACAATGCCGGCCTTCAATCCGCCCGACATCACCTCGGGTTTGGCGCCAGTGGCGCGGTCGTCATCGTAGTTGACCAGTTTCTGGTCCTGGCTGGAGTTGCGGATAAGCGCGATCATTTTTTCGCACTGGTCGGCGGTGAAGTTGGCCGGGTCAAACGACTGCAGGCCTTCCGCATCCAGGAATTGCCGGACGTCTTTCGACAGCGGCACATACTTCATCGACCAGTTGCTGAAGGTGCGCTCGCTGATCGGCTCCTCGATGAGAGTGATCACGTTGCGATGGCGTTCATCCTTGAGAATACGACCGTAGGTCTCGCGCACAGCAGACTCGTCACCCTCCAGATACTGGAAAAACCGGTTGTCTCCGTAGTAGAGGCCACCGACCAACTGGTCTCTGGCGTTGTTCTTGCGGGAAGTCATGAGAATCCGGGCGACGTGGGGCTCAACGCCTTTTTCGACCGGCTTGGCCTGGAACGTGGCTTCACTGGCATAGGCCAGACGCATGAGAGACATAGCAACTCCGTACTGCAAGGGTGAAAGGGATAAAGGTAACCTGAATGCAAGATACGCACTGAACTGTCGCCATGGATCACAGGTAAGCAAGAGTCCTTGCATCACGGGTCCAGAACGGGATGAACTGGGCGGGGAATTCCGCTATCCTGCGCGCCCTGGAACCGCCGCCTTGCAACCGTTGCCCGACCCGCCGGAGCTGCCATGATCGATATCATCTATGTGCTTGAAATGATTGGCATCGTTGCCTTTGCCATTTCCGGCATGATTGTGGCTCGGTCAAAGAATATGGATCCCGTGGGCGTGTTTACCATCGGGTTCATTACCGCTCTTGGCGGGGGCACTCTGCGGGACCTGATCATGGACAATCACCCGCTGTACTGGATCAAGCATCAGGAACTGCCCATGCTGATCCTGGCCATGGCCATAGTGTTCAGCTACTGGAAGCGGGCCGAGCGGCTCCGGGAATCCCGCATCCTGCTTCCGGATGCCATTGGCCTGGGCGTGTTCTCCATTCTGGGTGCCCAACTCGCGCTGGATCTGGGGCACTCGCTGTTTGTAGCTTCTCTGCTGGGTGTAATGACCGGCACCTTTGGCGGCGCCCTGCGGGATACTCTCTGCAATGAGGTGCCCTACATTTTCCGGAAGGACCAGATCTACGCCTCGATCTCGTTTGCCGGCTGCTGGGTCTATTTCCTCTGCCAGTGGCTACTTGCCAACGAGGCGTTGCCTTTGACCATCGGCCTGCTGTTCATTGTGATTGTGCGCCTGCTCGCCGTGCGCTTTGATATACGCCTGCAACGCGATCCCGGCAACCAGTGAAAAGTGCCCGAACAGTGACAAACTGTCAGCCGCCCTTGGCCTGAGGCAGCTGAGCCGGTAATATTGCCGTTTTTTCACGCAATTCCCGATTGCCGGCCCGGCCGGACCCGAAACTCCAACTTCCAGCATCCTGTGAGGCAGACATCCGTCATGCTTGAGCGACTGTTCAAACTCCAGGCCCACGGCACCACTGTTCGTAAAGAAGTGGTAGCGGGCGTCACCACCTTCCTGACCATGGCCTATATCATCGTGGTCAACCCCAGCATCCTGTCCGCCACCGGCATGGATTTCGGGGCCGTCTTCGTGGCCACCTGTCTGGCCGCCGTCATCGGCACCCTGATCATGGGCCTGTGGGCGAATTACCCGATTGCCCTGGCACCGGGCATGGGCCTGAACGCCTTCTTTTCCTTTACCGTGGTCGGCAGCATGGGCTACAGCTGGCAGGTAGCCCTGGGCGCCGTATTCCTCTCCGGCTTCCTGTTCTTCCTGCTCAGTATCTTCCGGGTCAGGGAATGGATCATCAACAGCATCCCCATGTCGCTGCGCTTCGGCATTTCCGCCGGTATCGGCTTCTTCCTGGCGCTGATTGCCCTCAAGAACGCCGGTATCGTAGTGGATCATCCGGCCACGCTGGTGGGCCTGGGCGAGGTAAAAGTGGCCGAGAGCCTGCTGTTTTTCGGCGGTTTCCTGCTGATCTGCGCCCTGTCTTTCCGGCAGGTCACCGGGGCTGTCATGATTGGCATCATCGCGGTTACCGGCATCGCCATGATGCTGGGTATGGTGGAATACAAGGGCTTTGTTTCCGCACCGCCCAGCCTGGCACCCACATTCCTGCAGCTGGACCTGGCCGGCGCCCTGAACGTGGGCATGATCAGCGTAATCTTTGCTTTCCTGTTCGTTGACCTGTTCGACACCTCCGGCACCCTGATTGGGGCCGCCCAGCGCGGTGGTCTTCTGGACAAGGACGGCAAGCTGCCGCGCCTGGGCCGGGCCCTGATGTCCGATTCGGTGGCCACCATGTCCGGTGCTGCCCTGGGCACTTCGACCACCACCAGCTACATCGAGTCCACCGCCGGCATTTCCGCCGGCGGCCGTACCGGCCTGACCGCCGTGGTTGTGGCCGCCCTGTTCCTGGCGTGCCTGCTGCTTTCGCCGATTGCCAGTATCATTCCCGCCTACGCTACCGCACCGGCACTGCTCTACGTGGCTGTGCTGATGGCCAGCGGCCTCAAGCTGATCGACTGGGACAACGTCACCGACGCCGCGCCGGCCGTGGTCACTGCGCTGATGATGCCTCTCACATTCTCCATCGCCAATGGCATTGCCCTCGGGTTCATCACTTACGCTGCTCTGAAAGCGCTGAGCGGTCGCTGGTCTGATCTCAATCCCAGCGTTGTTATCATTGCCATTGTGTTTGTACTGAAATTCATTTTCCTGGACGCGGCCTGATCCGCGTCCGGAATCTTTATCGGATCTGCTATGGATTATTTCTCCGAGAGCATCAAAAAGGCCATCCGCACCGTGCCGGACTGGCCCAAACCCGGCGTGGCCTTTCGCGACATCACCACGGTGCTGCAGGACAAGACTGCCTTCCGCAAGCTGATTGACGCCTTCGTGCACCGTTACCACGGCCACAAGATTGATGCCGTGGCCGCGGTGGACGCCCGTGGCTTCATTATCGGCTCCGCGCTGGCCTACGAGCTCAACGCTTCCCTCGTACTGGTTCGGAAAAAGGGCAAACTGCCCTTCGACACGCTGGTGGAAGACTACGAGCTGGAATACGGCACTGCCTCCGTGGAGCTGCACAAGGATGCATTCAAGCCCGGAGACAAGGTGGTCCTGGTAGATGACCTGATTGCCACAGGCGGCACCATGCTCGCCGCCAGCCGTCTGATCCGCCGTATCGGTGCCGAAATCGTGGAGGTGGCAGCAATGATCGACCTGCCGGACCTGGGTGGCTCCCGCAAGCTTCTGGACGAAGGTCTTCAGGTTTATACTGTCTGTTCATTTGAAGGGGACTGACTCCCCAGGAGACGGAGGGTGGCCATGCCGGATTACCAACACCACTGGAAGGACGGTACACCCGTTCACCTGCCACTGGGCAAGATTGTCTGCATTGGCCGTAATTACGCGGAACACGCCCGGGAACTGAACAATCCGGTACCGGACGAGCCCTTGCTGTTCATCAAGCCGTCAACCGCTGCGGCACACATCACCCGCCCTCTCGACTTTCCGCGAGACCAGGGCGACGTGCATTTTGAAACAGAGCTGGCGGTGCTGATTGGCCGCCCGCTGACCCGTGCCTCCGCCAGCGAGGCCGAAGCCGCCATCCTGGGCTATGGCCTGGCTCTGGATCTGACACTCCGGGATCTGCAATCCCGGCTCAAGGAAAAAGGCCAGCCCTGGGAGCGGGCCAAGGGATTCGACGGCGCCTGCCCACTGTCACCGTTCGTGTCGGCAGACCGATTCCCCGGCGACAACATCCACTTTACCCTGGACATCGATCGCCAGCGCCAGCAAACCGGTGACACCCGCGAGATGCTGAATCCCATCGTACCGCTGATTGCCCACATCAGCAGCCAGTTCAGCCTTCTGCCGGGAGACGTGGTGCTGACAGGCACGCCCAAGGGGGTAGGCCCGCTGGTGTCCGGCCAGACGCTGTCGCTGGAGCTGGAAGATCAGTTGTTCGTTGAAACCACCGTGGTTTAACCTGAGGTTCCGGCTAAACCCAAAACCGGTCAGAGACGTACATCTGCCATGGCAAAAAAACCGGTAATTTCCCGTCGTGGTCGCTTTTTCAGACTTGCAGGCATGACCGCCTCCGTGGCCGGTCAGTATGCCGGCCAGCGCGCGCGCCGATTGTTCCGCTCGGAGAACGACGAAGGCGCCCAGAGCGAGAGCTACACCCGCATGGCGGGCCAGATTGCCGACACCCTGGGCGAGCTTAAAGGCGCCGTGATGAAAGTCGGCCAGATTGCCTCCCAGACCCAGGATTTCCTGC
Source organism: Marinobacter sp. (assembly GCF_041984545.1). Taxonomy (GTDB): domain Bacteria; phylum Pseudomonadota; class Gammaproteobacteria; order Pseudomonadales; family Oleiphilaceae; genus Marinobacter. The sequence continues at coordinate 60,285 of NZ_JBHIXV010000008.1, read as the reverse complement.
CCCGGGAATTCTCCGAAGCCCTGGAAAAGCTTCAGAAAGAAGCGCCACCGATGCCCTTCGAGGTCATTGTCGAGCAGATTGAGACCGAGCTCGGCAAACCGGTGGGCGAACTGTTCGAATACCTGCAGGAAGCGCCCTATGCGGCGGCCTCCATTGGCCAGGTCCACCGGGCCCGCCTGCACGATGGCACCGATGTGATCGTCAAGGTCCAGTATCCGGGCGTCGACGAATCCTGCGATTCGGACCTCAAGCAACTGAGAATGGCCCTGAAGCTTGGCGGCCTGCTGAAGATGCCCAAGGAGTCAGTGGACCGCCTGTTTGCCGAGATTCGCGAACGTCTGAAGGAAGAACTCGACTACGAAAACGAAGCCCGGAACATCGAGCTGTTCCGCACCTTTCACGAACACCAGCCCTGGGTGCTGATTCCCTCAGTGATACCCGGGCACTCCACCCGCCGGGTGCTGACCATGAAGCTGGTGGAGGGCGACCACGTCAGCAAAGTGACCAGGGAGAAGTACGACCAGAACACCATCAACCTGATTGGCCACCGCATCTTTACACTGATGGCCGATCAGCTGTTCCGGTTCCAGTGTATCCACGGCGATCCCCATGCTGGCAACTTCGCCTACCGGCCCGATGGCTCGATCATCATGTACGATTTCGGGTGCGTCAAAAAACTCAAGCCGGAAATTGTCGAGGCCTATCGCAATGCCCTGATAGCCGCGCTGGATGAGGATTACCAGGCCCTGGACCGTTATCTGATCGATCTGGGCGCTCGGGTTGGCAGCCAGCCCGCGGTGGACGAAGCCTACTACGCCATGTGGCGGGATATCCTGGTGGTGCCGTTCGAGCATGACGAGCCTTACGACTTCGCCGAGGCCGACATCCACAAGCGGGTGGCGGAAAAAACCAGTACCGTGTTCAAGTATCTCGACTACTTCAAGCCGCCGGTGGAAAGCATCTTTATCGACCGTATGATTGCCGGTCATTACTGGATGCTCAAGAGACTGGGAGTGCAGGCCGCCTTCCGGAGTGAGCTGGAGCGCTATCTGGAGGCTTCCCCGAACTGAGTCAGGTCAGGCGAGCCACCCACTCACGGACCCCCTCGCAGGCCCCCTTGCGGATGACCCGCGCACGGGAAACGGAAGCCGGCTCGCCGGGATCGATCACCGTGATCGGTACGTCCATGTCTACCTCATGAACCAGCCCGGCTGCCGGATAGACCTGCAGCGAGGTGCCCACAATCAGCAGATAGTCGGCCGAGCGGACCACTTCCGCGGCCTTTTCCAGTAGCGGCACTTCCTCCCCGAACCAGACGATGTGCGGCCGGAGCTGAGCGCCCCAGTCGCAGCAGTCGCCGGGCTGAATGTCCCGGTAGCCGATGTCGTAGACCAGTTCGGGGTGCGCTGAACTGCGCGCTTTGGTCAATTCGCCGTGGAGATGAAGGACGTTGCTGGAGCCGCCACGTTCGTGGAGGTCATCCACGTTCTGGGTGATCACGGTCACCCGGTAGCGCTTTTCCAGTTCCGCCAGCCGTTGGTGGGCTTCGTTGGGTTTTGCTGAGGCCAGTTGCCGTCGGCGGTCGTTGTAGAACCGCAGCACCAATTCCTGGTTACGGGCAAAGGCTTCGGGGGTGGCCACATCGTACACACTGTGCTGCTCCCACAGGCCGCCGTTGTCCCGGAAGGTGGAGAGGCCGCTTTCGGCGCTGATGCCAGCGCCGGTCAGTACAACGATGTGGTCCTGCATCAGTCGAAGATCTTGCCGGGGTTCATTACGCCGTTCGGATCAAACACCTGCTTGATGCCACGCAGGTAGGCGATCTCGGCTTCACTGCGGGTGTACTGCAGGTAGGGTTTCTTGGTCATGCCCACGCCGTGCTCGGCCGATACGCTGCCCTGGTAGCGCTCAACAATCTCGAACACCCACTTGTTCACCTGCTGGCACTTCTCGAAGAAATCCTCCTTGGCCATGTCCTCCGGCTTGAGGATGTTCAGGTGCAGATTGCCATCGCCGATGTGGCCGAACCAGATGATTTCGAAATCCGGATAATGCTCGGTAACCACCTGGTCGATTTCCTGCAGGAAACCGGGCACTTTGGAGACCACCACGGAAATGTCGTTCTTGTATGGGGTGCGCGGGGCAATTGACTCGGAAATGCGCTCTCGCAGCTGCCACAGGTTCTGGGCCTGGGTTTCGCTCTGGCTGATCACGCCATCAAGCACCCAGCCGTTCTCCACGCACTGCTCGAAGAGAACCATGGCATCGTCCATCACCTGGTCAGACACCGCCTCGAACTCCAGCAGCGCGTAATACGGCGCCTCGGTTTCGAACGGCGCCTGTACCTGGCCGTGGGCCAGAACGTGCCCCATGGCCTGATGGGAGAAGAATTCGTAGGCCGTCAGATCGATCTTCTTCTGGAAAGTCTGCAACACATCCATGGTATTGGTCAGGTCATTCAGACCCAGCACCAGTACAGTGAGGTTATCCGGCTTTCGCGAGAGCTTCATGGTGGCTTCGGTGATAAAACCCAGGGTGCCTTCGGCGCCAATGAACAGATGGCGCAGGTCGTAGCCGGTGTTGTTCTTTTCCAGATCCTTGTTCAGCTCGAGGATGTCGCCCTTGCCGGTAACCACTTTGAGGCCCGCGACCCAGTCCCGGCTCATGCCATAGCGGATGACCTTGATACCACCGGCATTGGTGGACAGGTTGCCGCCCAGCTGGCTGGAGCCGGCGGACGCGAAATCCACCGGGTAATACAGGCCGTTGTCTTCGGCGAAGTTCTGCAGCTGTTCGGTCACCACGCCCGCCTGGCAGCGCACCGTACGATCGCTGGCGCTGAAATCCAGGATCTGGTTCATGTTATCGAACGCCACCACCACCTCGCCGTTGGCGGCCACAGCGCCGGCGCTCAGACCGGTCCGGCCGCCGGAGGGTACCAGGGCCACCTGATTCTCGTTGGCAAACTTCACCAGCGCCTGAACCTGCTCGGTGGTCTTGGGCAGGGCGATGGCCAGCGGTTTGGGGGGGTAAATTTTCGTCCAGTCCTTGCCGTAAGTGTCCAGATCGGCCGGATCGGTCAGCACTTTGCCGGGAGCATCGCCGGCGGCCATCAGGTCTTTGAGAGAAGCAATGATCTGTTCGGAATTCATGGATGTGTGGGTCTCGTCAGGTTTGGGCCGGGGCAACATGCAACCGCCATCACAGACAGTTGATTCAGGCAAACCGGCGCGCTGTGAAAATCTGCGTTTATGGTATCATACCGCCCCTGTTCTGTGAGCCAGCCCTGACGATCACTGGCCACGGGTCATTTCACGTGACGAAAGGTTCGGAAGCAAGCCCATGTCAAATACGTCTCTTGAAAAGAGCAAAATCCGGATCCTGCTGCTGGAAGGCGTGCATCAATCTGCCATTGATACCCTGAACGCTGCGGGCTACACCAATATCGAGTATCTGACTCATTCGCTGGCCGAGGAAGACCTGATCGAGAAGATTGCCGATGCGCACTTCGTCGGTATCCGCTCCCGCACCCAGCTGACCGAGAAAGTATTTGAAGCCGCCAACAAGCTGGTGGCCGTGGGCTGTTTCTGCATCGGCACCAACCAGGTTGACCTGCAGGCCGCCACCCGCCGTGGCATTGCCGTCTTTAACGCGCCTTTCTCCAACACCCGCTCGGTGGCGGAACTGGTACTGGCTCAGGCCATCCTGCTGCTGCGTGGCGTACCCGAGAAGAACGCCAAGGCCCATCGGGGCGAGTGGCTGAAGTCCGCCAAGGACAGCTACGAGATCCGCGGCAAGAAACTGGGCATCATCGGCTACGGCAACATCGGCACCCAGTTCAGCGTACTGGCCGAAGGACTGGGCATGGACGTGTACTTCTACGACGTGGTGTCCAAGCTGCCTATTGGAAACGCCACCCAGGTGGGCACGCTGCAGGAACTGCTGAACATCGCCGATGTGGTGAGCCTGCATGTGCCGGAAACACCGGCTACCAAGTACATGTTCAAGGCCGAGCAGTTCGCTCAGATGAAGCCAGGCAGCATCCTGATGAACGCCTCACGGGGCACCGTGGTGGACATCGACGCCCTGGCCGACTCCCTGCGCAGCGGCAAGCTGCTGGGCGCTGCCATCGACGTGTTCCCGGTTGAGCCCAAGTCCAACGACGAGGAGTTCGTCTCTCCGCTGCGCGAGTTCGACAACGTGATTCTCACCCCGCACGTGGGCGGTTCTACCATTGAGGCCCAGGAAAACATCGGTCGCGAAGTGGCGGAAAAGCTGGCCATGTACAGCGACAACGGCACCTCGGTCTCGTCCGTGAACTTCCCGGAAGTGGCCCTGCCCTCGCACCCGAACCAGCACCGCTTGCTGCACATCCACGAGAACGTGCCGGGCGTTATGTCCGAGATCAACCAGGTGTTCTCGGAAAACGGCATCAACGTATGCGGCCAGTACCTGCAGACCAAGGAAGACATTGGCTATGTGGTGGTGGACGTCGACAAGGCCTACGGTGAGCTGGCACTGGAAAAGCTGCGTCAGGTGAAAGGCACGATTCGCTGTCGCGTTCTGTTCTGATACCGCCTGTCGCCAGGCACAAAAAAACCGGAGCATGGCTCCGGTTTTTTTGTGCCTGACAGCGCCGCTTTACTGCATCGGCACCAGGGTCAGCTCTACCCGACGGTTCTGCTCTCGGCCGGCTGCGGTATCGTTGGACGCGATGGGATAGCGCTCACCGTAGCCCACGGCCCGGGTGCGCTTGGGCTCGATACCCTGATTCAACAGAAAATCACGGACCGAGTTCGCGCGCTGCTCGCTCAGCAGCTGGTTATAGCTGTCAGAGCCGGAGCTGTCGGTGTGACCCTCGATCTGGATGATGGTCTTGTCGTACTCCTTCAGAACCAGCGCCACAGACTCCAGGGTGTCCATGAATGATGGCTGAATGGACGACTGATTCAGGTCGAAGGTGATGTTGCCCGGCATGACCAGTTCAATCTGATCACCATTGCGCACCACGCGTACCCCGGTGCCCTCGAGCTTGCGCCGCAGTTCTGCTTCCTGCTTGTCCATGTAGTAGCCAATACCGCCACCAATGGCGGCACCGCTGGCCGCGCCGATCAGTGCGCCCTTGCCCCGGTCACTCTTGCTGGAGGTGGCGGCGCCGATGGCTGCACCGCCGATAGCGCCGATGATGCTGCCTTTGGTAGCGTTCGAGGTTTTCTCCTCGCCGGTGTAGGGGTCGTAGGTCATACAGCCGCCGAGACCGACCGTTGCCAGTGCAAACGCAAGTATTGTCTTTTTCACAGCTTTCTCCCGTGCCTAGTGCTTCCCGGACGACGTTGAACCTGGGTGCCAGCGTCGCTTGCGGGGTTCGTGAATGTATCAATAATGGTATTGAATACGGTTGCCTGCAAATCCTGGGCTTCATTTACAAGATGATGACGCCCGTCGGGGATTCTCAGTTCCTCCACCGAGGAAAATTTATTCCGGATAATTCTCAGATTGTGCTGCCAGTCGACCGTCAGGTCCTTTTCACCCTGCACAACGGTTACCGGAAAATCGACCGGCCGCGCCGACTCGATGTGCGGCACCCACTTGCGCAGAGCGGTTACCCAGTCGACATGAACCGCCCTTGCCTGCAGCGGATCGTGCTCCCGCAGAAACCGAAGAAACCGCGTGTTACCGCTGTTATCGGCGAACACACGGCGCCACCGGGAAATAAACGGCCGCATCATGCTGTGCAGCACCTTGGCGCTCACCCAGCCCATGGGGCGGATCAGCGGCGCCAGCAGAACCACTTTATGGAAGTCCGAGGTCTGTTGGCTGTGCTGGTTCGACAGCAGGTAATCAATCAGTATGGCGCCTCCGGTGCTCTGGCCCACCGCAAACCAGGGCTCCCGAATGCGCCCCCGGACGGTGGCCATGACATCCGCCAACACCGCCTGGTACTCCAGGAAGCTGCCAATGGCCGCTGGCGTACCACTGGACAGCCCGTGGCCCGGCTGGTCGTAGGCGAGCACATCAAAGCCCGCCACCAGGCAACGATCAATCAGCTGACTGTACAGCCCCACGTGGTCAAAATAACCGTGGAGAATGAACACTGTGCCCCGTTCCGGTTGCGAATCGGGAAGACGGAAATAGTGAACCATCACTTCATGGCCACCAGCCTTGGCATAGCCCTGATGGTAATTCACACCAGGGTGCTCAACCCAGAGGTCGAGGCCATAGAAACGGCAGTATTCCACCATTTCGGCGCTGAGCTCCCGTGGACGGTCCGGATCGAACGGCTCCAGCCGTGCCAGGAGTGAGTGTCTGTCCCAATCCGGTATTTCTATGGTATCCGTTTTCCAGTACACGTAGAGTTAAACGCCTGTTATGAATGAGTTCCTGAATTCGGCCTTCAATCCTAACCCATAGCGGAGTAAAGACACAGATGTTGCAGCAGCTTCTGGAGACGGCCCTGCGCCAGACCATGAATCGCCTGGTCCGGCCGATACTCCACCCGGCCATTCCGGTGCCGGTTCAGAGAAGAATCATCCGCCAGGCCTATCGCAGCTCGTTCCCGCCCCGTGGCGCCAGGTTCGAGGAAACCACGCTGGCGACGGTACCCGCCACCCGTACAACCTTTGGTTCCGCCCACCGGGGCGCCGTACTCTACCTGCACGGCGGCGGCTACATTATCGGCTCCTCCGCAACCCATCGTGGCATTACCGGCCATCTCGCCAAAACCAGTGGCTGCACGGTGCTGACACCGGACTATCGACTGGCGCCTGAGCACCCTTTTCCCGCCGCACTGGACGATGCCGAGGCCTGCTGGTTGGCATTGATTGAAGCGGGTTTCGGGCCAGAGCAGATCGCCGTGGCGGGGGATTCCGCCGGTGGCGGCCTGGCTCTGGCCCTGGCCATGCGACTGCGTGACCGTGGGCAGCCGCTGCCCTCGTCCCTGACGGTGTTCTCGCCGTGGGTCGACCTGACCCAGGAGCATCTCTATGCACCGGAGCGGGAACCGGTACTGCAGGCGGCGTGGACCTCAAAGGCCGCCAGACTCTATGCCGGTGACACACCTCTGAGCCATCCACTGGTGTCGCCAATCTTCGGGGACCTGGGAGACCTGCCACCGATGCTGATCCAGGCCGGAAGCGAGGAAATCCTGCTGAACGACGCCGAGCGACTCGCCCGTATGGCTGCCGAGGCCGATGGGGACGTGCGGCTGGAGGTGTATAACAGCCTGTGGCACGTGTTTCAGGTGCACAGTGGTCAACTGGATCGGGCCACCTCGGCCATGTCCCGCGCCGGCGAGCACATCAGACGTCATCTGGCAGACTGAATTCGCCCCTGGCCAGGGCCTCCTTGCGCGCCCTCGGCCACTGTTTGATCTGCCACTCCAGCCGGGACGCCCGGCTCCGGTCGCCGGCTTGTGCCCTGAACACCAGCTCCAACGGGCCTTTGCCCCGCAGACTGCGGGCGCCCTTGGGGGCGCCGGCCTGGTGCTCATCGAACCGCCGTTCGACATCGGTGGTGATACCGGTGTAGAGCGCGCCCTGCGCGGTCCGCACCATGTAAACAAACCACTCACCCGCCATCAACCAACGCCTCTTCCCGGGCCTTGACCCTGCGCTGCTGCAGCCACAACCCGGCCATGATCAACACCAGCCCGATATAAGTGGAATAGAGGATGTGCTCGCCCAGAATGAAATAGATAAACACCAGCGACAGGAAAGGCGAGATAAAAATCAGGTTGCTGACTTTGGAGGTGTTTTCCGCCTTTTTCATGGCGTAGGACCAGAGTACAAAGGCAATGCCCATCTCGAACACCCCCACGTACAGCGCTGCCGCCAGAGAGGTCCCGAGTGCAAAGTCCAGGCCTTCAGTCCACCAGCAGATCACCGCAATCACTGGCAGGCCAAACAGGAAATTCAGGAACAGCCCCACCACAGGGTCCCGGGTGTCGCGGGTGGCAATGATCCAGTAGGAAGCCCAGATGACCGTGCTGCCCAGTGCCAGGGAAACCCCGATGGGGTCCTCGAAGCTCAGCGAGGTAACCGCGCCCCGGGTGGCAATCACCACCACACCGGCATAACAAACAAGCCCCGCAATGATATCAAGCCGCCGCAACCGCTGCCCCAGAAAGGGCACAGAGAGATAGGCCAGCACCAGGGCCCAGGTATAATTGAGCGGCTGCGCCTCCTGGGCCGGCAAACGGTCAAAGGCGCCAAACAGGAAAAAATAGTAGAGGCAGGGATTGATCAGGCCCATGCCGATGGATTGGACATATTGCTGCCGGCTCAGGGAGAACACCAGATGCCAACGCCCCTGAAGCATCAGGATAATGGCCATGACCAGGACGGAGGCCGCCACAGCAATCAACAGCATCTGCACCGGAGCCAGGTCCCTCAGGGCCAGCTTGAAGGCGGTGGCAACCGTGGACCACAGCAACACCGTACCAAGGCCATAGAGCATGGCCTGTTTCTGATTTTTCATTTCGGCCTCCTATTCCGGTACCAGCCAGTCCATGTGATGGGAAAGATTCAGCACCGGATCGCCGGCCACTTCATTGAGCATGGCAGTGAAGCGCGTGTCAAAGCCCCAGGGCGGATTGACAACCAGCAGGCCCGAACCTGTCATGCCCCGCTCCGGCGGCTTGCGCAGCCGGACCTCGGAGGTCAGGACCTTGCGTACTCCGCCGGTCTTCACAGCCGATGTCAGTGCCTCGTGGGCACCATTGGCCAGGATTGGGTACCAGATCAGGTACACGCCATGGCGACACTTCTGCCAGGCTTTCTCCAGGGTCCTTGCCACTTCCTGGTACTCGGTCTTGACCTCATAGGAAGGATCGATCAGCACCAGCAAGCGCGGCTGTCGTGGTGGCAGGTGCCGCAGCAGACCCGCAAGCCCATCCTGCCGGATCACCCTGAGACGCCCGGAGTCCGCCCAGCGGGCGAGATGCTCGCCTTCGGCAGGATGCAACTCGAATGCGGTCAGGTCGTCCTGGGGACGCAGACATTGCCGGAACCAGGCCGGCGAGCCAGGGTAGTTCACCAGCCCGGCCTGGCCCGGGTTACACTGGGCCAGGATGTCCAGCAACGGCTGCCAGTCCGGTGATTTCAGGCTCGCACGGGCCTGCCACACTCTCTGGATACCCGAGTCTGCCTCGGCAGTCTTCCGTGCCCGCTCACTGTGCAGGTCGTACAGGGCACTGCCAGCGTGGGTATCAAAGCAGGCAATCCCGGAGGCTTTTGACTGCATCATCGAAAGGACCAGACTCAGGGCCCCGTGTTTCTGGACATCGGCAAAGTTTCCGGCATGGAAGCCGTGAAGGTAACTCAGCATGGCGTACTCCCTGATTGCCCGGGTATTAGGCCCGATCTACCCTGCGCGGGGCAAGGGGCTCGTTCGATCGCCGCCACTCGGCACCTGACGACCGTGCTGCTCTGGTCCAATCCGGACGGCGCCACGTAAGCTGCATTTAAGGTTACCCTTTCGTATTGGTATTCTTGCGCATTTTTCACTGGAGGATCAGGGCTTGCCGGCAGCAAACGAAGCAAAAAAGGAAACCATCAACCGCTTATACAGCCTCATCGCCAACGAGGAGGACGCTCGCGTGTGCAAGGACATCCCGGAGGAGGCCTGCCGGGAGGTGCCGCGCAATTTTTTCCTGATCCTCGCGAGCAACGTGCTGACCAAGCTCGGCGATCTGCTGATCAGCCCGAAAACCGTGCTGGCCTGGTTGATGAGCGCCATCGGAGCGCCAGCCCTGGTGGCCTGGCTGGTTCCGATCCGGGAATCCGGATCGCTGGTGCCGCAGATGGTGATTGCAGCATGGGTACGCCGGAAGGCCGTGCGCAAGTGGTTCTGGACACTGGGCAGCTTCGGCCAGGCCATCAGCGTTGTGGGCATGGCTGCAAGCGTCTGGTTTCTGGAAGGCTACCCGGCCGGCTACGGCATTATCGCCTCGCTGGTGCTGTTTTCCCTGGCACGGGGCTTCTGTTCGGTGTCCATGAAAGACGTGCAGGGCAAGTGCATTCCAAAGACCCGGCGCGGCCGGCTTTCGGGCCTGGCCTCAACCATCGGCGGCAGCGCCACGGTGGTGCTCACGGCCCTTCTCTTCTGGGAGCGGGGCGATCCGAGCGTTGCCTTCTACACCCTGCTCCTGCTTCTGGCGGCCGCACTGTGGGTAATCGCCGGTATTCTGTTCGCCAATGTGGAGGAGTACAACGGCGAGACCGGCGGCGGTGGCAATGCCATTACCGAAGCGTTTCGCAGCCTGTCACTGCTGCGGGATGACGTGCCGTTCCGCAACTTTGTGGTTACCCGGGCGTTGCTGCTGTGCTCGGCGCTGGCCGCTCCCTACTTTGTGGTACTTGCCCAGCAGGAAACGGACATCGGCTGGATGCTCGGCGTGTTTCTGTTGGCCAGCAGCCTTGCCAGTTCGCTCAGCGCCAGTTTCTGGGGCTGGGCGGCCGACACCTCTTCCCGACGGGTGATGATACGCGGTGCGGCCATGTCCAGCGGGGTGTGCCTGCTGGTGGCCACAGTCGCCCTGATCACCGGCCCAGACATTGGCAGCGTGTGGTTCTACCCGATCGCCTTCTTTGTACTCAGCGTTGCCCATGCCGGTGTGCGACTCGGTCGAAAAACCTATCTGGTGGACATGGCCGGCGGCAACAAGCGCACCGACTACACGGCGGTGAGCAACACGGTGATCGGGTTTCTCCTGCTGGCCACCGGCGGCCTCACCGCGCTTGTCTCATTGGTTTCCGAGGTGGCTGTCATACTGGTTCTGGGGCTCATGGGGCTTGCCGGAGTGTTCAGCGCCATCTGCCTTAAAGAGGTGACTGGCGACTGATCTGATACGCCGAACTATCGGTAAAACAGGCAACACCTGCAAAAAACGGTTTTCTTCGAAAAAGAAGGAACCTTTTAGCCAGCTTTTCCGTTGCTACCGGTAAGGATGCTTTGCAGCAGTTCACAGGGACGTGTCCACTGAACGGTCGTTTCTTTATCAAGGGCAGATCCATGCGTGCAGAAACCAGAGCAGTCGCGAAACAGCAGGAAGGTCGTCTGGTACGAACGGTACTTGGATGGTACGTCAAAACCCGGGAACAGATGGATCTGGGACCTTTCGCCTCCAGGCAGGAGGCGGCCCACGCCCTGCAGAGACACATCAGGCTCTATCGCGGGCTGAACCCACGAACAGGTCCGGCAACTGCCCGGATGCACATACACGATGCCGAGACCTGCCAGCGATCCAACTGTTGCGACTGCCTGGAAGCAAAAGAACTGGGCCTGTCGATGGCGGTGGCCTCATGAACGGCCTGCGGCCCACCAGTCAGAGGGGTAATGCCGAAGACGTCGCACTGCTGCCGCCCGGCATGAAGCTGATGCTCGCCTCCCTGTTCTGTCTTCTGGGCGTCTCCGCGCTCACCTATGTAAGCTACCTTTGATTCGTCTTGAACGACACAGGGCCGCAGAAGCGGCCCTGTGTCGTTTGCGGTTGAACTGACAGACGGTTTTGCGTCAGTCAACCGCCAGGTCTGTCTTGCTGGCACACACTGCCTGAACGTTTACCTCGTTGAGGAGCGACAGGAGCGAGGGCGCAAACTCGATAACCACCGAGTCGAAGCGCTTCTCCGTCTGAAACACCAGGAAGCTGGTTGAGGTACCACCCAGCACGCCGGACGCCCCCAGCAAATCCAGATCCAGCAGCCCTTCACCGGTACTTTCCTCCTGGACAACACCGTTCAGGCTGGTTCTCACGATCAGGTCGCCACCGAGCAGATCTGCCTGCAACACCTGCGGACTCTCATTGAAGGCAATGCCCAGAGCATTGGCGCCAGGGTAGGCAAAGCCGGTTGTGGCGGCCACTTTAAGCCGGCTGGTCGATAATCCAAGCAGGTCAGTGTTCTGCAGAGTGGCGGTGTTTGTGAGATCACCGTCAACCACATTCGCCGGATCCTGCACGTCGCAAATCAAACCCAACCCCAGGAGGCAACCAGACAGGTCTTTCGAGGCTTCAGCCTTGATATCGGTATCGCTGGCCAGCATGGGCGTAAATGGCTGGCCCTCCACACCGCAGGCGTATTCATTGTCGTTCACCAGATCGCAGGCGTCGCCAATGCCGTCGCCATCGGTATCCGCCTGGTCCGGATTCTCCACCAGCGGGCAGTTATCCAGGGGCTGGCCCAGGGCATTGTCATCGGCAATACCGTCGCCGTCGGTGTCGGCATCACAGGCGTTGCCCTCGCCGTCATTGTCCAGATCTTCCTGACCCGGGTTGGCGATGGTCGGGCAATTATCGGCGCCATCGGGCAGTCCGTCACCGTCTGAATCGGTTTCGCAGGCATCGCCCACGCCGTTGCCATCGGCGTCGGCCTGGTCGTGGTTGGCAAACAGCGGGCAATTATCGCCACCGTCCGAGGCCGCAAGCGACTCAAAGGAGCCATCGCCTTTGTCCGTCTTGTCATTAACGCCATCGCCGTCGGTGTCGGTGTCGCAGGCATTGCCCACCTGATCACCGTCAAAATCGGCCTGGCCGTCATTGGGCACGAGCGGGCAGTTGTCGCCACCGCTGGCAACGCTCTTCACCGAGAACGAGCCATCACTGTTGGCCACCTTGTCAGCGACTCCGTCGCCGTCGGCGTCGGTGTCACAGGCGTCGCCGGTCAGATCGGCATCCCTGTTTCGCTGGGTCGGGTTGACGATGGTCGGACAGTTATCGGTACTGTTCAGCACCCCATCACCATCGATATCGGAGGAGCCGCCAACCGACTTGTCGCAGGCGTCGTCTATGCCATCGGCATCAGCGTCGTTACCCGAATTGGTGACCGTCGGGCAGGAATCCTCATTATCCGGGATACCGTCCCCGTCCTGGTCAAACAACGGGTTTGCGGGCCCGAAGGCTTCTGTGACGAGGGCGCTGTCAGAGCGACACCCGGCCAGACCCAGCAATGCAATAAAGACCACTAACATCATTGTTTTCATTGTTTTGGTTTCCATGGCGATTACTCCGCTTCTGAATCCTGGATCACGTTGAATTCAACGCGACGATTGCGTTCCCTTCCCTCTTCCGAGCTGTTGCTCCTGACAGGCCTGGACTCGCCATACCCGTTCGCAACCAGCCGCTCTGGTGCTATCCCGGAATCAATCAGGTGGTTCCGGACGGCATCGGCGCGCTTCTGCGAAAGCTGCTGGTTGTAGGTGGCAGAGCCGACACTGTCGGTGTGGCCGGCGAGCTCAACACGAAGGTCCGGTTGGCCACGCAGGGCATCCGCGGTTTTGGCGAGAATGTCCTTGGCATTGGCAGTCAGACGGTCGGAATTGAATTCGAAGGAAACTCCCGACAGCACCACGCTTTGCTCCCGATCGGTTTCGACACAGCCAACGGCGTTGACCTGGAGCCCCTCCAGGGTGTTCGGACACTGGTCGACGCCATCGACAACGCCGTCGGCATCGGAATCCGCCATTCCCACCAGCTTCTCTTTTTCAACCACCACCGGTTTCTCGATGTACCGGATCTTTTCCACTACTTGCGGACGAGTGGTGCCGATGGGCAGCGTGATGCCGGCAGCGAGGTGAACGTCTGAGAGACCGTCGTCGAAGGTGTCGTACACGTAGCGCACTTCCGCGCGCAGCCTCAGACCGGAATCTGTTACGGCCGATGTCAGCACACCAAGGCCCAGGTTGCCGTAGCCTCCGAATTCACTGTCAGAATGGTTGGCCACATCGTTACGGGAAACACCCGCCCCGATCAGGCCGAAGGGTGTGAAGGTTCGCTCGCCGGGTAAGCGATAACTGAAGTCGACGCCGGCGCCCTGCTGGTAGTAGTCGGTCAGACCGGTGCGGCCTGCCTCGATCACACCGGAAAACAATGTCGGCTCCAGCCACCAGGACTCGCTCAGCCGCTTGCCGTAGGTGGCGCGGAAGGCCGTGCCGTACTTGTCGGTGCGCTGGCTATCGGGCTCGATGTAAACGCCCATGAGCGAGAGGTCGCTGCGTGCCTGCCGGGTCTCGGCTGCGGCGCTACCCGCCAAGCCTGTCAAACCGTACCCTCCGACCAGGCAGGAAAGTAATAAGGTCTTTGGCCATCTTGTTTTGTAGTTCATTCCCTTTTGCCCCTTTCTATTCTTTTTCCACGTCTCGACAGGACGTGTTCGCGATAGTCAGGGAAGAGTCCGGAGGGGCACGATGGCCTGAATTACATGGTAGTAATGTCAGATTGATCAGAGAAGCGGGCCACCCTCAGGGTCGCCTTGGAAAATTTTCGGGTTTACAGAGAGTTACAAACCGACAGAAAAAAGACAGGAGAGCAGGCGTGGGCAGCTGTCATAAGAGACCAAGATGACTTTTGACAGGGTTTTACAAGGCCGACGGCCTCTTTCTACCTTGAACTGTTCCACTCAGCCTCACTGTGCACCGTTAACACCACCCCGAGGTGCCATGGGCACCCGAGAGGCGAGAGAGGTTAGCGCAGGACGGGATGGCCCCAAATCAGGAAGGCGCCTTGCCATCATTCAGGGCCAGCGCCCCTTTGACGATGCGGTAGATAATCCAGATCGAGATGCCGAGCAGAATAAACCAGCCAATAATCAGCGGCGTGGTTACAATGCCGATGACGGTCCACAACAGACCGATCCAGAAGGTCCGGATTTGCCAGCGGAAATGCCGCTCGACCCAGGTGTTGCGAACGTCGTCGAGCTTGACGTAGTTGATGATCACCCCAACCAGGCCGGTCACGCCGCCCAGGAAGAATGACAGGGCCTGGAGGATGTAGACGACAACGGCCAGGTTCCGGGCCGGGTCTGCACGGCGGGACGTCGGGTCCGAATCGGCGGGAATGTACTCCGGTTCAGTCAAGGCATAGCTCCTCTGTAACGGTCACAGAAAGTCTACCATAGCCCTGGCGAACCGGAGTTACGGGCGCGTCAGTGATTGTCCGGACGATACCCCAGACGGAACCCGCCCCAGTGCTTGCCGTTCACAAAGATGGGCACTGACAGATCGTGCATGATCTCACCGGTGTCTCTGCGGTAGGTCTGCAGCAACATGGTTTCCTTGTGGGTACCACAGCGAATACCGGTGCGGTCGTTGAACAGGCGCTTGCTGCGGCTCTTCACCAGATCCACCTCCGGGTTTCCGGTGGGCGGGTGGGCAAAATCCCGGTTGTGCGTGGGAACATAGCCGTCGGGCGCGCAGGCAATGGCAAACACGATTGCCTCGTGGGCATTCTTGACCTGCTCCTGCACCGCCGGCAGGTACTGATCGGTAAACTGATCGAAACTGCTCGCGTATTTCTGCGGCTGGGTGTTGGCAATCGGCTTGCGCTCCCTGTCGAACAGCGCACTTTCGGAGAGCTTGCCGTCCCGGATCGCCTGCTCAAAGAGCTGGCCGATCTGTTCAGCGCCCGTGCGGGCGTGATCATAGAAAATCCGGTGATAGCTGGCGTCACTGTTCAGCGCAAACGAGGCGTTGGCTTTTTCCGCCAGTTCCATCAGCGTTGCCGCCTGCTCTGCCAGCGCCGACACGCTGGTGTCGCTTTCCGAAATCTGGTCACGCACGGTCTCGATGGCTGAAAACACCTGGGCCAGACTCTGCTCGTTGTTCTGGTCGATTTCGGCAATGCGGGCGACCTGTTGCTGCACCCGGTCAGACTGCTCGCTGATCTGCTCTAGGCGACCACCCACGCTCTCCACCGAGGCCAGTCCCTGCTCGATGCTCTGGGCCAGTTCCTCGATCCGGGAAACAATCAACGTGGTATCGGAGCGGATTTCCTCGAGGGTTTCGGCCACCTCGCCGGTGGCCTGGGCGGTGCGCCCCGCCAGTTGCCGAACCTCGTCCGCCACCACTGCAAAGCCCCGCCCCTGGTCACCGGCACGAGCGGCCTCAATGGCGGCGTTCAACGCCAGCAGATTGGTCTGTTCGGCGATGCCCTGGATGGTGGTGGTTACACCCTGAATCCGGTTGGATTTTTCATTCAGTTCCTGGATCAGTCGCAGATTCTCACCAGACTGCTCGTGCACGGCGCGCACACTGCTGATGGCCGACATCAGCGCATCGTGACCTTCGGTACTCACCTGTTTGTTCTGCAGGGCCATGGTGGCTGCATCGGCGGCCTGCTCCGAGGACTCCCGTACCGTTTCAGTGATCTGGCCGGCGTAATCGGCCATCTGGGCGGTTTCCTCCACCTGCCGATCCAGCCGCAGCTTGAGCTGATCCGCTGCAAACGACACCTGGGCCGCGGAAATAGCGTTCCGATCGGCGCTGCCGGCCAGGGTTTCCACCAGCGCCCGACCGGCCCTGGCATCTGCCAGCAATTGGGCGCACCGATCGTGCAGCGGATGATTTTCCGCCAGTGAGCCGTCGTTAAGGGCCTGAAGGCCCCGCTCCGTCGGTTCCAGAACCCGGACAATCAGGAATCCTGCTGCCACGGCCAGTCCCACCAGCAGGCCGATCAACACCGATACCGGTTCCAGACCTACCATGGGCGCCCCCACTGTACAGGCGACCGCCACGACAATCGCAATCGCCACCCCCCAAAGAATCGACCTACGATCCAACAACCCCATAGTAACCTCTTATTTATAATTGCTTTTATAAGCATCTTTTATTTAAGGCCATTGCGGAGACTAAAGAATTGATGTGAGTTAATAACTCATACTTTAGTGTATTTAACACAGGTATCGGCAGGGAAAGGTATTCCTGAAACAAAAAACCGCAAACCCGACGCACTCTGTAACCAGAAGCGCCAGGTTTGCGGTCTGTCAGTTGCCGCGGGACTGCCCGGAATCAGGCGCCGACAACGTCGCCGTCGTCGCGGGTAACGATCACGGTGGCATCGCGGGGACGGGATTGGCTGGCGTCCGGCCAGTTACCATCCGGGTGCTGGATGTTGACGAACATGGTTTTCACATCCGGGGTGGACGTTACACCGGTGACCTCGCAGCCCACGGGCCCAACGAAGAAACGCTTGATCTCGCGGGTTTCGGGGTTTGCCGCCAACATCATGTTGTTCTGATAAGGCGCGGCATCGGAGCCGTCGGTCTGGATCCAGAGACGGCCGTTGTAGTCAAACCAGAGGCCATCCGGGCTGTTGAAGATGTTGTCGTCGGTCAGCGACACGATCACCTCGTCATCCACCACGGTTTCCGTGCCCTGCTCACCGGCAAACACGAAGATGTCCCAATCGAAGCCGGTGGCCGTGAAATCATCGCCGTTTTCGCTCCAGCGAATGATGTGGCCGGTCCGGTTCTCAGCGTTCGGGTTGGCGGCGTTGACCTGGGCCTCAGTACGCTGACTGTTGTTGGTCAGGGTGAAATAGACCTGGCCGGAGTTGGGATCCACGGCGCCCCACTCGGGGCGATCCATGGGCGTGGCGCCGGCAATGTCGGCCGCCAGACGGGTGTTTACCAGAACGTCGGCCTGGTTCTCAAAGCCAGTGAATACAATGTCGCTGACGGTCGTGCCAACAGCGGCGTCTACCTTGGCCTTGAAGTCGGCATCATTCAGGTCCAGAGGCAGCCAGTCGCCGGTGCCGTCGTCGTTGAACCGAGCGACGTACAGGGTGCCTTCGTCCAACAGGTAACCGCCGGCGGTGGCCGCGTAGTAGGGCTTGGAGGACACAAACTTGTAGATGTATTCAAAGCGGGAATCATCGCCTGAGTAGCAGACTACCGGCTCACCCTCGGTCACCGGTGCAAAGATCACGCCCTCGTGGCCAAAGCGGCCCAGGGCGGTGCGCTTCTGGGGCTTGCTCTCCGGTGTGAAGGGGTCGATTTCCACCATGTAGCCGTATGTGTTGGCTTCATTGCGGTAGTCGTCTGTTGCCGTACCCGTGCCCGGTGTTACGTTGAAGCGGATGTACTGATCGGCGCCGCTGTCGGCCAGTTCCCAATCGTATCGGCTTGAACTACCCACACCGTGGCGGAGCTGCTCCCGGGGCTGGTTGGCATCGCTGTTCGCGAAGTAACCGTGCCAGTTTTCTTCCGCCGCCAGGTAGGTGCCCCAGGGCGTCGGGCCCATGGCGCAGTTGTTCAGGGTGCCCCGGGTTTCGGTGGCGTCCGGGCTGTATTTGGTCACCAGCTTGCTGTACCCGCGGGCCGGACCGCGAATGTCCATTTCGGTGTTACCGGTGATGCGACGGTTGAACGGGCTGCCGAAGACGATGTCCCAGGTACCTTCGGTATCGCGTTTGATGTGCACCACCGAGACACCGTGGGCGGCAATCTCTTTACGAACCTGATCCTCAGGGCGAACGCCTCCGTTGGTGGCCGCTTCTGCGACTGTGTCATGCAGAGCATCCTGATTGATGTACTCATGGTTCATCACCAGCAGGCCTTCGCTGGAGCTGTTGCCGCCGGCCTTCAGGTCAATCGGGAAAAAGTGCACGCCATCGTGGTGCATGCCCATCTGCTGTTCCTGCTCGGCGCCGGTGTTAGTGCCGTCAGGCTTGTAGGCCGGGTAGGAGCCGGTAATCGGTGTGCCCCAGGGCAGGAAGGCCTGCGCGGAGTAACCCTCGGGAACCACCACTTCATTGGCGGTGGACGTAGGCACCGCCTTGAAGCCAAGCTGGGTGCTGGAGACGTTGCCGGTGGTGGTGCCTCCGCCGTTGCTGTCACTGCCGCAGCCAGCCAGGCCAAGACCCATGACGCTTGCCAGGGCGGCACCCACGCTGCCCTTCATCACGGTGCGACGTTGCATGCGGGCTGCCAGAATTTCACGGAACGGAAGGTTGCCGGAATGGTTGACTACCGGCTCGTAGTTCGGGTCCAGATAGTTGGAATCAAGGTGATGCTTGGCCATGGATTCGCCTCTCTCAAAACAGCGGGTCTGTGTTGTTGAGAGGCCAGTGTCGGCGAGCAATGTGACAGATAGCAGACGTTAAAAAGACAAAACCGTTAACATTCCTTTACAGAATGATCGGCGCCCGGGTCGCCCCGCCCGAACTGCCCGGGCGGGGCGGACAGCCCTTACTGCTGGGTGGCTTCCTCGTAGCCTTCTTCCATGGCATCGCCGGTTTCTTCAGCCGCCTCGCCCATGGCCTCACCGGCTTCTTTCGCACCCTCCTGGAGTTCGCCCATGGCGCTTTCATCCTGGCCGGTTGCTTCCTCCATGGTTTCTTCCGCGGAATCCGCCGCGTCGTCCATCATGTCGCCAGCGTTGTCCGCCGCCTGTTCAACGTCCACACCTTCGTTGTCCTCCGAGCTGCATGCGGCAAGCCCCAGCGTCAGAACCATCAAAAGCGTACTCAATGCGAGCCTGTTCATACCATTTCCCTCTGTTGGTCAGTGTTTACAACGCGGGTCAGGGTACGGCCGGGCTACAAAGGAAAGCAATTACGGGGCGATTACCCTTTGGTTAGCCGGCTGCCTAAGACTAAGGCACGCCATCGGCCAGCAGTTGGCCGTCGATGGTAATCACGTGGTCGAAGGGCAACATCACCCCCCGCCCCAGCAACAGAAAATCCTTGCCGGCACGGCTGCAAAAGTCACGGATCACGTCGTGCACCTGGCAGACCTGCCCGGCACCATCGCGGTAAACCACTTCGGCGAGCCGTCCCGAGGTCAGGTACTCGACCAGCATGGCCCTGGCGGAACATGAGGCTGTAGCGGAGGAAACTCGAGACATTGCGGGTTCTTCCCTGGTTCTTGTTTTGTTTTGAGTCTGGTCCAGAAAACCCGTTTTCGCCAAAAACCAAACCGCAAACCACCCTCCTCGGCCACCATTGTCATTTTGTGCCAAGCTGCCGACTCGCTATCGCCGGTTGTTGCATTGCCAGATTGTCCGACATAAATTTCAAGAACGCCTACCTGATGGGAGAGAACCATGAACGCCAAAACCCGTGACAATCTGGAATCGCACAAGGTGATGCCAACCCCGGAACAGACAACGGAATCACCCGCCTGGAAAGACCCCAAGCGGTATATGTGGCTGCTCGGCCCGGCCCTGCCCGGTATCGGCCTAGCCGCCCTGACCGGTTACGCGCTGGCCCCCAAAAAACTGAAGGCCCTCGCCTGGACCGGCCCTGCCCTTGTGCACGGCATCATTCCGGCCCTGGACCGCGCCATAGGCGAGGACAAAAGCAACCCGCCCGAGTCGGCGGTAAAGACGTTGGAGCAGGACAAATACTACGACCGGATTGTGAAAGCCTTCATCCCCACCCAGTACGTGATGACGTTCATGGGCGCCTGGCTGGCCAGCCGCAAGAGCACGCCCCTGGAGGACAAGATTGGCCTGACCCTGACAGTGGGCGCGATCAATGGCGTAGGCATCAACACCGCTCACGAACTGGGCCACAAGTCCAACAAGCTGAACAAGCTGCTGGCCATGGCAGCCCTGGCACCCACCGGCTACACCCATTTTGTGGTGGAGCACAACTTCGGCCACCACAAACGCGTCGCCACCCCCGAGGACCCGGCCAGCAGCCGTATGGGCGAGAGTTTCTGGAAGTTCCTGCCGCGCACGGTGCTGGGCGGCATCAAATCCTCCATAAAGATCGAAAAAGCTCGGCTGGCCCGGAAGGGCAAGGGCTTCTGGAGCCTGGACAATGAGCTGTTGCAGGGCTGGGCCATGAGCGCCGGGTTCTTCGGCGCCACCACTCTGGTATGCGGCCCGCGGGCAGTACCCTTCCTGGCGGCCCAGGCGGTGTACGGAGCCAGTCTGCTGGAGAGCGTGAACTACATCGAGCATTACGGGCTGCTGCGCCAGAAGGACGAGAACGGCAAATACGAGCGAACAAAACCGGAGCACAGCTGGAACAGCAATCACGTGGTGACCAACCTGTTCCTGTATCAGCTGCAGCGGCATTCAGACCACCACGCTCATCCACAACGCAGCTACCAGGCTCTGCGCCACTTCGAGAAGGCGCCGCAGCTGCCCGGCGGCTACGCGTCGATGCTGTTGCCGGCCTATCTGCCGCAGTGGTGGTACGAGACCATGGACAAGCGGGTGATTGACCACTACGAGGGCGATCTGAGCAAGATCAACTGGGATCCGGATCGCAGGGAGGAGTTGATGGCCAAGTATGCGGATTATGCGGCGGAGGTGGCCGCCGAGGCGAAGGCTCGGCGCGAATCCGGGAAGTCCGCGGCGGCCTGATGACCAGCACTCGCTTGCCAGTTCTGGCCCCAGCCTTCGAGCTCGGGGCCAGCAGCCAACCGGGATCGCCTTCCGGGAGACGCCGTGAACCCATCCGTGGGGGCTTGATCGCAGCATCCCTGCTGCTCACACTCCCGGAAGGCGATCCCGGTCGGCTGCCCGAAGTTATGCAGCAATAGTCGGTATTGCACCTAGCCACCAAAGAGAATCAGAAAGATTTTCCGAGAAGCTGGCAGGTCGTTCACCTCCCCTTAAACTCCGCGGCTCTTCTTTCCAGAAACGACTGGATTCCTTCTTTGACATCCTCGCTGGCCATCACCGGCTGCAGGTCCGGGAACAGGCGTCGTTTGGCGGCTTCCTGACCTTCGCTGACTGCAATTTTCGAGGAGTTCAGGCTGCCCTGAACGCCCAGAGGCGCGGCCTTCGCGATTTTCCGGGCAATTTCCATGGCCACGTTGAACTGCTCGCCAGGTTCCACCAGTTCCTGAATCAGGCCCCACTGGTAGGCCTGGTCGGCGGTCCATTCGTCGCCGGTCAGGAGGTAGCGCTGGGCATTGCCCCAGCCGATTTCCCGCTGCAGACGAATGGTGGCGCCGCCGCAGGCGAAGATTCCGCGTTTGACTTCAAGCTGCGCGAAGCGGGTACCTTTGGCGGCCACTCGAACGTCGGTATTGAGCATCATTTCCACGCCGCAGGTGAAACAGATGCCCTGGGCGGCGAACACCACGGGTTTGCTGAGGCCGGGGCCGGTGATATGGAACGGGTCCAGCTCGCCCTCGCCCGGCTCGATGCCCTTGCCGTTGGCGAATACGCCAGCCCAGTCGTCCAGCTGCAGGCCGCTGGTAAAGTGGTCGCCCTCGGCGTACATCAATCCAACTCGCAGTTCCGGATCGTTCTCCAGCTGGTAATAGGCCGCCGCGATCTGGTGGTACATCTCGCGGTTCATGGCGTTCATTTTTTCCGGCCGGTTCAGGCCGATCAGCAGTATATGGTCCTTTTTTTCTACTTTGACCAGTGGCATTGGTGCTTTCCTCTTGGTTCGGCCCTAGCCTGTTCGTGCTGGCGTAGGCATGGTCAACGGGGAGGTTGTTCCAGGACACGCCGCAAGTACGTCCCTGTAGGCTCGATCGGGCCATCCCTGGCCCTCAACGGTCCTGGAACAACCTCCCCGTCGCCCACGCCCGGGCATTCAGTGAAATATCCAAAACTGAAAATGCGTTCTCCTGCCTTGCCGGATCATCCCGCCTGTAAGTGCAGCACTAGGTTCGGGCGCGATTGGACGGGTGGCCTTTCAGGGACCGTCTGTGGCCATGGATGGCCACAGCCGAGCGCACAGGGACGTGCTTGTAGCGTGTCCCTGAAAGGCCACCCGGCCAATTGTGCTTCCCCCAAGCTGTCAGGCTACGACAAAGGGAAACCCGGAGTCAGAACCACTCTGCCTTCATATTCAGGCAGGTGTCGTCCTGGTTGCGCAGCAGTACCAGGTCCTGGGCTACGGTGGGCAGTTCCCAGTGGAAGAAGTACTGGGCAGCCTGCAGCTTGCCCTGGTAGAAGTTGCGCTCGTCGTCGGTATTGGCCGAAGCCAGGGCCTTGGCGGCCGCATTAGCCTGGCGCAGCCACATCCACGCCACCATGATGTGGCCAAACAGATGCAGGTAGCAGGAGGCGTTGGCCAGGGTGCGGTCCGGGTCGCCTTCCATCAGTGATTTGCCCAGGCTCTGGGTGACTTTCACCGCCTGCTGCAGGGTCTCGCTCAGGGACAGGGCCCATTGCTGGCAGCGGTCGGCGGTGGCCGCTTGCAGATCCACCTGCATTTCCTGCATCAGCAGTTGCAGGCCGTGGCTCTGGTCCTGCCAGATCTTGCGGCCGAGCAGGTCCAGGGCCTGGATGCCGTTGGTGCCTTCGTGGATGGGATTCAGGCGGTTGTCGCGCCAGCATTGTTCAACCGGGTATTCGCGGGTGTAGCCGGCACCGCCGTAGACCTGGATCGCCAGGTCGTTGGCCTTGGGGCCGTATTCGGACGGCCAGGCCTTGATCACCGGGGTGAGCAGGTCCAGCAGCTTGCCGGCTTCCAGGCGCTTCTGTTCGTCCGGGTGGGTGTGCTGGTCGTCCATCAGTCGGGCGCCGTAGAGGCACAGGGCCAGGCCGCCCTCGCTGTAGGCTTTCTGGGCCAGCAGCATGCGACGTACGTCGGCATGCTCAATGATCGGGACCTGCGGGCTTTCCGGGTTCTTTTCGCTGGCTTTGCGGCCCTGGAGGCGGTCCTTGGCGTATTCCAAGCTGTGCATGTAGCCGCGGTAGCCGATCACGGCGGCGCCGAAGCCCACACCCAGGCGGGCTTCGTTCATCATCTGGAACATGTATTTCAGGCCCTGATGCGGCTCGCCCACCAGGTAGCCGTGGCAGGGCGCGTCGTCGCCGAAGCTGAGGGCGGTGGAGGTGGTGCCCCGGTAGCCCAGTTTGTGGATCAGGCCGGCCAGGCTGACGCCGTTGCGTTCGGTGGGGTTGCCGTTTTCGTCCACCAGGAACTTGGGCACGATGAACAGGGAGATGCCCTTCACGCCGGCCGGTGCGCCTTTGATCTTGGCCAGTACCATGTGAACGATGTTGTCGGTGATGCTCTGTTCGCCACCGGAGATGTAGATTTTGGCGCCTTTGATCAGGTAGTGACCGTCGTCAGTGGGGGTGGCGGAGGTGCGGATTTCGGCCAGGCTGGAGCCGGCGTGGGGCTCTGTGAGCGCCATGGTGCCGCTGAAGCGGCCGCTGAGCATGTTCGGCAGGTACGTGCGTTTCTGCTGGTCGTTGCCGAAGACGCGGATCAGGTTGGCAGCGGCGGTGGTCAGGAACGGGTAACCCGCGGTGCCGGGGTTGGCGGCCGTAAAAAAGCCGTTGCAGGCGGCCATGACGGATTCCGGCAGTTGCATGCCGCCCAGCTCGTAGTCGTAGCGTCCGGCAATAAAGCCGGCCTGGGCGTAGGCGTCGAAGGCTTCCTTTACCTGGGGCAGCATGTCCACCTGGCCGTTGACGAACTTTGGCTCATCTTTGTCAGCGGCGCTGTTGTGGGTGGCAAACTTTTCCCGGGCCATCTTGTCGGCGGTTTCGATGACGGCATCGAAGGTGTCGCGGTTGTGTTCGCTGAAGCGTTCGCGGGTGGTGAGGGTCTCGGTATCGAGCACTTCGTAGAGCTGGAACGCCAGGTCGCGGCGGTCGATCAGGGTATCGGTCATGCTGGGTCTCCTGTTTGTTATCAACAGCCTCTCACAACTGGTTTTTCCAGGAAACCGGCGTTTATGACACAATTATGGCCATTATTGCCATCAGTCCATGCACCAGCACGAAAGACGGTGCCTGCCAGACGGCCACCAGCGGGGTCTTCCCTCCCGGGACACGCTGTGAATACATCCATGTACGCTTGGCTGCAGCATCCATGCTGCAGACAGTCCCGGGAGGGAAGACCCCGCTGGCAGCCTGCTTTGGAGAACGCATGCGAACGGTTGCTGTAATAGGTTTCGATGGCGCTTTGGCCAGTGCCATTACCGGCATCATTGATCTTTTCCGGCTGGCCGGGGTGACCTGGGCTCGGATCAACAATGAGACGCCATCGCCACAATTTGCCACCCGGCTGCTGACCAGGGATGGTGTGCCGTGCCGGTGTATCAACGGGCTGACTATTCAGGCGGATGGCGCCTGGAATGAGTTGGCCACCGGCGCGGAACCGGACGATCTGGTGGTCATTCCGACCATTGGCGGCCCGATTGAGGCGGTGTTGGCGAGCAATGGCGAGCTGATTGAGTGGCTGGGCCGGTTCCGGGCTGTCGGTTCCGGTCAGGTGCGGGTGGCCAGTAACTGTACCGGGGCCTTCATGTTGGCCGAAGCAGGGTTGCTCGAGGGGCGGGTTGCCACGACACACTGGGGCTTCAGTCAGCAGTTTCGGCAGCGGTTCCCCCAGGTGGATCTGCAACCGGACCGGCTGGTGACGGTAGACGGGCACATTGCCTGCGCTGGCGGGGGCATGGCCTGGTGGGATCTGGGGGTGCATCTGGTTGAGCGCTACGCTGGCGCGCAGGTCGCGCGCGAGCTGGCCAAGGCGTTTGTGCTGGATGTCGGCCGAACCAGTCAGGCGCCCTACAGCGCGCTTCAGGCTCGTCGATATCATTCCGATGCGGCCATTCTGAAGCTTCAGGACTGGCTGGATGCCCATTTTGACATCCCCCTCAACCTGGAGGTTCTGGCCACCGTGGCTGGTCTCACGGAACGTTCGCTGATCCGGCGCTTCAAGGCAGCTACAGGGGACACGCCCAACGCTTACCTTCAGGTTCTCCGAATTGAGATAGCCCGTCAGCAACTCGAGGGCTCCCGTTTACCTATTGATGAAATTACCCGGCGGGTGGGTTACGAGGATGTGAGTTCGTTTACCCGTTTGTTTCGCCGGCACACCGGCCTGTCTCCTGGGGCGTACCGGGCCCGCTTTGGGAGGTAATGGCGGGATGGCGCGGGTTATGCATCAAGTCGGGTGTAGGCCATATTGCGGCCGGAAACGTAAAGAATACCGACAGGTGTAACCATGGGGAGGTCCGTCATGAACGCACCGATAAGACAAAGCCAGGCAGACATTCTTAGCCGGCTATATGACATGAAAAGAAAGCAGATCGAGCAGGCAATCCGACAGGGAAATAGTCTTCGATGTCAAGTACTTGAGGCCGAAGCAGAGGCCATTTCCAATGCACTGAAAGCGGTGCGCTAACCCTACCGGCTATCGTTGACCTGAGCCATATTTCTTGAGGCGGCGACTCCAGCGCTGCTTCGCATACCGCCGGAGATTGGAGACGTTATCGGTTTCGTCCATGATTTCAGTGCCCAAAAGTGTCTCCAATATGTCCTCCAGCGTCACTATTCCCAGCCAGGTGCCAAGCTCGTCATAGACCACGGCCAAGTGTTGCCGCTCCCGGAGCATGTCGGAAAACAGTAATTCGATGTTGGTGTTGCCTTTCACACGCATAATTTTGCGCATGTGGTCGAGCAGGTTCACGTCTGGCTCCAGACTGATCAGATCCGCCCGGTGCAGATAGCCAAGGGCCTCCCCCTCTTCGTCGATCACCGGGTACCGCGAAAACGGGGATTTCCGGACCTGCTCCCGGAACTGCTCCACGGTAATGCCCGGCTCCAGGTATTTGCACACGGTTCTCGGTGTCATCACCGAGCTGACCTTGATCTCATGAAATCTCAGCACGTTATGGATGATGCGGCGCTCGTCGTCATCGAGGGCCTGCTGGTCGCGGCCGATTTCCGCCAAGGCGCTGATCTCGGCACGGATATCGGTGTCATCATCACCCGGGGCTATGCGACGGGTTACCTGCTTCGACAGCCAGATCAGCGGCAGCAGCGCTTTGATCATGAATCCGAGGATGGCGGGCAGGTAGGGGGCGATGCCCCGCCAGTATTTGGCACCGATGGTCTTGGGAATGATTTCCGAGAAGATGAGGATGGCCAGGGTCATCAGTGCCGAGGCGAAGCCCAGCCAGGCCTCACCAAACACGACAGTGACCTGGGCACCGACACCGGTGGCGCCAACGGTGTGGGCCACTGTATTGAGGGTAAGGATGGCCGACAAAGGGTCATCCACGTCGTCCTTGAGCTTGCGCAGGCGGGCGAAAAGCTCGGGCTTCTCTTTCTTTACCGAGGCGATGTAGCTGGGGGTAACCGACAGCAATGCCGCCTCGAGAATCGAACACAGAAAGGAGAATCCAATTGAGAGAAGCGCGAAGGCAATCAGTAAAATCATAGTTGGGCTGCGATTTCCGTTCCTTGCCGAATGGCTCGCTTTGCGTCCAGTTCTTCGGCGACGTCTGCGCCACCAATCAGGTGCGCTTTGACGCCAGAGGCCGATAACTGGTCAAAAAGTTCCCGAAGGGGTTCCTGTCCGGCACAGATAATGACGTTGTCCACATCCAGTACGCGGTTTCCGATCATTTGGCCGTCTTTGTCGAGAATGGCAATGTGCAGGCCCTGGTCGTCAATACGCTCATAGCGGCAGCCGCGGAGCATCTCGACCTCCCGGTGTTTGAGGCTGGCCCGATGAACCCAGCCAGAGGTTTTGCCAAGGCCACCGCCA
Organism: Marinobacter sp.; assembly: GCF_041984545.1. Taxonomy (GTDB): domain Bacteria; phylum Pseudomonadota; class Gammaproteobacteria; order Pseudomonadales; family Oleiphilaceae; genus Marinobacter. The sequence goes on along the minus strand of NZ_JBHIXV010000008.1, from coordinate 33,089 downwards.
ACCTTACCGGTTTTGCGCTGCAGCAGATACAGCTTGCGGGGAGAGTGTGTGGGCCGGCGCTCGGCTAATCCGCCCGGTCCTTCGAACTGCGGATGAATACCCCACTCTGCCTGCCAATCGCCAATACTGGCCTGCTCGCCTTCTGTCTGCTTGCCTTCTGGATGATGGGCGGCGTCATGGGTCAGGAACTCGCTCACATCAAAGCCGATGCCGCCAGCGCCAATCACCGCCACGGTGTTGCCTACGGCCTTGTTATGGCGAAGCACATCCAGATAACCCAGCACCTTGGGGTGGTCGATGCCGTCGATTGACGGGATTCGGGGTTTCACGCCGGTGGCAATCACCACGTCATCGAATACGCCATCGGCCAGTGCGCCGGCATCCACCCGCACGCCGAGCCGCAGGTCGATGTCCAGCAATTCTATCTGGCGGCGGTAATAGCGCAGGGTTTCGTAGAACTCTTCCTTGCCCGGAATGCGCTTGGCGTAGTTGAACTGACCGCCTATCTGATCGTCTGCCTCGTAAAGGGTCACCCGGTGCCCTCGACGTGCGGCGGTTGTCGCCGCGGCCAGACCGGCTGGCCCGGCGCCGACCACCGCAATCCGTTTCACCACAGGTGCAACCGTCAACACCAGTTCGGTTTCGTGGCAGGCCCTGGGATTGACCAGGCACGAAGCCCGTTTGGCCTGAAATACGTGGTCCAGGCAGGCCTGGTTGCAGGCAATGCAGGTATTGATTTCGTCACTGCGGCCCTGCTGCGCCTTGCGCACGAATTCGCTGTCGGCCAATAACGGCCGGGCCATGGACACCATGTCGGCCTTGCCGCCTGCCAGGATCTCCTCGGCTTTCTCCGGCGTGTTGATACGGTTGGTGGTGCAGACCGGAATGGCCACCTCGCCGTAAAACTTGGCGGTTACGTCTGCAAAGCTGCCCCTGGGTACCGAGGTGACGATAGTGGGCACCCTCGCTTCGTGCCAGCCGATGCCGGTGTTAATGATGGTGGCTCCGGCCTGCTCGATTGCCTTGCCCAGGGTGACGATCTGGTCCCAGGTCTGGCCCCCCTCTACCAGGTCCAGCATCGAGAGCCGGTAGATCAGAATGAATTCAGGCCCCACCGCTTCGCGAATCCGCCGGACGATTGCAACCGGCAGGCGCATGCGGTTGCTGTAGGAGCCGCCCCATTCGTCGGTGCGCTTGTTGGTCCGCTCACACAGGAACTGATTGATGAAATACCCTTCCGAGCCCATCACTTCCACGCCGTCGTAGCCTGCGAATTTGGCCAGTCGGGCAGCGTTGACGAAATCATTGATCTGCCTTTCAACACCCCGCGCGGAAAGGGCGCGGGCTTTGAACGGACTGATCGGTGCCTTGGTGGCCGAGGCGGAGACAATCAGCGGCTGGTACCCGTAACGCCCAGCGTGCAGCAACTGCAGGCAGATCTTGCCGCCAGCTTCGTGGACGGCTCCGGTTACATGGCGGTGCAGTAGCGCGGTTGCCCGATTGTTCATGGTCGAGGACAGGGGCGCCAGCTGGCCAACCAGATTCGGCGAAAACCCCCCGGTCACCATCAATCCCACGCCGCCTTCAGCCCGTTCGGCGAAATATCGGGCCAGCTTGTGGATATTCCAGAAGCGGTCCTCCAGGCCGGTGTGCATGGACCCCATCAGTATCCGGTTTTTGAGCTCGGTAAAGCCCAGGTCCAGTGGTTTGAGAAGCGTCGGATAGCTGTGACTCATGGGGATTCGTCCTTGGGAATTTTGGTTCGAGTATACACTTGATCAATCGCAAGTTGACTTGACCTTGGGGACGGGGCGCGTATCATCGGTTTTCAAGTTTGACTGACGGAGCAACCATGACCGCAAGGTCCTTCGGCTGCACAGGCACAATACGCCCTCCTGTTACCGCTGACATCGCGCGGCACCGGGGCCGTCTTCCGTACTTCCCGGACCCACCCGCTTCCCGCTGATCCACTCTGTCGATCTCGCCGTACTGCACCGGTTAGCCAGTGCACAGTAGCCGGCCGGAGACTAGACTCAGGCACACATGCCTTCAATACTCACGTAAAAAAGACCAATAACGAGGTTGCGATGTCGCTACCGCTGGTTGTTTTACTGCCATTCCTGGGTGCCATTGCTGCACCACTGTTTGCCCAGGGAGGGCGAACGGCGATTGCCGTGGCATCTTCAGTACCCGCCCTCATTGCTCTTGCTGCCCTGTTTCCACATTGGCAGACGCTCGCCGATGGTGGCGTGGTGTTGCATACCTACCAGTGGCTGCCCGCCGTGGGCCTGTCGTTCAGCTTCCGGCTGGACGGGCTGTCGCTGCTGTTTGCCCTGTTGATCCTGATCATCGGGCTGCTGATCATTCTGTACTCCCGCTATTACCTGAAGGCCCATGAGAACGTCGGCAAATTCTATGCGTTGCTGCTGTGCTTCAAGGGCTCGATGCTCGGCATCGTGCTGTCCAGCAACCTGCTGCTGATGATGATTTTCTGGGAACTGACCAGCCTGACGTCATTCCTGCTGATCAGCTTCTGGACCCACAAACAGGATGCGCGGCGTGGAGCCCGTATGGCGCTGGCAGTGACCGGCGGCGGAGGCCTGGCCCTGCTGGCTGGCGTGCTCATCCTCGGTAACATTGTTGGCAGCTTTGAGCTGGATGATGTCCTGGCAGCCGGTGATCAGATCAAGGCACATGCGATGTATCCCGTTGTCCTGACTCTTGTTCTGCTGGGCGCTTTCACCAAATCGGCGCAGTTCCCGTTCCATTTCTGGCTGCCCCATGCCATGCAGGCTCCAACACCCGTTTCAGCTTACCTGCACTCAGCGACAATGGTGAAAGCCGGAATATTTCTTATGGCCCGGCTTTATCCCGCCCTGGCAGGCACGGAACAGTGGTTCTACATGGTCAGCTTTACCGGCATGTTCACCATGCTTCTGGGCGCCTACAGCGCCATGTTCAAGCACGATCTGAAAGGACTGCTGGCCTACTCAACAGTAAGCCAACTGGGCCTTATCACCCTGCTGTTGGGCATGGGCACCCAGCTTGCGGCTGTTGCAGGCATTTTTCACGTGATTAACCACGCCACTTTCAAGGCGTCCCTGTTCATGGCTGCAGGTATCATCGACCATGAAACCGGCACCCGGGACATGCGCCGGATCAATGGCTTGTGGCGCTACATGCCACATACCGCCACCCTCGCCATCGTGGCCGCTTCATCCATGGCAGGCGTTCCACTGCTGAACGGTTTCCTGAGCAAGGAGATGTTCTTTGCAGAATCGCTGGAGCTGAATCTGCCCGGGCTCTGGGCCTGGCTCCCTCCGGTTGTGGCAACACTGGCGGGAATCATCACAGTGGCTTACTCCGCGCGCTTTATTCACGACGTTTTCTTCAATGGCAAGCCTATTGATCTTCCCGTCTATCCTCCGCACGAGCCACCCCGTTACATGAAAATCCCGGCCGAAATTCTCGTGTTTGCATTGATTATGATTGGCATATTTCCGGCCATTTCAGTCGGCCCGTTACTCTACATGGCGGCATCAGCCACTTTTGGCGGTGATGTGCCTGAGTATCATCTCACGCCATTCCACGGCATTAACCTGCCGCTGATGATGAGCTTCATAGCTTTCGCCGGCGGGTTGCTGATGTACAGTCAGCGCCAGCGCTTTTTCGACTTCCATGCCCGCTTTCGCGAAATCGACGAGAAGGCCGTGTTCGAGACAGTCGTTTCCCGGTTGGTGGATGCCGCCAACCGGTTCACGGCACTGCTGGAAACCGGCTCACTCCAGCGCTATAACATGCTGCTTTTGGTAACTGTGATCGCCGTGACTGCCATGCCTCTGATCAGCCTCGGAATTTTCGTGGGCGAGCTCGGCCTCAGTCCGGTGGACTGGCCCACCGGTATCACGGCGGGGGTTCTTATCCTCTGCGCCTTTGCCACTGCCGTAATGCACCGGGAACGCTTTTACGCGCTGGTGCTACTGAGTGTGGTCGGCCTGATTGTGGCGCTGGCATTCGCCCGCTTCTCGGCCCCTGATCTCGCTATGACCCAATTATCTGTGGAAGTGGTAACCATTGTTCTGCTGATGCTCGCATTGTACTACATGCCGTCCTGGACGCCCTTTGAAACACCGATGAAGCGACGTGTCAGGGATATGGTCATAGCGGGTTTGGCTGGTACTGGTATGACATTCGCGACTCTCGCCATGCTGACCCAGCCCTTCAGTTCCATTTCGGATTTCTTCCTGCAGAACAGCAAACCGGGCGCGGGCGGCACCAACGTAGTGAACGTAATACTCGTGGACTTCCGTGGTTTTGATACCCTCGGCGAGATCACCGTTCTGGCAATTGCGGCCCTGGGGATTTACGCCATGCTCAAGCACACCGCCCTGACACCCCCACCGGGCGATGGTCAGGGCCATGCCTGGACACGGGATTCCCATCCGCTGATGTTGCGCCAGATAGCCCGTCCGATGCTGCCTTTGGCGCTGATGGTTTCGGTGTTCATTTTCCTCCGGGGCCACAATCTGCCGGGTGGCGGCTTCATTGCCGGCCTGATCACGTCGGTCGCACTGATTCTCCAGTACATTGCCAGTGGCATAATCTGGACCCAGGACCGGTTACCGTTCCGCTATCACAACATCATCGGACTGGGGCTGCTGTTTGCGGTCATCACCGGTGCCGGCAGCCTCGCCTTTGGTTACCCGTTCCTAACCTCCACCTTCGGCTACATTACCTGGCCCGTGGTCGGCAAGTTTGAGGTGGCTTCGGCCATGATGTTTGATCTGGGTGTTTACCTCACCGTCATCGGCGCCACCATGCTTGCCCTGGTAAGCATAGGCCGGCTGTCACCTCACTCCGCCATCAAAAGCAAAAAGGGGGGCGGGTAATGGAGCTCGTTTTCGCACTGGCTATTGGCGCCCTGACAGCTTCCGGGGTTTACCTCCTGTTACGGGGCAGAACCTTTCCTGTAGTGGTAGGCCTGACCCTGCTTTCCTATGGGGTGAACCTGTTCCTGTTCTCCAGCGGTCGGCTGGCTACCGGGCAGCAGCCGATCCTCGGCACGGCTGAAAACTACACCGATCCCTTGCCCCAGGCACTGGTTCTGACGGCCATTGTCATCGGATTTGCCATGACTGCATTCGTCGTGGTGCTGTCCCTGAGAAGCCTGGCGGATAACGATGACGATCACGTGGATGGACGGAAACCCTACAGATCGCCGGCACCCGAGGAAGAAGAGGAGGAAAACAGTAAATGAATCACTGGCTTTCCGCTCCTATCCTGATTCCCCTGCTTGGCGGTATTCTGCAGGCCCTCATTGGTTACGCGCCAATCAGCCTGCGCCGGACACTGGCACTGGCAACCACCGTGCTGATGCTGGTGTCAGCCATTGTCCTGCTGGCCCTGGCAGATGATGGCAGTTACCGGATCTATGCATTTGGTAACTGGCAGCCACCTTTCGGCATCGTTCTGGTTCTGGACCGCCTGGCGGCCCTGATGCTGATCCTGACGGCCGGACTCGCACTGTTCTGCCACCTTTATGCCATCGGAGGCGCCGACGAGGACAACCGCCAGTTCCACGCGCTCTTCCTGTTCCAGCTGATGGGTCTGAACATTGCCTTCCTTACCGGGGACCTGTTTAACCTGTTTGTTGCCTTCGAGGTGCTGCTCATTGCCTCCTATGGCCTGCTGATGCACGGGGGAGGAACCGCAAGGACCGTTCCCGGGCTGCATTATGTGGTGCTGAACCTGGTGGGTTCCGCCGTGTTCCTGATCAGTGTCGGCATGATCTACAGCGTGACCGGAACCCTGAACATGGCCGATCTCGCACTGGAGGTTCGCCGTCTTTCCGGCGCGGACCTCAACCTGGTGAAAGCCGGTGGCATGATGTTGCTGGTGGTGTTTGGCCTGAAGGCCGCGATACTACCGCTGTGTTTCTGGTTGCCCCGGGCCTACGCCAGCGCCACTGCTCCAGTCGCCGCGCTGTTCGCCGTCATGACCAAAGTCGGCATCTACGCCATTCTGAGGGTCTACCTGCTGATCTTTGGCGGCGACGCCGGTGCCCTGGCCAATCTCGGCATGGACTGGCTGTTCCCGGTGGCCCTGGTCACGCTGGCCATGGGCGTGATTGGCGCTCTCGGTTCGGGCACCCTGAAAACACTGGTGGCCTGGCAGGTCATCATTTCCGTGGGCACCCTACTTGCCCCGGTTTCACTCGGCTCTGAAGCAGGACTGTCCGCAGCGCTGTTCTATCTTCTGAGCACAACCTGGACCGTGGGGGGGCTGTTCCTCGTTTCGGAGCTGATTGCCAATCAGCGCGGAAGCGCCCGCGATCGGATCGTTACTGCCCCAGCCATGCGGAACCGGACCTTTCTGAGCGTTCTGTTCCTGATAGGAGCCGTCGCTGCCGCCGGTCTGCCGCCACTGAGCGGATTCTTTGGCAAGGTACTGATTCTCAAGGCTGTTGAATCAGGACCTGAAATGGCTTGGCTCTGGTCCGTGCTTCTGGTTGGCAGTTTCCTCACGGTCATCGCCTACAGCCGCGCCGGCAGCATCGTTTTCTGGCGCACGATTGATGGCCACCTGGAAACTCCCGATCCGCTGAATGGCCGGGTTTCAGTCGCCGCAGGTGCCCTGGCGGCCTTGGCGATTGCCATGGTAGTTCTGGCGGGGCCAATCACCCGCTACACTGACGCAACGGCGGCACAACTGCACAACTCTGCTGCCTACATCGAAATCCTGCAGATCCCCATGGTCGAGGAGGATCACTGATGCTTGATCGACTGAGTTTTCCACAACCCTGGCTGAGCCTGCTCCTGTTCACCACCTGGCAGCTGCTCAGTGATGGCGTTTCCGGGGCCAGCGTGGTCATGGGGCTGATTCTGGCCTGGCTGATTCCCCAACTGACCCAGGGTTTCTGGCCCGAACGGCCGGCCTTCGTCAAAGCCTGGCGTATGCCGGCTTACCTGGTGCTGGTAATCAAGGACATCATCGTTGCCAGTTTCTCGGTGGCGCGCCTGATCCTGAGCCCGCGCCAGCCGAGACCGGTGTTTGTCTGCTATCCGCTGCAGCTTCAGCACCCCCTGGCCATTTCCATGCTCGCCAGCACCATTTCGCTTACCCCCGGCACCGTCAGTGCGGATATCAGCGATGACAGTAAAACCCTGCTGATTCATGCCCTGGATGCGGGCAGCGACCAGGAGGTTATTGATGCAATACACAACCGCTACGAGAAGCGCTTGATGGAGATGTTTCAATGATCACGATCACCCTTTACATCACCATAGCGATGGTCGTTCTGGCGGCCCTGCTCAACGTTTACCGGCTGATCAAAGGCCCGGATGCGCCCGATCGGGTGCTGGCGCTGGACACGCTCTATATCAATGCCATCGCCCTGATCATCCTGCTTGGCATCACCCTGGGAACCCGCATGTACCTGGAGGCGGCATTGCTCATTGCAGTCATGGGTTTTGTCGGCACCGTAGCCATGGCCAAATATCTGAAGCGGGGTAGTGTCATTGAATAGTACCGGTCTCAACCACCCAACTCGTGGAGGACATTGACCATGAGCCTGATCGCGGAAACCATCATCTCGGCCATGCTGCTTTTGGGCGGGGCGTTCACCCTGGTCGGAGCCATTGGTCTGGCCCGGCTGCCGGATTTCTTTACCCGTCTTCACGGGCCCACCAAGGCTACGACTCTCGGCGCTGGTGCCATCGTGATCGGTTCGATGATTTTCTTCAGCATCAGCGGCAAGGGGGTGGAAGTGTCAGAAATCCTCATTACCGTGTTTCTGTTCATGACAGCGCCGGTCAGTGCCAACATTCTTGCCAAAGCGGCCATGCATATCGGGGTAAAAACCATGGAAGGTACCCAGGGCAAGCCCTGGGAGCAGTGAATCCGGGCACCCGGCGTGGCACCGGCAATTTTGTCATTGGACTTGAAGAATTTTGCCGTATAGTAGCCACCCAAACTCATTCAAGGAGCTCAGCCCATGCTGAAAGTAAACGAATATTTTGACGGCAAAGCCAAGTCGATTGCCTTCCAGACCTCCACCCTGCCGGCCACCGTTGGTGTCATCAGCCCGGGCGAGTATGAATTCGGCACCAGCAAGAAGGAAACCATGACGGTAATCAGCGGCGCACTGACCGTTCTGCTGCCGGGCATGGAAGAGTGGATGACCTATGGGGCGGGCGAGAGCTTTGACGTAGCGGGTCAGGCCAGCTTCAAGGCGAAGACCGACATCGATACCGCTTACCTTTGCACCTACGAGTAATTCCGCACCGACGAGCAATACCGAAGCCCTGAAAGGCGCATCCGCAGAGCGAATCCGAAGACTGCCCCAAGCCATCGTTCGCTCTGCGTTTTTTTAATCTTCACCGGTTCCTGTTTCCCTGTATCTGTGTCAGATTAACCCCTGTTTCTCAAGACAAGACCAACAAACGGGAAAGAGGAAACACGCAATGGCACAAACCCGCATTCTCCCCCCGGCTGAAAACGCCTATGAATACCCGCTGCTGATCAAGCAACTCCTGCTCTCAGGCCCCAGGTACAACCCTGACCAGGAAATTGTTTACTCAAACCGCAGCAAATACACCTACACCGACCTGGTTGAGCGCATTCACCGCCTGGCAAACGCGCTGACAGATGCCGGAGTGAAACCGGGTGATACGGTTGCCGTGATGGACTGGGATACGCCCCGGTACCTGGAGTGCTTCTTTGCCATTCCGATGATTGGCGCCATTCTGCACACGGTCAATATCCGGCTTTCCCCGGAGCAGATTGTTTACACCATGAATCACGCCGAGGATGATGTGGTGCTGGTCCACGACGACTTCCTCCCGATTCTGGAGGCCGTGAAGGACGACATCCAGACGGTGAAAACCTACATTCAGCTCACCGACGAGAGCAGCCCCAAGTCCACCAGCCTGGATACCGCCGGTGAGTACGAATCGCTGCTGGCCGCGGCGGCCACAGAATTCGACTTTCCGGATTTTGATGAAAACAGCGTGGCCACCACCTTCTACACCACCGGCACCACCGGCAACCCCAAGGGCGTGTTCTTCAGCCATCGCCAGCTGGTGCTGCACACCTTGGCCATGACAGGCACAGTGGCGTCATTCGATGAGATGCCACTCATGCGCTCCTCGTCGGTTTACATGCCGGTGACGCCCATGTTCCACGTGCATGCCTGGGGCGTGCCCTATGCTGCCACCATGATGGGCATCAAACAGGTGTACCCCGGTCGTTATGAGCCGGAGCTGCTGGTCGACCTTATCAAGGAGCATAAAGTAACCTTCTCCCACTGCGTGCCCACCATTATGCAGATGATGATGGCCACCGAATCCATCAAGACCGCGGACCTGAGCAACTGGCATGTGCTGATTGGCGGCAGCGCACTGACCAAAGGCCTGTGCGATGCGGGGGCCAGGCTCGGCATCAAGATGTACACCGCGTACGGCATGTCTGAGACCTGTCCGCTGCTCTGCGCGTCGCACCTCAAGCCCGAAGACCTGGAGTTGCCTCTTGAGCAGCAGACCGCCAAACGGGTAAAGACCGGCATTGCAACGCCCATGGTTGAGCTGGAAATCGTGGACCCCGAAGGCAGCCCGGTGCCCCATGATGGCGAGGCCAAAGGCGAAATCGTGGCCCGCGCTCCCTGGCTGACCCAGGGTTACTTCAAGGAGCCCGAAAAAGGCGAACAGCTCTGGGAAGGTGGCTGGCTTCATACCGGTGACGTTGCCTCCATGGAGCCGGACAACACCATCACCATCAAGGATCGTATCAAGGACGTGATCAAGACCGGCGGTGAGTGGCTGTCGTCACTGGACCTGGAAAACCTGATCAGCCAGCACCCGGCCGTGGCCGGCGCTGCCGTGGTGGGTGTGCCCGACGAAAAGTGGGGCGAACGGCCGCACGCACTGGTCACCCTTAAGCCAGGTGAGCAAGCCAGTGCCGAGGATATCCAGAACCACCTGAAGCAATTCGTGGAAAGCGGCGAGATCAATAAATGGGCGATCCCCGAGCAGATTGATTTCGTGGAGGATATTCCGAAGACCAGTGTTGGCAAGATCAACAAGAAGCTGATCCGGGATCAGCTCAAGTAGGGATTCCTGGACGAGCTATCCGCAGGGGTGAATGAGCGATCATTCACCCCTTTTCACGTTCAGAGCCCCGAAAACGCAAAATCCACGTCCGGCTTGCGCCCGCCGATAATATCCGCCAGTGCCGCCGCCGAGCCGCACGAATGTGTCCAGCCCAGGGTACCGTGCCCGGTGTTCAGGTACAGGTTGGCGAAGTGGCTTTTGCCGATATATGGAACGTTGGAAGGGGTCGCTGGCCGCAATCCGGCCCAGAATTCCGCCTGGTCCCAGTAGCCTGCTTCGGGCATAACCTCTGCAGTACGGCGGACAATCGCCCGGCAACGGGTGAAGTTCAGGTTTCGGCTGTAGCCACTGAGTTCGGCCGTACCCGCGACTCGAATCCGGTCGCCAAGCCGTGAATACACCAGTTTGTATTCGTCATCGGTGAGACTGACGTTGAACGCCGCCTCTTCATTTTTCACCGGCACGGTGATGGAGTAGCCTTTGGCGGGGTAGATGTTCAGGAAGATACCCAGCTGACGAGCCAGTGCAGCGCTATAGCTGCCCAGGCTTAAAACATAGGCGTCTGCCCGCAGCGTCTCGTAACGGCCATCGGTCAGGGTCTGTATTCCCAGCACCCGTTCGCCAGCTCGTTCAAAAGCCAGTATCTGTGTGCCATACCGGAATTCCACGCCTGCTTCTGCGCAGCACCGGGCCAGGTTCTGGGTAAACATCCGGGCATCACCGGATTCATCCTCGGAGGTGTAGGTGGCGCCGGCAATCCGATTCCGGATGGGTTTCAGGGCAGGCTCCAGCTCAATGGCCCGGTCGGCATCGATGATCTGGCGATCGCAGCCGAGCGACTGCATTATCCGAGTCGGCTCCCTGGCAGCTTCGAACTCGGCAGGATTGGTGTAGAAGTGAAGAATGCCCTTTTCCAGGTGCTCGTATTCTATACCGGCATCCTTCCTGAGAGCCTGAAGCTTGCCGCGACTGTAGGTGCCCAGGTTCACTATCTGCCGAATGTTGTGTGCCGCCCGGGCAGACGTGCACTCCCCGAGAAACGACAGTGCCCATCGCCACTGGGCAGGGTCCAGCTTCGGCCGGAACAACAGCGGGGCATCGGCACGGGCCAGCCATTTCAGGACTTTCAGCGGGGCTGAAGGGTTGGCCCAGGGCTCGGCATGGGATACCGAGATCTGGCCGCCATTGGCATAACTGGTTTCCAGCCCGGACTGGTTCTGTCGGTCAACCACCGTTACCTGATGCCCCTGCTTCTGCAGAAACCAGGCTGTCGTTATCCCGACAACACCCGCACCCAAAACCAGTATGTGCATTCTTGCCTCCGGTCAGTATTACACGTGAGATTTGCTACTCGAAGGCGCTATTGTAACGGGGCGGAGGAGCAATTGCGCCCCGACTATCAGCCACCTGCGCGTTTGACCGTCCAGCCTTTCTGCTCAAGCAAGGGCACCAGAAGATCCCGCTGGTCTCCCTGGATCTCGACCACGCCGTCCTTTACGGTGCCGCCGGTACCACACTTGGCCTTGAGCGTCTTGGCGTAAGCCTTGAGGGCTTTGTCATCAAGGGGTATGCCGGTTATCAGCGTCACACCCTTGCCTTTGCGGCCCTTGGTCTCCCGGCTAACCCGCACAATGCCGTCACCTGCGGGCCGGGACTCATTGGCGCAGGTGCATTCAGCCACCGGCTGACGGCACCCGGGGCACATGCGCCCCTGCTCCGTTGAAAAGACGAGTCCGCCTTCCGATCGTTTCTTCATGTACTCCCCCGCTAATCACCGTTTGCCTGGTGGTTCAGTCCAGGCCGGGAGGATACTTGCTGAACATCTCGGCGACCACCTCATCGATCAACTTCCGCCGGGTCTCGGGGGACTGATCCTCGTTCAGGTAACGACGACTGGCCGCGCGCCAGACCACGTTCTTGGTTTCGCTGTCTGCCAGCTCCACCACCAGCTTGCCTTCCTCAACCTCACGCACGGGTGGCGGTGCCGACAGGGCCCAACCGAAATTACCACGGCCGAAACCGAAACCAAGGCCAAGCCCGGTCTGCTCCAGTCGTTCTTCGGTGACGATCTGCCAGTTTACCAGCAGGTCCGCTTCGGCAGCCGGCACCTTGCGGAGGGCCTTACGGTTCAATTCCCGTTCGATGGCCTGTTGTATCCGGCTGCCATCCAGTGACGTGAAAGAAGAGGAACTCTGGTTATCCGCGAAAGCCCAGGAAGAATAATTCCCGAACACCACAGAGGAGTTGTAATCGGTCACCACGTTGCTGGCACAACCGGTCATCGCGATCGCGCACATTGTCAGTATCAGAAAACGCATCATGTTGTCTGTCCTCGTTCGTGCCTGTTGCTTTTTCCCACTATACGCCCTGACAACGCAGGGCGATGCCCCCGGGATCCGTCACCTTGCCAAACTGTAATCAAGCTTTTGCCCATGACAGAAGTCGGCGAAAGCGTCCTGCAGGTGTTCCGGCACCCGAACCCTGGCGTGCACCGGCTCGCCATACTCAACCGACTCCACAGTCGCTCCGTGCATGTCGCACCAATGCCTCAGGGGTTGTTCATCGGCAAACGTCAGAGTCACCCCAAGCTCCAGCATGGGCGTCTGAACCACCCGGTCAACGGCTGACAGTACTGCCTCCGCAGCGCCGGCATAGGCTCTCACCAAGCCGCCGGCACCCAGTTTGATGCCTCCGAAATAGCGGATCACCATTACCAGGACATCCCCCATGTCTTTATGCTGGATGACCCCAAGGATGGGTTTGCCGGCTGTACCGCTGGGTTCGCCGTCGTCGTTCATGGCTGCCTCGGCCGCGGAGCCAGGCCGGCCAATCTGATAGGCCCAGCAGATATGACGTGCATCGGGATGGTCCCGGTGCGCCTGCTCCAGCCAGTCTTTCACCTCGTCCCGCGAACCCACGGGCACGACCCGGGCGATGAAACGGCTTTTCTTCACTTCCGTTTCCCGCTCAAGGTATCCTGCGGGCACGGGGTAATCTTTTTTCATGGACAACGACCTATGGCCTCCGAAGACGAATACAACGCACCGGGAACCGCACAGCCGGCAAAGCTTCGCAAGGCGGCCTGCGGCATCCGTTTTGACGAGGACGAGCTGCAGGAGGGCATCGACTTTTCCGGCGCCGTAGAATTAAAGCCCTGCGATCAGCCACCCGCATCAACCACCTGCGAAGAACACCGGAAGCCGAAGCGTCACTCTTAGGCCACCCCACTGCCCGGCCTCCGCCTCAATCTGCCCGTCATGGGCAGACACAATATCCCGGGCGATCGCCAGCCCAAGCCCCCAGCCCTTGCCGCCCCGAGACTTGTCGGCCCGATAGAAGGGTTCAAACAGATGGCCCAGCAGCTCCCGCGGTACGCCCGGACCCTCGTCATCGAACGCCAGCGCCAGCCAGCCGTCTGCCACCGACACATCCAGATGGACCACCTTGCCCGGTGGCGTATGGTCCAGCGCGTTCTGCAGGATGTTGTCTATGGCCCGCCGCAGCAGCCCTTCATCGCCCAGCACAGAGGTGCCCGACGATTCCGGCGAGACCACCAGCTGACAATCCACGCCCTGCTGCTCGGCATAGTCCGCCGCATCCCGCAGTACCTGGTTGACCACCTGGACCGGTCGCAGCGGTTGCCGCTCGATATCGCCGCCGGCCTCGGTTACCCGGTACAGAGTCAGGATTTGCCCGGTCATGGTTTCCAGACGCTCGTTCTGGCGCAGAATGCTGGCCAACAACTCCTCGTCAGGGCCTGAGTCACTGGCCAGTTCAATGGCCACTCGCTGCCGCGCCAGGGGGGTACGGAGATCGTGGGAGATGTCCCTGAGCAGGTGTTTCTGCCGCTCCAGCAGACTGCAGAGCTGCTCTGTCATGGCGTTGAAGGCCGCCGCCAGTTGCCCGACCTCGTCCCGGCGCCGGGCGATGTCTTCGCTGACTCTGAGTTTATTGTCCCCGCGGGCAATCGCCCTGGCTGTGGTTTCCATGTGCCGCAGAGGGCGCGACACCATGCGGGCAATCCACCAGCACGCCAGGGAAATCATGACGAAGGCCAGCCCGAACTCGATGGCCCGGAAGAATCGTGGATTCAACCAGCCCGGCCCCTGCACCCGTGGCCAGGCGACCAGGCGGTACCCTTGCCCGACCTCAAGGACAGCCGGCTTCTGGGGATACCAGCCAGACTCCATGCGGTCACGAATGAACGAGGGCAGCTTGCCATCATGTTCGTCCTGGTCAATCAGAACCAGATGCAGCTCCAGGCGCTCGCCCTCGGCCTTCAGGAAACGCCAGGCCTCGCCGCGGTCTCCCGCTTCCCGGATGGCAATGGCCTGCTCGGCCAGCCCGCGCAGACCCGCCTGGCGCTCAATGGCCTGGCGTTCCTGGTCCAGCAGCATGCGGGTGGCGAGATTGCTGGCGACCACCGTTACCGCCATGGCCAGCCAGATGGACAGGAAGATGCGCCAGAACAGGGGAAAAATAACGCGTCCTCTCATTCCGGCACCCGATAGCTGTAGCCGAGCCCGCGCACCGTTTCAATCCGGGGCGGTTCGTCGCTCCCGAGCTTGCGGCGCAGGTTGCTGATGTGCATATCCAGAGTGCGATCATAGGCCTCCAGCCGCCGGCCAAGAGCCCACTGCATAAGGTCGGTCTTGCGCACCACGCTTCCGGCGTGCGCCAACAGCACCTGCAACACCTCATACTCGGTTGCGGTCAGGTCCATCGGCTCGTTGTTCTGGTAGATGCGTCGATGGGCCGGTTCCACGCGCAGGTCGCCGTAGGTGCGGGTGGCATCAACTTCTGCCTTCTGGTCCCAGGCAATCCGGCGCAACAGCGCCTGGAGTCTTGCCACCAGCTCCCGGGGATTACAGGGCTTGGGAATGTAATCGTCGGCCCCCACTTCAAAGCCGACAATCCGATCGGTTTCGTCACCCCGCGCTGTCAGCAGGACCACCGGCAGGTGTGTCCGGGCCCGGAGATCACGCAGCACGTCCAGTCCACTGATATCCGGCAGCATGATGTCCAGAACCACAATGTCGCAATCCTGGCCCAAAGCCAGTGCCAGGCCGTCTCGCCCGTTGGCGGCTTCGCGGACGGTAAACCCCTGGTTGGTGAGGTAGCGGGCCAGCAGCTCCCGGAGCTCGGCGTCATCCTCAACCAGCAATACCCTGCTCTGCATCCTCTCTCTCCCACACTGCGGGGCACCAGACCCGGCCCCACGCCTCGCTGCCTGAAGTCTAACACGCCGGCGGCGGTCTCCGGCGCGGCAGCCCGACTCATTTGCAGAACCTTTACACTGCCGTTCATCACCCCGCCAACAACCCCCAAACCAACTTTGCTATCGGCCGGGATGATCAGAGCGCGGTTTTTACGTAAGGTATCAGGACGATCAAGGAGTCTTGCCCTGCCATGCCCGCACACACAGACCATGCCCTTACCCTGGAAACCTGCAGCAGCATCCACGACATACCGCCTCAGGACTGGCAACGCCTGTCGGGCCAGGGCAACCCTTTCCTGCGCTACGAGTTTCTCCGGGCACTCGAGGACTCCGGCTGTACCACGGCAGCCACCGGCTGGGCGCCCAGCCACCTGGTGTTCCGCAGGGCCGGACGGATAGTGGGAGTGGCTCCCGCCTACCTGAAAAGCCACTCCATGGGCGAGTACGTGTTCGACTGGGCCTGGGCCGATGCCTACCAGCGCCACGGTCTGGATTACTATCCGAAGCTGCTGATAGCCATACCCTTCACGCCCTCCACCGGCCCCCGACTGTTGCTGGAGCCGGAGGTGCGCGGTCAGCTCACGCCGGAACAGCTGCACGACCTGCTGGGCACCCTGACCGAACGGCTGGGAGCCCATTCCTGGCACTTGCTGTTCCCGAATGACGCCGACCAGCGGTTACTGGCATACGACCCCGCCCTGCACCGGATCGGCTGTCAGTTCCACTGGCACAACCACGGCTACCGCGAGTTCGACGACTTCCTGGCCGCCCTCACCTCCCGCAAACGCAAGTCCATCCGCAAGGAGCGCCGGCAGGTGGCCGAACAGGGCATCACCTTCGCCCGGTTCTCCGGCCGGGATATCCCGGATAACGTACTGGCGGCCTTTCATGTGTTCTACCAGGCCACCTACCTGAAGCGGGGGCAGCGGGCGTACCTGAACAGGTCGTTTTTCGAACAGTTGCGTGAGCAGTTGCCAGAGCACCTGCACCTGATCATGGCGGTTCGGGACGGCGAGATGATCGCCGGTGCCCTGTTCCTCGCGGGCGAAACCACCCTTTACGGCCGCTACTGGGGCTGCCTGGACGAATACAACCACCTGCACTTCGAAACCTGTTATTACCAGGGCATCGAGCTGGCGCTCTCGCTAGGCCTGGACCACATAGACGCCGGCGCCCAGGGCGAACACAAACTGGTGCGGGGATTCGAGCCGGTTATTACCCATTCCTGGCACGGCATTCTTCACCCCGCTTTCCGGGACGCCATCGGGAACTTCACGCGGGAGGAAGCCGACCATGTGCGGGCCTACTTCGAGGACGCCCGATCGGTCCTGCCTTTTCGGCAGCCAGCGCCGTAGCTTCTATACTGAAAGACCGGAACCGGAACGGAAAGAGGGTCCGACAATATGGAAACCGAGCCCCTGGTCGGCCTGCTCGCAGCGGGTCAGCTCCCGCTTCTGATGGCAGGAGCGGCCCTGGTGATTGCACTGATTACCCTGGCGATGATCTCGGGCGCGCGCCGACGCCATGAGCAACGACTGGATGCCCTGCGGGAACGATCCGACACGCTCTGGCGGGAGGTGGACGACCTGCGAGTGGCCCAGTTCAACCACGGCCCGGAGGCAGCCAGCAACGGCGGAGCCAATCCGCTGCATCAGGCGCACTACCGCACCGAAATGGATGCCTACGGCAAGATCTGGCCCCAGGTGTGGCACCTGCACGAACGATTGGGACTGTTCCTGCGGGCCGTGGAGTCTGGCGAAGCCGCCGGAGAGCTGAGACTGGAGGCACGCAATGCGGCCCTTGAGGCCAGGAATCTGCTCAACCGCAATCGTCCCTTTTGTCACGAGGCGGTGGACGAACTGGTAACCCGGTTGATCGATACCGAGATCAAGGCCCATCTTGCCGCCTGTCAGTACCTCGACCTGCTCAAGGACGTCAACAGCGCCTCTTCAAGCCACGACCGACGCGTCCTGCAGGACAAATGCCACACATTGCACGAGGGCGAAGCCCGGGATCACATGAATCAACTGGTGTCCGCCATCCGGCAACGGGCCATCCGCCAGTCCTGAGCCAGCCGCTGCCTGTGGCCAGGCGGATCAGAGACTCACTTTTTTGAGGGTGTCGGCCTGCAACCGACGCAGGTAATCACTGAACGACACCGGATGGGGCCTGGCCGGCTCAAGGCCACGGAGCTCCGGCGCAAGGGCGTTGATGGCCCGGGAAGCGGATTGCACCTGGTTATCCAGGGACGCAATGGCACCGGGGGTCAGTTCTCCCGCTTCCAGAACCGGCTTGAGCAGCGGTTCACCGTCAAAGATTTCATGGGCGCCGGCAATGATGTCACCGGTTGCCGTTCCATCGGCATCGTATTGACGGAACACCTGCTTCTCACCGGGCCAGGAGGTCTTGCCGGAGGAATTCTTCATTCTGGGCCTGCCCGCGTACTCGGTGAGTTTGTAGGCCAGCTCCAGGGCGGGAACGTCGCTGGCGGCACCAATAGCCGTACCAACGCCAAAGCCATCAATGGGAGCGCCCTTTTCCCTCAGGGCGGCAATACGGTATTCGTCGAGACCGCCGCTCACCAGAATCTTGATCCGGTGGAATCCGGCGTCGTCGAGAATTTTCCGGCAATCCACGGCTTCCTCGCCCAGATCTCCTGAGTCCAGGCGGATGGCCGCGATGTCCACGTCAGGTTCCTGCTGGAGCCACTCTACAATTCGCCCCACCGCCCGGCGGGAATCGTAGGTATCCACGAGCAGTGTGGTGCCGGGGTATAGCTTCGCGTAAACCCGGAAGGCCGCCATCTCCTCGTCGTGGGACTGGACAAAACTATGGGCCATGGTGCCGCTGACAGGCATTCCGAAGTCCAGGCCCGCCAGGACATTACTGGTTCCGGACAACCCGGCCAGTCGGTAGGCGCGCACGCCCCGGTGCGCCGAATCCAGACCATGCATTCGGCGCATGCCGAAATCCACCACCGGGCAATCCCCGGCGGCAAACCTCACGCGCACCGCCTTTGATGCCAGAACCGACTCCAGATGCACGTAGTTCATCACCAGGCTCTCGAGCAGCTGCGCTTCCGCCACAGGTGCCCTCACCTCAAGAAACGGCTCCTGGGGAAAGAGCGGCGTGCCTTCATCGACCGCCCGAATAGTCCCGCTGAAACGAAAACCGGCGAGCCACTCGAGAAACTCTGGTTCAAACCGGTCAAGTTCCCGCAACCTGTCGATGTGGTCCCGGGTGAACCGCAGGTCCCGGATTACCTCCGCGACCCGCTGCTGGCCGCAGGCGAGTATGAAATTGCGATGCTCCGGCAGCTCCCGGAAAAACAGACTGAAAACAGCCTCGTCCGCCATGCCCTCCGACCAATAGGCCTGGGCCATAGCCAACTCGTAAAGATCCACCATCAGGGCAAGATCTTGCTGCCGAATCACCTGAATCCTCCTTTGGCCAGTCAGTGAACCGATGCGCCCGCCAGCTGGAGCTCTTCGAGAATATCCTGCGCCTCTTCGGGCTTTGCAGCCCGGGTGCCTGCCTCGAACAGTTCGACCGAGAAGCCCTTGTCGAGGGCGTCCAGCACCGTGGCGCGGACACAGACATCCAGCGCCAGGCCCACAATGGTCAGGTGCCGGATACCGCGCCGGCTGAGGAAATTACCGAGTTGCGTGCCATCAAAAGCAGAGTAGGCGTCGGTATCAAAGCCGGTGCCCTTGCTCACCCGGATCGCGTCGTCGGGCAGTAAAAGCTCCGGATGAAACTTCGCGCCCGGGGTGTCCTGAATGCAGTGGGGCGGCCAGGGCCCACCACGGGCCTCGAAACTGGCGTGATCCACCGTATGCCAGTCCCGGCTGGCGATTATGGTCTGCCCGGCCGCCTGCGCTTTGGAAATCAGCTTGTTGACCGGGGGCAGGATGTCGCTGGCATCGGGAACAGCCAGGCTGCCCCCTTCACAGAAGTCGTTCTGTATGTCCACCAGCAACAGGGCGGAATGTTCAATCCTGTGCTGTTCTTTAGCCATGTCACACCTCCTTGGGGCTCCACGGTTCAGAACATCGGTTGTGGCCTACTGGTGTCCAGTCTGGTTACTAGCTGTCGGCAATACGGAAACCGATCTTGAGCACTACCTGGTAGTGGCCCACCTTGCCGTTCACAATGTGGCCCCGGGTCTCGGTGACTTCAAACCACTCCATGTTCTTCACGCTCTTGCCACATTCGGCCAGAGCGTTTTCAATGGCGTCTTCGATCCCGGTTTTCGATGAGCCGACAATTTCCACTTTCTTGTAGACGTGATGGTCTGACATAGAAGCCTCCAAAAAACGGTTGCCTGTACCCTTGAGCCTAGAAGACAAGCCAGCAGGCAGCAAACCAGGGCCCCGGGGCTCACGCTCATCCGCACGGGGCAGGCTCACGTATCTCAGATCGATTCATTCAGGCCGGGGGAACTCCCCAGTGTTCACCGGGTCCCATGGGTTTGCCTTTTTTGGACAGGATTAATGAAGCCACTGCTGAAATACACCGGCTGGATGCTGGGCGCCATCCTGCTGCTACTTTCCGGGCCGCTGCTTCTCGCCGCCAGCGGCACGCTCCACGGTGCAGAAAGCTGGCATACCGCAACCCGGGAAAGCGCCGGCATCGCGCCTCTGCCCTCGGAAGCCGAGGAAGCGATCATCCAGATCTACGGGGCCCGGGCGTGGAGCTGGCGAGGGTACTTTGCCGTCCATACCTGGATCGCCACCAAGGAAAAGGGTGCCAGCCACTACCGGGTACATGAAGTCACCGGCTGGCGGAACTACGTGGTGAATTCTCGCCCGGGTGAGCCCGACCGGCACTGGTATGGCGCCCGGCCGGAGCTGTACGCGGATATCCGGGGCGAAGAGGCCGAGAAACTGATTCCGCAGATCTATCAGGCGGTCGAATCCTACCCCTACCCGACCGAATACGAAGCCTGGCCCGGCCCCAACAGCAACACCTTCGTGGCCTGGGTCATTCGGGAAGTGGAGGGTCTGGATGTGGCCCTGCCGAACCATGCCATTGGCAAGGATTACCTGGGCGACCAGATTGTTGCGGAAGTGCCCGGCGGTACCGGCTACCAGGTCTCGCTCGGTGGCTATTTCGGCCTTCTCGCCGGCCTCCGGGAAGGCATTGAAGTGAATCTTCTAGGGCTCTCGTTCGGTATCAATCCCCTGGCCCTTGGCGTCAAGCTTCCTGGCATCGGCGAACTCGCCCTGAGAAACACCAATCCAATGCCTGAGCCTACGCCCGCTGCGCAGTAACCAGACGGCCCGGGCAGGGGCAAGGCTCCCAAAAAACGCTGTGAATACATCCGTGTACGCTTGGCTCCGCCATCCATGGCTCCGCACATTTTTGGGAGCCTTGCCCCCGCCCGGACCTGCCTCGGAGTTAACCGCTAAAAACTGGCAACCCCCAGGTAGCGAACCGCCCCGGCAGCAGCTATGCCGGCGGCGATGGCCGGCAGGGGTTTGCGCAGGGCCAGCATGATCACCGCGGTCACCACCAGAGCAGCCACCGCGCCGGCATCGCCGCTGAACGCCAGCGGCACGATGATGGCGATGAGCACCGAGCTGGCCATGGTGTTGATAAAGCTCTCGATCCGGGGATTGATCTTCACGAAGGACATGATGAACACGCCGCCGAAACGGGTGGCCAGCGTAACCAGCGTCATGATGGCGATCAGCAGGAGAATGCCGCCGGTCGTGGTTTCAATGGTCATGGCGCCCCCCCGGCGGTTTGTCCAGCCAGAAGAATCCGATCACACCGCCGGCCAGGGCGCCCACCACCACGTGAGTGTTCGCCGGCAGCCACTTCCAGGCCGCCAGCGACGCCAGAGCGGCAACGGACCAGGCCACCAGCACCCTGGGAGATTTCTTGCCGCCAAGGGCCATGGCAAGCAGGAAGCAGCCCAACACCATATCCAGGCCCAGGGCTTTCGGGTTCTGTAGCAGGCCGCCAAAGTAGACGCCCAGGCCGGTGCCCAGAATCCACGCCAGCCAGAGGGCCAGGCCTCCTCCGAGAATCACTTCCAGGTTGCGACGACCGCTCTGGTATTCCTGGGCCGAGACCGCCCAGTTGGCGTCCGTAAGCAATAGCAGCAGCCCGTAGCGTTTACCCGGGGAGACCTCCCGGAGCATCGGGTACAGCGAAGCGCCCATGAGCAGATGGCGGGAATTGATGGCAAACACGACGGCCATCATCGGCAGCAGGGCTACCTCGGCGCCCCACATATCCACGGCAGCAAACTGGGAGGCGCCGGCAAAGACCGTGGCGCTCATCAGCATCGCCTGCAGAGGCTCGAGGCCCTTCTGGGTCGCCGCCAATCCGAACGCAGCACCAAACGCCACCACGAACAACGAGATGGGAAGCAGCCGGAAAAATTCTACCCGTACCCGGGCCGGCTGAAGCTGATAAGGATAGGAAGCGACAGACATCCGGGGAAACTAGGCCAGTTTCCCCGGTACGCGTATAGGTAGTTCCCGAAGAAACCACCGGCATGCGACTAATGGACGACGTGAACGCGTCCGTCGCCAGCAGCGAAGGGGTTGTTGAAGCTGCTGCCCGCACCCTGGAGTCTGGCTTCCGGATGGTTCCTGGCCATCAACTCCTTCATCTCGTCCATGTCCGCTTTGGGCACGTCCACCATCACCAGGTGGCGACCCGCCTCGATATCGCCATGGAACTTGCGGATGCGATAGTTCACGGTACTGATACCGCCGAATCCACCAAGCCAGCCGCCGGCGATAATGGCAAAGGCGCCGATCGCGACAAATGCCGACACCGGCCAGCCCAGATCGCCCCAAAGCGCGAGCGGCGCCACAAAGAACAGAGCGAAGAGCGCGCCTATGATCATGCCGCGCTCAACGAAGCGGGGCAGATCGGTACGGTCGAGTACGCTGGCCGAGTGCAGCCGATGCGTGTAAAGGCCGGCCTCGTCCTTGCTGACAATATGGAACCGCCAATCGGTGATTCCACGTTGGTGCAGGTCGTTGGAGATGTCCTCCAGACTGTCGATGGAGTCTACCAGATAGAAAAGGCGTTTCATGATGTGCCTCCTCTCAGGAAACTGAGTGTCACTGACACACCTTGATTATAAATCACTCAACCAGGGTAACCCCATGATTGGTGGAAACGTTTCACGATAAGCCAGCACCTGATATGACACTGATGTCTAATCGTTCGCTTTTGCATGTTGACGTTAACGTTAAATGCAGCTAGTTTGACGCTGTCCGGTCCCACAAGGGCATCATTCCAAGGGCGATCCCCATCGGAATAGCGGACACCTGAAATCGGAACGCCGGCCACAAGCCGGTCGACAAGAACAAGACACCCGCTCATGCCGAGATCCGGTCAAGTGGGGGAGGATTTCACCATGCTCTTCAGCCATCCCGAGTTCGATAACCACGAACATCTGTCCTTTTTCTGCGATCCCGAAACCGGGCTCAAGGCCATCGTCGCCATTCATAACACCTCGCGGGGGCCTGCCCTCGGCGGCTGCCGGATGTTTCCCTACGCTTCCGATGAGGAAGCCCTGCGCGACGTGCTGCGCCTGTCCCGTGGTATGACCTACAAATCGGCCCTCGCCAACCTCGACCTGGGCGGCGGCAAGTCCGTGATCGTTGGCGACCCGCGCAAGCACAAGACCGAGGCCATGATGGAAGCCATGGGGCGCCATCTGGAACGCTTGGGCGGCCAGTACATCGCCGCCGAAGATTCAGGCACCAGCGTACCTGACCTCAAGGTGATGGGCCGGCACACCCGGCACGTTGCAGGCATCGCCTCACGCACCGGTTTTGATGGCAACCCCAGCAACGGCGATCCGTCGCCGGCAACCGCCTATGGCACGTTCATTGGCCTGAAGGCCGCCGTGAAGCACAAACTGGGACGCAATGATCTGAAAGGCCTGAAGGTGGCCGTCCAGGGCATTGGCAACGTCGGTTTCCGGCTGGCAAAACACCTGGCCGAGGCCGGCGCAGAGCTGTGGGTTTATGACATCCACGAGGACAACATGCGCCGGGCCGTGGACCAGCTTGGCGCCCGACCGGCCAGCGCCGAGGACATCCTGTTCCTGCCGGTGGACGTGGTGGCGCCCTGTGCCATGGGTGCGGTCCTGAACGACAACAGTATTCCCCAACTGCAGGCGGGCATCATCGCCGGCGCTGCCAACAACCTGCTGGAGCACCCGGAGCATGACGCCATGCTGCGGGATCGGGGCATTCTCTATGCGCCGGACTTTGCCATCAACGCCGGTGGCATCATCGATGTGTTCTACGAGCGCACCGGAGCCACTCCAGAGACGGTTCGCGCCCACGTGGATACCATCGGCGACACCCTGACCGAAATCTTCAACCGTTCCGACCGCCTGGCGCGCCCGACCGGGGAAATCGCCAACGAACTGGCCGAAGAACGGTTCCAGAAGCACACCGCCGGAGCCGGGCTGGCGCCCGATCCGCTGGCCCGCGCCGGCTGATTACAGACCGGCGCACCACTGCGGGGGCAGACACCCTCTTCTGCCCCCTCACCAACCCCTGACACAACAACAAGTATTCCAGGAGATCTGTATGTCTGTTACTTCCTCAGATTCCGCGAGCTATTCCGGGGCCCTCGAAGGCGCCAATGCCAAGCGCGGGCTCTGGTCGTCACGTCTTGCTTTTATCCTTGCCGCCACCGGCTCCGCCGTCGGCCTTGGCAATATCTGGAAATTTCCGTATGTGACCGGTGAGAATGGCGGCGGCGCCTTCGTTCTGGTGTACCTGCTGTGTATTGCCGTCATCGGTATTCCCATCATGATGGCGGAGGTCATGATCGGGCGCCGGGGCGGCCGCAGCCCGGTCAAGAGTCTGAGCCTGATTGCCGAGCGGGACGGACTGAAGCCGGCCTGGAAGCTGGTGGGCGCCCTCGGCATTCTGGCGGGCTTCCTGATTCTCTCGTTCTATTCCGTGATCGGTGGCTGGGCCATTTCCTACGTGGGCACAACCGCCAGCGGCCAGCTTGCGGGCCAGTCCGCGGACGCCGTCGGTGCCATTTTCTCCGGCCTGCTTGGCGACCCGGCCACTCTGCTCGCCTGGCACACCCTGTTCATGGCCCTGGTGATGGTCGTGGTGATGCGCGGCGTCCGGTCAGGCCTTGAACGGGCCGTCAGCATCCTGATGCCGGCCCTGTTTGTGCTGCTACTGATTGTGGTCGGCTATGCCATGACCACCGGCCATTTCGGACAGGCCGCAGCGTTCCTGTTCCAGCCGGACTTCTCCAAGCTCACGACCTCCGGCATTCTGGTGGCCCTGGGCCACGCCTTCTTCACCCTGAGTCTGGGTATGGCGGTCATGATGGCTTACGGCTCCTATCTGCCCAAGAAGATTTCCATTGCCCGCACATCCATCACCGTATCGATCATTGACACTGGCGTGGCGCTGCTGGCCGGCCTGGCGATCTTTCCGATTGTGTTTGCCAATGGCCTTGAACCCGGCGCAGGCCCCGGCCTGATCTTCCAGACCCTGCCACTGGCCTTCGGCCAGATGCCCATGGGCTCGCTGTTCGGCACCCTGTTCTTCGTGTTGCTGATTTTTGCTGCCTGGACCTCGGGTATCTCCCTGCTGGAACCGATCGTGGAATGGCTCGAGGAGCGCCAGGGCCTGAACCGCACGGTCAGTACACTGGGCGCAGGCTTCGTGTGCTGGGCACTGGGGATTGCCTCGATCCTGTCTCTGAACCTGTGGAGCGATTTCGCGCCCCTGGGCTTTATCCCCATGCTCGAAGGCAAGACCATTTTCGACTTGCTGGACTTCTTCACCGCCAACATCATGTTGCCGCTGGGTGGATTGCTGGTCGCGCTCTTTGCCGGCTGGATCATGTCGCGGGAGGCCATGGAACAGGAACTTTCGCTGTCGCCCGGCATGTTCAACCTGTGGTTCGTAACCCTTCGGTTCATCACTCCGGTCGCCGTAGCCGTGGTGTTCATTTACAACCTGGTTTGAGCCGTTTGCCGATGGGGTGGCCCTGCCGCCTCATCGGCTCCCTTCCTGGGCAGACTGACACCAATTTCCTGCTGCGTAAGTGGCGCAAGACCCTGGGTTTTGCCTGAACCCTCAGAGCTGATCGAGTGCGGCCTGAAGCGTCTCGCCAATGTGGCTGTTGAGTTTCAGGTCCACCAGTTTCTCAGCCCGTGTGCGGCCGAGGTTCAGGGTGGCCATGGGTTTGCCCCACTCCTTGCCGTAACGGCAGAAGCGAAATCCGGAATAGACCATCAGTGACGAGCCGATCACCAGCAGCCCGTCACTGGCTTTCAGGGCATCCAGAGCCGCGTTAACGCGTTGTCTGGGCACGAAATCACCGAAGAAAACCACGTCCGGTTTGAGAATTCCCCGGCATTTCGGGCAACCGGCCACCCGAAAATCGGAGAAATCCACGTCCAGATCGGCGTCGCCATCCGGCGCGGTGGTGGCGGTGTAATGCCGGAATCCAGGGTTGAGGTCTGCGCATCGATCATGAACCTCGTCACGCGGGCATCGGTAGCCGCAGCTCATGCACAGTACCTCATCGGCACGGCCATGCAGGTCCAGCACCGCCCGGGTGCCGGCTTTCTGGTGCAGCCGGTCGACGTTCTGGGTCACCACCAGGCTGCTGTGATTCAGCAGCTCCAGGTCAGCGATGTGAAAATGCGAAGGGTTGGGCGTGGCATTGCGCATCACCGGCCAGCCGATCAGGCTCCTGCCCCAGTAGCGCTGGCGGGTCTGCGTATCCTCCATGAACGCCCGGTGCTGAACCGGCTGTTTGCGCTTCCAGGCGCCATCGCCATCCCGGTAATCGGGAATGCCAGAGTCGGTGCTGACGCCAGCACCGGTCAGAATCATCAGCCGCGGGTGTCGGTGAATGAATTCCGCCAGCATGGCACCAGCGACCTCCGGCTCGTGGACCACCGGCGGCGTATCCGTCTCCGGCAAGCGCTGATCTGTACTGAAGGGTCGGCTACGGTGTGTGGTGACAGGCATACAGACTCCGGTTTTCAGCCCGGTTTGCGGGCCACATACACGGTGTTGAACGATTCCCTGTTCTGGAACGGATTGAAAAAGGATACGACATGGCAGGCGACATCGGTAAACACCGCCCGCAGCACGGCCATGAACTCCGCATCCTCGCCCTCGTTGGACCACATCGCAAACACGCCCCGGGGCTTGATTTGCCGGGCCATCAGGCGGAGATTGGGCTCGGTGTAGAAGCTGGCACTGGAATCGTGCAGCAAGGCCCGGGGCGAGTGGTCGATGTCCAGCAGAATGGCGTCGAATTGCTTGCCGGGATTCTCCGGATCAAAGCCGCCGGTCTCCGGATCAGCCACGGCCAGGTCGAAGAAGCTGCCATGCACATAGCGGCTGCGCGGATCAGCGTTCAGGTCCTTGCCCAGGGGCACCTGCTCCGCCTGGTGCCAGCCAATAACGGGTTCAAGGTATTCAACCACCAGCAGCTCCTCCAGGCGAGGTTCCCGCAAGGCCGCCACCGCGGTGTAACCCAGGCCAAGACCACCCACGACTACCCGCAGGTCCTCGCCCTCGGTTTCCGCCAGCCCGATGTCGGCAAGGGCCACTTCGGCATCCACGAACATGCTGGACATGAGAAATTCCTCGCCCAGTTTCACCTCATAGATGTCCCTGTCCCCAATCGCCGGAATCCGGCGCCGGCGCAGCGTGATCTCACCGATCACAGAAGGCTGACTGTCAATTTGTTCGAAAAGCAATCCCATCTGTTCAGACCTCAGGCGCTGATTCGCCAAGACACGAACGCAGAATACTCCGCATCTTCTCCGCGCCCAATTCATCCATCAACTCGATGTTTCTTCGGGGTATTCCATCCACATCCGGGTAACGATCAATCGCCGCCTCCAGACTGGCTTCCCTCAACAGATGCAGCATGGGAAACGGTGACCGATTGGTGTAATTCTCCGCCGCATCCGGATCGGTACCCTCAAACCGGTACTCCGGATGAAAACTGGCGATCTGGTAAACGCCTTCCATCTCCAGGTACGCCAACAAGCCATCGGCAGCATCCAGGAACTCATTGTAGGGACCGAACGCCTGCAATACACCTGGATGAATCAAAAGGGTGGTCTCGATCTCCGGTTCGTCTTGCAGCCGCTGAAGTTCCGAGTGCAACGCCTGCAGCAGTCCGTCCTCGGTTTCCGCATCCGACACAACAAACCGCACACGGTTCCGCATCAGCTCCCGCTTGGCAAACGGGCAAAGGTTGTAGCCGACAACAACGTCTTCGACCCATTTGCGGGTAGCGGCAATAATCTCGGTCTCGACCATATTCTTCTGTGCCCGTTGTTCTGTTGGTGGCTTACTCTCAGGCTGGAGCGGGCGTGTGGGACTGGCTTTCCAAAACTGTGCGGAGCCATGGGTGAAGAGCGAAAAGCTCTTCACGGGCAGGCCATGGACGGCCTGCCCAGGACCCTCTGCGCGACGCAGGAGCATTTAGCGCAGAGGGGCGGAGCCCAAGCGTCACATGGATGTGCCGCAAGGAGCGTGTTTTGGAAAGCCAGTCCCACATGACCGCCGGCGCCCAAGCCTGGGTCTCAGACGTACCCCTGGCTCCGAAGGTAATCATCATAAGTACCGCTGAAGTCCGTAACCCCATCAGCACCAAGCTCAATGATCCGCGTCGCCAGCGAAGAAACAAACTCCCGATCGTGGCTCACGAAAATCAGTGTCCCCGGATAGTTCTCCAGCGCCAGGTTCAGCGCCTCAATGGATTCCATGTCCAGGTGGTTGGTCGGCTCATCCAGCAGCATCACATTGGGCTTCTGCAGGATCAGCTTGCCGAACAGCATCCGGCCCTGCTCACCACCCGAGATCACCCGCACGGACTTTCCGATGTCGTCGCCCGAGAACAGCATCCGCCCCAGGGTGCCGCGCACCAGCTGCTCGCCACCCTTGGTCCACTGGGCCATCCAGTCGGTCAGGGTTTCGTCGTCGGCGAAGTCCGCGGTGTGGTCCTGCGCGAAATAGCCCACTTCCGCGCTGTCGGTCCATTTCACCTCGCCGCTGTCCGGCGCATAGGCGCCGGCAAGGCATTGCAGCAGTGTGGTCTTGCCGATGCCGTTGGGGCCAATGATGGCGACACGCTCGCCGGCTTCGATCTGGAAGTTCAGCTTCGACAGCACACACTCCTCGCCGAAGCCCTTGTAGAGATCTTTCACGGTCACGGCCTGGCGGTGCAGCTTCTTGCCCTGCTCGAACCGGATGAACGGACTCACCCGGCTAGAGGGTTTCACCTCCTCCAGCTGGATCTTGTCGATCTGGCGGGCCCGGGAAGTAGCCTGCTTGGCCTTGGAGGCGTTGGCCGAGAAGCGGCTGACGAACTGCTGCAACTCGGCAATCTGTGCCTTCTTCTTGGCGTTGTCCGCCAGCATGCGTTCACGGGCCTGGGTCGCAGCTGTCATGTATTCGTCGTAATTACCCGGAAACAGGCGCAGCTCGCCGTAATCCAGGTCCGCCATGTGGGTACACACGCTGTTCAGGAAATGACGGTCGTGGGAGATGATAATCATGGTGCTGTTGCGGGCCACCAGGATGTTTTCCAGCCAGCGG
Source organism: Marinobacter sp. (assembly GCF_041984545.1). GTDB lineage: Bacteria > Pseudomonadota > Gammaproteobacteria > Pseudomonadales > Oleiphilaceae > Marinobacter. The sequence goes on along the minus strand of NZ_JBHIXV010000008.1, from coordinate 4,173 downwards.
ATGGTGTTGATGTCCAGGTGGTTGGTGGGCTCGTCCAACAGCAGCACGTCCGGATCGGAGAACAGGGCCTGGGCGAGCAGCACCCGCAGTTTCCAGCCCGGCGCCAGGGCACTCATGGGACCGTTGTGCTGCTCTAGCGGGATATCCAGGCCCAGCAGCAACTCGCCGGCCCGGGATTCAGCGGTGTAACCGTCCATCTCGGCGAACTGCACTTCCAGGTCGGCCACGGCCATGCCGTCTTCCTCGCTCATCTCCGGCAGGGAGTAGATGCGGTCCCGTTCTTTCTTGACATTCCACAGCTCTTCATGGCCCATGATCACGGTATCAATCACCGAGCAGTCCTCGTAGGCGAACTGATCCTGGCGCAGTTTACCCAGGCGGGTGTTGGGCTCGAGCATGACCTGGCCGGCCGAGGGCTCAAGATCGCCACCGAGGATTTTCATCAGTGTGGACTTGCCGCAGCCGTTAGCCCCGATCAAACCGTAGCGGTTGCCGTTGCCGAATTTGGCGGAGACGTTCTCAAACAGGGGCTTGGCCCCGAACTGCATGGTGATGTTGGCGGTGGAGATCAAGAAGCAAACCTGTCGATGTGGGGCCAGCGAGGCGCCGGCGAAACGAAAGCCGGCATTGTACAGGTTTGCCGGGCTCACCGTGAGGCCGCAGAAACACGGATAAAAAGCGCTTGCCTCCGGCGAGCTGTGCGGGCAGCATTCCGGTTCTGATCATCCCATTAACCCGAACACAGGCCCATTCAGCCGAACCAAGGAGAATCAACATGGCTCAGGCAACAGCACGCCACATTCTGGTGGACAGCGAAGCGAAATGTGAAGAACTCAAGAAGGCCATCGAAGGCGGTCAGGATTTTGCGGAAGTGGCAAAGCAGCACTCCTCCTGCCCGTCCGGCCGCAACGGCGGCGACCTGGGCTCCTTCGGCCCGGGACAGATGGTGCCCGAATTCGACAAGGCCGTGTTCAACAGTGAGCTCAACACCGTAATCGGCCCGATCAAGACCCAGTTCGGCTACCATCTGTTGGAAGTCACCAGCCGCAGCTGATGGTCTCTGACCCTCCGGCGCACGCGCCGGAACCCGGCCGGCGGCTGTCGCTGCTGGCCGGGTTCGCCTCTCTGCTGATTGCCCCCTTTCTGTTTATCGGCGGCCCGGACTGGGCTTCGGGGCCCCTCCTCAGATCGGCCTGGAATCTTGGCCACCTTGTTCTTTTCGCACTGCTGACTCTGGCCATCGGCCCATGGCGCTGGCTCAGGGGCTGGCGACTCTGGGTTTCGGTCACCGCAGTGTTGCTTGGGCTCGGGTTGGTCATTGAACTGATCCAATCCAGCCATGGTCGCGACCTCGACGGCCACGACCTGCTACGCAACCTGATTGGCAGCTGGCTGGTCCTGGCCGGGCGACCGCTGCTGTACCGGGAAGCGCCTGCTACCCCGGGTGAGCGTCTGATGGCCGGCATTGTCGCGCTGTTGCTGTGCCTCGAGCTGGGCGCCACCGGCGTGGTTGCAGCCCGCCAATGGCAGGTCCATCAACAACTGCCGCTACTGTATGATTTTGGCCGGGACAACCCCGCCCCCTTCTGGGGCGGCAACCCCGTGCTCTCCCGGCAACACACCGTCGAGCACCCCTACAGTCTGCGACTGGACCTGGGCACAGCGCTTTACTCCGGAGTCACACTCCACAACCTGCCATCGGACTGGCGAGGCTACGACCGGCTGGCCATTACCCTGTTCAACCCCGACCCGGAATCACTGACAATGACCCTGCGCATCAATGATGTGGCCCATGATCGGGGAACGAACGCCTACGGCGACCGGTTTAACACCCAACTGACGCTGGCGCCGGGACTGAATACTTTCGAACTGACCCTGCAAGAGGTGGCCAGTGCCCCGCGGCAGCGGCGCATGGACATGGACCGGATTCGCCGGCTGGGACTGTTTGCGGTGCAACTGCCAGCGCCGCGGTCGGTCTTCCTGTTGGACCTTCGGCTTATACGGACGCCTGGCCAAGCTGCCACGGATTCTCGGTAAGGGTTTCGGCCCCCTGCTCGGTCACCACAATGGTTTCGCTGCAGCCAATCCCCCACTGGCCGGGAATCCGGAGGCATATCGGCAGGTGGAACACCATGCCGGGCCGGAACTCGACGTTACCCCCACGGGCAATGAACCCCGAGCCCTCCACCCAGGATGGCGGAAACTGCGCGCCCACGGTGTAGCCGAATACCCCGGAGAAGAACACCGAATCCGCTAGCGGCGCCAGAGCCCGCTCGGCTTCCTGGGCGGCGTGATCGAAGCTGACGCCCGGGCGTACGGTAGCCAGCAGGCTATCCACGATGCGACGACAGCCGTCGTGGACCCGTTGCATCTCCGCCGACGGCCGGCCGCCGGCGACCACGGTCTGCATCATGGGCGCGGTGTACCGGTGCCAGGCCGCGCCGAACTCCAGGAACACCGGGTCGCCCTCCTCGATGACGGTGCGCCGGTGATTGCAATGAATCACGCTGCTGCGCCTGCCGGTGGTGACAATCGGCTGCATACTCATGAATTCGCTACCCGCTTCCAGCAGGGCGGTGGCGCCCACCGCAGCGATGGCGTTGTCCGTCATGCCGGGGCGAACGGCGGCCACCGCTGCAGCCAGTCCCTCGGCCGTAATACGGGCACTCTCCCGGAGAAAGTCGAGTTCGGCATCGGATTTAACCATCCGCACCTTTTTCAGCAGGCCACCATTGTTCTGGAACCGGGTCGAAGGCATTCTCGCCCTGAGACCTTCCAGAACGCCCTGGCGCAGTGAGCCGTGCCAGGCATCAATACCCACCGTTTCGATACCGTTGTTGAGCGCCTGCACCAGCGGCTCGAGGACTTCGCCGATCCCCTCCCAACGGTAGCCGACCACCCGGGCCACCCGGGTGGTCACCATGGCCGGACCCATCTCGATGGACGGCACCTGCAGGAGCAGCTCCTCATGGGTCACCACCAGCGCTACGTGCACGGAGACCTCGAAGGTACTGTAGCCGGTAAGATAGAAGATATCGGAGGGGTCGGTCAGCAGCAGCGCCCCGAAATCCTCCCGCACCATCCGGTCGCGGACCCGGGCCAGGCGGTTGGCAAACTCCTGCTCCGGGAACGGGCATTCGTATCCCCGAAGCTGCGAGGACAAGGCGTTCTGATAGGCGTTGAAGTCCATGGCGTTCCCCCGGCCTGGGCTCTGGCGAGTTCCGTGAAGATCTCTCTAGAGCGTGGACCGGATTGGAGGTTTGTTCAAATCCTCCAGCAACGCCAATTGTCTGCCATCACTGGCCGGTTGAGGTCTCCGGCCGTAGCAAGCGGGACATCTGCTGACCAATACTGACGACCGGTTCGGTGATGGCCTGCTGGATGCTGTTCGTCACTACCCGTGAAAACGCCGCACCGGCAGGACTTTCCAGAAACTTCAGATACAGCTCCAGTTCCTGGGCGCCGATATTTTCGTAGGTGTACAGATAACTGTCGTAAACCTGTTGCCCAACCACGCCGCTGAGCATACTACGCTGGCTTTCGATGCGCTGGCGAAGCTGCTCGTGGTTGGCCGAATCGTTGCTGAAGGCGGCCAACGCCGAGGCCAACCCGAGTTGCACGGCAATAGTGGTGTCCACGGCGCTCTCGGTTGCCCGGGCGGCGCGATCAAAGCGGTCAAACATCTCCGCTTTCCGGGTGCCCTTGAACCTCTCGTTGAGCTCCGGGGCGCGAGCCTGGATGGTCTGCCAGGCTTCAGGGGACGAGGCGGCAATTTCTGCGGCCGAGATCTTACGGGCCACCGGTGTCTGGTACCAGTCGTGTACGGCCTGCAGCTGGGCCGGGGTCAGCTTTTCACCAAGGTCGGCAACAATCTGCTGCTCAATATCGGCGGCGCTGAAGCTGTTACTGACGAGAGTACCGATAGTGCCCGCCACCACCGGTGGCAGCTGGCCGCTCTGTTTCAGTCCCTGGCGGATACCCTGGCTCATCATGGCCGGGTACTGCGCGACAATATCGTCAATCGGTGAAACCGCCAGTACCTGGCGGGCGTCCGGTGCCGCGTGAACGGTGCCTGCGCCTGCAGTGAGCAGAGCGGCGAATAAAAGAGGTTTAACTAGCCCGGATCTTTCATAAACACTCCAAATAGCCCTCCAATCCCGCAATCAGAATGCC
>NZ_JBHIXV010000007.1:0-132989 GCF_041984545.1 Marinobacter sp. | reverse complement strand
ACAGGATACGCCACCCCTTCAACCTGCTTCCATACACCAGAAATCACCATAACTCTCGCATCGCCCGTGAAAAGGTCGCTCGTGTCCTGGGGCATGGGCGTCCTCAGGTAGCCTCTTCTTATATCGGGGGCTACTGATGAACATTCGGGACATTACAAAGAATATCAAGTGGCACGAAGACGCCTCTGAGTCGACCAAAAGCCGCACAGTAAGACGCATTCAGACGATGGCTGATGCTATTGAGGCCCAGTTTCCGGCGGTTCGGTACTGCAACCAGATTAAGCTTAAACACATGGAGTACCTCAAGTACGCCTGGTTCGACAATGAGGGCTTCGCTCCGTCAACCATGGCTGATTACACCCGTGCCATGCGACTCATGATTAAGGCTCTCGGGAAAGAGCGGCATTGGTTCGGTCGCCTTGGGCTGATCCAAGACCGGACACGCGGAGGGCGGCGAGTGGTTTCACGAGTCACGAAAACGAGGTCACGAAATCGTCGATAAACGATCCTCCGATTGTTCGGGTGGGGTTCTTTGGAAAATTTCACAGGCCGAGCCCCCTCCCCGCGCCAGTTCAGATTTCCGATGATCGCTTTAGGTGATGAGAGAGCTCATTGCCTGGAAAACGCAAATCCACAATCTGAACTGGAGTACCCGATGAGACACACATTCGACAGTTGCGTCAGCAAACGAACAGGCAAACCACTGGCAGCCTACGACTGTGAATATGAGGCTTGGAGCGCTTCCGACCACGCGAGCCTGTTCTACGGTCAAGATTTCACATATTACCGGTGTCCTCAATGCCAACATTGGCATTTAACCCCCAAGGAGCGATACACACCCAGTAAACCCTGCGAGTTCTGCACCGATAGCGACGGAGAAACCAAGGAGCTGTATTCAACTAAGGTGGGAGCAGAGGCTCGGGCAAAGATCATTGGTTGCGAAAACCACATTCATTTGCGGGTATATGAATGCCCCTACCAAACGGGTTGGCATCTGACCAAACAATAGTGGCTCACGATGCAACCCCTTAAAACAAACTCAAGAACTGGAGTAGATTCCTATGTCAAAAGGTAAAGGTAGCTCTCGCCCCTCCAACGGTCATCCGGGTGGCAATTGGCCAAGCACAACCGGCCGGCCATCTGGAGGAGGCCGAGGGAACGCCCCTTCCAAGGGTAAATAGCGATGCAAGATCAGGCCGCTGAAATGTCGGCGGCCTGTTTTTGATAACAGTTCCAGTATGTGCTGTAGGATCCGATGGCGTTGAAACATTGAAGATCTGGATGCGTAGTGGCAATTGAGGCAAGGGCATCTTCTTCCTCATCGATCAATCGCCCCCATGCCAGCGCAACCTGAGCTTTCATCCACGCCAGATAATGGTCTGAGTCGTGGCCAGCACAGAGCCTGGCAATGAATGTTTCAAAATCGGATAAATCGGGAATCGTGCCTTTGCGCCAGCGCTTCAGCTTTCCGTACTTATGATCCGCAGGGGTTTCAAATGCACGAGAAGCAAACTCTTCCTCAGAGCAGTCTCCGGGCAAAGGCAAGTAGCTGGCCATTCGTCTATAGCTGAAGTCACAACCATTAAGCGCAGACAATTGATGTTTCCAAACCTCAAATAGCCGAATTAAGGGTCTGTCCCTTTCTGATGGAGCTTCCTGAGCCGATGCTAGGGGAGCAATATCTCCCACAAATCCCTGATCGACCAACTGTTGTTTGTGCGTTTCATACGCCCCATGCGCAACAAGATAATCGGCCACATCCAAAGCCAACTCACAAAGCAGAGTGTAGTAGAAATCAACTCGCAGTTGGTGGTTAACCACTCGCAGTATGCACTTCCCCCGAAGCCACTCTACGCTTTCTGGATTTCTGGTTGTGTGGTCGATCTCGGCGATCAAGGAGATGAGTTCCGGATCCACCAGGGTGTGCTCCCTCAAGAACTCTTGCCCGCGTCGAATCCAGACGACGGGGTTATGCTGTTTATTCGGCTGTCGGCTGGTCTCCTGTTTGACCCAGTCGAGAAAAGCCTTCTCTTGGGCCATCCGCTGCTCAAGGAAGCTGGCTACCCTGGATCCTTTGAGGGCCGAGCCAATTTTCGACTTGTCAGCACCCGCCAGTGCAGCTACCCACGAGGAGCCATTGTTCTTAAGTTGGAGGCCGTTCCATGGCTCCACTGCAGCTTCGATTGATTCCAGGAATTGCTTGTCGGGAATACTTGCGCGCCAGACGCGTTTAATTTTCATCGCGGTGCTGGGCGTTACTGGCTGCTGCTCAGCTTTCTTTAACGTGTTCAGATGCGGTGCCTCAACCCCGGCAGCATTCGCCATTGTCTTTACCAACCGGGGAAACGAACCTGAGTCGCCGAGCGCGATTCGCAGAAAATCAGACACGTGCGGCAGGAAGAACACATCGAGTGGCGGAAGTGTAACTCTGATTCTGTTCTTCATATGCTCCTCGATAAAGTGGCGACAAAACCCTGGAATTCAGACGCTGCCACATTTGATCACATTTCAAAAGGTTTATGGCCATCATCCTCCACTAGGCTTTGAAGCGTCGATAAATCAATGTTGCTGAAGGTCAACCAACAATAAAACCTGAGGAACGAACGCATGAAAACCGGCATATTGGAACCCAAGAACCTCCCTCACCTTCTGGCACTCGCCAGGGGTGCCCGAGCAGGCAACGCGGAGGCATGCAGGAATTTGGCCCGCCAGCTTCGCAACGCATCGAACGCCAAAGCGGTATTACGCCAACTCAAGCAGCAATTACATCAGGACGAGATTCAACGAGAGAAACTGGCACTACAGCGTCGAACTGAGAGGGAGAGGAAACAGCGTGCTTGCTTCCCGCCAACACACCCGCTGTTCCGGAATAGCAGGGCCACCGGAGGCCGGAAAAATCATGATGCGATGAAAAGAGCGGTACTGTGTGGCGGGTTCGAAACGAACAGAACCCGCCATTAGCATTATTATGGCCAATCGAGATTTTCAGACCGCTACTTTTTGAGGCCCTCCTCATAAGCTTGCAAGTCGGCCTCGCGCCAACGAGCGGTTTTAGGTGAAAGTTTGAGCGGTTTCGGAAAGCGCCCTTCGCGAATCCAACGCCAAATGGACTTGGGAGCAACCCCGTAACGCTCGCTGACTTCTTTGATGCTGTAGAACACGTTATGTACCTCATTCCGATTAATTGGTACTCAATAAGTTAATCGGTAACAAGGACCGGTTGGCGCGTGTAATTGCCAGAAAAGTGCAGAAACTCCGGATTTTTGGTTAATAATCCTTGCGCTGGCGTTTCCGTGGCAATTTTCCTGTGTATGCATACCTGGAGTAGGCGTTGAGCAGTTGAAGGCGACGATCCAAGATCTGCTCGCTCAGATAAGCTGCTCGGGTCTCATCGCTGTCCAGGTGCGCCAAACTGAGCTCGGAGACCACATCATCAAAATCTGTCCTAGCTGCAGCAAAATTTTTGAAGCAGCTTCTCATTCCATGGGCGCACGCGATCTTGTTATACCGAGGGTCCATAAATCCTTTGCCGCCAGACTTCAGAGACTCTTGATGAATTGCCTTCACCGTGTTGTTCAACGCGTTCTCGCTAATCTGCTCTTTTCCTTTATAACCCGGAAATACGTAACGGCCCGACTGAGGCATGCTCCGTAGGATTTCTATTGCCCGCGGCACCAGAGGCACCACGTGGAGCTCATTCGGATTTCTGTTCTTCATTTTCGAGCCTGGGATCGTCCAAGTTCCCTCGTCGAGATTGATTTCCGGCCATTCAGCAAACTGAACCTCTGTCGGCCTGGCGATAGTCAGTATTTGAAACTCCAGTGCGCGGGCGGGTATCGTGTCTCGCTCCAGCAGGAATTTCATAAACTCAGGCAAGTCATGATGCCGCATCGCAGGTTTATGCTTAGTGTGATGGATACGCTTTGCCGGTGGCAGCCAGCCATCCAAATTGTCGTCCCAATCTGCAGGATTCTTCCCGGAAACCAAGTTGCGAGATGCCGCCAGCTTCCAGACCTGGGCAATAGTCTGACGAATTCTGGTGGCCGTTGGTGTTTGGGTGGTCCATAGCGGATTCAGAACTCGTACTACGTCCTCAACGGTGAGGTCGCCGATTTGGGTATCACCAATCTCCCCTAGACATCGATCAATTGACTTCCGTAAGCGGTTTCGCTGCCGCTGCGGGTTCTTGCCGCGAAAAGTCACCTCTTTAATCTTGTAATATTCCTCCGCGAGCTCTCCGAAGGTGACTTGTTTCCGCTGACGCTCACGGTCTCTGGCCTTTCGCTCTTGATTCTGTTCAACGGGATCTACGCCATTACGGATTTCCTCCTTTTTCTGGCGGGCCTGCTCTCGCGCCTCTCCTAGGCTCACATCGGGATAGCCTCCCAGGCCAATCTCGCGACGACGTAGGCCCACCGTCGTGACCAGAAGCCAAGAGCGTGAGCCGATTTCCTGTCCAGCCGCTGGCGGACGACATTGCAAAACTAGACCGTCTACCCCACCCACCCTGTGATAAGCAACACAAGGCTCTCCAGCTTTTCGCGTTTTACTGTCCTTTTTCACCACCCCATGGCGTAGATTGCGAACTTGAGCGGGACTCATTTCAGGCACTTTTTTTGGCATCGTCTAGCTCCACCTTTCAATCTACCCATCATCCTACCCCTCAAAACACCTGTCGTTAGATGGGCATACTTGTTACTCAACGATACCACCAAAATCAAATCGTACAATTATTTTATTTGAAAAACAGTTGGTTAGTTACCATATGGGGCGTTCTGAGACTAACTGGGACATTAGTGTGGAACCTGCCGGGGGTACCATCCCTCCAAACCGCCGCCCCCTTCGACGACCGTTTCCATTTGACCCTATAGTTACTACAGGGTTTAAAACATGGCCATCGCTGATTTTCCAAGGGGTAACCATGCACGACCACCATCACGACCACAGCCATCATTTCGATACCCATAATCGCTCGTTCGCCCTCGCGGTTGTTCTCAACACCCTGTTCGTGGTGATTGAAGCGGTGTACGGCGTGCTGTCCGGCTCACTGGCGCTGGTTGCGGATGCCGGGCACAACCTGAGTGACGTGATGGGGCTGATCATGGCCTGGCTTGCAAGCTGGCTCGCCAGTAAGGCGGCAACCTACAGCCGGACCTATGGGCTCAAGAAAACAACCATCCTCGCCGCGCTGTTCAACGCCCTGTTCCTGATTGCCGCCGTGGGCGGCATTACCTGGGAGGCCATCCAGCGGCTGAGCAATCCGTCAGACGTTGCGGGCCTCACGGTGATCGTGGTCGCCGGTATCGGCGTTGTTATCAACGGCGCCACCATGCTGCTGTTCATCAGGGGACAGAAAGGCGACATCAACATTCGCGGGGCGTTCCTGCACATGGCCGCGGATACCGCGGTCTCGGTGGGGGTGGTGATTTCCGGCACGGTTCTGATGTTTACCGGCCTTACCTGGATTGACCCCGCGGTCAGCCTGGTGATTGCCGCCGTGATCTTTGTAGGCACCTGGCATTTGCTCAAGGACTCGGTAACGCTTGCAGTCGATGCCGTGCCCAAGGGAATTGATCCCGCCACTGTTCAGGAGCGCCTTGAAAACCTGCCGGGCATCCAGTCTGTCCATCACCTTCATATCTGGCCCCTGAGTACCACAGAAACGGCGCTGACAGTCCATCTGGTGAAGCCGGACCCGGCCGGTGACGACCAGATCCTCGAGACAGCCGCGTCGGTGTTACGTCGCGAATTCGATATTCATCACACCACCATCCAGTGGGAGCGCAATGGCAGCGGGTGTCCCAGTGGTGGCCATTGTTGATGTTGATCCCGGTGCGCCAGCCAGGGCCAGGGGCAATCTGGCTGGAGCTGAGACTTTTGATAGGCTACCTTCGTGGCTTGATGTATTGATGGACGTACCATGACAGCCTTCGACTACCTGTTGCCGTACGATTTTTCTCCCATCACCATTCTCTCATTCGGGCTGGTGCTGGCGCTGTATGGCGTGGCGCTGATTCGCATGCCGGAAACCGAGCGGCCGGGCTCCGGGCGGATTGTCACCTTTGTTCTGGGCGTGTTGCTCTGTTACGGGGTGATGCAGACCCGTTTCGATTACTACTCTCAATACATGTTCTTCGTGCATCGCGCCCAGCATCTGGTACTGCACCATCTGGGCCCGATCCTGATCGCCCTCTCCAACCCGCTGCCCATCCTGCGCTTCTGGTCCCGGCGCATACCCGGCCCGGCGTTACCCTGGCTTAGGCCTCTGGGCGTGGCGTACCGCTGGCTGCAACATCCTGTCATCGCGCCCGTACTGTTTGTGGGGCTGATCTACTTTTGGCTGTGGCCACCGATTCACTTCGATGCCATGCTCAGCCGCTCGCTTTACTGGGTGATGAACTGGAGCATGCTGCTGGACGGCCTGCTGTTCTGGTGGCTGATTTTTGATCCCCGCTCGCCGACCGTTACCAACGCACTCGGCCACGGCAAACGCATCCTCATTCTGGCTCTGGTAGCGATTCCCCAGATGATCCTGGGCGCCATGATCGTGTTCTCGCGAAGCATGGTTTACGACGTCTACGAGGTGTGCGGCCGGGCCTGGCCCATGGCCCCGGAAACCGACCAGCTCTTTGGCGGGCTACTCACCTGGATACCGCCGGCGATGATGAGCATCGTGGGTATCCTGATCATTCTGAGGCGGGCGATGCAGGAGGATGACAGGTACAACTCGCTGGCCGCGCGACAACAGGAGCTCCCACAATGACGGCAGCAAGCCTCCGCAGATACACGCGAAGCCTGTGGCTGACAGTGGCCATGGCCGCGCTGGTGATCCTGGCTGGCTGTTCCGATTCGAGCCAGAACTGGAATGGCAAGGACATCAGCGGACTGATGCCAGACCTGGAATTTCAACTGGTGAACGATGAAGGCAAGCCGGTCAGCCAGGAGAAGTCCGCCGGCCAGATTCGCCTGCTGTTCTTCGGATTCACGTCCTGTCCGGACGTGTGCCCAACCACCCTGCAGAAAGTCTCCCAGGCCACCAGGGGCCTGCCCGACCCGATTCAGGAGGATGTGCAGACACTGTTCGTGAGCGTAGACCCGAAACGGGATACACCGGAACGACTGCAAGAGTATGTGCGTTTTTTCGGGGACCGGATTGAAGGGCTCACCGGCACCGAGCCGCAACTGCGGGAGCTGGCAAAGCGCTACCGGACCACCTTTGGCTACGATGAACCGGACGCCGAGGGCAACTACAATGTCTCCCACAGCAGCGCTGTTTACGTGTTCGACCGGGACGGTGCTGCACGCCTCCTGATCCGGCCAGATACCAGCGCCTCCAAGATTAGCGAGGATCTACAGCTGTTAGCAACCGAAGGCTAGCTCTGCTCGTATTCGCGTACCAGCTCGTTGAGAAAATAAAGGCCCGCCGAACTCAGGAAGCACCGATCCGCCCCTGCCCTGAACAGCAGGTTCCGTTTGTCCAGGTAATCCAGCGCCTCTGTCATCCCCTTCTCGAACCGGGCCGCCCTGAGGATGTCCTGATACTCCTCATCGGCGGCCAGCGCCGCGAGGTCCTGACCTTTCAAGCCGGCATCCGCCCGCCCCAGGTACTCGAGGTCCCGGCCGCTTCGGGCAAAGTAGCGACCAATCAGCAGCAACACCACTTGCACGCGGAAGGCGTTTTCGTCGTGCTCCTCGCTCTCGTCGTCGCTGCTTTCTTTCAGGAAGAAGAAAGCACCGGTCTCGTTGAACACCAGTTCGCTGCCCAGGTGCTCGTAGAATGTCCGGAAATGAGAGAGGTGGTTATACAGCAGGTTGTAGAGCGGATTGGCCCGCAGCTCCGAGCGATTGCTGTCCCATACGTCCCGCACGATCACCCGGCCGGCCTGGAACTCGCGATAAACGGCCGCGCTATGCGCGGGCAGGATCTCGTCGAAGCTCACGGATTCTGGGGCCTCCGAGGTGTTCCTCAACTCCTCGGTTTCTGACAATTCAGGCATGATCTGGCTCTTGTTTCGATTCGGTAGGGTCGGTTTCAAGTCGGCGTTTTCGGTACACGAACTGCTCGCCTTCCGGCGCCTGTTCCAGGGTTCGGAAGCGGTTGGTGGTGATCACCTGTAGCCCTTCTGGCGGCGCATTCACCAGTCGATTCAGGGCCGCTAGCAAATCCGGGAATCGGTAGCCGGGAATAAAACCATCCAGTCGCCCGTGGAGCTCCCTCACCAGGTCCGCGGTGGGCCGCAATTCGAGCGTTTCCAGCCACTGGTACAACTGGTTGATGCGCTGGACATCGATTCGGCTTTCCCGGCCACTGCCGGCCACCTCTTCAAGCACGGGCACTTCGGCTTTGCGACGCAGGTCGTTCAGGCGCAGGTCCAGTTCGCTGAACAACAGCTGGTAATAGCTGGACGACTCGCCAAACGCATAGTGTTTGGGCCGCTGCTGCGCCCGCAGGCCCACCAGGAACCCAGTGCTGCGGGCAAAGTCCCCGCCTTCCAGCCATTTACGGCGCAGACTCAGGGTTTCAGTGTCGTCTTTCAATGCCCGCAGTTTGCCGTAGAAGTGTTCCATGGCGTTGTACTGGGCCATGCCCCGGCGGGTCTTGCGCAGGAAGTGCTCCACCTCCTGGGCCACCGCCTGAATCGGCTTGTACAGGGCGTTCAGGCTGATGGAAGAACGGAACAGCTGGTCCGCCAGGCTGTGGTCGTCGTGGCTTTCCAGCTGGCGCACCATGGCTTCCAGAGTTTCGAACAGGTTGCTGCCATCGGGCAGCCGGGTATCCGGGTTCAGGAACACCAGCGTGGGTTTGATGTGCCGCTCGTACAGGGTGACGATCTGCTCGAACAGGTTTTGGCGAAACTCCAGGTACTTTTCCGGTGCCCGGCTGGCATCGCCGGAGAGGTCCGCCAGCTGGGCGCTGATGGTCTGCATGCGCAGCACGTTCTGGCGCAGCAGGCCGATCAGCTGGCTGACTCGCTCGTTCAAGTCCTCCCGCAGTTCGGTATAGTCCGGGTCCGCATCGCTGAAGCTGCTGGTCTCCAGGCGGTCTCGTACATCGCGCAGGGTCACGAGGTGGCCGCGAAGCCGCGCATCGGTCAGCTCCTGGTAAAGCGAGGCGTTGCACGCCCGCATCAGGTTGATCAGCGCGTCCTGGAACACCAGGCGACGCTCGCCCTCCGCCTTGATAATGTCGATGATCAGGCCGCCGCGAAACAGGTTGTCGGTATTTAGCGCCAGCCGCACCCGCTCCCGGTCGGCCTTGCCAAGGCCGCGGGTGTAGTCCATCACCTCGGCCACCAGATCGCTCTCCAGAATGTAGCGAGCCTCGTTGCGGTCCATGCGCTCGATCATCCGGAACAGGATCTTCGGGTGCTCGAACAGCAGCCGGGTGGTGTCCAGGGTGCTGAAGCGTTTACTCATCCACCGGCTCCAGCAGGCTGTTCTGGGTGTGGTCGGCCCAGTGGTTCAGGGCCTCTCCGCCGGTAAAACCTTCGGCGCCGCCCCAGAATACCAGCGTGCGTTCCTTGCTGTAGGGCCGCGCGGTGCGCATCTGCCCTACTTCCAGATGCCGGCCAATCAGGTAGATGACTTCGGCACTGGCGCTGTGGGTGGCCGCGGAGAACAGGTTGAAACCTTGTTTGCGTAAGCGCTCCAGCAAAGACGGCATCTGGCTGATATCCACACTGGCCAGTTCATCAAGCACCATGGGGAACGACAGCTGTATGCCCGGGTAAAGCACCCGCTTGAGCAACCGGTACACCAGCTCCAGGTTAATCAGCGCGGTGGTGGAAGTGGACTGGCCCTTCTTGTCCAGGTTGGCGGCGTTTTCCTTGCGGGTGCGGTAGGAAATACCGGTGATCACCTTGTCCATGGTCAGGCGCTTGCTCCCGCCGTGCTCTCCGAAGAAATCCGCCACAAACACTCGCAGGCGATCGTAGAAGGCGTCGGACTGCAGCTGGTTGCCGTAGGGGTCGATGTTGTTGGCTTCTTCCACCAGGTTGCGGAATTTCGGGTCGGTGTGGATATCCACCCGGATTTCCACCAGATCGTTGATGCGCACGCCGTCCAGCTCCCGGTTGAGCTGGGCTTCAAAGCGGGCGATGTGTTCGTGGTTGGATTTCAGGGCCTGGCGGTAGCTGGCGACGGTTTCGTTGTGAATCGACACCTGCTCTTCCAGTACCCGCCAACGCTCGGACATACCGGCAAACAGGTCTGCGAGGCTCTTGAAGGTTTCGCGGATCACCGAGGTGGCGGGGCTGTCCTTCTGCAGCTCGCCGTCTTTATCTTCGTGGATTCCCAAGTTGATAAACTGGTTGAGGCTTCCAAGGATGGCGAGCCGGCGTTTTTCAAGATCGTCCAGCTGAGTTTGCAGGTCGTCGAAGGCGGCGGCCGACACGCGCTCAATGTCCACCGGCTGCTCCGCTTCCACCGTTTTCAGGTGCGGGAAACGGTGTTCCACCGTGCCGACGCTTTTGCTCAGGGCTGCCAGCTCGCGCTCCCGCTCTTCAACGCGGTCTTTCTCCGCTTTTGCCTTGGCGGCTTTTTGCTGCACCGCGTCCTGCTTTTCCTGCTCCAGCCGGGCCTGCTCGTCCAGTTTGGCAAGCTGTTCTTCCGCTGCCTGTTTCTCCTCGACGGCATCTTTTAACGTGGAGGCGGCCCCCGGGTAGCGCTGAAGCGTTTCCAGGTCTTTCTCTATTGACCGGATTTCTTTCTCCGTGCGCTCGATCAGCCGGGGCCGGTCGTGTTCCTGATTCGCGGTATCGGCCAGTTCCGAGCGCTCTTTTTCAAGCCCGTTCAACTCGCCTTCGATGTGCTGGCGCTGCTCGGCAAAGTTGGTGTGTCGGGCCGGCTGGCCCTGGTATTCGATATCAAACCAGTCAAAACCGCGCTCGTTGGGAGCAAACAGACGGGCGAAGGCTTCAATGGTGGCCTTGCTGTCCGAATCCAGATCCTGGCCCGGGCTCGCCATCATCAGCCTCGGGTCAACGGCCCGAAGGGGCGCAGCGGTGGCTTCATCCAGCTGGTTCTGGAGCTGCCACTGCTGTTTGCTTTCCCGGTCTTTCAGGCTTTCAAGCTGGCGCTCCAGATCCTGCTTCTTGCGCTGGATCTGCTCCAGGCGAATCTCGGCCTGGGCGGCGCTCTTAAGGGCCGCCAGGTGGCCTCTCTTGCCTTCCAGTTCCTCGTTCTGGATCTCCGCAATTTCCTGGAGCGTCATATCACCATACTGCGAGACCAGAAGTTCGCCATCTTTCTGGTTCTGTTCCGCCTGTTTGATGCGTCGTTCGGCAGAGCGGATCTCGCCCTTCAAGCCACTGGCCTCCTGTTCCAGCTTCTTCAGGGTCTGCAATACATGGCGCAGGGTGTCGTTCTGTTCGTTGTAGGCTTCGAGCGCCACCCGGCGTTTGGCCGCAATGTCGGCCAGGGCGTTGGTCACGCCATCTCGGAAGGCGGCGAACTCGTGCTGACTGCGCAGCAGAGTCTGGTAGGCCTGGTAGTCGCGGTTCAGCTTTTCGAAGCGCGGCCGTTCTTTCTCGATGCGGTTGAGCTGGCTTTGCTGCTCTTTAAGCTGATCGTGGCGATTCAGGAAATCGTCTATGTTGAAATCGAAGGCGTCGTCGGCAAACTTCTTGTCCGCCTCGATGATGCTGGCCACCGCATTGGCCATGGCCTGATCGTCGGCTTTCATCTCGAACAGCAGCAAAATCAGCGTACGCAGCGATTGCACCCGGCGCTCGTCGGACTCGCCCAGGGGCAACACGGAATAGCGTACCGCATCCGCGTTCATCAGCTCGCTGCTGTAGAGCATGGACTTCAGTTTGGTCGGATCGTTGACCAGTTTCGTCTCTTTCGACAGTTTTTTCAGCGCCTCCGACAGCCGACTGAATGACAGTTCCGGCACCGCCTGGCCAATGCCGTCTTCATCATCGCCGTTCCAGAACAGCGGCCGCAGCTGGTCGTAGCTCACAGGCACAAAGACCCGGCCATAGCTGAGCTGGCTGGCGTTGTCCCGATACAGGATCTGGCAATGGGTGCCCGCCGGGTTTTCCGCTTCCATAATCAGGAAGCTGAACTGGCTGGGGAAATAGTGCTGATAGCTTTCCTCGTTGGTGTAGAAGCTACCCGCGCTCGCGTTCCGGAAGGCGAATTTCTTGCGGCTGTTCTTGAAGTTGTTTTCCGGCAACAGGAACAGGCGCAAAGAGTTCAACAGGCTGGATTTGCCCAGGTTGCCCGGCCCCAGAATCAGACCGTGGTTGTCCACCGGAATTTCCACGTAACAGAAGCCGGCAGAGTCCACCAGCACCAGGCGGCGAATGCCGAAGGTAAAAGTGCTTGCGCTCGCCTGTGAATCACTCATCCAGAATCATCTCCTGTTCCATGAATTTGCCGGTGGTCCGGAAGGCCTGCGCCAGGGTCGTAAACCCGAGATCTTCCGCCAGCGTGAGGGCCTTTGTAAACCTTTCAGTCGTGTCTGGGGTTTTACGGAACCGGGCGAGCCAAGGCTGCCAGTCGCTGGGTTGCAGGAAGCAGGCTTTGAGTCGAAGAACGGAGCACATGGAGGCATACATCTGCAGGCCGCCAACATCGTAATCGAAGGCACACAATACCCTGTCGTAACTTTTCAGCCAGCCCAGGACTTCCGCCCGGTTGATTCGGTTACCACCTCCGAGCACGACATCGCAATTTGCCACGTCAAGTGCCTCGCCAAGACACTCACTACCGAACCCCAGCATCTGCCGGTAGTGATAAAAATTGCGCTCGTTTTCCACCACCAGCACCTGATTTGCTGGTGTAAAGCCTATATCCGTAGAGTTCCCGGCAATCACCACCGAATCCGGTCGCTGCCCAGACATCGCTTGGTGGTAGACAAGGAGAAAACTCACATCGGTGCCGTGGCGGTGAGAGTCGCCTTTCCTGGCGGCATCAACTCGGCTCACCGGTGCTGGCGCCTGTTGGCATAGTTCTGCGAACGCAGGTTCATCCAGAACTGTAATGAGCCAACGGTTAGCGCCAACCTTCTCGGGACTGAAAATTTCCCGATGCCGGCGGCGAAAGGCTTCAGGCAGCTGCCGCAAGAACGCCTCGTAGTTGATTGCCTGTCCCTGGGCGATTTTCTGCAGGTAACCGTTCAATGGCTCACCTTCCCCTCATACCTTGTTAAACTTGCGCAAAAGTCTACAGCGTGAGGCAGGTGATGTCCCTGAAATACCGAGTGATTCCCGTAACGCCCTTCGAACAGAACTGCACCCTGCTGTGGTGTACGGAAACCATGAAGGCAGCCGTGGTGGATCCGGGCGGCAATCTGGAACGCATCCGGGCCGCCGTAGAAGAAGAGGACGTGACGATGGAGAAAATCCTGCTCACCCATGCCCACATTGACCACGCAGGCGGCACCGCCGAACTAGCAAAGGCCTCGGGCCTGCCCATTGAGGGCCCGCATCGGGAAGACGATTTCTGGATTCAGGGCCTGCCCATGCAGGCACAGATGTTCGGATTTCCGGCACCGGAGATTTTCAGGCCGAACCGGTGGCTTGAGGACGGCGACACCGTCACCGTGGGCAATGAGGTTCTCGAGGTGCTGCATTGCCCTGGCCACACGCCGGGCCACGTGGTGTTCTTCCATCGCGACTCGAAACTGGCCCAGGTGGGCGATGTACTGTTCAACGGTTCCATCGGCCGCACGGATTTTCCCAAAGGCGACTACAACACTCTGATCCGGTCCATCCGGGAAAAGCTCTTCGCCCTTGGCGACGATGTGCAGTTCATCTGCGGCCATGGGCCCATGTCCACCTTCGGGCAGGAGCGGAAAACCAACCCGTTCGTTTCTGACCATCGGGGCTGACCGACCACTGCCCCAAGCATTCAAACGCTTTCTTTCCATTCTGGCCTGAAATCTGCATTACCTTCGGGAGAACCCGAATGTGCAACGCAGATTTCCCGGTCGCCGCAATCCGGCGCGCCGAAGGAGGAAAGCCATCCATGTCCCTACTGACTTCCCTGATCCGGGCGAGCACCCAGTTCCAGCAGGCCATGGAAAAACGCCAGGCTCCGGCCACCGGCCAGGAAGCCGCGCCGGACAAGGCCCGAGGCGCGAAGGTAGAGGTTGAGCCCTCACCCGGCGATGACCGGTTCACACCCTCGGAAAACAGCCAGGCGGACCTGGCTCGGCTGAAAGCACGCAGGCTGGCCATGGCCGACTACAAGCAAACGGTGGGGCAGGACCTTGCCTTTGTTCGGGAAACGCTGCGGCACAAACTTGCCGAGTACAACCTGCCGCCGGCAACCGCCCTGAGCGTGGCGAAGAACGATTCCGGCAACATTGCGGTGGAAGGAAACATCCCGGATAAAACCCGGGCCTTGATTGAAAACGACCTCAACGTGAACCGGAGTTTCCGTGAGGCCTTCAGCCGGCTGAGCATGAACGAACCCACGCTCCATTTCATGGACAACGCGCTCAAACTGAACCAGGCCTACGGCGTCAACAACCCGCTTCTGGACACCTTGATAAGCGAGAACGAGCAGTTCAACGGGTTGCAGGACCTGGTGCACCGCTACGACACCCTGCGCCGCACCGCCAGCGCGGAACAGTTGGAAGCCGCGGGCAACGCCCGAAGCTACGCGTTCAACCTGAACGCCCGGGCCTGATCGGCCGGCTCACACCTCGAAGGGTGCCGGATCGCCCTTACCAACCCGGGTGACCACCGGCACGTCCCCGGTGAAGTCCACCACCGTGGTGGCCTCCAGGCCACAGAAACCGCCATCGATGATCAGATCCAGCTCGTGCTCCAGGGTATCCCGGATCTCGTAGGGATCGGTCATCGGCTCGGTTTCACCGGGCAGGATAAGCGTACTGCTCATGATCGGCTCGCCCAACTCGCCCAACAATTCCTGAACAATGGCGTTATCGGGCACCCGAACGCCGACAGACCGACGCTTCGGATGCAGCAGCCGCCGAGGCACCTCGCTGGTGGCATCCAGGATGAACGTGTAGGGCCCCGGCGTGAAATTTTTCAGCAGCCGGTACTGGGTGTTGTCCACCTTGGCATACACCCCGATGTCCGAAAGATCCCGGCACACGAGCGTGAAGTTGTGCTTGTCGTCCAGCCGACGAATCCTCTTGATCCGATCGGCCGCCTGCTTGTCACCCAGGTGGCACCCGATGGCGTAGGCGGAATCCGTGGGATACACAATCACCCCGCCCCGCCGCAGGATATCCACCGCCTGATTGATCAGACGCTTCTGCGGCGTCTCCGGGTGAATCTGGAAAAACTGACTCATCAACTCTCTCCCTGAGCGGTGCGCGCCGCCATCGCCGGATCCTTCTTGGACCCGCCCATACAATTCGGAGACTCCGGCGCCGCCTGCCCGGTGGCCTGCCACTCCTCCGGCGAATACAGGTGCAGAGCCAGCGCATGCACCGGCCCGGCCAGCTCCTCGGCAAGCACCTTGTAAATCGCCTGATGCCGCCGAACCTTCATCTGCCCCTCAAACTCCGGCGACACCAGGGTCACCTTGAAATGGGTTTCCGAATTCGGCGGCACGCTGTGCTTGTGGCTCTCGTTCTCCACCTGAAGCACCTGCGCGTCGAACGCGTCGTTCAGTTTGGTTTCAATGGCGTTCTGGATCTTCATGTCTTAATACTCCTGCCTCGGTATTTGCAGTAACGAGGCGAATAGCACGTTGTCAGAAGCGGGTGTGGCGATGGCTTTGCCAGAAGTGTGTGTTGCCAGGGATGGCAACACCAAGCCCCCAGGGATGGGTTCACGGCGTCTTTTGGCAAAGCCATCGCCACAGCCGCCTCCACCACACCTATCAGTCTACTATACATGACAACCCCAGCCGGAGAGCCTTGACACCACAAAGCCAAAGCGCCACATTCCCATCCCGATTCACCAACACCCAAACCCCATGCACCTCTACATCGCCGAAAAACCAAGCCTCGGCCGCGCCATAGCCGCCGCCCTCCCCGGCCCGCATCAGAAGGGCCAGGGCTGGATCCGCTGTGGCGACGGGGAGAACTCGGCTACGGTGAGCTGGTGCATCGGCCATCTGCTGGAACCCGCCGAACCGGCCCGCTACAACCCGGCCTGGAAAAAGTGGCGGCAGGAGGACCTGCCCATGTTCCCGGATCAATGGCAGGTCATGCCCAAGGACAGCGTGCGCCAGCAGCTCAAGGTGCTCGAATCGCTGATCCGCCAGGCCCAGACCATCGTGCATGCCGGCGACCCGGACCGGGAAGGCCAACTGCTGGTGGACGAAGTGCTCCGCTATTTCGGGGCCAGCGTTCCGGTACAGCGGATACTGATCAATGACCTCACGCCAGCGGCGGTAGCCCGCGCCATCCAGAGCCCGCGCGACAACCGGGAATTCCGGCGCCTGTCCCACTCCGCCCTGGCGCGCCAGCGGGCAGACTGGTTGTACGGCCTCAACCTTACGCGCTTTTACACCCTCAGTTACCAGCAACAGGGCGAACAAGGCGTTTACTCCGTTGGCCGGGTACAAACCCCGGTGCTCGGACTGGTGGTGGAGCGCGACAACACCATCGAAAACTTCCAGCCAAGACCCTATTTCCGCATTGAGGGCACGTTTAAAGCCCAGGAAGAAGAGGCCGACACTCAGCCGTTCAACGCCCGATGGCTGCCAGACGAGCAGTTTCGCGAACACCTGGACGAGGAAAACCGGCTACTCAGCCGGGAAGTCGCTGATCAGATTGCCGAGAGTATCAAGAGCCGGCCCGGCACCATTACTGAATCCCGCTTCCGGGATCGCCCCGAAGCGCCGCCCCTGCCCTTGTCGCTGTCAGCCCTGCAGATTGAAGCGGGACGGCTGTTCCGCATGGGCGCCAAAGAGGTGCTGGATACCGCCCAGAATCTCTACGAACGCCACCAGTTGATCACCTACCCCAGGTCCGATTGCCGTTACTTGCCTGAGGGCCATTATAGCCAACGGGAACAGGTGGTTGGCGCCATAGCGCGGGTTGCGCCAGCCCTCAGTGAAGCCTGCCAGGCAGCAGACTTTGACCGGAAAACCACCGCCTGGAACGACAAGCAGGTGGATGCCCACCACGCCATCATCCCGACCACACGGCCGGCACCTAACGGCAAGCTGACCCAGGCCGAGGAAAACATCTATGGCCTGATCAGCCGCTACTATCTGATGCAGTTTGCCGCCGATGCCATACACCGTGAAGGCAGGCTGACCGTTCGCGTGGCCGATCATCAGTTCCGTGCCACAGAAACCGCCGTGCTGGAGCCCGGGTGGAAGGCGCTGGAACTGAAACTCCGCGAACAGCGCGCCGAGCCGGACAAAGCGCCGCTTCCACGACTGGAGAAAGGCGAACCGGTATTCTGCGAGAACAGCCACGTTTCGGAACGCAAGACACAGCCGCCCCAGCATTTCACCGACGCCACCCTGTTGTCGGCCATGACCAACATTGCCCGCTTCGTAAGCGATGCGGAGCTCAGAAAAACCCTCAGGGAAACCGATGGCCTGGGCACCGAGGCTACGCGGGCGGCCATCATCGATACCCTGTTCAAGCGGGATTACCTCTACCGGGACAGCCGGCATATTCGAGCCACCGACAAGGGCAAAGCCCTGATCGGCGCCCTGCCGGAATCGGTCAGCAAGCCCGACCGCACCGCGGTGTGGGAGGCGACCCTGGAAACCATCCGGCGTGGCGAGGGTGATCCAAGGCAGTTCCTTGAAACGCTCAAGGAGGAGATCCGGGCGCTAATGGACCGACCGGAAGGTCAGGCCGCCGCTCCTTCAGGGCTCCCCGGCAACCTCGCCGAAACGTCCTCCCCTCACTGCCCAAAATGCCGCGCACCCATGCGCGAGCGAGACGGAAAATTCGGGCGATTTCATGCCTGTACGCGCTATCCGCAATGTCGCGGCACCCGCCCCATCGAAGAAACTCGGCCCGAGGACGGAACCGGCCAGAAACCGGTACCCTGCCCCCACTGTTTCTCGCCCCTGGTCAGGCGCCAGGGGAAAAAAGGCTGGTTCTGGGGCTGCAGTAATTTTCCTGCCTGCCGACAAACAGTTGATGACGACAACGGCAGGCCGGCCCTGCGTTTACGCAAGACTACATAACGAAACTGAACCCGGATCCACATTTTGTGATAATTCGACGACGCATTCTTTTCCTGGAGACGGTCGATGCGCATTGCTCTGCTTGAAGATGAAACCGAACAGGCACAGCACATTCAGGCAATTTTGTCTGAGCGTGGTCACCACTGTGACAGTTTTCCAACCGGCCAGAATTTTCTGAGCGCCGTTTTGCACAGAAGTTACGATCTGCTGATCCTCGACTGGCAGATACCGGACATGACCGGCATCGACGTTCTCGAGAATGTGCGAGCGCAGTTGAACTGGCCGATTCCGGTCCTGTTCCTGACCCAGCGGGACAGCGAGACCGACATCGTTCGGGCCCTGGACGCTGGCGCCGATGACTATCTCGCGAAACCGGCGCGGGCCGCCGAACTGGTCGCCAGAATCAATGCGCTGGCCCGACGCTCCAATCCCGACAGCGACAAGGAAGTGCTGCGCTACGGCCCTTTCGAAATCAACACCCAGCAGCGCACCATTGCCTTGCACGGCACTCAGCTAACCCTGACCGACAAGGACTTCGACCTGACCCTGTTCCTGTTCCAGAACCAGGGGCGACTGTTGACCCGGGAAATGCTACTAGAGCGTGTCTGGGGGCTGGCCAGGGACATCAACACACGCACTGTGGACACCCACATGAGCCGGCTGCGCCGGAGGCTGGGCCTGAATCCGGAAAATGGATTTCGCATCAAGACCATCTATCAGCGCGGCTACCGCCTGGAGGCCATGAAAACGCCGGCGCCGGCGGTCGAAGACGGGGAACTTCAGAAGGCAGCCAATGACTGACCGCACCACCCGGCTTTTTGCCCTGCTGGTCTCCGCCCTGATAGCACTGGGGTCGGCCCCGGCAGGCGCCGAGCTTTCCGTTACCCGCGGATCGGCGGGGCAGACCGATACCGCTTCCGCTAATCAGATGCCCGAGTGGATCTACACGCTCCGTCCGGGCGAGAGCTTTCGGGAGGTAGCCGACGAGCTGCTCGCTAACGGATACACCGGCGCACGACTGCTGCAGTACAACAGAATCAGCAACGGAGCCACCCTGGCTGCCGGCGACAGTGTTCGCATTCCGCTTTCCTGGTTGAAACGCCAACCTCAGCCCGCCAAAGCGACCTCCGTGTCCGGCACGGTTCAGTTAATCTCCGCCAGCACCGGCCGGAAGATGCCGCTGGACGAAAACGCTCTGATTCGGGTGGGTGACGAAATTCTGTCAGCCTCCGGTACCGCGACGGTGGAACTGGCGGACGGCTCCGAGGTCCGGATTTCACCCAACTCCCGCCTCATCTTCAATCGCCTGACCCAGTACGGCAAGGCCGGCATGGTAGATACCCGCCTGAGACTTGACCGGGGTGAAGTCCACACCCGCGTTAAGCCCGTTATGGAGGGCGGTGCCCGTTTTGAGATCGAGACACCCTCAGCCGTGGCCGCAGTAAGAGGCACCGTTTTCGCCCTTCAGACATCGAGCAACGGTAGCAGCCTGCAGGTGACGGAAGGCACCGTCGATTTCGGGGCACCCGGCAAGGTTCGCCGTATCCCGGCCGGCTTCGGAGCCAGCCTGTCCACTGGTGACCGGGCCGGACTGAGCATCCGGCGGTTGCCACCGGCACCACAGATCAACCCCCTGCCCGCCACGCTCACCAGCCTGCCATCGACCATGACATGGCAGGATAGCCGGGCGCCACGGCACCGCATCGATATCTTTGAGACCGAGAGCGGCCGCTGGGTGGAAAGTCGCACCACCGCCGAAAATTCATTCGACATCGGGCTTCTGGACAACGGCCGTTACGAGATTCATCTGGCAGCACTCGACAGCCGTGGCATTGCCGGCATGCCGGGCGTGGTGCCGGTAGAGGTGGATCTTCAGGCTCGCGCTGCAAGCCTTGTGGCGCCGAACGATGGCGAGACCGTGAACGACGACATGCCGGAGTTCCGCTGGCAACTCAAGGGCCAGAACGAAGTCGCCCGGGTTGAAATTGCCGCGGACCAGAATTTCAGCAATCTGATCACCACCAGCGAGTGGGCACCCGAAAACACCGCCCTGCCTTCGCGTCCACTGGGGCCGGGCAAATATTACTGGCAGGTGGTTACCGAGGCCGGTGGTAACTCTGTGGCCACCACCGAAGCGCGCACACTGGTGGTGAACGGCAGCCTGCCGCCCGTTCGAATCATCAGCGTTAACTACATCGATAGCCAGGTGCGGGTATTCTGGGAGAAGGTCGACACCGCCACAGACTACCGACTGCAGCTCTCTGAGGAGCCGGGATTCAACAATATCATCAAGGAAGCGACGCTCTCTGATACCACTGCAGCCTTGCGTCTGATTCCCGGAAGGCGGTATTTTGTGCGCCTGAAAGCTCTTTCTGATGGCCCACTGGAAAGCCGGTGGGGACCCGGGAGGGAACTGTACCTGGAATAAACCGTTGATCGACCGAAACACACAGCAGGACTCATGAACCGGGATTGGCTGCCAATACGAACAACCCCCTGGACCCTGGGCCTGATCCTGCTGACCCTTGTACTATTGGTTCAGATCAGCGCCCTGCCGCAACGCCTGGACTTCTGGCTTTACGACCAGGCCATAACCTCTGCCCCTCCCCGGATCTCAGACGACGTGGTGCTGGTCACCATTGATGAGCGGAGCCTGGGTCATCTTGGGCGCTGGCCCTGGCCGAGGAACCTGCATGCGGAGCTGGTCTCCAAACTCCACCAGGCCGGCGCGAAGACCATCGTGTTCGACATCCTGTTTTCAGAGCCCTCCCCCGACGACGCATTACTGGCAAAGGCGATGAGGCGACACGGCAATGTCTTCCTTCCGGTTTACCTGTCTCCGCCGACCTCCCGTTATCTCCTGCAGGAACAACTGCCTGTCGACCCGCTCGCCAGTGCCGCTGCCGGCCTGGGCCACGCTCACGTGGAGCTGGACAGTGACGGGGTAGCCCGCGGCCTGTATCTCTACAACGGGATGGGTCAGAAGCTGTGGCCCAGTCTTTCCCTGGCGGTGACCGGCGCCGAGCCGGACCGGGTATCAACGGCGGATGCACCTGCCTATGTGAACGTCCGATCCGGTTATCGGGCCGTTCCCCTTGCCGGGGGTGCAGGCTCTATTCCCGCCTATTCCTATTCGGAGGTTCTCAACCAGCCACCCTCACCGGAACTGTTCCGGGATAAAACGGTGTTCGTCGGCGCCACCGCCGCCGGTTTCGGTGACATTCTGCCCACACCGTTCTCCGGGCTGAGCCGGCCCATGTCGGGGGTCGAGTTTCACGCCAATGTGTTCTCTGCCCATCAACTGGGACTGCTGATCCGCACGGCTCCACCCTGGGCCGCCGCCCTACTGACAGCCCTGGCCATCCTGACGTTGGCAGCGGTATTGCCCAGGATGCGGCCGGCACGCACCCTGCTCGCCTGCGGCGCGGCGGCGCTTTTGCTCCTCGGTCTGTTTCTGTTCGGCCTGTTCCGGCTGGGCTGGTGGCTTCCCGTAGCCAACGCACTGCTGGTTCCACTGCTGGCCCTTCCGGTGTCCAGCGGGCTCCGACTGGCCATGACCAATCGCTTCCTGAACCGGCAACTGGACGACCTGGCGCGAAGCCCGCAGGTTTCCCTTCCTGCCCCGGCGGGCCGCCATCCGACCCAACTCCTGGAGCATTTCCGGGCCCTGCTGAGGCCGGAGGGCTGGCTGCTCATGGAGGAAAACGAGCTGCTTGCTGCGAATGGGCTGGTACCGGATGACATCCCGGCCGGCCTCGAACCGGGCTACTGGCATCACGACAGCAACCGCAGCTGGATCCGACTGCTACGGGGCGGTACCCGTTACCATCTAGGGCTGTTATTACCGAACGACCTTGGTCGTGAGGCCATCCAGCGTTACCTTCGCAGGCTGCGCCTTGAAGATCCGGCACAGACATCGCACTCGTCCAGGCCAAGGGAGAACATTTCGGCACGGATCGAGCGGGTCCGTCTGGCTACCGAGCGACTCAATCACATGCAGGAGTTTATTCGGCGCAGCTTCGAGCACATGCCGGATGGCATTATCGTGACCGACGAGCTGGGTGTGATTCGCTTCGCCAATGGCCACATTGAGGAATGGTTCCAGGAGCCGATGCCGAGCCTCGGCGGCCTGCCACTGGTCAAACTGCTGGAGGGCCACGACCCGAGGGAGACACCACCCTGGCATGAAACCGTATCCGACACCCTGACCCTGCAGCAGAGCCGCACAGTGGACCTGAAGATCCGCCACAAGGACTTTCTCATTCACTTTGCGCCCTTCGCCCTGCCCGATGGTGACCAGCAAGGCATCATTGCCAACATATCCGACATCTCTGAACTTCGGGAGCAGCAGCGACAGCACCGGGAGGCGATCGACTTTATCTCCCATGATGTGCGCTCACCCCTGGTGTCTCAGCTTGCGCTGATCGAACAACTGAAGCGTGACCCGAGCCATATCGATCAGGAACAGCTGGACCAGTTGGGCCGACTGGCGCGGCGAAGCTATCATCTGGCCGAGGAATTTGTTCAGTTGGCCCGGGCCGAGCAATTAACAGAAACCCGCTTTTATGAATGTGAGTTTCTGTCCATCGTGGAGAACGCCCGCGATAGCGTCAGTGAACAGGGCGTTGAGAAGCAGATCCAGATCCAGCTCCATGGCAGTGAGGATCTCTGGCTGAAGGGTAACGCCGAACTGCTGGAGAGAGCCGTCATTAACCTTTTGACGAACGCCATCCAGTACAGCCCGGAAGCGTCTACCGTGAGCATTCAGGTATTCCGGGCCGGCCATCAGGCCTGCCTCACCATCGCCGACGAGGGCAGCGGCATAGATCCAGACGAGCTACCACATCTGTTTGATCGTTACCGGCGCCAGAAACGCACAGAGCTCGCTGGCATTCACGGTACAGGCCTGGGCCTGTCCTTCGTGAAAACGGTCGTTGAAAAGCATCGTGGAGAGATTTCGGTGGCATCAAGCCCGGGGCATGGATCGGCGTTTACGCTGAAGCTGCCAATCGCAAACCCGCTTCAGTAAGGCGAGCCGGCCTCGAACCGGCTGTGAATCATGAACTGATCGATTTGCTGACAACCTCAGACGGGGCGCTGATCAGACCATTAATGTCCTGAACCTGGATCGTAAAGTACCAGGTACCCGTGGCGAGGCCCCCGATCCGGTAGGACATGTCAGCCTCGGCCGCCGCATTTTCGACAACCACCTGCTTGGTCAAGTCCCCTGCATCCTGACCATAGCGAATTACATACTTATCAAGCTCCCCCATCGGGATACTTTCGCCGTTCACCCGGGTTAGCGGCGCTGTCCAGCTCAGGGTTGCTGCACCCTGCCCGCCACCGCCGGAGCTTCCACCCCCACAGCCCGTTAAAACGATCCCTACTATGCACGCGGCAATCCATGCCTTTGACATTTTAATGACGCGCTTCATATGGATTTGGAACCAAAATGTCGTCGAATTTTAAAAATTTTACAAAACAGACCGAATTATCTATGTGAAGCCCGTCATTTCCCAAGTTACGAAATTGTCAATTTCTCGTCAGGAATCGGTAAGAAAGCAAAGGAAGTCTCTGAATTATCGGGCAAAAATTTGCCCGCAGAAGACAGAACGGGGCGCACGCATGCTACGGAAGTTGTACGGGCAGACTGGAAGGTGAGATTGCATCGGTGGGCGGTGACGGGAAATAAAAAAGCCCGCTGTTGCGGGCTTTTCGAAAGTGGTAGCGGGGGCTGGATTCGAACCAACGACCTTCGGGTTATGAGCCCGACGAGCTACCAGACTGCTCCACCCCGCATCAAAACTGGTTGTTGCCGGGGCACCCCCGATCAACGTGCGCGTATATTAAGGATTAGATGAGAGGCTGTCAATCGATATCTTCGAAAAGATCGGTCCGGAAAACGGGTTCGGACTCAGCGGCGGGGCCACCGCTAAACCAACCCACCTGGTCAATTACCTCCTGAACCGGGCGGAAGGACCGACGGTGTTCCGATGTCGCCCCAAGGCGGCGCAGGGCCTCCAGGTGGACAGGCGTCGGGTAACCTTTGTGCTGGGCCAGCCCGAACCCCGGGAAACGCTCTTCCAGGGCTTCCATTTCCCTGTCTCGGGTCACCTTCGCCAGAATGGAAGCCGCGCTGATGGCCTCAACTCGACTATCTCCCTTGATTACCGGCTCCGACGGCCAGTGCCATTTGGGGCAACGATTACCATCCACCAGAACATACTCCGGCGGAATCGACAGTCCGCAGACCGCTCGCTCCATGGCGAGCATGGTCGCCTGGTAGATGTTCAGCTCATCTATTTCCCGGGCCTCGCATCGACCAATACTCCAGGCCAGCGCCTGATCAAGGATCTGCTCATACAGGGCGTTTCGGCGCTTTTCAGTCAGTTTCTTCGAATCGGCCAGGCCAGCAATGGGCCTGTCGGGGTCCAGAATCACCGCGGCGGTAACGACAGCACCGATCAACGGGCCGCGCCCTACTTCATCCACGCCCGCCAGCAGGGATCCGGTATAACGACATTCGAACGGAGGCAACGGAACCCTGGCCATTATCGCCCTGTATTCTCAAGCAGATCGGAGATGGCCTGGGCTGCCTTTTCATCGGCATCCTGCCGAAGGGTCTGGTGTAACTCGGTAAACGCCCCTTTCAGCCGCACTCGCTCATCCGTGTTCTCAAGCCGCTCGAGTACGGCGGCACCAAGACTTTCCGGGGTGGCGGCGTCCTGCAGCAGCTCAGGCACCAGCGGCTGCCTGGCAAGCAGATTGGGCAACGCGACATGGGGCACCTTCACCAGCCGTGAGACCAGTGCATAGCTGAAGCCACTCAATCGATAGCCCACCACCATGGGCTTTTTCAGCAACATGGCTTCCAGAGTGGCGGTACCGGAGGCGAGCAGCACCACATCGGAGGCTGCCATCACATCCCGCGAGCGTCCCCGCACGATGGTGACAGGCAGCTTGACGGCGAGTGCGTCCACCAGGGCCCGCACCTGCTTCTCACGTTCCCGGTTCACACAGGGAATCACCAGCTGCAGGTCCGGCCGCTTTTCCTGAATCCAGCGGGACGCCTCCAGAAACAGTGTGCCCAGTCGCTCCACCTCACCGGCGCGGCTGCCGGGCAGCACTGCCAGAACCGGCGCCTCGGGGTTCATGCCCAGAGAGACCCTCATCGCCAGCGTATCGGGCTCCATCGGGATCCGGTCGGCCAGCGGGTGGCCCACAAACGCCACAGGCACCTGATGCTCCTCGTAGAATCGGGCCTCAAACGGAAACAGGGTAAGCATCAGGTCCACGGATTTCGCAATTTTGAAAATCCGCTTCTGCCGCCAGGCCCACACTGAAGGGCTCACGTAGTGGACAGAGGGGATGCCAGCCTCACGACAGCGTCGCTCGATGGCAAGGGTAAAATCCGGGGAATCGATGCCGATCACGACATCCGGCGGCGTGGTAAAGAAGTAATCGAGCAATCGGGCCCGAATGCGGAACAGCTCACTGATACGGCCCAGCACTTCCACCAGCCCCATCACGGAAAGCCGCTCCATGGGCACCAGGGAGTGGAAACCCTCGGCCACCATCTCCTCGCCACCAATACCGACGAAACGGGCGTTCGGGTAGCGCCGCCGCAGGGAGCGAATCAGGCCGGCACCAAGGATATCCCCCGATGCCTCACCGGCAATAATGCCAAAGGTCCGTTTACTCTGGCTGATCATTGCGTGAGAGGGTTCTGTCACCAACAGGCTCCCGCCGGGTTAGCGGATGATGCCGCGGTGCGCTCCGCGCAATGAATCGATGAGGGGTCGAATTTCTGCAACATCGGCAAAGGACTTCTCAAGCTCTTCCACGGCCTGCTCGGTGGTGAGCCCCTGACGGTAGATAACCTTGTAGGCCCGGCGCAACGCCAGCAGCACTTCGCGGCTGAAGCCACGACGTTTCAGCCCTT
The DNA here is from genome assembly GCF_041984545.1 of Marinobacter sp. Taxonomy (GTDB): domain Bacteria; phylum Pseudomonadota; class Gammaproteobacteria; order Pseudomonadales; family Oleiphilaceae; genus Marinobacter. The sequence continues at coordinate 106,960 of NZ_JBHIXV010000007.1, read as the reverse complement.
CCACGTTCATGCCATGGGGCTGCGCCGACTGGCCACTGGCCATGACGTAGGCGGGAATATCCTTGAGTACGATACTGCCACCGGCTGCCATGCTGTGGGGGCCAATGTGGCAGAACTGATGCACCATGGTGCCACCGCCCAGAATCGCATAGTCACCCACCGACACATGGCCTGCCAGGGTGGCACAGTTCGCCAGAATGGTGTTGTCCCCTACGATGCAGTCGTGGGCCACATGGACGTAGGCCATCAGAAGATTACCACTGCCAATGCGGGTTTCACCGCGATCCTGGACGGTACCGCGATGAATCGTGCAGTTTTCGCGGATAACGTTATTGTCCCCGATCACCAGCGTGGTTGGTTCGCCGGCGTATTTCTTGTCCTGACATTCTTCACCGACACTGGAAAACTGGAAAATGCGGTTGTTCCTGCCAATGACCGTTGGCCCTTTGATGACCACATGGGAGAGGATTTCGGTGTCGTCGCCAATTTCCACGTCCGGGCCAATATAACTCCAGGGACCAACGGTGACGTTGCTCCCCAGTTTGGCTGACGGGTCCACAATTGCCTGAGGATGGACACCCGACCAGTCATTTGTCGCCATCAAACTTCTCTCTCAGCGGTAAGAATCTCTGCCACGCAAACGACTTCGCCGTCGACCAGCGCGCGACAATCAAATTTGTAAATGCCACGTTTTCCGGAAATAAATTCCGATTCCATGCACAACTGGTCCCCGGGCAGCACCGGGCGCTTGAAGCGCGCTTTGCTCGAACCAGCGAGGTATTGTACCACGCCGTCCGAGGGTTTCCGGCCGACCGTCACAAACCCGAGAATGCCTGAAAGCTGGGCCATGGCCTCTATGATCAACACGCCGGGCATAATCGGATTGTTCGGAAAATGGCCCTGGAAGAACGGCTCGTTGAACGAAATATTCTTGTACCCCTTGATCGATACGCCTTTTTCGACCTCCGTTACCCTGTCCACCAGCAGGAAAGGGTATCGGTGCGGCAGGTATTCCAGAATTTCGTCAATCTTCATCATGTTGATTGGCCTCAGCCCTTGAGTTTCTTTTCCAGTTCTTTTACTCGTCGCGCCAGCACGTCCAGCTGACGAAAACGCACCGCATTCTTTCGCCACTGGCGGTTGGTATCGGCACTGGTGCCGGAAGAGTACACGCCTGGCTCACGAATATCACCGGTGACCAGGGTCATGCCAGTGAGGTGCACGTGGTCTGCAATCTCAAGGTGCCCGGCAACGCCCGAGGCACCACCAAAGACACAATGGCGCCCGATACGGGTACTGCCGGCAATGCCCACCATCGCTGCCATGGCACTGTGGTCGCCGATGCGCACGTTGTGGGCCACCTGAATGAGGTTGTCGAGCTTGACCCCGTCTCCGATCACCGTGTCATCGAGGGCGCCACGGTCAATCGTGGTGTTGGCGCCAACCTCAACGTCATCGCCCAACACCACCCGGCCCAGCTGGGCAATTCTCTGCCAAGCGCCTTTTTCATTGGCAAACCCGAATCCGTCGGAGCCAATCACCGCACCGCTGAGGATATGGCAACGCTGGCCAATCACCACATCATGGGCCAGGGTAACGCGCGGCCGAATCAGGCTACCTGCGCCGATACGGGTTCGGGCACCCACTACGGTGCCCGCGCCCACCACGACCTTTTCACCGATATTGGCCTCAGCTTCCACGACCACATGGGGGCCAACGCTGGCGTCGTCGGCGATGGTGGCTGTCGGGTCAATCACAGCCGTAGGGTGGATGCCGGCGGGTGCCTTCGGAGCCGGGTCGAACCAGTGGCTCAGGCGAGCATACCCAAGGTAAGGGTTATCGAGTAACAGGACATTGGTGGCAACATCCTCGGCGGAGGCAGGTGAAATGATGACTGCCGAGGCGCGGGTGTCAGCCAGGTACTTGCCGTAGGAGGGGTTGGCCAGAAAGCTGATCTGCCCGGGGCCTGCTGCCTGTAGCGTAGCCAGCCCCGAAACCCGGATTTCGGGATCGCCCCGAAGCTCCGCACCGAGGGCGCTGGCGACATCTCCCAGGCGATACGTCCGATCTGTCATTATGCTCTCTCCAGCCACATTCCGGTCGATCCTGTGGGCGTCAGGATCAACGGTTGAGTTTGTCCAGAAGCTGGGAGGTCAGATTCATTTCCGGCTTCACATAGACCACCGCCTCGCTGGGCAGGATCAGGTCCAGATCATTCTCTTCAAGCAGTTCCTTTACAGCGGCGTCTACCTCGGGGCGGGCCTGCTCCAGGAATGCCTGCTTGCGCTGGTTGACAGTCGAGTCCAGGCGTTGTTTCAGGAAGTTGAATTCCTTGACCTTTTCCTGGAACTCGCTGGCCAGCTTGTTACGCTCACTTTCATTCATCATGGCGCCGTCTTTCTCCAGGCGCTCCTGCAGCTTGCGCGCGGCTTCCTGGGCTTCGCGCACACGGGCTTCATCCCCGGCGAAGTCTTTCTGCAGCGTTTCGCTGAAGGCCTTGGCGTCGTTGGAGGAAAAAAGCGCCTGGCGCAGATCGACAACACCGATCCGGGTCTCTGCCATGGCCGGCGACGCCATCGCCATAACCGCTGCAGTGATGATCAAAAGGAATCGGGACATTGGTTTTCTCCTGGTTTTCATCCGTTGGTTGTTATTATCCATGCTTTAGAAGGTCTGGCCCAGCGAGAACTGGAACACCTGGGTATCGTCACCCGCCTTGTCGTTCAGCGGGTAAGCCAGACTGAAGGCCAGTGGGCCAACCGCGGTAATCCACTGGAAACCGACCCCGGCCGCGGTTCTGACCTCACCCAGTTCAGGATCAAAGCCACGAGCGGTATCAAAGACCTGACCGGCGTCCAGGAAGAACGATGTCCTCATGGACCGGGTGTCGCCCGCAAACGGTGTCGGGAAGATCAGCTCCAGGCCGCCCTCGGTGAGCAGGTTACCACCGAAGGGGTCCGGATCAGAAAGGTCGTTGGGGCTGTTGGTCGCCCTCAGGCCCAGTGAGTTGGCCTCGTAGCCACGAACAGAACCGTAGCCACCTGTGTAGAAGTGCTCGTAGAACGGCATCTGGGTACGGTCACCGTAACCGTCGCCATAGCCGATTTCCGACCGCGCCCGGAAAACCCAGCGGTTGTTATCGGTGATCGGGAAATAGAAATCGGTCTTGTGGGTGGCCTTGTAGAACGTAAGGTCACTGCCCGGCACTGCCACATCCAGCGACAGTGAATGACTGTAGCCGTCGGTGGGAAGGACGCCACGGTTCAGGGTGCTGCGGCGCCAGCTTCCAAACAGGAAATAGTTGGTGAAGGAGTCACCTTCCTCATCAATGAATTCCGTTACCTCCTGAGAGGTGAACAGGCCTTCCTTGATGTTGGATTGGGTGACGCCGGCACCGAAGTTCAGTCGGGTAATACTGTCTATCGGATAGCCGAAAGTTACCCGGCCGCCGTATTCGTCCAGCAGGAAGGAGGAAATATCCTCTTCCTCATAGTCGGTTTCCCGGGCAAAAAGGCTGAAGCCGCGGCTCACACCATCCACGGTATAGTAGGGATCAAGGTAGGAAATGTTGGCGCTCTTGACCGAGTCGCTGACATTCACCCCAAAGGAGACCCGTTTGCCGGTACCGAAGAAGTTGTTCTCCGACACGTTGGCCCCGAGGATGACGCCAGAGTTCTGGGAGAAGCCCACGGAGGCGGAGAGACTGCCAGTCGGCTGCTCTTCGACGGAATAGTTCACATCCACAAGATCATCCGTGCCTGGCACCGGAACCGTGTCGACGTTGACGGTCTGGAAAAAACCCAGTCGCTCGAGCTTGGTCTTGGAGAATTCGATCCGGTCCGAGGAAGCCACTCCCCCTTCCATCTGGGTCATTTCCTGGCGGAGTACGTCGTCACGGGTGGAAACGTTACCCTCGAAGTTGATGCGACGTACATAGGCGCGCTTGCCGGGCTCTACAAAGAAAGTAACCGCCGCGGTGTTATTTTCACCCGGCTCAGGTACCGCGTTGACATTGGCGAACGCATAGCCCTCGCGACCAAGCCGGAAGGCGAGCGCCTCGGAAATGGCGGTCATGCGGGAGCGGGAGAACACATCGCCCTCCTCCACCGGAATCAGGGATCTGAGTTCTTCCTCGCCGACGATCAGCTCGCCCCGGAGCCGGATCTCGGAGATGGTGTACTGCGGCCCCTCGTTGAGGGCAATGGCAATGAACACCTTCTGCTTGTCCGGAGAGATGGACACCTGGCTGGACTCGACGTTGAAGTCCAGATACCCGCGATCCAGATAGAAGGAACGCAACGATTCCAGATCGCCGCTCAGACGTTCTCGGGCGTATTTGTCGGAGTTGGTGATCGAGTTCCACCAGCTGGTGGTCTCCAGCTCGAATAGCTCCTTGAGTTCCTCGTCGGTGAAGTCCCGGTTGCCAATCAGGTTGATGTGATGAATGGCGGCCACGGACCCTTCATTGATCTCAAGACGGATTGCAACCCGGTTACGGGGCAGTTCCTCCGCCGTTGCCTTCACCCTGGCGTTGTAGCGACCCTGAGCAATGTAGGAGCGCAGGATTTCCAGTTCCAGGCGTTCCAGGGTGGCTCGCCTGAATACCTGGCCTTCCTGGAGTCCGGCGCCGGCCAGCGCATCCATAAGCATTTCGGTTTCGATATTCTTGTTGCCCTCAATTTCGATATCGCTGATGGAGGGCCGCTCGCGCACCGTCAATATGAGAACGCCCGCATCCCGACTCGCCTCTATATCGGTAAAAAGCCCTGTTCTGAACAGGGCCTTGATGGCATCGGCCAGCTCGGTTTCATCCAGCTGCTCGCCAATGTTCACCGGAAATGCGGAAAATACCGTGCCTGCAGAAACCCTCTGCAAACCCTCAACTTCAATATCCGAAACCGTGAACTGATCGGCCATGGCCGACATCGGAACGGACACTGCCGCAGCGAGGCCGACGGCTACACCTAGAAGAGAACGTCTCATTCAAATATTTCGCCTGGTTAATGCGCGTAAGGAGCTCGCAATTCTCACAACCGCATCAGGTCGTTGTAAAGAGCAAACACCATTAATGTGAGGATCATTGCCATACCGATTCGTAATCCGAATGCCTGGGCCTGCTCGGAAAGCGGCTTCCCGCGGAGCGCCTCAATGGAGTAGTACACAATATGACCACCATCGAGCACCGGCACCGGCAGAAGATTGAGAATACCCAGACTCACACTCAGATAGGCCAGAAACCGAACGAAGTCCTCAAACCCGGAACTGACGCTGGCCTCGGCCACTCGGGCAATGGTGATTGGCCCACTGAGGTTGTTGGGTGAAAGCAGCCCGGTAATCATTTTCTGGATGGCCACCAGAGTGAGCCGCGTGTCGGCCCAGGTCTCGCTCAGTGCAACCGGCAGGGCGGCAATCGGACCATAGCTGACGTCCCGCAGCACCTCCTCTGGCCAGGTTACCGCCTCGACGCCGGCACCAATAAACCCGATTGTCTCGCCCCCGTCCTCTGTGCGGGCTTCGGGCGTCACCTGGAACACCTGCTCGGAGCCGCCTCGTTCCACGGTAATCTGCAGCGTCCGCCCGGGCGCATTACGAACGCGCTCCACCAGATCAAACCAGCTACCGACAGGCTCGCCCTCCACCGCCAGCACACGGTCTCCGGTTTTCAGACCGGCGGCCTGGGCCCTGCCGTCATTGGAAATCTGGCCAAGAACCGGTGGGATCGCCGGTCGCCAGGGGGTAATGCCGAACTCCGCCAGCGGATTGGGCGTGTCTTCACTCAGTCGCCAGCCGTCCAGTGGCCCGCTTATGGTTCCACGGGCGCCATCGTCCGATACGCTGAGGGCGATGTCTCCATGTTCGCCGGTGCGCTCAAGAATGCGCATATTCACATCGCGCCAGGAAGACACCCGATGTCCGTCCACAGAGTGAATTTCCATGCCTTCCTGCAGCCCGATTCGCTGGGCAACGCTGCCATCGGCAACCTCGCCGACAATCGGGGCAACGTGGGTAACGCCAACCACGCCCAGCAGCCAGTAGGCCGCTATGGCAAACAGGAAATTGGCCACCGGGCCCGCCGCTGCAATAGCAATACGCTGCCCCGGAGTCTTGGAGGTGAAGGCCTGGTCGCGAAGCTCCTCCGGAACGGGGCCTTCCCGCTCGTCCAGCATTTTTACATAGCCACCGAGTGGAATGGCCGCAACCGCAAATTCGGTCCCGTGCCGGTCGTACCAGGAGAATATGGGCTTGCCGAATCCGACGGAGAAGCGCAACACTTTCACGCCACACCGCCTGGCCACCCAGAAGTGGCCAAATTCGTGCAAGGTGACCAGGATGCCCAGGGTCAGCGCAAGCGCAAGAACGGTTTCGATAATCTGCATAATCTTCCCGATTGATGGCTTCGGCAGCGCGCCTTCATGCTGCGACTCTCAGACAGTTAACAACCCTATCTGTTCCCGGGCACGGATACGGGCCTCGGCGTCCCTGGCAAAGATGATGTCAAAACTGTTGGCCGGCTCTACCGCAATCGCCGCCAGTGTTCGCTCTATGATAACGGGGATATCCGCAAAACACAGGTCGCCCGCCAAAAACGCAGCAACCGCCACCTCGTTGGCAGCGTTCAGAACCGCCGGTGCGGTACCGCCCGCCTCGAAGGCCTCGGCCGCCAGCCGCAGGCAGGGAAAACGCACCAGGTCTGGCCGCTCGAAATGGAACCGGCCAATGGCAAACAGATCCAGAGGCGCCACACCCGCGTCTATGCGTTCTGGCCAGGCCAGGCCGTTGGCAATCGGGGTCCTCATGTCCGGGCTCCCCATCTGGGCCAACACCGAACCGTCGGCATACTCCACCATCGAATGAATGATGCTTTCGGGGTGAACGTGAACTTCGACATTACGGGGTGTGGTATTGAACAGCCAGCAGGCCTCGATCAACTCGAGACCCTTGTTCATCAGCGTGGCCGAGTCCACAGAGATCTTCTGCCCCATGGACCAGTTGGGATGGGCACAGGCCTGAGCCGGAGTCACCAACCTTAGCTGGTCGGCACTGAATTCCCGAAAAGGGCCGCCCGAGGCGGTCAGCAGGATCCGGGTAATACCCGCACCCTCCGGATCCCTCACCTTGTCCGCCGGCATGCACTGGAAAATGGCGTTATGCTCGGAATCAATGGGCAGGAGTTCGGCGCCGGAGGCGGCCACCGCATCCATAAACAGCTTGCCCGACATTACCAGGGCTTCTTTATTGGCCAGCAGCACCCGCTTGCCCGCCCGTACCGCCGCCAGCGTGGGAGACAGGCCGGCAGCACCCACGATCGCAGCCATCACGGTGTCGGCTTCCGGGGCCGACGCCACTTCACACAGACTCTCCTCACCGCCCAGCACCTGAATGTCAGGCACGTTGGCGAGCAGAGCGGCCAGGGTTTTCGCAGCCTCGGGACAGGCCATGACGGCTACCTGCGGGCGAAACTCCCGACACAACACCGCCATTTCGTCGGCACGGGTGTTCGCAGTGAGCGCATGGACGGTAAAGCGCTCCGGATGGCGACGAACGACATCCAGCGTGCTGAGTCCGATGGAGCCCGTGGCCCCCAGAAGACTGATTCGGCGAACGACCATAGTCACCACTGCCCGGCTGTCAGCCAACCCAGTTTGGTCACGATGAGCGCAAACACCGGAATAGCGGCCGTCAGGCTGTCAATTCGATCCATGATCCCGCCATGGCCTGGCAGCAACTGGCTGCTGTCCTTGATCCCGCGATAGCGCTTGAGCATGCTTTCAAACAGATCCCCCAGGACCGACACCAGACCGGTCGCAAGACTTGCAATCACCAGCAAGAAAATCTCGGAGAGTCCGGCGGAGGCGAGGAAACCGATCAACAGAGCAAACAGGCCAACTGCAAGAAGCCCACCCCAGACGCCGGCCCAGGACTTACCGGGGCTTACCCGGGGCGCCAGTTTGGCCTTGCCAAAAGCCCGGCCCGCAAAATAGGCGCCGATGTCGGCTACCCAGACCACGCAGAACACGTACAGGATCAGCAGCAAGTTGCTACTGCTGTCACCGAACTGAAAGCCACCGGTGCGCATATGGTTGAGCCCGACCCAGGCCGGCACAAGCACCAGCAGCCCCATGGCCGCCCTGACCGGCAGACTGCCCCATCGCTCAGAGCCGGCCGGATAGCTGCGCACCAGGAGGAAACACACCAGCCACCACACCAGCGCCAGCCAGAGCACGACTTCAAAAGGAACGTTCAGCAGGGCGAACAGGATTGCCGCCGTTATCAGGGCGTAGACTACCCGGCCGGCGCCACTGCCCACGCCTGCCATGTTCGCCCACTCCCAGGCGCCAACGGTGATGATGGCACCCGTGAACAATGCGAAGCCCAGAGGCGGAAGGAAAAAAATCCCGCCAATTGCGATCGGGGCGAGGACCAGTGCAGTGATAATTCGGGTTTTTAACACGAGTAAAGTCGCTATCGTTCGTTATTGTTGTAGAGCCTTGGCGGCGATCTGATCGTCCGTCTGGCCAAAACGGCGCTGCCGACCGGCGTATGCCTCCAGCGCCTTGCGCATTTCCTCATGCTGGAAGTCTGGCCAATAGACCGGTGAAAAGTACAGTTCCGTATAGGCGAGGTGCCAAAGCAGGAAATTGCTGATGCGCTGTTCACCCGCGGTGCGGATCATCAGGTCAGGTACCGGAAGATCGCCGATACTGACGTGTTGCTGAATCAGGTCGTCGGTGATATCGGAAGGCTCGATCTGCCCTGCCCGAACCTTCTCGGCTATCTGGCGCGTGGCCTGGCTGATGTCCCAATGTCCGCCGTAGTTGGCGGCGATGACCAGCGTCATCTGAGTGTTGTTGCGGGTCAGTTCTTCTGCCGCCGCCATATGCTCCTGAAGCGTGGGACTGAAGGCCGAACGGTCACCGATGATACGAAGACAGATGTTATTGCGGTGGAGCTTGCGAACTTCGCGCTCCAGCGCCAGCAGGAACAGTCTCATTAGCGCCGAGACTTCGTCCTTCGGTCGGCGCCAGTTCTCGCTGGAGAAGGCGAACAGGGTCAGCACTTCAACCCCCTCACGGGCACAGGTTTCCACAACCGCCCGGACCGCATCCACGCCGGCCTTGTGGCCTGCTACACCCTTCAATCGGCGGGCCTTGGCCCAGCGATTGTTACCATCCATGATAATGGCCACATGCCGGGGCCGGCTGTCTGCCGACACCGGAAACTCTGCGGATACCGTTCCCGTCATGAAATCCCCTGTGCGGCCGGGACAGCGTGCCCTCCCGGCCAGTCAGTTCGCTTGCAAGTGAACCAGGCGGATCAGACCGCCATCAGGTCCTCTTCTTTGGCCTTGAGCATTTTCTCAACTTCCGCGATGTAGCGGTCAGTGAGCTTCTGGATCTCATCCTCACCCTTGCGCTCGTCGTCCTCGGTGATTTCCTTTTCCTTCAGCAGTTCCTTGATCATGCTGTTGGCATCGCGACGAGCGTTACGGATGGAGACGCGGCCGTGCTCGGCATCCGCCTTGGCCTGCTTGACCATTTCACGGCGGGTTTCTTCCGTGAGCATCGGCATCGGCACGCGGATAATGTCACCGCTGGTGGCCGGATTAAGCCCCAGGTCTGACATCATGATTGCTTTCTCAATGGTGGGGACGAGGTTCTTCTCCCACGGTGACACCGTGAGGGTCCGATTGTCCTCGATGTTGACACTGGCCACCTGCTTGAGCGGTGTTTCCTGACCGTAGTAATTCACCATGACGCTGTCCAGGATGGACGGATGCGCGCGGCCGGTCCGGATCTTGTTGAATGCCGAATGCAGAGCGTCCAGGCTCTTTTTCATCTTTTTCTCGGCTTCTGCTTTGATGTCGTCAATCACTTCATCATCCTCGATTCGTTCGTCATTTCATTCGCTGATCAGGCTGCTGCATCGGACAGCCGGGTTATTCGATCAGTGTACCTTCTTTTTCACCGGTTACGATGCGGGTCAGCGCGCCTGGGCGGTTCATGTCAAATACCCGCAGCGGCATTCCATGATCACGGGCCAGGCAGATCGCGGTCAGATCCATCACACCGAGCTTCTTGTCGAGCACCTCGTCGTAGGTGAGGTAATCGTATTTTTCGGCACTGCTGTCCAGATGCGGATCGGCTGAGTATACGCCATCCACCTTGGTGGCCTTCAGTACTGCGTCCGCCTCAATCTCGATACCCCGCAGGCAGGCTGCGGAATCTGTGGTGAAGAACGGGTTGCCAGTACCGGCACAGAAAATCACGACATCGCCGTCCTTGAGGTCACGAACGGCGCGCCTGCGGTCATAGTGCTCAACAATCCCGCTCATGGGAATGGCCGACATTACACGGGTACGGATGTTGGAGCGCTCCAGGGCATCGCGCATGGCAAGACCATTCATGACCGTTGCCAACATGCCCATGTGGTCGCCGGTCACACGGTCCATGCCGGCGGCATTCAGGGCCGCGCCCCGGAACAGGTTTCCGCCACCGATCACGAGGCCAACCTGCACACCGATGCCGATCAGCGCGCCGATTTCAAGGGCCATGCGGTCGAGAACTTTGGGATCAATACCGAAATCGTGTTCCCCCATCAGGGCCTCGCCACTGAGCTTGAGCAGAACACGCTTGTATCTGGGCTGGGTTTTCGATGAAGTCGGCATGATGATCCCCTTGTCGTCTGTTGGCTGCGCTCCGGCGTGGTATCCGTTGCAGGCTTGTATCTGACATACTCCTCTCACAAAAGGGGTATCTCAGATACAAGCCCGCCACGAGAGCCGGGACACCCGGCTAACGTGGCAGACTCAGGTGACGCAGCAAGCCCGAAGACCCGCTGCGCCAGAACGAAGGATCAGGCCTTGCCTGTGCCAGCTGCAGCAGCAACCTCGGCAGCGAAGTCCACCTCTTCCTTCTCGATGCCTTCACCCACTTCCAGGCGAACAAACCCAACCAGCTCACCGCCGTTGGACTTGATCAGCTCGCCCACGGTCTGGTCCGGGTTTTTCACGAAAGGCTGTTCGACAAGGCTGTTCTCCTTGAGGAACTTCTTGATGCGGCCGCCCATCATCTTCTCGACGATCTCGGCAGGCTTGCCTTCCATATCCGGCTGGGCCTTGATGACTTCTTTCTCTTTCTCGAGCTCTTCAGCCGGCATATCTTCCGGCTTGCCAACACGCGGGTTAACAGCCGCAGCGTGCATGGCGATGTCACGAGCCACCTCAGGATCGCCAGCGGTCAGAGCCACAACGGAAGCGATCTTGTTGTTGCTGTGCACATAGCCACCAACAACCGGACCTTCAACCTTGACAATCCGACGCACGGTGATGTTTTCACCGATCTTTTGAACCAGCGCCTCACGCTTGCTCTCCAGATCGCCTTCCATCAGTTTGGCAACGTCGGTTTCGCCCTTGCTGAAAGCAACGTCCAGCACTTCATTGGCGAAGTTCAGGAAGTTGTCGTCACGAGCGACAAAGTCGGTCTCGGAATTCACTTCCAGAATGTAGGCCACGGTGTTGTCGTCGGAAATCTTGATCAGTGAAGCGCCCTCAGCGGCGGTGCGGCCGGCTTTCTTGGCGGCCTTCAGACCAGAAGACTTGCGCAGCTCTTCGATTGCCGCGTCAACACTGCCCTCGGCTTCTACGAGCGCCTTCTTGCACTCCATCATGCCAAGGCCGGTACGCTCACGCAGCTCTTTGACCATTGCAGCGGTAATTGCAGCCATGTTCAATCCTCTTAACTGTTCCGAATTCGGTGGGAAGGAGCGCCCGCAATCACCGCGAGCGCTCCTCAGATCTTCAACGTGAAGGTAAAGCGTTACTCAGCGGCCGGAGCAGCGCCTTCAGCGTCTTCGCTGACTTCAACAAACTCGTCAGCACCGGCACCGGCAGACTGGGCTGCTTCGATGCAGGTATCAGCAACGGCTTTCACGTAAATCTGGATCGCACGGATGGCGTCGTCGTTGCCCGGAATGATGTAGTCCACACCGTCGGGATCACTGTTGGTATCGACCACACCGATCACCGGAATGCCCAGCTTGTTGGCTTCCTTGATGGCGATGCGCTCGTGATCCACGTCGATCACAAACATGGCGTCGGGCAGGCCACCCATGTCCTTGATACCGCCGATGGAGCGCTCCAGGCGGTCCATTTCACGGGTGCGGTCCAGGGCTTCTTTCTTGGTCAGCTTGTCGAAGGTACCGTCCTGGCTCTGGGTTTCCAGGTCACGGTAGCGACGGATGGACTGACGAATGGTCTTGTAGTTGGTCAGCATACCACCCAACCAGCGGTGGTTCACGTACGGCTGGCCAGCACGCTCAGCTTCTTCCTTGATGATCTTGGCGGCGGCACGCTTGGTGCCAACGAACATGATCTTGTTCTTGTTCTCTGCCAGCTGCTGAACGAACTTCAGCGCGTCGTTCATGGCAGGAACAGTCTGCTCGAGGTTGATGATATGAATCTTGTTACGGGCGCCGAAGATGAACTTCGACATTTTCGGGTTCCAGTAGCGGGTCTGGTGACCGAAGTGAGCACCTGCCTTCAGCAGGTCACGCATATTTACCTGAGCCATGATAGTTACCTTCTTTAGCTTCGGGTTAGTCCTCCACGTGTCCGATCATCCCAACCTGACTCCTTGAAACCAGAAGCAGGCACCCTGGGATAACGTGTCGACACGTGTGTGAATTTGCCGGATTCGTTTCCAGCGGGCGCGTTTATACCATAATCGGCCCATCGGACGCCATTATTTTTGCGCGTCCGCTTCCTTGTACCCGGGCAGCAGGCCCCTTAAAATGCCGGTTTGACACACATCGACGGGAAACCCAATGCAGGTATCGATCAAGACTCCGGAAGAAATCGAAAAGATGCGCGTTGCAGGTCGTCTGGCGGCCGACGTTCTTGAAATGATCGGCGAGCATGTGAAGCCGGGCGTTTCTACCGAAGAACTGGACCGGATCTGCCACGACTATATAGTCAACGAACAGAAAGCGATTCCGGCGCCGCTGAACTACAAAGGGTTCCCAAAATCCATCTGCACCTCGGTGAATCACGTCATCTGCCACGGCATCCCGTCCGAGAAGAAAATTCTGAAGGACGGAGACATCCTGAACATCGACGTCACCGTAATAAAGGATGGTTACCACGGTGACACCAGCAAAATGTGGATTGTCGGCAAGCCCAAGCCCGGCACCGAGCGCCTGATCCAGATCACTCAGGAGTGTCTTTACAAGGGCATCGAACTGGTGAAACCGGGCACGCGACTGGGCGACATAGGCCATGTGATTCAGCAGCACGCCGAAAAGCACCGTTATTCGGTGGTACGGGACTACTGTGGTCACGGTATTGGTGCTGTCTTCCACGAGGAGCCCCAGGTAATGCATTACGGCAAACCCGGTACCGGCATGGAGCTGAAAGAAGGCATGACCTTCACCATCGAGCCCATGATCAACCAGGGCAAGTACCAGACCAAGCTGCTACCCGACGGCTGGACAGTGGTAACCAAGGACCACAAGCTTTCAGCACAGTGGGAGCACACCATCCTTGTGACCGCAGACGGCCACGAGGTTCTGACCAAGCGAACGGAAGAATCCTTCTAAGTGGACCTGAGCGAGCTGGAATCCCGCATCAGTAACGACCCCTCTCCGGTAAAGGCGGCACGTGAGCTATTAAAGGAGAGATACAATGCGGATGCCGAGGCGTTCCGGCAGGGTGCGGATGTCCGTGCCCTTGTCCACTCCCGGGCCGACACCGTCGACACCGTGCTTCGGCTGATCTGGAACCGCTACCCCTTTGCCCAATCGTCCGACATCGCCCTGATTGCCGTCGGTGGCTATGGCCGGGGAGAACTGCACCCCCACTCGGACATTGACCTGCTGATTCTGACCCGCAACGGCATCGATGAAGCCTGGCAGGAAGACCTCGGCGCCTTCGTGACTCTGCTCTGGGATCTGCGACTGGATATCGGGCACAGTGTTCGCAGCATTGAGGAAAGCAAGGCTGCGGCCCGGGAAGACGTGACCATCCTCACCAACCTTCTTGAAACACGGACCATTGCCGGGCCTGATGAGCTGCGCAGTGAATTGAGCGAGCAGGTCTACTCCGACAACGTCAGCACCGACCGCGACTACTTTATTGCCAAGCGGGAAGAACAAAAGGAGCGCCACCAGAAATACGGCGACACCGAGTACAACCTGGAACCCAACGTTAAGGGCTCCCCAGGCGCCCTGCGCGACATCCAGACCATCGGCTGGATTACCAAGCGCCACTTTGGCCTGCAGAACATTGCCGACCTGACGCGGTTCAGCATCCTGACCGAAGAGGAACACCAGATCCTGTTTCAGGGCGAAACCTTCCTCTGGCAGTTACGGTTTGGCCTCCAGCTACTGGCGGATCGCAACGAGAACCGGCTGCTGTTTGACCACCAGCGTGCCCTGGCCCAGATGCTCGGCTACAAGGACGAGGGCAAGCGCCTGGGCGTCGAGCTGATGATGCAGTCCTATTACCGCACGGTGCTGGCGCTGGCCGAGCTGGCTGACGTGATCCTTCAGTACTACGACGAAGCCATCCTCGGCAGCTCGTCCGACGACGCCATCCAGCCCATTAACAAACGGTTCCAGATCCGCAACTACTACATTGAGGCGGTGAACAACCAGGTGTTCGCCTACGCGCCCTACGCCATCATGGAAATCTTCGTGCTGATGGCCCAGCACCCGGAGATCAAGGGCATTCGCGCCACCACCATCCGCTCGCTCCGGGCTCACCGCCACCTGATTGACGACGCCTTCCGGTCGGACCTGGCCGTCACCACGCTGTTCATGGAGCTGCTACGCACCCCGCACGCGCTCGACCAGACCCTGTCGGCCATGAAGAAGTACAACGTGCTGGGCCGGTACCTGCCGGAATTCGGTCAGATCATCGGCCAGATGCAGCACGACCTGTTCCACATCTACACCGTGGATGCCCACACCATGCGGGTGATCCGCAACATGGTCCGCCTGGGGAGCGCCGAGGCCCGCACCGAGTACCCGCTCGCCTCGCGCCTGATCCACCGGCTGCCCAAGCTGGAAACCCTCTACATTGCCGGCATCTACCACGACGTCGCCAAGGGCCGGGGCGGAGACCACTCGGAGCTCGGCGCCATTGATGCCGAGGCCTTCTGCGCGCGGCACCATCTGAGCGAACGGGATACCCAGCTGATTTCATGGCTGGTGGAGAACCACCTGCTGATGTCGATGACGGCCCAGCGCAAGGACATTTCCGACCCGGACATCATCCATGGCTTTGCCCGGGCGGTCCCCAGCCAGGCACACCTGGATTACCTGTACGTACTGACCGTCTGCGACATCAGCGCCACCAACCCGAAGCTCTGGAATACCTGGCGTGCCTCGCTGTTGCGACAGCTCTACATTGAGACCAAGCGCGCCCTGCGTCGTGGCACCGAGACACCCATCGACCGGCAGGAGTGGGTGCGGGCGACCCAGTCCGAGGCGCGGGAAATCCTCCATGCCCAGAACATGTCGGACGAGCAGATCGACGCCATCTGGGACACCGTTGACGAGGACTACTTCCTCCAGGACTCCACAGTAGATATTGCCTGGCAGACCGCAGCGATCATCCGCCACGGCGACAATCCCGACCCGCTGGTGCTGATACGCGACACCCGGGGCGGCCCCACCGACGGCTATTCCCAGATCATCATCTACATGAAGGACCGGGTGGCCCTGTTTGCCGCCACCACGGCCGTGCTGGAGCAGTTGAACCTGAACATCGTTGATGCCCGGATCAGCTCCAGCGAAGGCCCCTACTCCATCAGCTCCTACGTGGTTCTGGACGAGAAAGGCCAGCCCCTGGGCATCGACCCGGCCCGCAAAGAGCGCGTACGCCTGCGCCTGGTTGAAGAGCTGGACGACCCGGAGGACTACCCGGACATCATCCATCGTCGCACGCCCCGGCAGTTGAAGCATTTCGCCTTCCCGACGGAGGTGACCTTCTCCAACGACACCATCAACCAGCGCACGGTGATGGAAGTCATTACGCCGGACCGGCCGGGCCTGCTGGCCCGCATCGGTCAGGTGCTACTGGAGCATCGGGTTCGCCTCACCAACGCCAAGATTGCGACCCTCGGGGAGCGAGTGGAAGACGTATTCTTCGTGACCGACGAACACGGCGAGCCACTCAGGGACCCGGCGGTGTGCCACAACCTGCAGCAAGACCTCTGTAAAATGCTGGACGACATTCAATGAATCCGAACCTTGACAGACTTCACCCCTACCCGTTCGAGAAACTGGCCAAGCTGAAAGCCGGCATCACCGTGCCCACACACCTCCGGCCGATTTCCCTGGGTATTGGCGAACCGAAGCACCCATCGCCGGAATTCGTCAAGAACGTGATTGCCAACAACCTCGACAAGCTTGCCAACTACCCCACCACCCGGGGTACCGACGAGCTGCGCGAGGCCATCAGCGCCTGGGCAACCCGGCGGTTCAACCTGGCTCCGGGCAGCCTGAGCGCGGCCCGCCACATCGTACCGGTCAATGGTACACGGGAAGCGATTTTCTCCCTGGTGCAGGCCGTCGTCGACAGCAGCAAACCGGCGAAGGTGGTCAGCCCCAACCCTTTCTACCAGGTGTACGAGGGCGCGGCTTTCCTGGCCGGGGCAGACCCGGTTTACCTGCCCTGCGACGGCTCCAACGGCTTCATACCGGACTTCGATGATGTGCCGGCAAGTACATGGCGTGATTGCCAGGTGCTGTTTCTCTGCTCTCCCGGCAACCCCAGCGGCACCGTGATTCCAAGGGAAACCCTGGCAAAGGTCATTGAACTGGCCGACCGGTACGATTTCATCGTTGCCTCCGACGAGTGCTATTCGGAACTCTACCCGGATGAAGGCAACGCTCCAGAGGGTTTGCTACAGACCTGTGCCGCCCTGGGTCGGGACGACTTTGCGCGCTGCGTGGTCTTCCACAGCCTGTCCAAGCGCAGCAACCTGCCTGGATTGCGCAGCGGCTTTGTCGCCGGCGACGCCCGGATTCTCGACGGCTACCTCAAATACCGCACCTACCACGGCTGTGCCATGCCCATTCATAACCAGTTGGCCAGCATTGCAGCCTGGAACGACGAGGACCATGTTCGGGAGAACCGCGCTGCCTATCGGGCCAAGTTCGAGGCCGTGGTGCCGATTCTCCGTGAAGTTATGGCGGTGGACTTTCCGGACGCAGGCTTTTACCTGTGGCCAGAGACGCCCCTGGACGACGAAACCTTCGCCCGTGAGCTGTCAGCGCAGCAGAACGTTCATGTTCTGCCCGGCCGCTACCTCTCCCGAACGGTCAACGGCCACAACCCGGGCGAAAACCGCGTGCGGATGGCCCTGGTGGCTCCGCTGGACGAGTGCGTGGAAGCCGCGCACCGGATTGTTGAATTCGTAAAGGCAAACAAGGCATGAAGCTCTACGGCATCAAGAATTGCGACACCGTGAAAAAAGCCCGCAAGTGGCTGGATGAAAACGGCATCGGGCATGAGTTCCACGACTTCAAGAAAGACGGCCTTGATAGCGAGCTGCTCTCGCAATGGGAACAGGCCGTTGGCTGGGAAACCCTGCTGAACCGGCGCGGCACCACCTGGCGCAAACTTCCCGACGAGGTTCGTGATACCATTAGCGCCCAAAGCGCCCACGACATCATGCTGGAAAATCCGTCCATCATTAAACGCCCGGTCGTCGACCGTGACGGAGAGATCTCCGTCGGCTTCAACGCCGACGAATGGGCCAGCTGGGGCAACTGATTCCATTATCAATTCCGAGAACAGGCAATTTCAGACAACAGGAGCAACCATCAGATGAGTTTTGCATTCGGTATCGGCATCGGCACCCAGAACAACCAGGGCGAGTGGCTGGAAGTGTTTTACCAGCAGCCGGTCATGACACCCGACAACACCCTGATGGATGTGGTCTCCAACGCCCTGGACTATCGCGGTGGCAACCAGGCCATCAGCGCGTCGGCCGAGCAGCTCAGCCATCTTTCAACCGCGCTGCGCCAGGCCGGGCAAACCGACCAGGCCGCACTTGCAGAGAAAGCGGCCAGCAGCAAGCGCCCGGTGGTGGTCACTATTCTGGAAACCGACGACACCGCCTCCAGCACCCCGGAGGTCTACCTCAAGCTGCACCTGATTTCTCATCGCATGGCCAAGCCGCACGGCCTGAAACTGGACGGCATTTTTGGCCTGCTGCCGAACCTGGCCTGGACCAATGAGGGCGCCATCGACCTGAACGAGCTTTCCGAGCGCCAGCTCCGGGCACGCCTGGAAGGCCGCACCCTGGAAGTGAAGTCCGTGGACAAGTTCCCGCAGATGACCGACTACGTGGTGCCCAAAGGTGTGCGTATCGCCGATACCGCCCGGGTTCGCCTGGGCGCCTACGTGGGCGAAGGCACCACCGTGATGCACGAAGGTTTCATCAACTTCAACGCCGGCACCGAAGGCACCAGCATGATCGAGGGCCGCATCTCGGCCGGCGTTTTGGTGGGCAAGGGCTCCGACCTCGGCGGCGGCTGCTCCACCATGGGCACCCTCTCCGGCGGCGGCAACATCATCATTTCCGTGGGCGAGAACTGTCTGATCGGCGCCAACGCCGGTATCGGCATCCCGCTGGGCGACCGTTGCAAGGTAGAAGCGGGCCTGTACATCACCGCCGGCACCAAGGTGGCCCTGCTCGATGACAACAACGAGCTGGTGGAAGTAATCAAGGCCCGGGACCTGGCCAACCAGGCAGACCTTCTGTTCCGCCGCAACAGTCAGACCGGCGCCGTGGAATGCAAGACCAACAAGTCCGCCATCGAGCTGAACGAAGAGCTGCATGCAAACAACTGATTCCCCGACCCTCGATCTGGCCATCGACCTGATCCGCCGGCCATCGGTCACCCCCGATGACGCCGGCTGTCAGGAGCTGATGATGTCGCGACTGGCACCCCTCGGCTTCGCCGGAGAGCACCTGCGCTTTGGCGATACCGACAACCTTTGGGCCCGCAAGGGCTCCGGTGGCCCGGTGCTGGCCTTTGCCGGCCACACCGACGTGGTTCCCACCGGCCCGGAGAAAAACTGGGCCCACCCGCCGTTTGACCCGGTGATCCGGGACGGCTTTCTGTACGGTCGGGGCGCCGCGGATATGAAAGGCAGCCTCGCCGCTTTCGTGACCGCCTGCGAGCGTTTCGTGGCGGCCTACCCGAACCATCGCGGCTCCATCGCCCTGCTGATCACCAGCGACGAAGAAGGCCCGGCCCAGCATGGCACAGTGAAGGTGGTGGAAACCCTCGAAGCCAGGAACGAAAAGATCGACTGGTGCCTGATCGGCGAGCCATCCAGCACCCGCGAAGTGGGTGACGTGATCAAGAACGGGCGCCGCGGCTCGCTGCACGGCTACCTGACGGTTCGCGGTGTTCAGGGCCACGTGGCTTATCCGCATCTGGCCGAGAACCCGGTGCACTCGGTGGCGCCGGCTCTGGACGCGCTGGCCAAGGAGTTCTGGGACAACGGCAACGATTTCTTCCCGCCCACAACGTTTCAGATTACCAAGCTGGAAGCCGGAGTCGGCAGCAACATCATTCCCGGCGAATGCCTGGTGCATTTCAATTTCCGTTACTGCACGGAAAACACGGCTGAGAGTCTCGAGGAACGGGTGGTAGCCATTCTTGATCGGCACAACCTCAAGTACGACCTGCAGTGGCATTTGAGCGGTCGCCCTTTCCTCACCGATCGCGGCGCCCTGGTCTCTGCGAGCCAGGACGCGATACGGCGGGTAACGGGCCGTGAAACCGAGCTTTCCACCTCCGGCGGCACCTCCGATGGTCGCTTTATTGCCCCCACAGGCGCACAGGTGGTGGAACTGGGCCCGATTAACGCCACCATCCACAAAGTGGATGAGTGCGTGAAGGCCAAGGATCTGGACACACTGTCGGAGATTTACGAGCAGATATTGATCGACCTGTTGGCCTGATTTCCAGGGCAGGTCACTGGAAAACAAAAAGGGAAGAGGTCGAACCTCTTCCCTTTTCCGTTTCAGGGGACTGTCGCTCTCAGTAATGCGGGGGTGGTGTCTCTTCCTGCTCGGACTTGATGTTTGACGGCGAGACATCCTTGAGCTGTTTATGCAGCAGGCGCTTGGCCTCCCAAAGCTCCCGGATGTCCATCTCCTGTTTCGCCACCTGTTCACTGAGGGTATTGATCAGGTCATCCTGGAACGCGAGCCGCGTTTCCAGCTCTTCCAGACGGGTCTCCAGATCGTTCTGGCTCATTGGCTTCGGGCTCTCCCCTGCGTCGCTCTCTGAAGAATGTGATCGATAACACTGACTGCGCCGTTGCTTGGTCAGCGCTCGGGATAATCTGGTATCATGCGGCTTTTGCCCGCCAGCGCTCCCTTTTCACGGGAATTGGCGGTTGTCACCGGCCGGATGTGCGATTTTACCCGATATCCGGTTTTTACCGTTAGCGTTACAAGAATGGAGAATTTTCAGTCAATGCGTAATCCATCCAAAGCGATCCTTGTTGCTCTCCTGATCGCCATTCCAGCTCCCCTGGTCCTTGCCCTGCTGCTCACCCTGACCCCGGAGCCGCTGCGCCTGATTGCTGCGGGCCAGCTTGTTGAAGCTCTGGGCAGCAATGGCGGCATTCTCGCCTACATCCTCACACTGGTGCTCTTCGGTATTGCGGGCTTTCTCGCCGTTGCCATTGCCGCCAAACAGCCGGCCCGTCAGCGTTCCTCATCGCGGCCGAGCAACCGTGCCCAACAGCAGGCCGATGACGACGACGGCTATGACGACACCGGCCCCGAAGGCAACGAGGAAGGCACCGTTAAATGGTTCAACGTGAAAAAAGGCTTCGGCTTTATCGTTCGGGACAGCGGTGACGAGGTGTTCGTGCACTTCCGCGCCATTCGTGGCCGTGGTCGCCGGGTTCTGCGCCAGGGCCAACTGGTTCGTTTCAACGTTGTGGAAGCCGACAAGGGCCTGCAGGCCGATAATGTTTCCATCCTGAGTGACTGAAGCTCGCCCGGCCTGAATCAGAAAAGGCAGCCCTCGGGCTGCCTTTTTCAGTTCCAGACCACCTGCTGCTCTCCGCGGTGGTCCAACCGCCACCATTTGCCGTCCTCAACCGGCTCGCCCTCTTTCCAGTCCCCGGGACTGCATCGGATCTCGGTGTCCAATGTGCGCCAAGCGCTACGCGCGCAGTCGAGGTCGGAGCTCCAGGGCACCGTGCTGCCCTCAATCAGCAACGAGGTGAATCGCTTCCCGAACGCTTCCGGGTAAAGGGTGATTCTAAGACGCTGCCCCTCATATCGGGCCTCTCCCTTCACCACCCCGGCGAGTTCGCGATCGTCCAGTTGCAGCTCCTCAACATGGCTAACCAGCCACTCGGACACGGCACCCGGTTTGAGGTCACGAATGTAAATTTCCAGATCCTGCACCCGCTGAATCTCCGTCCTGCTGATGATATTGCCGGCTATAGTGAACCGGCCCGGGCCGGGCTGCAACCCATCGCTCCAGTTCCTGCCTCAGATCATCCACGGTTAATTCCCGGAGAGTGCCTGCGGCTCGACGTTCATGCCAGGCCACTTCCGACGCCGCGCGATGCAGCCGTAATTCCTCCAGCGACGACTCAATATCCGCGGTTGACTCGTGTCTGGCCAGCGCCACCAGAGACTGCCGCTTCAGGGTATCGCTCTGGGCCGAGAGTGCCTGGGCCTCGGCCGGGCCTCTTCGGGCAAACAGGTTCAACCTCGCGGCGGCGCGCTCCAGCCACTGAAGCATGCCACCCGGCGTACTGACACAGCGGCTGCGACGGGACGCAACAAATCGAATAACCGGCCGGGGAATCTGTACCTGCCACTGCCGCTCAATGGCCGGCTGGTGCGCTGTCAGTATGGCCTGTCGTTGCACCACGCTGGCAATGGGCAGATCGAACGCTTCCAGTGCCCGGCCTAAGCGATGTTGCAGGGCCTGCACCGATTCATGACTGCTCGGTCCGCTCGGACCCAGCAAGATTACCGGCCCGGCCCAGCGAGGCACGAGGGTCTTCGCCAGGCTGTCCGGAACTGCCATCAACGCCAGGAGATCATCGGGTGAGATGTTGTCCAGTACCAGAACGGGCCAGCGCCGGCCATCTCCCTCGGATTCAACGCTGTCTGCCCGCCCCGGTATAACCGGCAACTCGCTGGCCATGATCTCGGTCTCACGTCGCAGATCCAGTTCCAGGTAGTCCTGTTCCAGGGCTGCAAGCATCGACTGGAGCCAGGCGGTCTTGCCCGCCCCTCGCTCCCCTCGAACCCAGACCAGCGAAGACGGGCTCACGCCAAGGCTGATGGCCACGTCCTCCGCCAGCTCTACCCAGCCTGAATCGGCGACCACAATGGGCGCCCTCTGGGACTCCTCCACAGGCGGCGACGCCCGGTCGTTAACCGAGTCCGGCCATCGGCTGACCAGCTCCAGAACCGCAACGTAGGCTTTCTCCTGCAGGCGCTCACTGGCTCGAACCAGTGTCGCCAGAAGATCCGCCCAGCCCAGCCAGGCCACCTGCCTCGCCTCTCTCGCACTGGCGAACCAGTACATCAGTTGGGAAGACAGCTGATCCTCGCCGGCCACTTCGGTAACGATGGGTTGTTCACATTGAATGGTTCGCGTGAGTTCATCCATGTCGACCCCGCAGCCCCGCAAAAATCGCGGAATGGAGGAGTCGGAGTCCAGCAGGGCGAGTAAATAATCTTCAACGGTAATGACCGAACCGCCCCGGCGTTCCACGCTTTCCCGGGCGTGTAACAGGGCGGTCTGGCACAGGGGATCCAGGCATCCTTGCCAATCTTCCATCGAACGTCTCCATGTTCTGACTGCATCATCCTGATGCGAAAGCGTTGGTGAAGCCCTGAATCATATCACTTTTTGATCGCTCAGGGCCTGCACCCGGCTACCAGGTGCCGGTGTTCTCCATGCTGGCCCAGGGTTCCTTCGGGGGCAGGGCCTCGCCCTTCTGGAGCAACTCGATGGAGATGTTGTCCGGGGTGCGGATGAAGGCCATATGACCATCCCGGGGCGGCCGGTTGATGGTCACGCCGTTGGCGATAAGGTGGTCGCACAGCGCGTAGATATCGTCGACCCGATAGGCCAGGTGCCCGAAATTGCGGCCGCCGGTGTACTCTTCCGGATCCCAGTTGTAGGTCAGTTCGATCATCGGCGCACGATCCTCGCGGGCCCGCGCCTCGTCTTCCGGGGCCGCCAGAAACACCAGCGTGAACCGGCCTTTGTCGCTGCTTTTGCGGCTGATCTCGACCATACCCAGAAGATCACAGAAAAAATGCAGCGTTTCATCCAGGTTGCTCACCCGGATCATGGTGTGAAGATATTGCATAACGCCTCCTCAAAACCGGATTGATCGTAAATTCAGAGTCTTACCTTGCCCATAGTTTACGGTATTCTGGCCCCATGGATGAAAAAACCAAACCACACTCCCTCTTTGATCTGCGCACGCCAGCGGTGCGCCACCTGGCGTGGCTTTGCCAGGCACCGCAACTGCTCCGCTCGCCCCTGACTTTCGAGCCATCTCGTTACCTGCCAGACGGCTACCAGGCTCTGCTCAGACACTGGGACCAGCATCCCGACAGCTTGCCTCCTCTGCTTCGCGAAACGCCGCCGAAGCGTCTGGGCTTCTATTTTGAGCGCCTGTACCGGGTGCTTCTGGAGGACCTTCTGGGGTGGGATATCCTGCTTCAGAACCGGCAGATACAGGCCAACGGCCGCACCCTCGGCGAGCTGGATTTCATCGTACACAACCGAAACGAGGGACGGCTTGAGCACCATGAGATCGCCATCAAGTATTATCTGGGAGTTCCGGAAACAAACGGCCTTACCCACTGGTACGGGCCCAACGCCAAGGATCGCCTGGACCTGAAAACCAGCCGCATGATCAATATCCAGAGCCAGCGAACCCGACTGCCCGAAGCGCAGGCACTGCTGGCTGAAGCCGGCGTCTCAGGGCCGATTACACCGCGCCTGTTCATGCCCGGGTATCTGTTTTACCCGTCCCGGTCGGATTATGCGATTCCCGATTACGTGCCAGCGGATCATCTGACCGGGCAGTGGCGCTACGTTTCTGAGCTCACTGCCTCATCAACCCGGCATTGGGTGGTATTGAACAAACCCGACTGGATCGGGCCCTGGCAACAGGCTGACGAGCCTCAGGAAGAGGAATTGGTCCCCGCTCTGGACACAATTGAGCAGAAGCACTTACCACTGCTGTTTGCCGCGCTTGCGCAGGATGGGCCAGATCGCTCCTGGCGGGAAGTGGAGAGGATCTTCGTGGTGCCGGAGAGCTGGCCATAAGCCCGCAATGAAGCCTCAGATCGGCCAGGCGTTCGCCGGCCGCACCTTTCGGTACTCTTCCATAGTAATCTTGCCCAGTTGCGGTGTGAGCTTGCAGGTTCGGCTGGCCCAGGGGTACGAAACCTGTCGCCGGTAAACTTCCGACCGGCCCTCGCCTTCCTTCCAGGATTCCAGGTCCAGATCGCGCCAATACCTGGGATTTCGGCCGGTTTTTAGGTCATGCTCCGCCGTTACCGGATCCAGGTGCCGGAAAGGCTCCAGGCGCGGGGTATCAGGCAACGGCTGGCTCACGTCCATGTAACGCTGCAGCATATCCCACATCGCCAACACCTCCGTCTTATCCGATTCGATGGTACTGAAGCCGGTTTTATTGAACGTTTTCTGGATATAGCGGTGCACGAGCATCAACCGATAGAACACCCCGCTTTCCTGAATGACCCGCTCGATGTAGGCATCAAATTCGACAAACGGCGCTTCAAAGAACCGGCCGCGACCAAGGGCAATTCGGACCTGACCCGTGAGGCGGTTGAATTCGCTGCATCCGTCTTCGAGAGTCTTGTCCAATTTCCTGTTGATGGCTTTCTCGAAAGGCTTGAGGAGGAATCCGAGGCCGGTGCTCATGATCCAGTTGGTGGTTGAGGGTGTGACCCAGATGGCGAAGCCGTACCACGCAATTGTCAGGACAATGCCAAGCAACCCAACCACTAATCCAGGTAGTTCCCTGACAGCATCAACTTCGGCAACCATCCAAACCATCACGGCCGGGCCCGCCAACCACAAAGACAGCACCCAGACCAATGGAATAATGAGCAAAAGGACCTTGAGTCCCATCTTGCCGTTGAGGAACCGAATTCGTTGATGATCCCACCACCAGTCCTTGGATTTGAAATCAGGATCAGTCTGCTCGTGTTCCTGAAGAGCTTCTACGTCTTGAATGGCCCCAAGAAAAGGAATCACTCCGGCATACACGCCGACAGGCTGAAGCTCTTCTCCAAATCGGTCGCGCTCCGTCGGAGCGACTGGTAGAGAATCTAATGATTGCGCTTGAAATGCTGTGACAGAGTACGTCAGCGTCGGCGAGGGGGCGCTCATATGCTCACCTGAAAAATGGCGCCATCATTGGAACGAACCGAATTCCTGCAGCGAGTATCGTCCACTCTTTTCGATCTCATGATCTTGTGCTTCCTTGCCTTCGATTATCTGGAACTTCGAGCGCCAGAGGTCCCACTCCAGGACGACCTCAGTTGTTCGTCTTAATAGATAGGTAGGCCGTCCTTTGGCACCGTCATGCAGTCATTGAGGATATCCGGGAAAACTCTTCATCAACCTGAGCAAAAATCTCCAAAACAGGCCGGCTCGGATCCGCTGCTTGCAGTTCCAGCACCCGCCTGCTCTGGCGCTTCAGTTCCTCGCTGGGACGGGCCCACTGGTCTTCGGGGAGCGGTTCGGACCACTGGGCCATGGCCCTGGGCAGTGTCTTTTGGCTCATGCGTTTGATCTTTTTAACCTCCCACTCCACCAGCCGGTTCGGGATGGTCCAGAAGGTGACCAGGTGATACAGGTACCAGCCGATCAGGTAGAGCATGCCCCGCTTGCCGTTCCTGTACTCGTCATGAAGACGTTTGCGGGCGTTGCGGAAAACGTGGACGCCCTCCCAGGGCGGATCGTCAGGACCCTGAAGCTCCAAGGGGTCCTGAATTTCCTTCAGCGTGTGTACCTCGTACTCCATGTAAGCCCGGATGGCCTCCCAGGTGCTTATCGCCTGAGGTTGGCCATAGGTTTCAAACTCCAGAGTGTATTTCTCGCCGGTTTCCGGGTGGTAGAAGCCAATGCCAAAGCCGTACTGGCGCTGTACGCCGTATTCTGTGGCGCCCTGCGCTTCGGTGACCCAGGCCACCAGCTCTTCCCAGGGGACGAAGATGGGTTCCTTTTGGCCCTTTGGGACGAAACACACTTCGCGGCGTTGACGGTTGAAGCGGGTTGGGATTACGTCTTTTAGTCTCGCATAAGCCTGCCAGCGCGGAAGAGATAGCATGAAAAGCCCGAAGAGCCCTCCCCACGCAGCTATCGAGAACCCGTAATCGAACATTTCCTGAAGTACTTCTACGGCAATCTCCAGCGATCTACCGTGGGCGACCGCAAGTCCAGATAAGATTAGCGGAAAGCCAAAAGCACCAAGCAAGAACAAGCCAAAAGGGCCGCCAAATGTCATTTGCCAACCAAATACCGAGGTCGCCTTCGCTCCAAAATCCAAGTAGCCCTCATTCACTTCTCCAACTGCATGCCCATGATCCACCCGCGGCAGGCCAGTTGGCAGGGGTTTAGGGGCGAGAAAGGTTAATCGGCCACTGGGAAAGGACTCGGAACGTCCCGCACGGGGTGGCTGTTCGGACTGAGCACTTTTTCGGTTCATCAAAAACCTTCCATTGTTATAAATGGCTGACGGAGCTGCCACCAGGTAACTGCCGCTTCCGGAGCCTCCTGCACGGGGGCCAAGGGATACTGACTATCCGGAGTGGCCTTCAGCATATAAACGGCACCGGTATAGGCTCCATTTTCCTGCAATGTTTCCAGCTTGACCATCAGGGCTAGGTCGCGCGTACGGAGGCCATGCTGAGTCTTCCCGTTGGCCGGGGGCGTGAAGGTCAGCTGCAGGTGGCCACCACCGACCGGTTGTTTCAGACTGATCAGGATTGAGCCAGTACAGGGTATCCAGGTTTCCGGTTTGAAAGAGAACATTCCCCTTTGCCCCGGCTGGATTCTCCACGCGGAGATGGACACCCGATGGGAAGCATTGCCCTCCAGGGGTTCTATCAAACTGTTCGCCGGCAAGCCGTGGCAGTTCAGTTCCAGCCTGGATGGCTGATCTTTCTCCGCCGGCACTTCATCCAGTGTGATACTGTTGCCGATCCGAGCGAAAGACTCTGCGTAGTCGGCCAGCGTGCCATTGTGGATATGTGCACGTTCCCGTGACCAAGGCGTGGTTTCTAGCCATTTATCCCGCTCGCTCAGGTTGTAACGGTTATACAGCCAGGTACCACCCAACTCAAATACCGTGAATACCAGCCCCGCAAAATTCAGGCGGAAAAACAGACGGGACAGGCCCTGGCCTGCGGTGGCCCAGGCAATGGCTTTCTTTTCTGGACCCAGAGAGGAAAGAGCCTGAAGAAATGACTGACCAGTCCGGTACAGCCCGTAGGCATTAGTGGCAGCCAAACCACCACTGCCCATCATTCCAAGCACAGCACCAGCCTGAGCTTCGGCATTGCCGGTCTGGACCGCTCTCAACCAGTTTTCTCGGTGCTTGTATGCGCTCAGGGCAGAGCTGAAAGCTCCTGCTCCATACGCAAAAATCCCCAGCCCCACATGAAGTTTACCCATCCGGATATGTACCTCCCGTAAAGCGGTGCCCTGCCACGCACTGGCCAGGTTTTTTGCCCTGGCGCCATATGCAGTGTCCATGATGCCCTGAGCAGCAAGAAAACCCGCCGCTGCGGTCGCCCACACGCTTTCATAAATGCGCTGCTTAGCATCCGGGTTCTCTGAACTCGAGCCAATCTCGTCAGAAACATTCCATAAGATTGCTAACTGAACCCCAAATATCAAAAACCCAAGCCCATCCCCTACAAGGTTCGCCCTGGGAGCCGAGCCCAAGCCATGCCGAAAATGGCCTACCAGTCGCCCAACTTCCTGCTGCGACACAGGGGGCGGCACCAAGGTTATGCCCGCACGACCGGTGGTAACTGACTCCAGTTTCAGCCCCGTATCGGTTTCCTCAACAGGGCTGAGGGCGGCTGCCACGCGCTTTCCGATCCTACGGTGCTCCTCGCGAGTGGCTTTGAAGGCAATCACCAACTCCTGAGCCCTTTCAGAGCGATGGCCATGGGTGGATTTAGCAACTTCGTGGTCGTTCTGAAGCTGCTTCATCTGTTGATCCAACTTCAGCATTTGCCTGAGGTTATCCCGGAACGTCGCCAACTCAGTTGCCGAAGCAAAGCGGAATTCCGCTTTGCCCTGGTCGATGGCATCCAGCATGCGCCGCTTGAAAAAGTACGGCAGGTCGCGGAAGAGATCATCCAGCTCCGGCAGGGTCTGGCTGCCAATAGCCTTATAAAGCTCTCCGACCGCTCGCCCTTTAGCTTTGGCAATCGCTGGAGTAATCGTGTCTCCCAGCAGCGCTGCCTTATCCTGAATTTGCTGCGTGTAGTGGGAGAAATCCGGGAGCTTCCCTTGTTCTTCCGCTTTTATCCGTTGCACCCAGGCCGCCGCGCGGGTGACTATTGCGTAGCCGGCGGAGCCAACCGCAACATAGGTTTTGGCCAGTTCTCCGTCTTTGGAGCGGTCTCTCTTTGGCAGGGTCTGAAACAGGGGACGACTGTATTGGGGGTTCTGCTCCAGCCATTCCAGCACGCCCTCGCTGGCCTCATCCGATCGGCAGATATCCTTCAGGCAGGCGTACTCCAGAT
This sequence comes from Marinobacter sp., assembly GCF_041984545.1. GTDB lineage: Bacteria > Pseudomonadota > Gammaproteobacteria > Pseudomonadales > Oleiphilaceae > Marinobacter. Next base: position 78,140 of record NZ_JBHIXV010000007.1, on the reverse strand, counting down.
CGAGGGCTGCTTCAATTTGAGCCTCGTCTGTCGGGTCAAAATACCATGCGGCCTGGTGATAGTGATTGTTCGTCACCAGCTCGAGGCGGTCACTGGTTATGTCCGTTAACAGTGCCTGCCAGCGAGACAGTTTGGCGCGTTGACAGGCCATGAACTGGTCCATGGCCTCACGGTCGATCAAGTCGTTGACTCCACGATGGCCGAAACCGCGCCCTTCCAGGATCGCTTTCAGATTTCTGCGGTAATCCTTCTCCAAAGCGACAATGCCCTCAATGTGGGATTCCACAAAATCCGGCTTGGCCCCTACCATGGCCTGTCGCACATACCACTCGTCCACCGCTCGCTGCATTTTGGGAAGGATGCCGTAAGCATTGGTTCGGTTCGCCGTGGCTCGGATCTCTTCGACCCTTGATTTAACACCGGCGGGCAATGAAAGATCGTTAGGGCCCGGCCTGCTCTCGTCCTCAAGTTGTCTCAAGGCTTCCAGCAATGCCGACTGGGTATCTGAGCGATCACTTTCCGACATGGCCTCCAGATCCTTCCGCATGGAGACAATGGCGGGATGATCCGAGTTGGTCATCATCGCATCCAGGCCCTGCTCATCCACCAGGGTCATGGACTCTATCAAGGTGCCAAGAAAATAGTCCCGCTCCTCGTTTCCCTCCTCGGTCCAGCTTTCGAGCCACCCCACAACATCATCTTGATGCTGGGCAAGGTCAAGCATCACACCCACGTCGTCCCTCAACACAAGGCAGAGGCAATTGGAGACATCGTCGATGGCCTGCTGTTTGATCAGCTTGCCGAACCGGCTCTTGTGGTAATAGGGCTGATTTTCCCAGTGATAGGGTTCGTTTTCCTGCGGATGAGCACCTTCGAGGGCTTCCGGTGTGTAGTCCTCAGCAAATTCAGCCACCCATTGCTTGGCCTGTTCGGGCGTCAGTAAGTGCTTGCCGCCGTTCAGCGGCGAGGCATCGGCCAGCTCAACGTTCTGCAGCAGCGCCTGACGCTCTTGGGGATCACCCAGTACCTGTGCTTTCTTACGGGCGGTCCATGCCAGTTCCGAGAAGGTAACGTAAAGCGTATGGGATACCGGGTACTCCAGCTTGCCATCGTTGTGGCCGGTAAGCTCTCCGTTCTCATGGAGATACTCGTGGAGCTCCCCGGCATCGGCATCCAGAACATACAGGTACCCATTCCTGAGAAGACGGTAGCCCAGTGAACGCGATGTAAGCGAATACGGGTACCCTGGATCAGTATCCTCAGGCGCGACCTCAACTCGCCCATACCGGATGGGCAGCAGGTGCACAGTCTTGAGCAGTGGGCAGGAAGCACTTTCATCAATGGGAGTACCTGGCTGCTCCCAGCACAGGAGATCACTGCTTGCCCGTTCGTCAGAGGGCCGTTGTATCCGAGTCATGGTTCATCCTTGATCCAATAATGATGTCGCGTCAGGCAGAGTACCGATGTCGGGCTACAGTTCAAACTCTGCAAAAAGGTAGTGCATCATCGCCCGCAAGTTGTCGTGCCCACTCTCGACTGCTTTATTCAGAATTCTTTTAAGTGCCGGGTAAGCGTTTTGCAGATCAGATCCACCGATCTCGTTACGCATGGAATCATCCAGACTGCTCCATACCTGCAGCACCCTTTGGCGTTGATTGAAGGCATCAAAGGCGGCCGTTAACTCGGGAGAAACGACCACCTTCTCAATTGGCTTGGCGATGGGCCCGGCTTGCGCTGCAGGCGATTCAACAGAAATCCATTGTCTGCTGACCCGGTCCGGGACAATCAACCGATCCACCACTCTGGCCGGACAGCCGGATAAATTCTCTCCGAGCACCGACCTGGCCAGTGCCGGATGCGCGATGCGCATCAGATTCTCTATTCCTGGCGCAACCTCTGCTTGCAGATGAGCCCGCATCCATCGAGTGCAACTGGCACGATCCACGGCTGAAACCAGCAGGTATCCCGCTTCCTCTTCGGGTCCCCGATCAAGAAAAGCTCCAAGTATCGGGTCCTCGGGGCCTTCAAGCCAGACGAGCCAGGGCGATACCTCGGTAACCACTTCCCAGCGCGTTACCGCGTAGAGGCACTCTGCATCTCCAACTTGTCCTTCGGCCCACTGATAGATCTTCTCTCCAAGGCGCGGAATGGCGACGCCGTCCAGAACCAACCCGACCTGGTGGTCTTCGGGCCAGGCAAAATGGGTAAACGGAGACTCCGATATCGGGCAGGCATTCAAATTCATGCGCTTTGAGCCTCGCACACCGGACAGGTGGCATTGCCCTTCCGCAAAGCCGCGACCTGGGATTCAACGTTAATGGCCGGCGCGTTCTGCCGTTGCTGAACCTCCGCCAATGTAGTCTGCGCGGGCGCCTGGGGTTGGTCGGCTTCAATGATCCAGGGCATCTCCGGCGTTGAGCCATGTTGCCCGCTCCCACTCCCAGGAGCACCACCCGAGTTAATCTTGATCCCCGGCCCACTTAACGTCACCCCACTCGGATCCAGCTTCAGAAGGCTGCCACCCGCCGAAATGGTCAGCTCCGCACCGGCATCCAGAACTACCTTTGCACCGGCCTTGTGGTGCACCTCGGTACCTGCCTCGCTGAGCGTGCCCTGCGCGGATTTCTGGTGGAACGTGCCGCCGATGTTCTGACTGCAGTCGCCACCAACAGCCTTCCGTTTCTCAGCATCCACAGTGCAATGATCATTACCCTTGATATGGCTGAACCGATGGTTCTCCACGGTCAGGTGGCTGTCGTTTTTGATGACTTCGGTGCGGTTGTTTTCCGTGAGCAGATCGAGGTCCTTCTGGGCGTGCACGTAGATCTGTTCCTGGTCTGCTTCGTCCTCGAAGCGCAGCTCGTTGCTGCCCTCACCCTTGTGGGTTTTGGTTTTCAGGGTGGTGCGGGTTTTGTGTTCCGGCAGCGCGTACGGCGGCGTGTTGGTGGCGTGGTGGGTTCTTCCGGTAATGATGGGCTGGTCCGGATCGCCGTCGAGGAATGAGACAATCACTTCGTGGCCGATGCGCGGCAGGGCCATGAAGCCATACTGACCGCCGGCCCAGCCCTGGCTCACCCGCAGCCAGGCGCTGCTGTGTTCATCGTTCTTTGAATAACGGTCCCAGGGAAAGCGCACTTTCACGCGCCCGTGCTCATCGCAATGAATCTCCTCGCCCTCCGGGCCGGTCACGATGGCCATCTGCGGGCCGTCCATCAGCGGGCGATGTGGGGTCTGCGGGCGCCAGGGCCGGTCGGCGGGGATGGCCGTGAACTGGTTGTGGTAGCTCGTGGGTTCGCTGCCGCCTTCCTCTTCCAGGGCCTGGGGCTGGGTGCCGGTGTGGGTCACCGCCGTCAGCAGCCAGTCCCGGTTCAGGGCCTCGATGTCGTGGTCGGTGAGCGTGACTTTGGCGCCGGCGCGGAAGTCCGGGCGGTTGCTGTCGCCGGCGGCGGTGCTAGCGTCGTTACGCAGGGCCTGCAGCCGGACTTCGGTAAAGGGCTGGCCGCTGGCGTCAGCCTTGAAGCGGCCGGGGTAGTCGTAGTGCTGATAATCTTCCCGGTGGTTCACCTCCCCGGCGGCCTGTTCGTGCATCAGGGCGTAGGCGGGGTTCTTGAAGGTGTAGTCCTTCATGACCACGGAGGCGACCCGTACCCGTTCTTCGAAGCGGAAACGGAAGACGGCCGGCTGCCGGGTACTGCCGCCGGCTTTGGCGTTGTACCTAACCGGTTCCAGCACCGGGGCATCACCGTGGTGGTCAGCGATTATCAAAGCGGGCTGGGTGTCGCCGTCCACGCTGCCGTGCTCGTATCGGTAGTACCAGCCTTCCTCGGCGGCCAGTCGCTCCAGGAAGGCCAGGTCGCTCTCCCGGTGCTGCACGCAGTACTCGCGCTCTTCCGGCGGGCGCTTGAGGTCGAACACGGTGTCGATCAGGCCTCGCTCTTCGAGCAGGGTACGCACGATGGCGTCGGTGCTTCGGGTCTGGAAAATCCGGCTGTTGTGCATCAACCCCAGGCGCCAGAGCGGCGGCTGGATGACCAGTTCGTAGCGGGTGCGCCGATGGCCGCTGTCGCCCCGGGCGAATTCATTGACCACGCCGGTTAATCGCCGCAGCGGTTCGCCGTTTTGCCAGACCACCAGATCCACCGGCTGTTCGAGGATCTCGGAAGCCTGGATAGAAGGGTCAAAACTTGCCAGCTCCAGCCGACCGGAAAACACCTCGGACAGGCGTTCGGTGAGCGTGAAGCCAACCACGGAGAAAAGATCAGAAGGGAGTTCGCCAACGCGGGCGGTAAACTGCAATCCACTTGCCTGGGGCATGTCTTCAATCCTTTGAAGATAAATCGGTTTACGGCTCGTCCTGAGCTGCACCTGATTATAGCGATCAGGCAGGAGAATGAAACCCCGCGCCCTGCCCGATCATTCAGGATGAGAGGTTGACCGGCGATTCGTTCTGCTGCACCCTAATCTGGTTTCATTATGCAACCGGAGAAAGCGAGTGACTGATTACAAGAACCGAGCGGTAGTGCTCAAACAACGCCCCCAGGGTGAGATCCAGGAAGGCGATCTGGTATTGGAAGAACGTCCGGTGCGATCCCCGAACGAGGGCGAGGTGGTTGCCCAGGTACTCTGGCTTTCCCTGGATCCATACATGCGCCCGAGGATGAACGATGCCAAGGGCTACATGGACCCGATTGGCATCGACGAGCCGATCGTGGGCGAGAGCGTGGCCCGGGTGGTCGAATCCCGGTCCGACAAGCTCAAGGTGGGTGATCTGGTCACCTGCTACTCCGGCTGGCAGGAGTACGTAACCTTCCCCGCCGATGCGCCGATGGTGTACAAGATTCAGCAGCGCGACAACGTACCCCTGCAGGCCTACCTGGGCGTGGCAGGCATGCCCGGGCGCACCGGCTACTGCGGCCTGATGTACGTGGGCAAGCCCAACGCGGGTGAGACCGTGGTGGTATCCGCCGCCTCCGGCCCGGTCGGCACCGTAGTTGGCCAGACCGCAAAATCCGAAGGCTGCCGCGTGGTCGGCGTGGCCGGAGGACCGGAAAAATGCAACTTCGTGGTGAACGAACTGGGCTTCGATGCCTGCGTGGACTACAAGGCCGGTAACCTGGAAGCCGATCTCGAGGCGGCCTGCCCCGACGGCATCGACGTCTACTTCGAGAATGTGGGTGGCGCAGTCACTCGAGCCGTCGCACCGCTGCTCAATCCTGGAGCTCGAGTTCCCATCTGCGGTTATGTGTCGGCCTACAACGCCACCGATATGGCAAGTGTGGAAACGCCTTTCCACGTTTTGAAAGCCCTGGATCCGGTACCCGAGCACCGCTTTTTCCTGGTGACGGAATGGCAGGACCGGCACCAGGAGATCACCGATATCCTGGCATCACGGGTGGCTTCCGGGGAGCTGAAATACCGTGAAACCGTGGCGGAAGGCCTGGAAAACGCCGTTGAGGCATTCAAGGGCATGCTCAAGGGCCGCAATTTCGGCAAGCAGCTGGTTCACGTCGCCGACTGAACCAACTGAGCCGCCGGCCCCGAGCCATGGTCTATCACTCGGCGATCTGCAGGAGCACCTTGCCGGTGTTCTTGTTTTCGCCCACGTAGGCCATGGCTTCTTCGAGCTGCTCGATGGGCCAGGCGCTGTCGATGATCGGCTCAATCTGGCCTGCGCTGAGAAGCGGCCAGACATGCCGGTACAGCGCCTGCATCACATCGCCCTTGTCCTTCACCGTGCGAGAACGAAGCGTGGAGCCAATCAGGCGCTGACGTTTGACCAGCATCAGGCCAAGGTCCACTTCAGACATACGCCCGCCCATCAACCCGATCAGCACAATCCGGCCATCCACATTCAACACCCGCTGGTCCTCGGCGATGTAGCTGCCGCCCACCGGGTCCAGCACCATGTCCACGCCACCCCAGTGTTTCACAGCGTCAATGAACGAACCCTGATTGCGGTTCCAGACGCCGCTGGCACCCAGCTTGCGACAGGTTTCCAGCTTGGCGTCGTCGCCAGCAGTGGCAAACACGGGGTTGCCGAAAGCGGTGGCCAGCTGGATAACCGCCGTTCCGAGGCCGCTGGCCCCGGCGTGCAACAACACACGCTCGCCAGGCTTCAGTTGCGCTTCGTGATACAGGTTCAGCCAGGCGGTGGCGAACACTTCCGGTATCGCTGCCGCTTTCTCGAGGGACAGGCCCTTGGGTACTGGCAACACCTGAACTTCCGGCACCACCACCCGTGTCGCATAACCGCCACCGGTCAACAGGGCGCAAACCTCGTCTCCGGGCTGGAACCGACTGACCCCGGAACCAACCGAGGCAATCCGGCCGCTGACCTCCAGTCCCAGGATGTCCGAGGCGCCGGGCGGTGGTGGATACAGCCCTGCCCGTTGCATCAGATCCGCCCGGTTGATGGCTGTCCAGACAACTTCGATTTCCACATGATCTGCCGGCGGCGTGCCCGGGCCGTCCCAGTCCTCCCAGGTGAGATTGCCTCCGGTAACCTTGATTGCTCTGTTCATGTCTGACATCTCGGCCTTGCTGCTATGGCCACAGCATACCCTATGTTTTTCGGGCATTGCACAACCGGCGTCTCAGTTGGTTACGTCCCGGTTCGAGAGCCAGACACTCTGGTAAGGCTTGAGGGTAACGGAGCCGGAGAGGTCATCAATCTTGAGGCCGGAGATCAGGTCCTGCCAATGATCGGTGCCAATCAGGTTGATGTCGCTCAAGGCCACTTCCTGCAGCTGATCGCTGATGTTGTGGATGCAGAAGATGGACTGATCGCGGCGCATGCTCTGGCGCCAGAAGCCAAACAGCTTCAACCCCAGGTGGAGGGTGAACTGGGTAGCGTTGGGGTGGAATGCCGGCTGCTTGCGGCGGATGGCGATCAGACGCTTGAGTTCGGCAAAGGCCTTGCCGTGGTGGCTCAGGGGGTCGCCGAGCTTTTCTTCCAGATCGTCCAACTGCCACTGACTGCGGTTGATGGAGCGTAGCCGCCCGGTGTGCTCCACCCGGGCCAGGTCGTTCTCCGTGGCCAACAGGCTGTGGATGTAGAACGCAGGAATGCCTTCGAGCGCCAGCATGATGGTGTGGGCGCAGAGAAATCGTGGAAGCTGCCAGTGGTCGCGACCGGATTCGGCGGTGCCCTGCAGCGCATCGTACAGGGCAATATTGATTTCGTAGGGCTGGTCCCGGCCATCGGGGGTACGACGGAACGACACCTTGCCACCAAACGACTCCATGGTATTGATCAGCCGTTGCTTCTCCTCGTCGCTCAACAGCCCGTCGGTGGGCCGCATGCCAACGCCGTCGTGGGAGGCAATGAAGTTCAGGTAGGTGGTGCCCATCTGCGCCGGCGGCATGCTCATCAGCCAGGTTTTCAGATGCTTGCAGTCACCGGTCACCAGAGTATTGATCAACAGCGGCGGCAGGGAGAAGTTGTAGATGACATGGGCTTCGTTGGCGTTGCCGAAATAGGTCAGGTTCTCCCGGTTCGGCACGTTGGTTTCGGTGATCACCACCGCATTCGGGCTGTGGTGCTCAATCAGCAGCCGCAGGATCTTGATCAGCTCGTGGGTTTGCTGCAGGTGAATACAGGGCGTACCCGGCTCCTTCCAGAGGAAGGCGACGGCGTCGAGCCGGAACAGGATGATGCCCCTTTCCAGGTAATATCGAATGATGGCTGCGAATTCGATCAACACCATGGGGTTGGCGAAGTTCAGGTCCACCTGGTCTTCGCTGAAGGTGCACCACACATAGCGCTCGCCGTCGTCGGTCTGGACGGCATTCAGCAGTGGTGAGGTGCGCGGCCGTACTACTGCGCTCAGATCATCCCGGGGATTGCCCTCGAAGAAATAATCCTTGCCTGGTTCCACGCGCTTGCGGAAGTTCTCGAACCAGCGGCTGCGGGCCGACATGTGGTTGATAACGAGGTCCGCCATCAGCTTGTAATCACCCGCGATACGCTCGATGTCTTCCCAGGCGCCGTGGGATTCGTTCACCGCCAGGTAGTCCATCACCGAGAAGCCGTCATCCGAGCTGTACGGAAAGAACGGCAATATGTGAACCGAGGAGACGGTATCCGCCAGGCAATCCTGAAGGAACCGGTGCAAGGTGACCAGTGGTTTCTCATCCGCCCGCTGAACGGTGTCGGCGTAGGTGATCAGCACCACATCGGATTCGTCCCAGTGGTTCTGGTGCGCCGGTGGTGGCTCCTGGTTTGGCTCAAGCCCCATGGTGGCGAGCAACTGCTCTGCCAGGAAATCGCAGTCCAGCTCCGGGTAGACCACCTCCAGCATGGACTCCAGTTTGACCTTGAGCGGCTGGGTCATGGTTTGAATTCCTCGTTATCCAGCTCCACGGCCTCCAGCAACTGCTCCTTGATGTCTGGTATGGCGCTGGTTACCCGGTTCCAGCTGGGAATGAACGGCGTGTCCATGGGGTTGTCGAGGAAGTAGGCGCCGGCGCGCATCACATTCTGGGCAAACAGCTCCACCGCCTTCTCTTCCTTGTGCCGGTCGAAGGTCAGGCCATTGATGATGGCGTCGTTCTGGTAGGTCTCGACAAAATCCAGGGCAATCCGGAAATAGGTGGCCTTGATGGTGCGGAACTTTTCGTTGGAGAAAATCTCGCCGTTGGTGGCCAGTTTGCGGAACAGGGCCTTGGCGATGTCCATGCTCATCTTGGACAGGCCCTTGCTGGCATCTTCTGGCGACAGATCCTGATGCTTGTGGTCGTACACATCGGCGATGTCCACCTGGCACAGGCGGTTGGTGGCGTAGTTGCGCTTCATCTCCGAGAGCACACCAATCTCAAGGCCCCAGTCGCTGGGAATGCGCAGATCGTTGATCACATCGGTGCGGAAGGAAAACTCGCCAGCCAGCGGGTAGCGGTAGCTGTCGAGGTAATCCAGGAAATCGCTGGGGCCGCAGACCTTTTTCAGGGAACGGATCAGGGGCGTGACCAGCAGGCGGCTGACCCGGCCGTTCATCTTGCTGTCTGCCACCCGGGCGTAATAGCCCTTGCAGAACATGTAGTTAAACCCGGGATTCGCCACCGGGTAAATCAGCCTCGCCACCAGGTCCCGGGAATAGGTCAGGATATCGCAATCGTGCAACGCCACGGATTTACTCACACCCGAGGCCAGCACGTAACCGAAGCAATACCAGACATTGCGCCCCTTACCCATCTCCGTCGGCGCCAGGTTCTGTTCGCGCAGCTTCAGATCGATGTCGCGCAGCCGCGGACCGTCGTTCCAGAGCACCCGGAAGTTCTGGGGAAGTTCGGAGAAGTACTCCAGGGCATGGCGGTACTGCGCCTCATCCGCTCGATCCAGGCCGATGACCACCTGGTCGAGGTAAGGCACCTTGCCCAGTTCCTGGACGATGTTTTTCAGGGCCGGACCTTCCAGCTCGGAATACAGCGACGGCAACACCAGCGACATTGGGCGGGCTTTCCGGAAACCCATCAGTTCCGCTTCGAGTTCCTCCACCGGGCGCCGGACCAGGTTGTGGAGGGTGGTGACAATGCCATTCTGGTAAAAGTCGCCCATGGCGGCTCTCCTTCGCTAATAGCCGTACTCAAACAGCAGGTTGAGTACGCACTCGTTCCAGCCTTCGGGGCCGGGTTTGAGAGAACGCATGGCGTGTTTTGCCGAGGGCAACTGGACCTGCTCGCTGTTCACGCCCCGGATCACCACCGGTATATCCGCCGCTTCCAGCATTTGCTGATCGTTGGGGCTGTCACCCAGAGCAATCGCTATCAGAGGCCCGTCGCCATGCTCCTGGTACTGCTCTTGATATTTCGAAAGCAAGAACCGGGCCCCGTCGGCCTTGTCGAAGACCCCCATGGCATGAAGAAACCGCCCTCCAGCCACCAGCCGCAAGCCTTCCCGGGCCAGCGCCGCTTCAAATTCCGCCCGCTCCTCATCCGTGCCCTGCCAGAGCAAGGGCTCGGTGCCCACCCGCTGTTTGGCCAGCGCCGCTGCGGCTGCGTCCATGCCCGTTTCGCTCGCAAGCTCCTGAACCGACATATCCTCAAAACCCCTAAAACGGGCACCCTCTGCCCGCAGCTTTTCGAGTACAGCCAAAACCTGCGCGCGGGTTGCACCAAAATTCACCACGTCCTCCCGATTGTTGCCAAAGACGTGGGGCGGTATTACTACGGCTGCACCGTTTTCGACGATGAACGGGTCGGTATTACCCAGGTCTTCGCGCAAAGCCCGAATCTCGGGCAGTGTCTTGCTGGAATTGAGAATCAGAGGAATACCGCTGGAGCGCAGTTTGGCCAGGGCCGGCTGTGCGGCCCGCCAGTCGTAATTATCATGGTCGAGAAGCGTGCCATCGAGGTCTGAGAAGAGGATCAGGCGGGGCCTGGCCATGGTGAGTTCTCCATCAATCTGAACGGAACTGCGGAAGGCCAAGAGAATGGTCTTCCGCGACTTCAATCAGTACATCCGCCCTGCCGGGCATCTCGGCAAGGCAGGCGCGGGTAACCCGCTCGTAGTGCATTACGAAGCGTGCCACCTCGGCCTCGCTCATAATGCGCAGGTTTTGCACGCCCCCCGAAGCCACGCCCTGTTCTGGTGCATCCCGCTCGAGATCAGCACCTGATTTTCGGGCCAGTTTTTTCTCCTGAAGCCGCCGCCACTCCAGCACACAGTCCATGGAAGGCGCCTTCAGCATTACCAGGCAATCCAGCTGGCCAAAGAAATCCCTGTACTCCCCCTTGAGGCACTGGTTCACGTAACCACGCCAGGTGCCATCAGGATCTTCTTCCGATTCAAGCCGATTCACGGGGGCGGCCAGTGCGGCTGCCTCCTCCGGCATGGCGCCCAGGCACCAACCTTCTATCAGGATGACATCGGCCCTGCCCTCGAAGACCGGCCAGTCTGTTTCGGGAACCCGATCGTCCCGGGCCTTGTCGAAGGCCGGAATGGGTGTCTGGTCCTCTGGCCCGGCTGAGCTCAACCGGTCCACCACCTGCTGCCCGAGGGCAAGGTCGTGGGTGCCAGGCACGCCCCGCGTAATAAACAGCGGATGCACACGTTCGGCGAGGTCCTGGCGCTCGGCTCTGGTAAGGTAGAGGTCGTCCAGGGAGAAATTGGCCGTGCCTGTAGCGTAATGTCGGGACAGTATCTCTCTTAGAAACAGGGTAAGCGTGGACTTGCCGGTACCCTGGGCCCCGTGGATACCCACCACAACCGGCCGCTGCTTCGACCGGTGCAATGCCAGAATGTGGTTTGCCAGAGGTAACAGGGTCTGTTGCACGGTATCGGCATAGGTTGCCGGCAGGTCTTCCTCGGCAATCAGATCAAGAACGGTTTGTTGTAAGGCGTGTTCAGGCACGTTGAGTTTTCCGATTTTGTCAGCAGTTAGAAGATAGGCAGCAGAATTCATACCAATGGGAGTATAGGCCTTTTATGAGTGGCAACGGTTTTCGCGTGGAGCACCGCTACCTGGAACTCCCGGACAGTTTTTACACACGGGTAAGACCCACGCCCCTTCAGGATGCCAGAATGGTGTGCTTCAACCACGCCCTGGCTGAGGACATGGGCTTCCGGGCGGATTCAGAATCCGACTGGACCGGTATTGGCGCCGGCACCGAACTTCTGGAAGGCATGGACCCGGTCGCCATGAAATACACCGGGCATCAGTTCGGCGTGTACAACCCGGACCTGGGCGACGGCCGTGGCCTGCTGCTCTGGGAAACGATGGGGCCGGACGGCCGCCGTTGGGACTGGCACCTCAAGGGCGCCGGCATGACCCCTTACTCCCGCTTTGGCGATGGCCGTGCGGTCTTGCGCTCCACCATCCGGGAATACCTGTGTAGCGAAGCCATGTACGGGCTGGGCATACCCACCACCCGGGCCCTGTTCATGGTGAGCGCCAGAGACCCGGTACGCCGGGAATCCATCGAGACCGCCGCCGCGCTTGTGCGGGTTGCCCAGAGCCATATCCGTTTTGGCCACTTTGAGTTTGCCGCCCACCACGAGGGGCCTGAAGCGGTCAAAACCCTGCTGGAACATGTCATCGCCCTGCACTTCCCCCACCTGATTGACCTGCCGGAGGACGAGCGCCACAGCCGATGGTTCGAGGAAGTGGTGGAGCGCACCGCACGGCTGATTGCCGACTGGCAAGCCGTTGGTTTCTGCCATGGCGTGATGAACAGCGACAACATGTCCATTATCGGCGACACCTTCGACTACGGTCCCTACGCCTTCCTGGACGATTTCGACGCCGGCTACATCTGCAACCACACCGACCAGGGCGGCCGCTATGCCTACAACCGCCAGCCCCAGGTCGGCTTCGAGAACTGCAGGTTCCTGGCCACCGCGCTGCTGCCCATCATGGATGAAGACGATGTGCGCCGGGGCCTGCGACGCTATGAAGTAGCCTACAACGAACGTTTCCTGCAGAACATGCGCGACAAGCTGGGACTCGCCCGGGAGGAAGAGAGTGACCTGAGCCTGATTATGGACACCTTCAGCATGATGCACGAGCACCACGTGGACTACACCCTGTTCTTCCGGGCCATCTCCAACCTGCACAGCCGCGGCCATGCACCGGTGCGGGACCTGTTTGTGGACCGCAGCGTGGCAGACCAGTGGCTGGAGCGGTACGAGGAACGGCTGCTGAAAGAGACCCGCGCCCACGATGAGCGGGAATACGCCATGCGCGGGGTAAACCCGAAGTACATCCTGAGAAACTACCTGGCGCAGCAGGTGATTCAGGAAGCCCGGAACGGGGATTACGAGCCCATGAAGGCTCTGCTCAAGGTGCTGGAGCGGCCCTTTGACGAGCAGCCCGAGAACGAGGCTTATGCGGCACTTCCGCCGGATTGGGGAAAGCATCTGAACATCAGCTGTTCAAGCTGACGGGGCAAGCCAACAAAAAAGGGCCGGGCGATACACTCGCCCGGCCCTTTTCTTTTCCGACAGGCTCTTACGATCAGACCGCCTTGGCAGCAATGATCTTCTCGTGCCACTCGGCCGGGCCGGTCTGGTGCACGGACGAGCCACGGGAATCCACCGCCACGGTCACCGGCATGTCTTCTACCTCGAACTCGTAGATGGCTTCCATACCCAGTTCCGGGAAGGCAACCACGTCCGCCTGCTTGATGGCCTTGGATACCAGGTAGGCAGAACCGCCCACGGCCATCAGGTACACCGCACCGAATTCCTTGATGGCATCGATGGCCACCTGGCCACGCTCTGCCTTGCCGATCATGCCGGTGAGGCCGGTTTTCTCGAGCATGGTGTGGGTGAACTTGTCCATGCGGGTGGCGGTTGTGGGGCCCGCCGGGCCAACCACTTCCTCACGTACCGGGTCTACCGGGCCCACGTAATAAATGAAGCGGCCCTTAAGATCGACCGGCAGTTCCTCGCCCTTCTCGATCATATCCACCATCTTCTTGTGGGCGGCGTCGCGACCGGTGAGCATCTTGCCGGACAGCAGCACGGTTTCGCCCGGCTGCCAGTCCTTCACATCTTCCGGGGTAACGGTGTCCAGGTTCACACGGCGCACGTTCTCGCCCACTTCCCAGGTGATTTCCGGCCAGTCGTCCAGGCTCGGCGGCGTTTGCAGCGAGGGGCCGGTGCCATCGAGAGTGAAATGGGCGTGGCGAGTGGCGGCGCAGTTGGGAATGATCGCCACCGGTTTGTTGGCAGCGTGGGTGGGGTAGTCCTTCACCTTCACATCCAGCACCGTGGTCAGGCCGCCCAGGCCCTGGGCGCCAATGCCCAGATCGTTCACTTTCTCGAACAGTTCCAGGCGCAGCTCCTCGGCGCGATTGGAGGCGCCACGGGCTTTCAGATCATGAATGTCGATCGGGTCCAGCAGGGCTTCCTTGGCCAGTTCCATCGCCTTTTCGGCGGTACCACCAATGCCGATACCCAGCATGCCCGGCGGACACCAGCCAGCGCCCATCTGCGGAACCATCTTGAGCACCCAGTCCACCACCGAGTCTGACGGATTCAGCATCGCAAACTTGGATTTCGCCTCGGAGCCGCCGCCTTTTGCCGCCACGTGCACTTCCACTTTGTCGCCCGGCACCATCTTGTAGTGAATAATGGCGGGGGTGTTGTCCTTGGTGTTCTGCCGCTTGCCATCCGGATCGGCCAGCACCGACGCCCGCAGCACGTTGTCCGGATGGGTGTAGGCGCGGCGCACGCCCTCGTTGATCACGTCATCCAGCGGCCGATCGAAGCCCCACTGAACCTGCATGCCGATATTGACGAATACCGTCACGATACCGGTGTCCTGGCAGATAGGGCGATGTCCCTGGGCACACATGCGCGAGTTGATCAGGATCTGGGCCATGGCGTCCTTGGCCGCCTGGGACTCTTCCTTCTGGTAAGCCTCATAAACGCCCTGGATAAAATCCTTGGGGTGGTAATAGGAAATGAACTGCAGCGCGTCTGCGACGCTCTCAATCAGGTCGTCCTCGCGGATTACGGTGGTCATAGGCGCCTCATCAGGTGAGTATCGTTATGTCGTGTCGTCAAAAAACGGAGGCGAGAGTTTACCAGAAAAACCGATGAGCGAGTGATTGGACGGAAGGCGAAACGCTAATGAAAAGCCGTTAAACCTACCCGAGAAAAAAGGTACCATCCTAACCAAACCACAAGAACAACCGAGGAGATCCCGTGACCCACCTCGTCCAGACCGAGACCAAAGACCGCATTCTCACCGTTCGACTGAACCGCCCGGACCGCAAGAACGCGCTCACCCACGACATGTACACCGCTATGGGCAACGCCCTGGAGCAGGCCCGGAGCGACGCCGGCATTCGTTGCGTGCTGTTCACCGGCTCCAGTGAATGTTTCACGGCCGGCAATGATCTTGGCGAATTCGCCGCGGGGCTTCCGGGCGATTTCGAGCACACGCCCGTCGGCCGCTTCCTGCTCCTGCTGGCAACCGCCAGCAAACCGGTAGTCGCGTCGGTAAATGGCCCCGCCGTTGGCATTGGCACCACCATGCTGCTGCACTGCGATATGGTGTTCGCCGGCCATAACGCCAAATTCCAGATGCCCTTTGCCAGCCTCGGTCTGTGCCCCGAGGGTGGCTCCAGCCTTTTGCTTCCGGCCTGGCTCGGACGGGTTCGCGCCGCCGAACTGCTGATGCTTGGCGACGCCTTCAGCGCCGAGGACGCCCTGGCCTTCGGGCTGATCAACCGGGTTTGCGAGCCCGAACACACCGAACAGGCCGCCCTGGACACCTGCCTCCGCCTGGCCAGCAAAGCCCCAGCCGCAATCCGGGCAACGAAAGAGCTGCTCAATCGCCCGAATCTTGAGGCGCTGCGTGCCACCATGCTGCAAGAGGGTGAGCTGTTCAGCCAGAGGCTCAAATCCCCGGAAGCTGCAGAGGCCTTCAGAGCCTTCATGGAGAAACGGCCACCGGATTTTTCGCGCTTCGAGTGACCTCCTGGAACGCATCACAACCCGGCGCCCCGCAACTCGACAAACCGATAACCCGGAACTATTTTTCAGAAAGGCCGAACGACAACCGCCCGGGGAGGGTTGTATCCATAAGAATCACACTTTTGGCTGATCAACACTTGCCATACTGTCGCTATAGTCAGAGTTACAGAAATTGGCTCAAAGCGCTGGCTACAATTTCAGACAACAGTTCAAGCAGAACAGGCCGCTGACGACGGGCTTACCGGATCAGACCGGCTCCCTCAGCTGCCGAACATAACGACACAACAACAGGAAAAGGTTCCACCCATGTTCAAGAAAACTCTAATAAGTCTTGCCGTGGCGTCTTCCCTTGGACTCACAGGCTGCTTTGATAGCGGTAGTACCGGGAAGAATGCGAATCCGCAGTATAAAATCAGCAACCCGGATTTCACTGGTAAAACCTGGCCAATTTTCAACCCGCTGACCAGCGAGCTTCCCGTCCCAAGCGATCTTCAGTTTGAACAGGGTGCGAATGCAGACGGCACCTTCAGCGGCTCATCGGCGAATGCGATCACCAATGCTCTGGATTACATGGATGGATCATCGACAACCGCGCAGTTCGATATCAAGCTGAACGCGAGCATTGATCCTGAAAGCGTCGACGCTACCCCCGTTATTCTGAATAACGGCGCCCCCGCGCCTAACCCAAATCAGAACGTGTTTGTCCTCTCTCTGGATTTCCCGGGGGGCGACTCACTGCTGAACAATTCGAGCTACTACACGAGCCTTATTGCCGATCTGGTGGAGAGTGGCGACATCTCACCGGCTCCCACCAGAACAAGCTTCCCGGGCGAAACACCAACCTTCAAGCTTGGCCTGGCGTTTCAGGAACTACAGACCGCGGTGCAGAACTTTGGCCCCACGAGCACAGAGGCGGCGGCCGCAGCCTCTAAAGTTCTTGCCTTTAACAATGAATATCGGGCCGAGGTCGTTTCACTGGACGGTGGCACAAATAACGTCCTGAGGATCACTCCGCTCAGACCTCTGAACCCCAAAACCAAGTATCTCGTCGTTGTGACAAACGAAGTGACAGATGACAATGGCGACCCTATTGTTGCGTCTCCGTCATATCAGAACATTTCTGATCCGGCACAACCTCTTGGTAGCTCCGCCCTCGCGCCGGTTCGGGCTGCGATTGGCAGCTGGGAGGCGCTTGCCGGTGGCTACTTCAATGCTTTGACGAACGGTGGCCGTGGATCCGACCCCCTTACTGCGGACGACCTGGCCCTTTCGCTTACCTTTACTACTGGAGGCACCAAGGACGTACTGGAGGCCGCAGCGTCACCAGCCCAGTTCTTCTACAAGAGTGCGCTTGTGACTACTCGCCAGGAAGCGATTGCCAAATACCTTGCTGCAAATGCTGATTCTTTCGAGGATATGACTCCCACAGAGCAGTACGTTGCACTGGCAACCGCTGCTGGCACTGCTGTTTTCACGGTGGGTGATGCCAACATTCGCACTGGCGCTTCGAATACTGAAACCAACTTGGCAGGTGCCGGAGCGGACTTCAGCAATCCGGAGCCAAGAACTATCACTCCGATCGAAGCAACAAGGATCCCTGCAAGTGCAGCTCTTGGAGCGAGTGCAAAGCCGGGCACCATTTTCCAGGCTGGAATTAATCTCCCATACTATCTCGGAATTCCTACTTCGTCCGATCCATCCGCTCTCAACTCCACTTGGGAAGCATCGACAACCGTTGGTGGCATAATTGACGCAGGGGCCGGAAACGAAGCGGGGACGACTCCACCTTCTGATAAAGTAACCTTCCGTTTCCCGTTTGCAGAGGAAAAGGGCACCGTATTCGCGCCGCTACTTATTTCTGTTCCGGACAACGGCACATGTAGCGCAGCCAAACCCTACGATGTGGTCATTTATCAACACGGCATTTTTGGCAACCGCTCACACAGTCTTGCCTTGGGCAACCAACTCGCCGGTGCGTGTTTTGTGACTGTAGCGATGGATCTTCCGCTCCATGGAATCGCGCCTAAACTTGCGACTGGCTCGGTTGATCCGGCACTTGCGTTCAGCGTAGACGTAACACAATCAGGTGGAACCTTCACCGATAGCCCACTTCCGATGAGTGAACGGCACTTTGGCTGGGGTCAGACTGCGGATGGCACACCGACAAGGATGCAGTACGCCACTGACGCTGCAAACGCTGTCGGGTCTTCTGCGCAGTTTTTCCTCAATCTGAGTAATCTACCGGCGGCACGCGACAATAACCGCCAAGGCGTGGTGGACCTGCTTAATCTGAATGCCAGCTTGGTCAGATTGAACACTATCGATTTGGATAACGCAGACACCGATTCAGACCCCGTCACAGGGGGCGGTGACGTTGACGTCACAGGCGGCAGCAAAGTCTATTACGTTGGACACTCTCTGGGAGGTATTCTCGGAACAACTTTCGTAGCCCTTGCAAACGATGCGGCACAAGCCGCTACGATCGGCAACAGCAATATTGTTCCGATCAGTGCGGCGGCCTTTGTCACTCCCGGCGCGGGGATTGCAAAGCTCCTCGAGAACTCGCCCTCAATTGGCAGCACCGTTCTGGCAGGCTTGGCCAAAGCAGGTTTGACTCAAGGCACCAGCAATCTTGAGCTCTTCCTGAATGTTGCCCAAGGATCGCTGGATAGCGCAGAGCCTCACAACTTTGTGAGCTCATTGCTCAATAGCAATAGCAAGGTATATCTGAACGAGATATACGGCGATGGTTCGACCAAGACAACCCAGGATCAGACCATTCCCATTGCAGCCGACACTGCGTACGCAGGCCAATACTCCGCGCCGCTGGGAGCCGCATTGCCGGCGCCGTTGGCGGGTACTGAGCCTTTGATCGCCCAACTGGAAGCAGACACCATTACAGGCGACATTATTGGGACTTCCCAGAACGCGAATGTGGTGCGGTTCACCTCTGGTACGCACACTACTATCATTCAGCCATCAACCACTGAGGGACCTGCGGTGTTTGGCGATATGGCACAAAACATAATCAGCTTCTTTAGCACCGATGGAGCAAATATCACCTTCAACAACGGTGTTTACGTCAAGCAAGGCGAGCCAAGTCCGTCCAATCCATAAATCGAGAATAAAACTCTTAAAACGCCCCGGCAGATGTCGGGGCGTTTTTTATGGTTTCTCCTAACCCGGAAGAAACCTAATTTGTGCTCCCAGTTGTGCCTGTCTAACTCCATCACCACGGTCCTGTCCTACGACCATAGCTCGAGACCGTATCTGCGGATGCTCCGCCGCCTCCTCAATCGTCAAAACCGGCTCCACACACGCATCCACATCCGCAAAAATCTCCCGCCATTCGGCTAGAGTCTTCTCCCCTACTTTCTCCTTGATCGCCGCCTTCAGGGCTCTCTGGTGCTCCGGCTTCTGGCTGGTCGCCAGGCTTTTCATGTCACCAATGCCCAGGGTATCGCACAGCCGCGCCGAGAACTGGGGCTCCAGGCTGCCCACGGAAAGCCATCGGTCGTCACGGGTCCGGTAATAGTCATAGAAAGTGCCGCCATTCAGCATGCCGGTCTCGGGCGCCTGGTGCTGGCCGCCAGCCAGGGCGGCGGCGCCGGCCATGGCATTCAGGGCGAAGGCTGCGTCGGTCATGCTTATGTCGATGAACTTACCCTCGCCGGTATTCTGGCGATGGATAACGGCGGCCAGGATGCCCATGACGGCGTGATGCGAACCGCCGGCCACGTCGGCAATCTGTATGCCCATGGGCGGCGGGCCGCTGTCGGCGCGTCCGCAATGGCTGGCGACGCCTGAGATGGCCAGATAGTTGATGTCGTGGCCCGCCCTGTCCCGGTAAGGCCCGGTCTGGCCGTAGCCGGTGATGGCGCAGTAAATCAGCTTCGGATTGATTGCTTTGAGCGTCTCATAGCCGATACCCAGGCGATCCATGACGCCCGGCCGGAATTGCTCCACCACGATGTCGTAGTCTTTGACCAGTTCCTTGACCCGGTCCACGCTTTCGGGCTTTTTAAGATTGAGCTGGATCGTTTGCTTGCCCCGGGTCAGGTAGGAAAAGGCGGTGCTGAACTTGCCGTCGAACGGTGGCATCACCTTGGTCAGATCCACTCTGTCCGGCGCCTCCACTCTCAGCACCTCCGCGCCCATATCGGCCAGCATCATGGTGGCGTAGGGCCCCGGTAACAGGGTGCTGAAATCGAGGACTTTCAGTGAAGACAGTGGTCCTGCCATGGCAATCTCCTTGTTGTTGGATCGGTTTGAAACGGGGTTGATGATTTCATGCTGCCCGGTTTTGCCGACCGGGCCAACTGCCGGTTGCATCATTCCTATTGGCCGTTTCTACCAGCGTGGCCGGTGTTGGTCGGTTGCATTGTTCCACCGGGGTTTTATGATGGGTTTCGTTTTCTTGGAATGGCGAGCGTAATGTCCGATCTGACGGTTTCCAGGCACTTTGTTCAGGCCGCTCTGGTGGGTGCGGAAAGACTGGGTTTCGATACCCGCGAGATGCTGCGTGATGCGGGCATTTCACCGGATTTGCTGCGCATCGAGATGGCCCGGGTGAGCAGTGATCAGTTCAGCCGTTTGATGCAGGTGCTCTGGAGCCGCCTGGGCGATGAATTCATGGGCCTTGGACCCAGGCGCGCCCGGGCAGGCACGTTTGCCACCATGTGCGCCCTGGTGATCGACTGCCCCAACCTGGAGTCTGTGTATCGCCAGGCGTTCCAGTTCTCGCGGCTGTTCGAACCGATGGTGGCCATGGAACTTGAGGTGGGCGAGCAAAAAGCCCGCCTTGTCACCCGGATTGAAGGCGAGATTCACGATCCCTGCTTCTTCCTTCGGGAGAGCATTCTGGTGATCTGGCACCGTCTGGGCAGCTGGCTGATCGGGCAGCCGGTGGAACTGGAGCAGGCGGAGTTCGACTACCCCCGGCCCGAGCATGGCGACGAGTACCGCCACATTTTCCACTGCCCTCTTACCTTTGAGTCCGACACCACCGCACTTACCTTTGACAAGCGCTTCCTGTCGGCACCGGTGATTCGCGACAAACCGGAGATGCGCCAGTTCCTGAAGACCTCACCGGCCGATCTGCTCTCCCGGCCAGACGAGAGCAACACCTTTACCGGTCGCATTCGGGCGCTGATTGGTCGGGATTTTTCCAAACCACTGCCGGATTTCGAGTGGATTGCGGCGGAGATGCACACCAGCCCGCAAACCCTGCGGAGAAGGCTGAAGCAGGAAAACACCTCGTTCCAGGAAATCAAGGATCTGTTGCGCCGGGACATGGCGATCTACTACCTGGCCCGGCAGGACCTGCCCATCAATGATATTGCGGCGAAGGTGGGCTTCACCGAACCCTCTACCTTCCACCGCGCGTTCAAGAAATGGACAGGTGTGACGCCAGGAGCCTATCGAGAGGGCGAGCGCGGCAACCTGGCGAACTGAGTCAGGAACGCTAGGGCGACTGCACCGACCGAACCAGCTGGCCCAGGGTCTCAGCAATCTGTTGTGCCTGGTCCCGGTTGGCAGCCAACTGGAGCAAGCGAGAGCCGTCCCGAGGATCGTAGACCCAGCAGGTTGCTGCGGCGGCTTCACAGCGCCACTCCACCTGCGGGTTGATCCCAAAAACCTGGATCTGTTCGGTGCTTCTCAGGATCCGGCCGGCTTCATCCCGCCGGATCTCCTGAATGTGGATTTCGCTGCCCTCGGTGGTCACACGGTATTCCACATCCGCCGGGCGATCGAGCCGTACGATGGCCTGATCCCGGCGCCAGCCCGCCAGCTCCAGCAGACTGTTGATATGCAGTGTCAGCGCCTCGCGGTCGGTGTCTGCCAGATACAGCTTCTTCAGCGATGCCAGTTGGCCGTCGCCCGCCGGCTCGATCACCGCCACCTGTTCGCTCTCGGCGGCGGCCTGGGGCGCCACGCTGTTCTGTTTACGAGTCTTCTCAATGGTTGTGATCAGCTTGAGGGCTTCCTGGTAATGAGCGCCCTCGGCTCCGGCCTTGGTTACATAGGTTTCCAGGGCCGACTGTGCCTCGTTCAGATGCGAAGCCTGGAACATCACCCGGCCTCGGTAAAAGTGGTAGTCGGCAGGTTTCTCACCTTCGAGTTGCTGAAGCTGGTTCAGGTACTCGCCGGCCTCGCCCCAGTTCTTGGCCATGACGGCCTCCTCGGTGGCCAGCATCAACCTGCGGGTTTCGTGTTCAGGCGCCAGAGCATGGGCCTGTGCGGTCACCAGGAAGGCCGCAAGGAGGGCGCCACGGGCAATCCAGCGACCTGTTGCAAACGATACTGCCATGGCATTCACTCCTGCTCGTTATCTGCACCAACCGCCTGCTCAGACCCCTCAGGCAGTTCGTTGTCTTCAGCCGTGTCTTCAGTCGAGTCTTCAACGGTTTCCGCGTCGTCCCGGTCGTCCACTTCGGCCTGATCGATGATGCCTTTCGGCAATTCCTTCTTCACCCGCACCCCAAGCTCTACAAACCGGTTGGCCTGCGAAATCAGGTTACCACGTCCCCGGGTCAGGGTATTCATGGCCGAGTCGTAGGTGCCCTGGGCCGTATGCAACTGGCCGCCCAGGCGCTCCATGGCCTCAACAAACACCCGAAGCTTGTCGTAGACCGCACCGGCCCGTTCTGCGATGCGCCGGGCATTCTGACTCTGGCGCTCATAGCGCCATATGTTCTCGATGGTGCGCAAGGTGGCCAGCAATGTGGTTGGTGTTACCACAATAATCTTTCGCTCGAAGGCTTCTGCGAAAAGGTTCTCGTCCTGCTGAAATGCCGCCACGAACGCCGGCTCAATGGGCATGAACAGAAGCACGAAATCCGGCGAATGCAGTCCATGAAGCTGGCTGTAGTCCTTCTCGCTGAGCGTGCGAATATGGTTGCGTACCGCCTCCACGTGTTGCTTGAGCGCCTCGTCCTTGACGGTCGAGTCCTCTTCTTCGGTCACCCATTGCTGATAGGCGACCAGTGACACCTTGGAGTCAATGATCAGGTTGCGGCTGTCCGGCAGGTGCACGATCACGTCTGGCCTATACAGCTGGTTGTCGCTGTCCCGGTAGCTGCCCTGGGTTTCATACTCCACGCCCTTGCGCAGGCCGGACTTTTCAAGCACCCGCTCGAGAATCAGCTCGCCCCAGTTACCCTGGATCTTCTTGTCGCCCTTGAGGGCCCGGGTAAGGTTGGAGGCCTCCTCGGTGATCTGGCGATTCAGCTCCTGCAGGGATTTGATCTCACTTCTCAGGGCCTGGCGGTCACGGGTCTCCGTGGTATAGACATCCTCTACCCGCTTGCGGAAGTCCTGCAACTGGTCGCGGAACGGGTTCAGCAGCGTATCCAGGCTGGTTCGGGTCTGCTGGCTGAAACGCTCGCTCTTCTGCTCGAAGATCTTGTTGGCCAGGTTCTCGAACTCCTGCTTCAGGGCATCGCGGTTGCGCTCTAGCAGTTCCAGTTTTTCATTGGCCGCACGACGTTCCTTGTCGAGGGTTACCTCCTGCTCCCGCAGCGCCACACGGGCCTCGCTGAGCTCCCGACCAAGCTCCTCACACCGTAACTGGAGCGACTGCCGCTCGCGCTCAAGCTCGCTGATGCGCTCCCTGCGGGCCTCCAGATCCGATTCCAGACCGGCCACGCGGTTCTCAAGGCTGGTCGCCCGCTGGCGCCACTGCTCGATATCCTGCTCAATACGACTGTTCCGCTCGCGCAAGTCAGAAGCTGCCTGCTCGAGCTGGGTCTGGCGCTGGGCATCCAGCGCGCGTTCGTGTTCAGCATCGTTCAGTTGCCGCTCGAGGTCGGCAGCGCGGGCCTCAAGCGCGGACAACTCGTCGGACAGACTGCGTTTCTCCGCCGCGGACCTTACCAACAGCCCCGCCAGGACCGGGACGGCAATCGCCAGGACGATCACCAGACCCGCCATGGTTTCCGGCCGGGACATCATCAACTGCGTGATGGCTTCGGGCACTGAACTGCACTCCCTTCCTCAAGATCTGTATATGTTCGCACTATCGCTCAGGTGTACCTGCGTGACAGTCTAACCCAGTTATGGAACCTTTTTCCCGACGCGCCGTGATTCGTTGTGATGACCCGAAAACGAACCACGACTGTTTGGCAATTATTCACTGAGCCGCCATCCAGCTCTGGACGCCCGTCGTAAGATCATCTAAAAGGTTAGAATGTTCGCTGGCCCCGAGGTTATTACGCTTTTTTAACCGGCCGCCGGTCTGAACCGGATCAGAAACGGATTATCGATCATGCTGAAAGAACTCTGGCGAAAACTGGGTGCGGAATTTCTGCAGGCCGACGAGGACTGTTCCGCACAGCATGGGCTCTCAAACAGCCACGCAGGGTTGTTCGGCCAGAGATCGGCGAACCAGGATGACGCGTTCAGACTGCTTCCCCACATTACCCACACCGGTGAGTTTCACCTTGAGCGCCTTACTCACCTGCTCAAGGCCAGATACGGCAAAAGCTTCGGCGAGCCGGCCACCGCCTCTGAAAGCGATGAGGAAATCCGCGAGCTGATCAGCTTCGCCGCCCGCATCCAGGACCAGGACGTTCAACGCGAACTGCTACTGTTCTATCTCAACTGCTCGCCGGTCATTCAGGAGTATCTCCGGTCCGAGACAATCCTTGGAGACGGGAACTTCTTCTCACTATAGCCCCCTTAACCATCTGTAAATCAACCACACAGATCGGATGTTGTATACTCCCCTTTCCTAAATCACCTGGTTCTATCCAATTGAACAGGTCGCGGGCAGGATTGCCCGGGGTGACCGTTTGCCAGCTCAGAGGTTCTTGATGGGTTCTAAAACGTTTCGGGTCGCGCTGCCAAAGGCGCCGCTGCTCGCCCTGGCGGGCATTCTGATGCTCTCAGGCTGCTCGGCAGATCGCTATTTCATGGTACCGAAGACAGATCTGGAAGAGCTTGGAACCTCGATCAAGACGCAACGAGCAACCCTGGTGACGATGGAAGACAATGCTGCGGTTCGCCACAACCAGGTCATGGACCAGAGTCGCTCATCAACCCAGACCATTCTCGATGCCATAGCTACCCAGGTGGAAAAGCCCGAGTGCCCACCCATTCCGGCCCAGAAACAGTGCGCCGCCACCGACAGATCCAAAGGTCGGGCCGACAGGCTCAAGGGCAAGGTGATTGTTGGTGAGGTCGAGAACTTTTATCTGGCTGGCCCCGGGCTGATCTATAAGGCACGAATCGACAGTGGCGCAGAGACCTCATCGATCCACGCCGAGAACATTACCCGATTTGAGCGGGATGGCAGCAACTGGGTGCGCTTTGATGTGGTTGTGCCGGGCACCGAGCGCCATGTCACCCTGGAAAAGGAAATCTCACGCCGGGTAAGGGTTATCCAGGCCAGCGCCGATGAGGCCGAGCGACGCGTGGTGGTTGAGCTACAGTTCTTCATCGGCGACCATCAGCAGGTGGCCGAGTTCACATTGGCCGACCGTACGAACCTCACCTACGAGGTACTCATTGGTCGAAACATCCTGCGCGACGTCATGTTGATTGATGTCGGCAAGGAATACGCCACCGAGTTACCGGAATCTCTCCGCAACAGTAACGGAAACGAATCGTGACCACCCGTTCGCGCCTGCCATTTTACATTGCCGTCTTCCTGCTCATTGCCGCGGGCATTTCCCTTGCCATCTGGCGGCATGTGGAGTTTGGCATCCCCTGGCTGACCGGGGAACAGCGACCGGTGTGGATGGTGGAAGCAAGGGTAGACTTCGAGGCCGAGGAGGGCCCTGCCCTGGTCAGCCTGAACATACCGGAACAACCACCGGGCTTTCGCATCCTGACTGAGCAGGCTGCCTCGCCCGGCTACGGCTTCTCGATTATTGACAGCTCTGAAGGCCGGCGCGCCGAGTGGACCAAGCGGGAGGCCAACGGCCCACAGACGCTGTATTTCAAGGCCCAGTTTGTGCCGGATGCATCGGCGGAGACCGAGATACCCAGCCGCGCCCCCGCTACGCCTCGCACGTTCTGGGAAGAGCCGCAGGCTACCGCTGTCCAGGAAACCCTCGACCAGGCCCGAGCCCGTTCCAGCACCCCGGAGAGCATGACCCGCGAGCTGATCCGGCTGATGCAGCCCGATACACGCACCCAGAACACGACGCTTCTGGTATCCGAGGATAACTACCTCCAGCTGCTGGTCGATATGCTCAACCACGCCGGCATTGCAGCCCGAACCGCGGATGGCCTGAAGCTTGAGGACGCCCGCCGGCGCCAGCAACTGACACCCTACCTGCAGATCTACAATGGCAAGCGTTGGCTGACCTTCGACCCGAAAACCGCCGAGCAGGGTGTTCCGGAGGACCTCCTGTTGTGGCGCCAGGGCTCCACCTCTCTTCTGGACGTTGTCGGCGGCGAGAACTCCGAAGTCAGTTTCTCCATGCTCCGGCAGACGGTTCCGGCGCTGCAGTTGGCCACTCTGGAATCCGCCTCGAACGGTCTCGGCATTCTGAGTTTTTATGAGCTGCCCATTGAAGAGCAAAGCATGTTCCGCATGTTGCTACTTCTACCTCTGGGTGCCCTGATGGTCGCCTTCATGCGGATCGTCATCGGCATTCGCACTTCGGGTACCTTCATGCCGGTACTTATTGCCGTGGCGTTTGTCCAGACCACGCTCGTTCCAGGCCTGATCGCATTCCTGTCGGTGGTAGCCATCGGCCTGCTGATGCGTGGTTATCTTTCCAGCCTCAACCTGCTGCTGGTGTCCCGGATATCGGCCCTGATTATCCTGGTGATCTTCATTACCGCTGGCCTCAGCATCATCGGTTACCAGATGGGCTTCAACACCGGTATGACGGTCACCTTCTTCCCGATGGTGATCATCGCCTGGACCATCGAGCGCATGTCCATTCTCTGGGAGGAGGAAGGCGCCCGGGAGGTCATGGTGCAGGGCGCGGGCAGCCTGTTCGTCGCCATCTGCGCCTATCTGCTGATGAGCATGCCGCTGGCCGGGCATCTCACCTTCAACTTCCCCGAGCTGCACCTGGTCATTCTGGGACTGATCCTGCTGATGGGCCAGTACACCGGATACAAGCTCAGCGAGCTCAAGCGGTTCACGCCAATGAAGGTCTACGACTGATATGGACTGGATTTCACCGCGGGTACTGAACCGACTCGGCATGCTGAACATGAACCGGCGCAATGTGGATTACATTGCCCGGTATAACGAACGTTCTTCCTACCCACTCGTGGACAACAAACTGAAAACCAAGCTGGTGGTGGCGGAGTACGGCGTCAAAACACCCAAATTGCTGCAGGTTGTTCGCCAGCAGCATGAGATCTCTCACTTCCGCGAAATGGCAGAGGATCTAGCCGGTTTTGCCATCAAGCCGGCCAAGGGTTCCGGCGGCAAGGGCATCACCGTAATCACCGGCCGGGATGGTGAGGATTACATCAAGGCGTCCGGCGCCCGGGTCGACTCGGCCTTCCTGCAGCGGCACCTGACGAACATTCTGGCCGGCCTCTACTCGCTCGCCGGAACGCCCGATGTGGCCATTGTGGAAGCGCTGGTGGAGTCTGCGCCCTCGCTGGCAAAGTATTCCCATCAGGGGGTTCCCGACATACGCATTATCGTCTTTCAGGGCTACCCCGTGATGGCCATGCTGAGGCTGGCAACCACCGCCTCCGACGGCAAGGCCAACTTGCACCAGGGGGCCGTTGGTGTGGGGCTGGATATCGGAACGGGCAGAAGCCTGAATGCCGTGCAGTTCAACCGCCCCATCGAGCTCCATCCAGACACCGGTCTGGCGCTGGAGAACATCCAGATCGAAGCCTGGGATGAAATGCTGGAGATGGCAGCGCGCTGCTACGAAGCGACCGAGCTTGGCTACATCGGCGTGGATCTCGTTGTCGATGCCAAGCAGGGCCCTCTGCTGCTGGAGTTGAATGCCAGACCGGGGCTTGCCATCCAGATGGCCAATGGCCGTGGCCTACTCCCTCGCCTGAGAACCATCGAGGCAATCCGAAGACCGCACTTCTCGCCGCAGGACCGGTCCCGATTTGCCATGGAAACCTTTGCCAGTCTCTAAGCGCCAGATCACAAAACGGGCAGACACAAAAAAACCGGGGCCGAAACCCCGGTTTTTTTGTGACCGCTTACCGGTCAGAGCTCGCCTCTGGCAATCAGAAGCTTGCGTTCGTGGGTCAGCCCCTTGAGCAGACCCCAGGTCATGACCAGCAGGATCGCCGTAAACGGCAGACCGGCACTG
Organism: Marinobacter sp.; assembly: GCF_041984545.1. GTDB lineage: Bacteria > Pseudomonadota > Gammaproteobacteria > Pseudomonadales > Oleiphilaceae > Marinobacter. The sequence continues at coordinate 50,465 of NZ_JBHIXV010000007.1, read as the reverse complement.
ATGGCGGTTGCCTGAATGGCGCCCAGAGCATCCTCGCCGCCCCCGAAAATCAGGGCTGCGGCAATCGCACCCTCTGCGACCACCCAGAACACACGCTGTGCTGTCGGCGCATCGGTTTTGCCACCGGCGGTAATGCTGTCGATAACCAGCGACCCGGAATCAGACGAGGTCACGAAGAACACCAGTACCAGCACAATGCCCACGAATGAGATGATGCCAGTCAGCGGCAGGTTGGAGAACATCTGGAACATGGCCAGAGAGACCTCGGTCAGTCCGTTCTCTGCCAGGGCACCAATGCCATCCTGAATCTGCTCCAGGGCAGTGCCACCGAATGCGCTCATCCACACCACGGTGATCACGGTAGGAATGATCAGGACCGCAGTTACGAACTCCCGCACGGTACGCCCTTTGGACACCCGCGCGATGAACATGCCCACGAACGGTGACCAGGAAATCCACCAGGCCCAGTAGAACACGGTCCAGCCCTGGAACCAGGCTTCGTCTTCACGGCCAAACGGGTTACTCAGCGGAACCGCGTTAGCGATGTAACTGGAGGAGGTAACCCAGAGTGTTTCCAGAATGGTCATGGTCGGGCCGGCAAAAATGATGAAGAACAGCAGAATGCCGGCCATGCTCATGTTGATGTTACTGAGGATCTTTACGCCGCCATCAAGGCCCCGCAGCACGGAGACCAGAGCCACGGCGGTAACGCCAACAATAATGGCCATCTGGACGTTGGTACCACCACCCGAATCGAACAGGTAGTTAAGACCGGAGGCAGCCTGCTGGGCACCAAAACCCAGCGAGGTGGCCAGACCAAAGATGGTTGCCACAACGGCCAAAACGTCAATGACGTGACCCGGCCAGCCCCATACCTTGTCCTTCAGGAGCGGGAAGAAGGCAGAGCGAATAGTCAGCGGCATGTTTTTGTTGAACGCAAAGAACGCCAGCGACAGCGCCACTACCGCATAAATGGCCCAGGGGTGGAGACCCCAGTGGTACATGGTGGCACCCATGGCCATATTGGCCGCCTCGGCGGTGTTGGCTTCGACGTTGAACGGGGTTTCATACCACCCTGTGTAATAGGCGACCGGCTCGGCAACCGCCCAGAACATCAAGCCGATGCCCATGCCCGCGGCGAACAGCATGGCGAACCAGGACATGGTGGAAAATTCCGGCTTGGCATCCATACCGCCCAAGCGGATTTTACCGACGGGCATGAAAATCAGGGCCAGGCACACCACTACAAAGATGTTGGCACTGATCAGGAAAAACCAGTCAAAGGTTGCAATGATGTCCCATTTGGCACCATCGAGCATCTCTTTGGCCTGCTCGGGGAACATCAAGGTACCAATTACGAACGCTATAACCAGTATTGCCGTAATCGGGAATACCGGTGCGTGGAGATCCAGCCCGAACGGCGTTATGTTGTCCTGGCCGGCCACGTAGTCCGTCTGATATTCGTCTTTCACTACTTCGCCCACGTTATGGCGCCTCCTGAGTTGATAAGCCGTTTTTTCAGAATCGGAATTCAATTATTACAAGCGCGTTAGTTTAATGCTTTGAGTTCAAAACATCAAAATGGCACTATTTTCGCTCTCCCTTGTTCTTGAGATATATCAAGCATAGCCCAAGCTACGAGTCAGGCCAGCGAATCCGGCAACAATCTGGCGTTGGTCCCCGCGCGTCGCGGGCTACACTTCAAATAGACCCGGCGCTGCCGGAAAGACGCCGCAACCGAGGGCCCCATGGAAAGAACCAAGACGTTTCCCCTGCGCTATACGGTTTACGTGCTGAGTGTTGTCGGTTTTCTGGTATCACTGGCACTGTCCGTGTTATCCGGTGCTAGCTACCTCTTCCCTGTCATTTTCGGCCTTTTCGCAGCCCTTGGAACCTATGACCTGCTGCAAAGACGGCATACGGTCAGCCGGATGTACCCGATCACGGCGCATTTCCGGTACATGCTGGAATCCATCGGGCCGGAAATCCGTCAATACTTCATCCAGTCCGACACCGAGGAGCGCCCGTTTTCGCGCGAGCAGCGAAGCATTGTCTACCAGCGTGCCAAGAACGTGCTGGACAAACGACCTTTTGGATCTCTTCTGCACATGTATGAGGAAGGGTTTGAATGGATGAACCATTCACTGGCACCAACCCGTCTGACCGACAGCGATTTCCGGGTGGTGATCGGCAAGCGCTGTGAAAAACCATACAGCGCAAGCGTGTTCAACATATCAGCCATGAGTTTCGGATCGCTGTCGGCCAACGCGATTCTCAGCCTGAATACCGGCGCCAGAATGGGCGGCTTCTATCACGACACCGGCGAAGGTTCGATTTCGCGGTACCACCGGGAGCCGGGCGGCGACCTGGTCTGGGAGATCGGCTCCGGGTACTTTGGCTGCCGCCACAAAGATGGCTCATTCAATGAGGAGATGTTTCAGAAGAACGCCACTCTTGACCAGGTAAAAATGATTGAGCTCAAACTATCCCAGGGGGCCAAGCCGGGTCACGGCGGAATTCTGCCTGGCGCCAAGGTTACCCGGGAAATCGCCGAAGCCAGAGGCGTGTCCGTGGGAGAAGATTGTGTCTCCCCGGCCAGCCACTCCGCGTTTTCCACGCCGCTGGAAATGCTCGAGTTCATTGATCGCCTTCGGGAACTGTCCGGCGGTAAGCCCGTAGGCTTCAAGCTGGCCATCGGACATCCCTGGGAGTGGTTCGGGATCGTCAAGGCGATGCTTGAGAGCGGGCGTCGCCCCGACTTCATTGTGGTAGACGGTGGTGAGGGCGGCACAGGCGCCGCACCGCTGGAATTCATCAACCGACTCGGCATGCCGATGACCGAAGCCCTGCTTCTGGTTCACAACACCCTCGTGGGCACCAACCTTCGGGAAGACATCGCGTTAGGCGCCGCCGGCAAGATCACCTCGGCGTTCAACATTGCCAGAACCCTGGCCCTAGGCGCCGACTGGTGCAACGCGGCGCGCGGGTACATGTTTGCACTGGGCTGCATCCAGTCGCTCAGCTGCCACACCGGCAAATGCCCAAGTGGCGTCGCCACACAGGACCCCAGGCGCGGTAACAAGCTGGACGTACAGGACAAAAGTGTACGGGTCTACAACTATCACAAGTCCACCCTGGACGCTCTCCAGAACCTGCTGGAAGCCTCGGGGCTGCGCCATCCTTCAGAGCTCGGCCCGGAACACATAGTGCGGCGGGAATCGCGAGCCGAGGTACATTCCTACATGGAGATCTTTCCGTTCCTCGAACCCGGAGCGCTTCTTGAGGGCGAAACGGGACTGACGATTTTCGACAAGTACTGGGAATCGGCAAGGGCGGATTCGTTCGGGCCGCCGGAGTTTATCCAGAAGCTTCGTGAAACCAAGCTCCGCTGACGGGCCGGAAAAAATGCGCACCAAATTCACGCCCGGATGTTTATTTTTGGGTTGCGCTCGTGTAGACTTCGCTCCCGCTAAGCCACTGAGATTACTCTCAAGTTTCCCGGTGGCAAGCGGCGAATCGGGGCGTAGCGCAGCCTGGTAGCGCATCTGCATGGGGTGCAGAGGGTCGCAGGTTCAAATCCTGCCGTCCCGACCAGATTCGAGAAGAAGCCCGGACCAAAAGGTCCGGGCTTTTTTATTGCGTGCTCGCCAATAAAAAACCGGAGCAGTCATGGGACTGATCCGGTTTCGCGGAACCTTCAAAGAATGCTTGAACCTTCTGGCTGCCCTATTTTACGGGGGCGTTCAGAACCTCAAGCACCTCTTCCAGCTCGGTAATCATCTGACGGATGAGCTGTTTGTACTGGGAGGTATCGTCTTTGACCTCATGACTGCTCAGCTTCTGCTTGGCGCCACCGATTGTGTAACCCTGATCGTACAGCAGGCTGCGGATCTGGCGGATGGTAATCACATCTGCCCGCTGGTAGTAGCGGCGGTTACCACGGCGCTTGACCGGCGACAGCTGGGGGAACTCCTGCTCCCAGTACCGCAGCACGTGCGCTTTCACGGCACAGAGCTCGGCCACCTCACCGATCGTGAAATACCGTTTTCCCGGAATCGCGGGAAGTTCGTTGTTATGACTGGGTTCCAGCATACGCTTCAACTTTTTGCTTTAGTTTTTGTCCCGGGCGAAACGTAACAACACGCCGTGCACTGATCGGAATCTCTTCACCGGTCTTCGGGTTCCGTCCCGGCCGCTGTTTCTTGTCACGCAGGTCGAAATTGCCAAAACCGGACAATTTAACCTGCTCGTTGTGACTGAGTGCGCCTCTGATTTCGTCGAAAAAAGCTTCCACCATTTCCTTGGCTTCGCGTTTGTTCAGGCCCAATTCCTCGTACAACCGCTCTGCCATTTCCGCTTTCGTCAAAGCCGCCATCTCTCAACTCCTCAGTGTTGCCCCCAGCTCTTCTTTCAATGCGTCAATCACACCGTTGAAGAGCGAATGCACTTCGTCTTCGTTCAGCGTGCGCTCAGGATGCTGCCAGAACAGGCTCAGGGCCAGGCTACGGTTGCCCTCACCCAGGCTTTCACCTTCATAGACATCGAACGCACGCAGGGCGGTCAGCCGCTCGCCGGCGTGCTTTCTGGCCACACGCTCAACGTCGGCAAACGCCACATCGCTCCCGATAATGATAGCCAAATCCCGCCGAACTTCCGGGAATTTTGAAATTTCTTTGAAATTAGGCACATAACCAGTGACGATCGAATTCAAGAATAGCTCAAACATCAGGATCGTGCCATTAAGTTCAAGATTTTTCTGCACTTGCGGGTGCAGAGTCCCCAGCCAGCCCACATGCTCGCCGTCGCGTAGCAGTTCTGCGGTCTGTCCGGGATGGAGCGCCGGGTGCTGGCTGCCGATGAACTGGATTTCCACGCCCAGCAGCCGGAACAGGCTTTCCAATTCCCCTTTTACATCAAAGAAATCCGCCGTTCTGCGACCGTTTGCCCAGTTTTCAGGATACTGGCTGCCAACCACTACGCCCGCCAGCATCGGCTGCTGGTCAATTCGCTCGCCCTCCTTCAGAAAGCGCAGGCCGGTTTCAAACAACCGGATTCTCGGCTGCTGCCGGTTCTGGTTATGGGCCACGGTTTTCAGCAGGCCGCTCCAGAGGCTGGTGCGCATCACCGACAGGTCCGAGGATATGGGATTGGCCAGGGCAATGCCCTCCCGCTCGGGATCCACCAGTTGCTGGACTTTCGGGTCCACAAAGCTGTAGGTCACGGCCTCCTGGTAGCCCTGATCCACAAAGAAATTGCGAATCGCCGAAACCGGCCGAACGGCTTCAGCTACCGGCCGAAGGCCCAGGGAACCCGTGGGCTCTGTCACAGGAAGGTTGTTGTAGCCGAAGATCCGGCCAACCTCTTCAATCAGGTCTTCTTCGATGGAGATATCCGGCCGGAAGCTCGGCACGCTGACGCGCCAGCCGTCCTTCAGCAGCTTTTCCACGTGCAGGCCAAGCCGGGTGAGGATTTCCTCCACCGTGGTGCGGTCAATGGCCATGCCCAGCACGTCGTTCAGTCGCCCGGCGCGCAGATCCACCAGCCGATCCTCGGGCAAATGCTCGTCGCTGGCCACCTCGACAATCTCGCCTGGTTCGCCGCCGACAATGTCCATCAGCAGCTGGGTAGCGCGCTCCATGGCCTCCCGCGCGAGCTTGTAATCCACACCCCGCTCAAAACGATGGGAGGCGTCAGTGTGAAGGCCGTAATGGCGAGCCTTCCCTGCCAGAGTAATGGGATCAAAGTAGGCCGCCTCCAGAACCAGATCGCGGGTTTTCGGGCTCACGCCAGAGTGTTCGCCACCCATGACACCGGCAATGGCAATCGGCTTTTCGTGGTCGGCGATGATCAGGGTTTCCGCGTTCAACTCCACTTCCTGACCATCCAGCAACACCAGCTTTTCACCAGCCCGGGCCATGCGCACAACGATGCCACCCTGAATCTCGTCACGATCAAAGGCGTGCATGGGCTGGCCGAGCTCGAGCATCACGTAGTTGGTGACATCCACGGCGGCGTCGATCGCGCGAATACCGGAACGGCGGAGCTTTTCCTGCATCCACAGGGGCGATTCCGCCTGCAGGTTCACGTTGCGGAGAATCCGTCCGAGGTAACGCGGGCAGCCGGCAGGTGCTTCAATCCGGATATCCGGGACTTCCGAGTGAGTGGCCTCCACCGGCTCGATCTCAGGGCTTTCAACCAGGAGGCTGTTGAGAACGCCCACTTCGCGGGCAAGACCCTTGATGGACAGGCAGTCGGCGCGGTTGGGCGTCAGGTCCACATCGATGGTCACATCGTTAAGCTTCAGGTAATCCGCCACGTCCTTTCCAACGGGGGCATCTGCCGGCAGCTCCATCAGGCCATCGTGATTCTCGGACAGCCCCAGTTCCGCCTCGGAGCACAGCATGCCCTCGGAAGGCTGGCCACGCAGCTTGGCCTTCTTGATCTTGAAATCGCCGGGCAGTTGGGCACCCACCACGGCAAACGGTACCTTCAGACCGTCTCGCACGTTCGGCGCACCGCACACAACCTGAACCTCGGAGCTGCCGTCACTCACCTGGCAAACCCGCAGCTTGTCAGCATCCGGGTGTGGTTTCACCGAGATCACCTCGCCCACTATCACGCCACTGAACTGGCCGGCAACCGGCTCGAAACCATCTACCTCCAGACCCGCCATGGTGATCTGGTCCATCAATTCCTGGGTTCCGATTTCCGGATTCACCCATTCGCGCAGCCACTGTTCACTGAATTTCATGGTTCTTGCCTTGTCCTGATGCGGTTTTGCCTGATTGGTTCGATGCCTGACGCTGGGCCTTACCGGAACTGGCGCAAAAAGCGCAGATCGTTCTCGAAGAACATACGCAGGTCGTTCACGCCGTAGCGAAGCATTGCCAGGCGCTCAACGCCCAGACCAAAGGCAAAGCCACGGTATTGCTCAGCATCAATTCCGCAATGTTCGAATACCTTGGGGTGTACCATGCCGCACCCCATTACCTCGAGCCACTTGATGGAGCCGTCAGCTTCACGGCCCCATTCAATGTCCACCTCTGCGGAGGGCTCGGTGAAAGGGAAATAGGACGGCCGGAAACGTACCTGCAGGTCGCGTTCAAAGAACACCCGCAGAAACTCCTCCACGGTGCTTTTCAGATCCGCGAAGCTCACATTCTCCTCAACCAGCAACCCCTCCACCTGGTGGAACATGGGGGTGTGGGTCATGTCAGAGTCACAACGGTACACCCGACCGGGACAGATCATCCGGAAGGGCGGCTTGCCGGCTTCCATGGTGCGAATCTGTACCGGCGAGGTATGGGTACGCAACAGTGTGCCCGGGTTGAAATAGAAGGTGTCGTGCATGGCGCGGGCCGGATGATGTCCGGGAATATTCAGCGCCTCGAAGTTGTGATAATCGTCTTCGATTTCCGGTCCCTGCTCTACGGTGTAGCCGGCCCTGGCAAAAAACTGCTCGATTCGCTGCAGGGTACGGGTTACGGGGTGCAGCCCACCAAGATCCTGACCACGGCCCGGCAGGGTCACGTCAATGGATTCGCTGGCAAGCTTTTTCTCGATGGCAACCCGCTCAAGATCGTTACGGCGGGCATTGATCGCCTCTTCCACCCTGGCTTTGGCTTCGTTGATTTTCTGGCCCGCCGCCGGACGCTCCTCGGCGGAGAGCTTACCCAGGGTCTTTGCCTGCTGGGTTATCGAACCCTTCTTGCCAAGGTATTCCACTCGAATTTGATCAAGTGCCTGCAGGCTGTCTGCTTTATCGACCGCCGCCAGACCGTCCTGAACCAGTTGTTCCAGGTTTTCCATTGACCCTACTCCAAACCAGAAATGGGAGTGCTAAATCTGCAGTTTCACAAACAAAAATAGGGGAAGAGCGTGCCCTTCCCCTATCAGAAGGCGCCATCATGATCTCACGAGGCGCCCATATCGATCAGCAATCGATGAAAGAGCTAAGCGATCACAGGGACGCTTTGGCCTTCTCAACAACAGCGGCAAAGGCCTGCTGCTCGTTCATGGCCAGATCGGCCAGAACCTTACGATCGATTTCAACGTTTGCCTTCTTCAGGCCAGCAATCAGACGGCTGTAAGACAGACCGTTCGCGCGGGCGCCAGCATTGATACGGGCAATCCACAGGGCGCGGAATGCACGCTTGCGGTTACGACGGTCGCGGTAAGCGTACTGACCGGCCTTGATAACTGCCTGCTTGGCTACGCGGAATACACGACTGCGCGCACCGTAGTAACCTTTGGCCTGATTAAGAATCTTTTTGTGACGACGGCGTGCGACCACACCACGTTTTACACGAGCCATACTTTAATCCTTCTACCTTTACTTTCTAAGGAATGATTGGCGCGGCTGGATCAGCACGCGGTCATACGCTTGATAGATGCCACATCAGACTTGGCGATGAGCTTGGTGCCGCGCAGCTGACGCTTACGCTTCGGGCTCTTCTTGGTCAGGATGTGACTGGTGAAGGACTGCTTGTGCTTGAAGCCGGTGGCGGTTTTCTTGAACCGCTTGGTGGCTCCGCTTTTGGTTTTCATCTTCGGCATTTTTTAAAACTCCGCATTCTATTTTAGATAAACAATCGCGTGTTCCTGAACGACAAATCCCCCGCATGCGCGGGGGACAAGCACCCGATCAGGCTCACTTCTTCTTGCGGGGCGCCACTACCATGGTCATCTGCCGGCCTTCCATTTTCGGCCGCATCTCTACCTGGGCAAGCTCTTCCACGTCTGATTCAATGCGCTGCATGAGCTGCATACCAATTTCCTGGTGTGCCATCTCACGGCCACGGAAGCGGATCGTGATTTTGCCGCGGTCCCCGTTTTCAAGGAAACGTATCAGGTTGCGTAGTTTGACCTGATAATCCCCTTCTTCAGTTCCGGGACGGAACTTAAGCTCTTTAACCTGCGTCTGCTTCTGCTTCTTCTTGGCAGCCGCCTTGGCCTTCTTCTCTTCGAAGATCTTCTTGCCGTAATCCATTATCTTGCAGACGATCGGATCGGAATCCGTAACCTGCACCAGATCGAGAGAGGCCTCCTCGGCCTGCTTGAGGGCATCCTCAATCGGTACAATTCCGACCTGATTGCCTTCGGCGTCGATCAGGCGGACTTCAGTTGCGTCAATGTTCTCATTGATAGGCGCCTTGGGAGAACGCCCACCCCGATTCGTTCGCTGTTTAATAATCAGATCTCCGTTTTGGTTCTGCCTTTGCGCTGAATGTCCTCTGCGAGCAACTGTTCGAACGCTTCAAGCGATAAGGTACCCAGATCTTCGCCCTTTCGGGTGCGTACGGCAACCGCGTTATTTTCAACTTCCTTGTCGCCGACGACGACAAGATAGGGAACCTTGTTAAGAGTATGCTCGCGGATTTTAAAGCCGATCTTCTCGTTTCTCAAGTCAGCATTAACCCGATAGCCCAAAGAATCCCACTTTTTCGCCAGATTCTGGCAATAATCGCGCTGATTGTCGGTAATATTGAGGACCGCCACCTGCGTGGGCGCCAGCCAGGTCGGGAACGCCCCTTCGTATTCCTCAATCAGAATACCGATGAAACGCTCGAACGAACCCAATACCGCACGGTGCAACATCACAGGCGTCCGGCGCTCGGAATTGTCTGCCACATACTGCGCCCCCAGCCTACCCGGCATGGAGAAATCGACCTGGATGGTGCCACACTGCCACACCCGGCCGATACAGTCTTTCAGCGAGAACTCAATCTTCGGGCCGTAGAATGCGCCTTCTCCGGGCAGCAACTCCCAGTCCACGCCTTCCCGGTTGAGAGCTTCTTCCAGAGCCGCTTCCGCCTTGTCCCAGACCTCGTCAGAGCCAACCCGCTTTTCCGGACGGGTCGAGAGCTTGTAGAGGATCTCGGTAAAGCCGAAATCGGTGTAAATCTCGTGCAGCATTTCAATGAACGCAGACACCTCTTCCTGGATGGCGTTTTCTTCACAGAAAATGTGGGCGTCATCCTGGGTAAACCCACGTACCCGCATCAACCCGTGCAGAGCACCAGAAGCCTCGTTGCGGTGACAGGAGCCGAACTCCGCCAATCTCAGCGGCAGATCCTTGTAGCTCTTGAGACCCTGATTGAACACCTGCACATGGCACGGACAGTTCATCGGCTTGATGGCGTAGTCGTGCTTCTCGGACTCGGTGGTGAACATGTCATCCTTGAACTTGTCCCAATGGCCCGACTTTTCCCAGAGGGTCCGGGAGACCACCTGTGGCGTCTTGATCTCCTTGTAGCCATGCTCCTGCTGCTTGCGGCGCATGTACTGCTCGACTTCCTGGTACAGCGACCAGCCATCGGGATGCCAGAACACCATGCCCGGCGCCTCTTCCTGCATGTGGAACAGGTCAAGCTTCTTGCCGATCTTGCGGTGGTCCCGCTTTTCCGCCTCTTCCAGGCGGTGCAGGTAGGCTTTCAGGTCTTTCTTGTTGCCCCAGGCGGTGCCGTAAACCCGCTGCAGCTGCTCGTTGCTGGTGTCACCACGCCAGTAGGCGCCGGCCACCTTGGTGAGCTTGAACGCCTTGAGTTTGCCGGTGCTGGGCACGTGCGGGCCCCGACACAGGTCGATGAAATCGCCCTGGCGATAGAACGAGAGATCCTCATCACCGGGAATGTCCTGGATAATCCGGACCTTGTACTCCTCGCCCATCTCTTCAAAGAGCTTGATGGCCTCTTCGCGGGACAGGATGGAGCGATGCACCGGAATATCCTGCTTGGCGAGTTCTTCCATGCGCTTCTCGATGCGCGCCAGATCTTCGTTGGTGAAGGGGCGATCGTACTTGAAGTCGTAGTAGAAGCCGTTGTCGATCACCGGGCCAATGGTGACCTGGGCGCCCGGAAACAGTTCCTGGACTGCCATGGCCATCAGATGGGCGGTTGAATGGCGAATAACATCCACGCCCTCTTCATCGCGCTCAGTGACGATCGCCAGATCGGCGTCTTTCTCGATACGGTAGCTGGTGTCTACCAGCTTGCCGTCCACCTTGCCCGCCAGAGCGGCCTTGGCCAGGCCGGCGCCAATGTCAGCGGCGACATCGTGAACGGTAACGGGTTCGGCAAAACTGCGGTGACTGCCGTCAGGCAGGGTTACGACGGGCATGCAATACTCCTGTTGGTTACTCAGCGGTGATCTATACCAGAGACCACTTGGTGACGGCACTGCGCGACACAAACCGCGGGCCATTTCGAGGCGAAGTCTAACAGAAAAAAACCCGGCAGGTTAATGCCGGGTTTCACGGTTTTCTTCCTGATGTTGCGTGCCGTCAGGCCGTCTGGCCCATGGCTTCCTCCCTTGCCCGCCGTCGCAGCTGGCCGTAGGCAAGCAGCCCCAACAGGAGCAAAGCGGGGATGAACATCAGCTCTTTCGGCGGCCGGGGCAACTCCACCTGCACGGCGTCGATGGTCCAGCCAAACTGGATACCGACTCTCTCTGCGGGGCTGCCAAACCCGACAAAATCTACCGCCATCTTGTCGCCATCCGGACTCAGTTCCAGACCAGCTTCCATGAGTCGCTGTTCCGGCGTCTCGCCCGCGGGAATGGGCAGCCGGACATAGGTGCTCACCTCGTCGCCGTCGATATTCATTCCAGACGCCTTCAGGATGATCGGCTGGTCTGCCGGAATGTCTTCAACATATTCCATAACCTGCACACCCGGACGGTCTTCAGTGGGGGGATAGATCATGTCCCACCAGAATCCGGGACGGAACATGGTGAAGGTAATCAGCAGCAGCAGCAGAGTTTCCCACTTGTGGCTCTTGGTGAACCAGTAGCCCTGGGTTGCCGCCGAGAACACCAGCATGGCGGTGACCGCGCTGAACACCGTAACCAGCAGATCAAACCATCCGGTCAGGCCGATCAACAGCAACTGGGTGTTGAAAATGAACATGAACGGCAGGATCGCTGTTCGAATATCGTAGGTGAAGCCCTGGACACCGGTGCGTATCGGGTCGGCACCCGAGATGGCCGCCGCCGCATAGGCCGCAAGCCCCACCGGGGGTGTATCATCGGCGAGAATACCGAAGTAGAACACGAACAGGTGCACCGCGATCAGCGGCACGATAAGCCCATTCTGGGCACCCAGGGTTACGATCACCGGCGCCATCAGGGTCGAGACCACAATATAGTTGGCGGTGGTCGGCAGGCCCATGCCGAGAATCAGGCTGATAACGGCGGTGAAGATCAGCATCAGCAGCAGGTTGCCGCCAGACAGGAACTCCACGAAAGCCGTCATTACCAGGCCAATGCCCGTAAGAGTGACGGTACCCACAACAATACCCGCCGTGGCGGTCGCAACGCCGATGCCAACCATGTTACGGGCACCGGTGGCCAGGGAATGGGCCAGATCGAAGAAACCATCCAGGGTCAGGCGACCGAGGTCACCGTGCTTTCGGAAGAAGGCCTTTAGGGGCCGCTGGGTTATCACAATGAAGATCATGAACAGGGTCGCCCAGAACGCAGAGAGCTGGGGCGAGAAACGCTCGACCGTCAGGCACCACACCAGAACCACAACCGGAAGCAGGAAATACAGGCCGGTTTTCACGGTTGGTCCAACCGGGGGCAACTCGCCCATGTCCTTGTTCGGATCGTCTTCTTCCAACTCGGGAAAACGGGTCGCGTAGCCCACCAGTGCCACATAGACAAGCACGAGCAGTGGCGCAAGCACCCAGATAGCAGCTTCACCCAGACGTGTCTTTATCCAGCCAATGCCGTAATACACCACCAGCGTAACCACGATCAGCCCAATCAGAATGACCACCCAGTTGAGCATCCGCTGGGCCAGGGTCGGCTTGTTGAGACGCTCGATGCCCTGCATCTTGAGCTTGCAGGCCTCGAGGTGGACGATGTAGATCAGCGCCACATAGGAAATCAGGGCAGGCAGAATGGCGTGTTTGATCACTTCAAGGTAAGAGATTCCTACGTACTCCACCATCAGGAAGGCAGCAGCGCCCATGATCGGAGGCGTCAGCTGCCCGTTGGTGGAAGCGGCAACCTCAACGGCACCGGCCTTGGTTGCCGGGAAACCCACGCGTTTCATCAGCGGAATGGTGAAGGTTCCGGTTGTCACTACGTTGGCAATCGAGGAGCCGGAAATCACCCCGCTCAGGCCGCTGGACACCACCGCCGCCTTGGCAGGACCGCCACGCATATGACCAAGCATGGCGTAGGCTACCTTGATGAAATAATTGCCGGCGCCGGCCCGCTCCAGCAGGGCGCCAAAAAGCACGAACAGGAAGACAAAGCTGGTAGACACCCCAAGGGCGACACCAAACACGCCTTCGGTACCGAGCCATTGATGAGACGCCAGCTTGCTGAGGCTGACCCCCTTGTGCGCAATCACATCCGGCATATAAGGGCCGGCAATGGAATAGGTAATGAAGACCGCGGCCACAATGGTCAATGGCAGACCAAGCGAGCGCCGGGTCGCTTCCAGCAAGAGCACCAGGCCAATCAGGGCAACCCAGAGATCCTGGGTGATCGGCGCGCCCGGGCGGGTGGCCAGCTCTTCATAGAAAACATACAGGTAGGAGGCGCAAAACGCCGCCACCAGGGCGAGGACCCAATCGTAAAACGGCACTTTATTGACGTGCCGACCGCGGATCATCGGAAAGGACGCGAAGGCCAGAAAAACAGCGAAGGCCAGGTGAATCGAACGGGCTTCCGTCGAATTGAAAATCCCGATATCCAGAACAAACGGGAGCGGTGATGCAATCCAAAGCTGAAACAGCGACCACACCAGGGGAACGATGAACAGAATAACGGCCGCATAGCCGCTGGCCGCCCTGCCCCCGGTTTCGGTCTGCAGGATTTCCTCTACATTGCCGCCGCCAGCGCTACCTCCGTTCGACGGATCGCTCGTTGCCATAAATTATTCCTGTAGCGTGAAAGGTTAATCTCTGGAAGGAAACCCGGCGGGCAAACGCCCGCCGGTCCGGATTAACGACCGATCAGTCGATCAGGCCAGCTTCCTTGTAGTACTTGGCAGCACCCGGGTGCAGCGGCGCACTCAGGGCATCAGAGACCATCTCTTCCTTGTTCAGGTTGGCGAAGGCAGGATGCAGCCGCTTGAAGCTGTCGAAGTTCTCGAAGACCGCCTTGACCACGGCATAAACCACATCGTCCGGCACATCGGTGGAGGAAACGAAGGTGGCAGCCACACCGAATGTGGTCACGTCTTCATCGCTACCACGGTACATGCCGCCCGGAATTACCGCCTTGCGGTAGTACGGGTTCTCTTCGATCAGGGTTTCCGTAGCCTCATTATCCACGCTGACGATGACGCTGTCGCAGGATGTGGTGGCTTCCTTGATCGCACCGGAGGGGTGGCCGACGGTGTAGAAGAAGGCATCGATGTTGCCGTCACACAGGGCCTGGGACTGTTCCGCAGCCTTGATCTCGGCCGCCAGAGCGAACTTGTCCATGCCCCATCCCATTTCTTCCATCAGGACTTCTGCTGTTGCGCGCTGACCGGAGCCGGGGTTACCCACCGATACCCGCTTGCCCTCGAGGTCCTTGAAGGTCTTGATACCGGACCCTTTGCTGGCAACAACAGTGAACGGCTCCGGATGCAGGGAAAATACCGCGCGCAGTTCCTTGTTGGCGCCGTCGTCCTTGAACTGGCTGGTGCCGTTATAGGCATGGTACTGCCAGTCAGACTGGGCAACCGCCAGATCAAGCTCGCCCTGGCGAATGGCGTTCAGGTTGTAGACTGAGCCACCGGTGCTTTCCACCGAGCAGCGGATACCATGCTCTTTACGGTCCATGTTCACCAGACGACAGATCGCCCCACCGGCCGGATAGTAAACGCCGGTAACCCCGCCAGTACCGATGGTCACAAAGCGCTGTTCCTGAGCTGAAACGGACGTGGAGGCAGCACCGAGACTGACGGCTGCAGCGACAGCGAGTGCGGAGGCTTTGAGTTTCAGTGTCATGTGAGTTCTTCCTTTTCTGTGTGTTATTGGCAATCGCCCGCACGTTCCTACGGACAGACTTCATGGTCGTTTGAAAACATAGACCACTTCACACCATAAATAAAGTATGGATTAGCTGCCTAACCGGTTGACGGGACAACAAAAAAGCCCGCATTGCGGGCTTTTTTGCTCATCATCTCCCGAGGAGACTGACGATCTATTTGGCCGCTCGGGCCTTGGCAACCATGCGATCCGGACGCAGCAGGAAGCGGGCCAGAGCCGGCAGCAGCCAGATAGCACCAACCATGTTCCAGATGAACATGAAGAACAGCAACAGCCCCATGTCTGCCTGGAATTTGATCGGCGAGAAGATCCAGGTCACCACGCCAAGACCCAGTGTTACGCCGGTAAACATAACCGCCTTACCGGTGGAACGCAGGGTCTCGTAATAGGCCTCCTGCAGGGTCTTGCCTTCCAGCAGGTACTTCTCAAGCTTGCTGTAGATGTAGATACCGTAGTCGACACCGATACCCACACCCAGTGCAATCACTGGCAGCGTAGCCACCTTGATGCCGATGCCGGAGACCGCCATGATCGCCTCACACAGGATCGAGGTGAGTCCCAGCGGGATCACGATGCACAGTACCGCACGGAGCGAGCGGAAAGTGACAAAGCACAGCAAACTCACCACGCCGTAGACCAGAATCAGCATCTTGTCCTTGGCGGAGGAAATCACCTCGTTGGTGGCCGCTTCAACGCCGGCGTTACCTGCTGCCAGCAGGAACCGGTGTTCTTCGTTGCTGTTTTCCTCGGCAAACGCCTCGACACGCTCAACCACGGTCTGCAGGGTTTCTGCCTTGTGATCTTCCAGGAACACCAGCACCGGGGTCAGGCTGCAGTCGGTGTTGATTAGCCCGGCCGGGGCCTCGCGGATGGAGGCGTTGATAATGGTCTGGTTCCGGGAGATCTCATACCACTTCCAGTTACCCTCGTTCAGAGCCTTGGTCACAATCTTGGAGACGTCGGCCAGTGAAGCAGACGACTGGACACCCGGCGTGTTCTGAAGCTCCCACTGCAGCTTGTCCATGGCCCTCAGCACGTTGTACTGGGTGCACTGCTCTTCTGGCGTCTTGACCATTACCACCAGAACATCGGCGCTGGTGGAGTAGTTGTTGATGATGAAGGCGTTGTCCTTGTTGTAGCGGGAATCCTTCCGCAACTCCGGCGCACCCTGGTCAAGGTCACCAATCTTGAGGTCCTGCTTGTAATACAGCCCCAAGCCCAGACCGATGACCGCAATAAGCAGGGAAATCGGAGCCACGCCCGGGTGCGAGAAGTAGGACATGACGTGCCACTTGCGATCCTGCTTCTCACCATGGTTCTGCACATGACGCACGCCGCCCTTGGAAATGCCCAGGTAGGACATGATCAGAACGTGCAACACCAGGTTGGTGATGATCACGAAGGCAACACCGATACCGGCGGCGACCGCCAGATCGCGGATTACATCGATCTCGATGAAGAACAGGGTCAGGAAGCCAAAGGCGTCGGAGACCAGGGCCAGCATGCCCGGGATGTAAAGAGCCCTGAAAGCAAGCCTGGCGGCCGTTACCGAGTCAAAGCCTTTGGCCGCTTCAACCGCCATGGCATTGACGATCTGTACACCGTGACTGATACCGATGGCGAACACCAGGAACGGCACCAGAACGGAATAGGGGTCGAGCCCGTAGCCGAGCAGACGCAGGGCGCCCAGCTGCCAGAACACCGCGATGATCGATGTGAAGACCGGGACCAGCGTGCCGGTGATGGAACGCGAGTACCAGAACAGCAGAAGCGTGGTGAGCACAATGGTGATGCCGGCGAACCAGGCAATGGAGCCGATGCCTTCAATCAGATCGCCCACTTTCTTGGCGAAGCCAACGATGTGGATCTGGATGTTGGGGTTCTGCTCTTCGTACTTGTCGCGAATCTTTTCTTCAAGCTGACGGGAAAATTCCGCGTAGTCCAATGCCTCCCCGGTTTCGGGGTTCTTCTCGTAAAGCGGGGCATAGACGATGGTGGACTGGAAGTTATCCGAGACCAGACGCCCCACTTCGTTGGAGCGCAGCACATTCTGGCGCAGCTGCTCCAGACTGTCGCGGGAGCCGTCATAGCCATCGGGGATGACCGTACCGCCCTGGAAGCCCTGCTCGGTCACCTCTACCCAGCGGACGTTGGAGGTCCACAGCGATTTCAGACCGGAACGGTCCACGCCGTTCAGATAGAACACCTCATCGGTGATCTGCTTCAGGGTTTCCATGTACTCCTGAGTGAAAATATCGCCTTCTTCCACAGCAACGGCGATACGCACGAAGTTACCCAGGTTTTCCAGATCTTCCCGGTGCTCCAGCATGTTCACGATGTACGGATGTTCGAGCGGAATCATGCGCTCGAAACTGGCATCGGGCTGGATCTTGGCAGCGTTATAGCCAAGGAAAACAGTCAGCAACGCGAGAACCGCCAGGATGGCTGCCCGGTTATTGAACAGCAGTCGCTCGAGGAAAGGTTCCGCCTTGGGGGTGGTCAGGTAGTGCTCGCCCCTGTCATGTTTCGGGTTGGACATTCAAAAGCCCCTCTATTGTTCGTTCGGTTATTGCCACATCAGGGCGTTATTGAAGGTTCTTTCCGCGGGCGTCCGTGATCTTGGCGCCACCTTCACCGACAATCAGCAGATCGGTTCCGGAAATGGGCACCACACTCATCACACCCTCGCGATCACTACGGAAATGCTCCCGAAAGGTTTCCGCGCCGTTGGTACTCAGCAGAACCGCGCCACCGTTACCAACCAGCGTTATCCGTCCGTCTTCGGCAACAACGCCATCGTTGAGGGTGGCACCGGCCGAATTCGGAACCATGCGCCAGGACTTGCCCAGATCAGTGGAGAACAGCATGTTGCCCCGCAGGCCGAATGCCAGGATTTCGTTCACCTGGCCGGTACCGATAACACCGAACAGGGAGCCGTCATAGGGGGACTCGCGGCGCTCGAAGGTTTCGCCGCCATCTACCGATACGTGGATCTGACCAGCCTCACCTACCAGAACAATCGCTCCGCCGGTGATCCGGGTGATGCCGTTAAGGTGGAAGTTCTGGCGGTTATCAATTCGCGGGGCCCAGTCACGCCAGGTTTCACCGCCATCGACGGTACGCAGGAACATACCGTAAGCACCGACCACAAAGCCGCGCTGTTCGTTCTCAAACCATACGTCCAGCAGCGGATTCACGGGACCAATGTCCAGGTCTGCCTGGAGGTTCTCGAGGGCAAAAAACAGATCGTCCAGCGCCCACTCGAGGTCGCCCTTTTCTTCTTCCGGAGCCTCCTCGATCCGCTCTTCCATCGCGGCAATCTGCTCTTCACGGCTCTCGATGGCCAGCTCCAGGGCACGGGTGCCGTCCAGCTGCAGCTCCCAGGTAGCACCGGCGTCGGTTGTTTTAAGAACAACGCCACTGTGGCCTACCGCCCAGCCATGGGTATCCGAGCCGAAGTCGATACCGGTCAGGGTCACTGATACGGGAACCTCGCCCTGAGTCCAGGTTTTGCCCTCATCATCGGAATAGATGATGTGACCACGCTCTCCCACAGCCACAATACGCTCGCCTGCGCGGGTCACGTCCGTCAGGAGATTTTCCGGGGCCAGATCGGTCAGCCGGGCCGGGGTTTCGATGATATCTGCAAGCGCAAACGCTGCCGGCGCAGACCATGCCATGGAAAGTCCAAGACAGGCCGCTCCCAGAGTCTTGCACATCAACCTTTTAGCCATTCAGATTGCCTATTGTGTTGTGTTGAACTGTGTCTCTGCCCAGCATTGCCGGGTATAACTGTAAACATACCGACAGCCTCACGGCTGCCGGTATGTCAGGTCGCCACTTCCCTGGGGCGGGGGCACGTCCTCCGTCACCGGGGCCTTATCGGACACTCCGGCGGCGGAGGGACGCCGGCGAGAAGTAGCGCCGGTTCGGAACCTCGTTGGTGAATACCCGGGTATTCGGCTCTTCGGTATCCAGGCCAAGCACGTGATACCGGCGGGCCTGAAGATCATGATAGACGTCCAGAACCGTCCACACGCCCGGAAGTTCGTAGTAATTCTTTGGCAGGCCCATGGTCACACGCCAGAGCTCGCCCCGACCGTCGTACTGGTCCAGCAGCACGGTATTCCAGCTGTCCTCGTCGATGTAGAACCGACGCTTGCCGTAGATGTGCCGCTCACCTTCCTTGAGGGTCGCTTCCACCACATGCACCCGATGCAGCTCCCAGCGGGTCAGATCCGGGTTGATGTGGGTAATCCCGAGGATCTCCTCATAGGGCAGCCCTTTCTCACCGATGCGGTAGTTGTTGTAGGGAATGTAAATTTCCCGCTTGCCCTCGTAGGTCCAGTTATAACGGTCCAGGGCACCGTTGAAGATATCGGTGTCGTCTGCGGTCCGCAGGTTATCAGCAGCCGCGATGGGCGAATCATAGCCGAGGTTCGGGGCCCGACGCACGCGCCGTTGTCCGGCGTTGTAACCCCAGCCGTTACGCGGGTTGATGATCTGGTTCAGGGTTTCGTGAATCAGAATCGCGCCACCGGCCAGTCGGGGCGGTGACTGGGTGAAGGAGAGGTAGTAGAAGATGACGTTATCCAGCGTCTCCTCGCTGCCCTCAGGGTTGTAGAAGTTGAAGAAGGCTTCCTGCTGTGAGGTTACCAGGCCGTACTCTCCGTTGGTCTGCACGGCAACCTCGCTGGAACGACGGGTCACGGAAACGCCGCGCCACCGGGTCAGGTGGTTCCAGATTGCCTGCCAGGCCTTTTCCTCGTTGTTGCCGTGCAGAATCGGGAACGGGTAGCCCCCGAACGCACCATCAAGGCCTTCGCCCTCGCCCACGATTTCGGCGCTGACTGCATTTTCCTTGGTATTTTCTGCCACCCAATCGGGCACGGCGTGGGTGCGCCGGGACCGGTAAACCGGCACCTCAAAGGTAGTCGGATAGGTCTCGAGGAGGGCCTTCACGCCATCGGTGAGGTATTCCTCGTACTGATCCATGTTAGCCGGGGTGATCGTGAACAGTACCTCATCATCCGGGAACGGATTGATGTGATGCTGACCGCTACCCTCATAGCCCGGAGGCGGTTCGGTAAGACCGCCAGTCCAGGGCGGAATGGTACCGGCCTCATTGCCGGCCTTGGGTGAGCCAAAGGGAGTCAACTCGTTCCCCAGGCGTGCCGCCTCACTGGCAGACACCGCCGCCAATGCCGACGACGATGCCACGGAAAGCGCCAGAAGGCCGCCGAGAATCACGTTTTTGTTGTATGTCATTTTGGAACCTTAAGTGCGTCTGGAAGCCTCTGAAGAGGCTCTTATTATCGTCTTATGGAACTACCGACTTTCACCCAGATTAGCCGATCTGCCACTAAAGTCTATCGACCGAAAGTGCGATTTTGTATCTGGCCTTACCCGGCCAGGCTCTTGTGCACAACCTCATAGACATCCCGGGAAAGGCCTTCCTTGTCGCGGATACGCTCGAGCGCCGATTGCATCTGGCTGCTGTAAGCCGGCGCAAACTTCCGCCAGCGGGTCAGCGGCGTTACCAGACGGGCCGCAATCTGGGGATTGCTGTCGTCCAGGCGGCAAACCTGGTCTGCCAGGAACCGATACCCCGAACCGTCGGGATTATGGAAGGCCGCCAGGTTCTGGCCGGCAAAGGACCCGATCACCGACCGGATCTTGTTGGGATTCTTCCAGTCGAACGCCGGATGCACGAGCAACTGCTCAATGTCCGACAACTGACCTGCGCGGTCGCTGGCTGCCTGCACCGAGAACCACTGCTCGACCACCTGGGGGTCATCGCGGAAGCGGTCGTAGAAGTCATCCAGCGCCTGCCGCCGGTCGGCCTCGTAATCGGAATTGACCAGCGCCCGCAGCGCTCCCATCCGGTCCGTCATGTTGTCGGCCTCGTTCAACTGGCGCACCGCCAGCGCCCGCCCCTCATCATCATTGATCATCAACAGCCAGCCCAGGGCGGTATTACGCAGACTTCGGCGGGCGATCGCCTCAGGCGTCACCTCATAGGCACCGCTGTCGTGCTGGCGCTGGTAACAGGCAACCAGCTCATCCCGGAGCGCCACCGCCAGATGCTCCAGAACACGCTCCCGGGCCCGATGGATGGCTGGCACATCGGCACTTTCCGCCAGCTCGATCAGATAGGCCTCTGAGGGCAACTGAAGCATTTTCGCGACCAGAGCCTGATCAAGGCCGGTGTCGGTAATCAGTTTGCGGTAAGCCTCGACCAGCCTCGGATCTATGGCCGCGTCATCCGGTGAGCCAATGAGCCGCTGAATGACATCCACCGCCAGACGCTGGCCGGCATCCCAGCGATTGAAGCCGTCCGGGTCGTGATTCATCAGGAACAACATTTGCTCCCGGGTCCAGGGATAACGCACACGCACCGGCGCCGAGAAATGCCGCAGCAGAGAAGGCACAGGCTCTGAAGGGATACCGTGGAACTCGAAGGTATGCACCCCTTCGGTCAGCTCAAGGACTCGTTCGGTTGGCGCCTCCGTCTCATCGCCGGACAGGCGCAATGGCAGCGGCTGACCATCGGAGCCCAGTAACCCAAGGGCAAACGGAATATGCTGGGGCTTCTTGTTGCTCTGCCCCGGGGTATCGGGAATGGTCTGCTCGATGGTCAACCGATAGACGCCCCGACCTTCATCGAATTCATCCGACACGGTCAGTACCGGCGTTCCGGCCTGCTCGTACCAGAGACGGAACTGGCTCAGGTCACGGCCCGAGGCATCCTCCATGGCCCGCACGAAATCATCGGTGGTTACGGCCTGGCCATCGTGGCGCTGGAAGTACAGGTCGCTACCCTTGCGGAACAGATCGGGCCCCAGCAGGGTGTGGATCATGCGCACCACTTCGGCGCCCTTCTCGTAGATGGTCAGCGTGTAGAAGTTGGAGATTTCCATGTAGGACGCCGGCCGCACCGGATGGGCCATCGGGCCACCGTCCTCGGCAAACTGGGCGGTTCGCAACAGGGTGACATCCTCGATGCGCTTGACCGTGGGCGACCCCATGTCTGCGGAAAACTGGGAATCCCGGAACACGGTAAACCCTTCCTTGAGACTGAGCTGGAACCAGTCCCGGCAGGTCACACGGTTACCCGACCAGTTGTGGAAGTACTCGTGGGCGACAATGGCTTCAATACGCTGGAACGCCAAATCGGTGGCAGTTTCCTGGCTGGCCAGCACGCACGATGAGTTGAAGATGTTGAGCCCCTTGTTCTCCATGGCGCCCATATTGAAATCGTCCACGGCCACAATCATGAAGATATCGAGGTCGTATTCCCGCCCGTAGACGTCCTCATCCCAACGCATGGACCGCTTGAGGGAGTCCATGGCGTGGTCACACTTCTCGGCGTTCCTGGGCTCTACATACATGCGCAGATCAATGTCGCGGCCGCTGCAGGTGGTGAACGTGTCACGCTTCTCCACCAGGTCGCCGGCCACCAGCGCGAAGAGGTAGCAGGGCTTGGGGAACGGATCCTCCCAGGTGACAAAGTGGCGACCATCGTCCAGTTCGCCCCTGTCCACGTCGTTGCCGTTAGACAACAACACGGGATAGGCCTCTCGATCGGCTTCAATGCGGGTACGGAAACGGGCCATCACATCGGGACGATCCGGGAAGAAAGTAATGCACCGGAATCCCTCGGCCTCACACTGGGTGCAGAACATTCCGGAGGATTTGTACAGGCCCTCCAGCCGGGTATTGTTCTGGGGCTCGATCCAGGTCACCACGCTCAGTGAGAAGCGCTCGGGCACCGACCGGATAACCAGCTGCTCGCCGCGGTTTTCATAATCGCCATCAGACAGGGCGGTACCGTCCAAAGCAACCGACTCCAGCACCAGACTGTCGCCGTCCAGTTCGAGCGGAGCGGCGGACTCCTGCGAATCGGGGTTACGACGGATAGCCAGCGTGCTATGTACTCGGGCACCGTCCTCGAACAGCTCGAATCGCAAATCAACGGTGTCCACCAGATACGCGGGTACCTTGTAGTCGCTCAGGTAGATGGTTTGTGGCTGGCTGGTACGCATGGATGGTCTCCTGAATTCGTAGCCCGCAGGGGCGCTCGGGCCTGGCGGGCGAAAAAAGATCACTCGGGCCCGTGGCGGTCAGCCTTCCAGGACCCGGAAACGGATTTCATAACCGGTGAACTTGCGGATGTTGATCACACCGGTATCCAGAATAAGGTATTGCCCCTTGATACCCTCGAGCGTGCCTTCAACCTCCGGCGTTTTATCGAGGTTATGGGTTTTGATCTTCGCTGGCCAGGTCTGAACCGGGTAACTGAGACCCAGGCCCTGCTCATCCACCGCCCGAATGGCGTCCTCACCGTGCTCTGCCCGGAGCGCGTCAAGATCGTCGGCTATGAGGGCCAGCATCCGCTCACGCTCCTCCTTCAGGTCCAGCTCCGGCACTTCACCCTTGAGCATCCGCTGCCAGTTGGTGCGGTCGGCAACATGGGCCTTGCACGCCACCTCCACCAGACCGGCCAGATACCGGGTGGCCACCCGAACCATGGGAATGGCATCGACAGCCCCCTGGTCTATCCAGCGCGTCGGCACCTGTGAGGCCCGGGTAATACCAACCTTCAGCCCGGACGAATTGGCGAGGTAGACCACGTGCTCGATCATGCAGTGAGTCTCTCCCCACTCCGGCTCACGACAGGTTCCCAGGTGATAATGGCACTTCTCCGGGCTCATGATGCAGCTGTCGCAGGCGGCCAGCTTGCGGAAACACGGGAAACAGAACCCCTGATTGAAACTCTTGTTGGTCTTGCGATCACAGTGGATGCACCGGATCACGCCGTTGAAATCCAGCCGCAACGGCCTGCCGATGAGATCGTTCAGTGGAATGCGGGTGTCACCCACGGCAATGGTGTAGGACACCGGATGCCCGGCCTCCACCGGCATCTTGCGCAGACGGCCTGTTATGTCGATCAGTTCGTTCAAGACTTGACCTCAACAAACTGGTCCGGGTCTACCTTGCCCTGCCCCTGCGATCGCTGCACGGAAGGGTCGCAGGCCGTGCCAGCCTTGCTGCCCCGATCCAGGTAGCCGGTGCGCTCTTCTTCCGGAATATTGTGCAGGTTCTCGTAGTAAATCACGGCTTCAAGGCTGATTTCCCGCTGTTCGGGCGTCAACTTGCGGCCATCGGGCCATTTGCCCAGCTCAATCGACTGGCGCAGGCTCCGGTACACGTTCGGGTCCAGCCGCTCGATCAGTTCTTCATAGGTCATGCCGCCCTCCTGAAAAAACGTTCATAAAAAATCCGGCTATATCGTTTGACATTCTCAAACGACAATGATTATCATTACCTCACCAAATGGCAACGGTCGTTTCATTTGGTCTCTCTCATCAGGAGCTGAATGCTCTTTTAATGCCCCGCTTTTGCGGGGCTTTTTTATTACCGCCTCCGCTGCCTTACGGGCAGAACCGCCGCCAGGGCCAGCCCTGCAACAAATCCACCCAGGTGGGCCTCGTTGGCCATCCGTCCCAGGCCTACCAGTTCAGGCAACGACGTGAAACCAATCACCATCCAGGCCACCGCAAAGGTCACCAGGGCCGGCGGAAACTGGAACCTGGGCGCCGCACGCTGGCTCAACCAGCAATAGCCCAGAATACCGTAGACCACGCCGGACAGCCCGCCGAACAACGGCCCTGAAACAAAGTACTGCAGACCGTTGGAGAGCAGACTGGTCACCACGAACAGAGTGATGAAGCGGGCACGACCGTCGAACCATTCAATCTGACTGCCCAGAAACCACAGCATCACCGAATTGAAAATGATGTGGGTCCAGCTGAAATGGAGAAAATCGGGCGTCAGCAATCGCCAGATCTGGCCGCTGGCCAGGGTCGCTGTCAACGCGTCCACGCGACCGCCCAGGGTGCTCCAGTCAAAATCC
Organism: Marinobacter sp.; assembly: GCF_041984545.1. Classification (GTDB taxonomy): domain Bacteria; phylum Pseudomonadota; class Gammaproteobacteria; order Pseudomonadales; family Oleiphilaceae; genus Marinobacter. The sequence goes on along the minus strand of NZ_JBHIXV010000007.1, from coordinate 25,559 downwards.
CGGGGATCGATGATCATCAGCGCGGCGGCAAGCTGGTTCTGCCCCATGGCTGTCAGCCAGACCATGAGTACCGCCAACCCGATGATACCCAGCACCAGAGGCGCGTGGCGGGGGGATGGCTGCCAGCGACCGCCCACGAACGCCGGCGACCGGCTCTGGCGATCCACGGCATCACGGATTTCCGGCTCGGCCATGAACCGGTCAAGGGCAGCCAGTACCGGCTCGGCGTGCGCCGGGTCTTCCAGCCAAAGCACCTGAAAGCCGCCTTCTTCGGAGATCCGATGGGCCACGCCCTGTCCATTCAGCCAGCGACTGAAACCGGCCAGATTTACCCTGGTATCCAACTGCTTGACTCGATACACCCTTTGCTCCGCCTCAGGACCTGTTATCGCCGGCGCGTCCTAGCGCGCGACACTGTCTTCACTGGAGGGATAATCTGCCTGCTCCGGCCGCTCCACATCTACCCAGACAAACTTGTCCCGGGAAAGTGCCCGCTCTCCATCCATCCGGTAGGCCACCAGCCGACCGTATTTCACTGCGCTGTAGTCGATGCAGGCCACATTGGCCTTCAGCGGCGCCGGTTCACCTTCCATCCAGTAGTGACCCACAAACACCGGCGGCGCGTCCAGCGGATAACTGATCAACTGCCGGTGCTCGGCCGCCGTCAACTCACGACTCGCAACCTCTGGCGGCAGTGGATCCGGCTGGAACACCACATCGGCGTAGGTTCTGGGATCGTCCGCCCAGAATTTGGTGCGGAAAAACTGGCGCACATAGCCATCGCGACCGGTGATGGACATGCCCTCTGGCAGCCGCAGATCGGTGCCTCGCAGCAGGGTATCCATGACCTGCCCGGCAAAGGATTCAATGGCAGCCGATGCGTGCAGGAAATCCTCGTCGATACAGGCACCGCCCTGGATCCGTTTGAACTTCTCGATCAGGTCGCCATCCCAGCAGGCGTGGACGACCCGGAAGTTCTCTTCCTCGATGAACAGCGGAATGGTGTAGAACCAGTCGAGGAACTCGTTCCACTCGTAGGGATGGGCCTCGAACTGGTCCAGGGTCTCGCGGATCAGGCGATTGTGACGGGGGTTGTGCTCCCGCAGCCACTTCTTGCCACTGCCGGCCCGGGCCCGGGTGCAATAACCCAGGGCGTTGTACTCGTGGTTGCCCATCACGATCCGGGCCGAGCCATGCTCCACCATATCGCGCACCAGGTGCAGTGCTTCACGGATCCTGGGACCACGATCGATGATATCGCCGATAAAAATCGCCTGGCGCCGGGGGTGCTGGTATACGCCGTTGATCTTGCGATAACCCATCTGGTCCAGCAACCTGACCAGGGTGTTCGCGCAACCGTGAATGTCGCCAATGATGTCGTAACCGCGACTAGCGGTCTGTTTCGATACAGCCATGATCAACTCGCTGATATTTCACTGGCCCAGCCAAGCTTGTCACGGCAGGTGGCGTAGAAGTTGTGGTCGGTGGGGTGAATCAGCCGGATCTTGAACGGCTTCTTGGTGATGCGGATGATGTCGCCCGGCGCACAGGCAATGTTCATCTGCCCGTCGAAGCTGATCTGCGGATAGGTTTCATTGGTTTCCCCGATCACCAGTTTGATCTCACTCTTGCCATCGACAACGATTGGCCGGCTACTGAGAGTGTGGGGAAACATCGGTACCAGAACAATGGCGTCGAGCTTGGGGTGCATGATCGGCCCGCCGGCAGACAGCGAGTAGGCCGTGGAGCCAGTGGGAGTTGATACGATCAGGCCGTCCGAGCGCTGGCTGTAGACAAAATGGCCATCAATGAACAGGTCAAAGCCGATCATCCGGGTCGATTTGCCCGGGTGCAGCACCACATCATTCAACGCGGTACCGAACCCCAGGGGCTGGCCGTTGCGCTCAACATTGCCGTCCAGCAGAAACCGGGTTTCCTCGATGTACTCGCCTTCCAGCACCTTCCCCAGGCGCTCCTCGAGATCGGCCGGAGAGATATCCGTCAGGAAGCCAAGACGCCCCCGGTTGACACCCAGCAAGGGTATCTTCGACTTGGCCAGTTCCCGGGCCGCACCGAGCAGGCTGCCATCACCGCCCACCACAATCACCAGGTCGCAGATCTCACCCAGCAGCTTCTTGCTGGCCACCTGCAGGCCGTGACCGGGCAGCATGCTGGCCGTGTCTTCTTCGAGAATAACGTGGTAGTTATGGGTGATCAGGTATTGCTTGAGCTGGCGCAGGGATTCAACCACCTTCACGCTGCCCATCCGGCCAATCACACCAATGTTCCTGAACTGATCCATGAAGCTTCCTGTGGTGTCGGGATGCCGCCGGACGCCGAGCGGTCGTCCGGCTCCGGTTCACACTGGGCTACAGTTTAACGAAAGTCGACGGGATACTGAAAAAAGTTGGCAATGGCGAGCTGTCGTTGCTCAACCCGGGTTCTGATGCTGCTCGCACCTGTCGTCCACCCCCGGGCGGAATTCCGACGGCTGGCTGACCCTCAGGATGGGCTCCCCGCAGCGCTTTCCACCGTCGGTTTCGTGGGCACACACCGGGTTCTCGTAGTGCTCAAGCCACTCCCGGTAGGCGGGCTCATTCATGCCACACCGGTCGGCGGCATAGGCCGTTGGATTCTCGAAGTAGGTCTCAATGTCTTCGAACGGCAGGGTCAGGTGCCCCACGCCGGGATGGTAGGCCACCAGAAACACCGATTGCCGCTTCAGGTGGTCCATGATCGAATTTTCCACGGGCTCCCGATTTCTGAGCTCGTGGTTTTCCTGCTCCAGGGCGACGATCTTGTCGTCCCGCAACTCGAGCTCCCGCTGCCGGCGCTCCAGCTGATCCTTCAGCAGCACCAGTTCGGCGTCGGCGTTCGACTCCTCGCGCTGCTTGTCGGTCCCACTGTCGGCAATCTGCTCCTGCATGGTGAGGTATTGTTCGTTACGCTCAGCCAGTCGCTTTTTCAACTGCTCGTTGCTCAGCCGCTGGCGTTCGTACTTCTGCTCCAGATCCGCAATCTCGCCCCTCAGGGTCTGCATCTCGAGACGATGCTCGCGCTGCAGGTCAGACAGGGAATCCCGGTGCACGCTCTGCAGCGTCTTGATCCTCAGACGTTGCTCGCGGATCAGCTGCGCCAGCCTGGAGCGGTCTGCGGCCGACGAGTCGTCTGTACCCGGTGCTTCCGCCTGGGCATTAAGCACGGGGATCTCCTCTTCCCGCGCCGGTTCTTTCTTGCGGAATTTGAGACTGTTGGCCTCCACGGCCTTGCGAATGGTCTGGAAGTGGTTGTTCCCCGGTGTCATATCGGGGTCCCAGAGATCCTCCTTGAACCGGGGATCCGGGCACTGGCTGCGGCACACCAGGCGAATGGCGCCGCCACCCATGTCAGGGCCCTTGGCGCCGTTTCTGGCCAGCTCCTCAATGGGAACGTTCCAGTGCGTGTCGGCCCGGCCCTCCTCGTCAAACCAGATGCGGAAGAACACCAGGGATTGAACCAGCAGCTCTCCATTCAGCTCAACCAGAACGGCTCGAACATCGGTCTCGGCCAGATCCGACAGTCCCACATAACCATCCAGGAAAGCGCCGAACTCGCTGGCGCGCATCTGCCGCGAAACCTGGCTACCGTCCATGAAGAACACCGCCGCATAACCATCAGTTGCCTGGTCGGCAGACACCATTGCACTTTCTCCGCACTAGACTCCGAAATCGAACGTATCCGTACCCTCACGACAGAACCGGACAGGTTGTTCCATTCCGGAGGGTAAAAACCCCTTGCGCAATACGTGGTCGCCAGGGAGCAACCACGAATCGCGGAAGGGGCAAGCTGACAGACCCAGCGCTATTAGTCTAGCCAGACAATCGTTCGTGCACAGGGAAAAACTGCAACGATTTGTGATCTTGTGACCGATCAGAGTTCGGCGGCGAGCCTGCTCCCCTGATTGATGGCGCGCTTGGCATCCAGTTCGGCAGCAACATCGGAACCGCCGATCAGATGCACCGGCAGGCCGGCCGATTCCAGATCCGCCTGCAATTCACGCAGCGGCTCCTGGCCCGCGCACACGATGACGGTGTCCACTGCCAGCACACGGTCTTCGCCCTGCTCGGCACCCTTCGGAGTAATGGTGACATGCAGCCCTTCGTCGTCAATCTTGCGGTAGGTGACACCCGGCACCATCTGCACCTGACGGTTCTTGAGGGAGGTACGGTGGATCCAGCCGGTGGTCTTGCCCAGATTCTTGCCCACCTTGGAGGCTTTGCGCTGCAGCAGATACACTTCCCTTGCCGGCTCCGGCACCTCCGGGGTCATGCCCTGGATACCGCCACGGTGCTCCACGCTAAGATCCACGCCCCATTCGCGCATGAAGTGGCCAGTATCCAGCGCGGCCGACTCGCCTTTGTGAACTATGAATTCGGAGACATCGAAACCGATGCCGCCAGCGCCAATCACCGCCACTTTCCGGCCAACCGGCTTGCGCTCAAGCAGTGCATCCAGATAGCCAATCACCTTGGGATGGTCGATGCCCTCGATATCGGGGGTGCGGGGCTTCACCCCTGTGGCCAGGATCACCTCGTCGAAACCACCGGCCTTGAGGTCTTCGGCACTGACACGGGTATTCAGGCGAACATCCACGCCGTGCTTGTCCAGCATGACCCGGAAATAGCGGAGCGTCTCGTAAAACTCCTCCTTGCCCGGAATCAGCTTCGCCACATTGAACTGGCCGCCGATTTCGATGCCCGCATCAAACAGCGTGACCTTGTGGCCACGCTCCGCCGCAACCGTGGCAAATGCCAGACCAGCGGGACCGGCACCAACCACGGCAATGGCTTTCGGGTTGGCCGTTTTCACGTAGGTCAGCTCGGTTTCGTGACAGGCCCTCGGGTTCACCAGGCACGAGGTAAGCTTGCCGCTGAAGGTATGGTCCAGACACGCCTGGTTACAGCCGATGCAGGTGTTGATTTCATCGGCACGGTCTTCGGCGGCCTTGAGAACCAGGTCGGCATCGGCCAGGAACGGGCGGGCCATGGACACCATGTCGGCGTCGCCATCGGCCAGGATCTTCTCGGCGACATCCGGCATGTTAATCCGGTTGGTGGTAACCAGCGGAATGCTCACTTCGCCTTTCAGTCGCGCGGTCACCTTGGTGAAGGCGCCCCGGGGTACGGAAGTTGCAATGGTCGGAACCCGGGCTTCGTGCCAGCCGATACCGGTGTTGATGATGGTGGCGCCAGCCTTCTCGATCTCTTTCGCCAGGTGGACCACCTCGTCCCAGGTGCTGCCGTCTTCGATCAGATCCAGCATCGACAACCGGTAGATGAGAATGAAGTTCTCACCCACCCGCTCGCGTACACGGCGGACAATTTCGAGGGGCAGGCGGATTCGGTTCTCGTAGCTGCCGCCCCAGCGGTCGGTTCGGTGGTTGGTGTGGGAAACAATGAACTGGTTAATGAAATAGCCTTCCGAACCCATGATCTCCACCCCGTCATAGCCGGCCCGCTGAGCCAGGGCGGCACAATCGACGTAGTCCTGGATCTGCTTCTCGATGCCCGCTTCATCCAGTTCTTTGGGCTTGAAAGGGTTGATCGGCGCCTGGATGGCAGACGGGGCGACCAGTTCCGGAGAGTAGGCGTAGCGACCGGCATGAAGAATCTGCATGCAGATCTTGCCGTCTGCCTCATGCACCGCCTCGGTGATGATCCGATGCCTATCCGATTCCTCCTCAGTGGTCATCTTGGCAGCGTGCTGGAAAACCCCGCCTTCAACATTCGGCGCAATACCACCAGTCACAATAAGCCCCGCACCACCACGGGCCCGCTCTGCGTAGAACGCCGCCAGGCGCTGGAATCCATTCTTCGCTTCCTCAAGCCCTGTGTGCATGGAGCCCATCAGGGTGCGATTGCGCAACTTTGTGAAGCCCAGGTCCAGGGGCTCAAGCAGATTCGGGTACCTGGCAACGCCGGGGGTAGTGCTGGTGGTCATGTCCTGTCTCCTCATCGGGTTCGTCAGCGAGGCCATGGCTCTTGCGGCCGGTTCATCCCCGCTCGTGATCGCCCCTAAAGCTACCGCCACCCCTTGCCCCCAGCAATATCCAGGAATAACATTCTATTATCTTTGGATAACATGTCAGACAAAGGCTTCAATGAGCGAACCCCGATCCCTCCAGCCGGTGCCCCGTAATTCGCTCGGCGACATCAGTGTTCTCTATGTCTCCGTACTGATGCGCGCCGCAGCGGCAGAGGGCGCCGATACCGCTGAACTGGCATCCCGCTTCCAGCTTGACAGTGAGACCCTGAACTCGCCGGATGCCAGGATTAGCATCCCGCGTTTCATGCGGCTCGGCCATGCGGCCATCGACGTCACAGGCAACCCTGCCCTCGGACTGCGCATGGGGGCGCTGTCGCGACCGGTAGACGCGGGCCTCGCCGGTCTTGCCGGTGAAACCGCCGGCACCGTGGGCGCTGCCATCAGTACACTGATACGCTATGCCCTTCTAACCAGCCGGAACAGCCGGGGCACGCCCTCGGTGCGCCCGGACGCCAGGCAGGCCTGCTTTTATTCCATCCGGCCCTACAACAGCTTCAACTATTTTGTGGTGGATTCGGTACTTGCCGCCTGGACCCAGTTCCTTCGCGCTATCAGCGGTCGCTACGACGTCCTGGAACGAGTCAGCATTGAATACCCCTCCATCGGGCAGGACGAATTGTTCGAAGGCTGGTTTCGCTGCCCGGTGCACTTCGGCGCTGCAACCAACAGCATCACGGTGCGTCGCGAGATCTGGGAGATGCAGAGCCTGCAGGCACAACCGGCCATGCATGAACACCTGGTACGCCAGTGTGAGGGCGAACGTCAGCAAATCGAGAAAGGCTGGACCACCAAAGACCGGGTGAAGAACCTGCTCACTCCCCTGTTCCGGGGTGAAACACCGGACCTTCAGACCATTGCCATGAAACTTGGCGTGGCGCCCTGGACCCTGCAGCGGTTGCTGGCCTCGGAGGGCACCGGCTTCCGGGAGCTGGTTGACGAAACACGAAAGCAACTGGCGCGGGATTACATCCGGGAGACAGATACATCGCTTGCGGAAATTGCCTGGCTGCTTGGTTTCGCGAACCCGCCTGCGTTTCACAAGGCGTATCGGCGGTGGTTCAACCTGAGCCCGGGAGAGCATCGAAAAAGGGAGAGTAAAAATGGCGGAGCGGACGGGACTCGAACCCGCGACCCCCGGCGTGACAGGCCGGTATTCTAACCAACTGAACTACCGCTCCGTGCGGCGCATCACAGGAACCTTGAACAGGCGGTGCAATCAGGGGTGTGACTGCTCTGTGACAACGAGGGCGCATTATAAAGAGGCGCCCTGCCATGTCAACGTTTTTTCTGAAAAAAATTGGTGGATGGCCAGCCGTTACATGGCATCGACCATCGCATCCTTACCCTGTGCGGTTTTGCGATATTCGATCGGGGTCATGCCGGACCAGCGCTTGAACGCCCGGTAGAAGGTGCTGGGCTCGGAGAAGCCAGTCAGGTAGACGATTTCGTCAATGGACTCGTCGGTGGTGGCCAGCAGCTGACGGGCGAGACGGTAACGGAAATCGGCCAGCACCTGGTTAAAACTGGTTTCTGCTTCCGTTAGGCGCGTGCGCAGGGTCCGGGCCTTGATACCCAGCCTCTCGGCCACGGCATCGAGGGTGACTTCGCCACTGTCGAGCAGTTCGGCGACAATTCGCTCAACCTGCCCAACGATGTCCTTTTTCTCCAGACGCGCCACCTGCTCACTGGCGAAACGCTCGTGCAGGTCCAGCAGTTCTGGCTCGGCGTGCGGCGAAGCGTGAGAAAGCAACTTGGCCGGGAAGTAAAGCCGGTTTTCCTCTGCGCCGAAGGTCACATCGCAGCCAAGCACTTCCCGCACATGGTCCTGCCCTTCTGCACGCTCGTGTTCGAACTCGATGCGCGATGGGTAGAAACTGCCGTCTGTGATGGACTTGAAGAAAGTAATCAGCCCCTGAACAAAGCACTCGTTGAAGTGTTTGAGGCGGCGAACGTCATCGGAGGCGGCGTCCAGCACCATGCAGGCATCATCGCCCTCGATAAAGAAATCGGTGTTGGCGGCGTCGCTGAGCAACCGCTGGTAGTTCTGTGCGCGGCGCAGCCCTTCGCCGAAGGTGGGACTGCTCAGGAACAGGTATTCGAGCACCTGCCCCTTGTAGGCTGGCAGCAACTGTCCCAGATGAAGGCCGACATCGGGATCTCCGGACACCTCCTCAACGGCCTGCCAGAAATACATCTGGGCGCTGTGGGGTGTTCGCAGCTGCTCGGTGTAGACGTAGTTCTCATCCACCCCCAGGCGACTGAAGATGGCGTCCGTATCAACTCCCTGCTTCTTCATCGCCTCATAGATCAGGCGCAACATCACGCCCGCGTCACGAAGTTCCTGCATAAGATCCCGCTTTTCTTATTCGTTAACTGATACCTTGACCGGCTGGACAAACACCGGGAAACCCCAGGTCAATGCCCTGCCCGACGGTTTCTGCCAGACTAATCGAGTATATAGAATACACACTCCCGGGCGTTCGCCTGTTATCAGAGCATATCAGGCCACGACCGGAGAGTTGTACCAAATTGTAAAAATAAGCGGTATCTGCGCGACAGAACCCCCCGTTATGGTTCCGCCCGGCCCGCCACAGGACGCACAAGGAGTCACCTATGCCCGAGCCTCTTGTCTACCACGGCACGCCGCCGGCTTTGCTGCCTCTCTACGGCAAGGCTCTGCTCCCCAAAAAGAAGCATTCGGGAGATTCCATCGTCATTCCTGAGCTCTCCGCCCGCCTGGTCGGCGTGGCAACCGCCACCGACAAACTCCGCAAGTACCAGCAGGTCTGTGGCTTTGCCAGCCATCACCACGTGCCCGTGACCTGGCCCCATATTCTTGCCTTTCCCCTGCATCTGAAGCTGCTGACGGATGACCGATTCCCCCTGCCCCTGCTGGGACTGGTACACCTGCGCAACACCATCACCCAGCACCGACCGATCGGACACGGGGAAACGCTCGACCTGAACGTCGCGCTGGGGAACACCACAAAATCTTCACGGGGAGTTGAATTCGATCTTATCACGCAGGCCCACTCGGCCGGCCAGCTGATCTGGGAAGAAGCAAGCACTACCCTCTTCCGGCAGGCCAGCGGCAACGGCCAATCCGGTGGCGGCAAGCCGCCAAGAGAGCTGGAGCGATTCCCGGATACCCTGAACCTGAAAGCGCCGGAATCGATCGGACGCCAGTATGCGCGGGTTTCGGGCGACAGCAACCCCATCCACATGCACGCTCTGAGTGCCCGGGCCTTTGGCTTTCCGCGGGCTATCGCGCACGGCATGTGGACCAAAGCCCACGCCCTGGCGCTACTGGAGCGGCAGCCCGGCTGGAAATCGGGGGCCCTGAGTGTGAGCTGTCAGTTCAAGAAGCCGCTGTTCCTGCCTGGCACGGCCCAGTTGAACTGGCGAAGCGGCCCAAGCGGCTGGGATTATCAGGTGTTGAATGGCAAGGGCGATGCGCCCCATCTTACCGGGCGCATCGACTGGCTCTAGGAGTCCGAATCCTCCGGTGCGCAGGGAGAACCCTCCGCCCCGGCGACCGGCAGGGTGAAATAGAAGCAGGCGCCGCCGTCTTCGGGGCGCTCAAACCCGATATCACCGCCCTGGGCCTGAATGAGGGAGCGGCAGGTTGAAAGCCCGATGCCCATGCCCTCGTCCTTGGTGGTGAAAAACGGCAAAAACAGCTTTTCCTCAGCGTCGGGAGACAGCCCCATTCCGTGATCCCGAACCTGGATACGCACACAGCTGCCCCCCTGAACCCGGGCGCTGACCTCCACGGGCGCGTCTGAGTCAATACTGCTGGTTGCTTCCAGGGCGTTGCGGATGAGGTTGAGAGCCACCTGCTGAACCTGGATGGGATCCGCCAGCACCTCCGGCATATCATCCGGCACCTCAAGAGAGATAGCGCCCTTGTTGTTGCGCATATCCACCTCGGCGAACTGGCGGGTATCCTCAAGCAATGCCGATACCGACAGAACTTCCTTGCCGGTGGCCGGTTTCTTCATGAACCGGCGGATCCTGCGAATGATCTCGCTGGCCCGGTGGGACTGGGCCTCGATCTTGTCCAGGGTTTCCCGAAGCAGATCCATATCGGGGCTTTCCTTGGCCATCATCCGCTTGGCCACCCGGGCGTAGTTGGTTATGGCTGTGAGCGGCTGATTCACCTCGTGGGCGACGCCAGCCGCCATCTCTCCCATGGTGGTCAGGCGCGAGGTGTGGGCAAGCTGGTCCCGCTGCTCCTGCACCAGCTGCCTGGCCTCTTCCAGGGCCCGTTCACTGTCCAGCTCGGCGGTAATGTCGCGGAAAACCACAACGGCGCCATGGAGCTCATCGGCATCCAGCTTCGGCGTGGAGCGATACTCAGCCGGAAAACCGGTGCCGTCGGCACGCAGCATCCGGATGTCCCGCTGGTTCTCCGCCACGCCCTGCTGGCAGGTAGCCCGAACAGGCAGACTGTCCGGGCAAGCGGCAGAGGTGGCAAAGTGAGTTTCAAAAAAATTGCGGCCGATCAGCTCGTCAACCGGGCAACCAACAATGGCGGCCGCGGCCGGGTTGGCAAACTCGATAATGCCATTCTCATCCAGTCCGTAAATGCCTTCACTGATGGAGTTGAGAATGCGGGTCTGGTCGCTCTGCAGCTCCCGGTTCCGCGCCTGCAGCTGCCGCTCGAGACGAATGACGCTGGCGTGGGTTTTCACCCGGGCAATCACTTCCTGAGACTGGAACGGCTTTGAAATATAGTCGGCGCCACCCAGGGAGAAACCCTTCACCTTCGCCTGCAGGTCGTCGAGGGCAGACAGGAAGACCACAGCGCAGTCAGCGGTCTGGGGATCGGTCTTGAGCCGCTGGCAGACTTCGTAACCGTCCATTTCCGGCATCATGATGTCGAGGAGAATCACCTCTGGCTGGTGACGGTGTGCAAGGTCGAGGGCTTTCTCGCCCTCGTTGGCAATGAGCAGTCGGTAGCCTTTGTCTTTCAGGGTCTCATAGAGGACTTTGAGGTTCTGCGGGTTATCGTCCACGAGCAGAACCGTCACCTCCGAGTTCTCGCTGACAGCTTCAGTCATAGTTGTCGGACCGGTTAGAAAAGTAACCGTATGATGGCGCCGGGATCACCGTGCGTCGATAAGGTCCTTTACGGACAGGACCATACGGACGAGATGTGCGAGGGAATGGGTTCCCATTTTGTGCATGACGCGGGAGCGATGGATTTCCACCGTCCGCTGACTGATCTCAAGCTCAATGGCAATTACCTTGTTGGCCTGACCGGCAATCATCCGGTCCATGATCTCGTGTTCCCGGGGGGTCAGGCTCTTGATGCGACGGATGATCTCCTGTTTTTCATCCAGTGACTTACGCTGCTCCAGGTCCTGCTTCAGGGCCGCCTCGATCTTCTCCAGCAGCGCTTCCTCACGGTAGGGCTTCTGGATGAAGTCCACTGCGCCTTCCTTCATGGCATCAACCGCCATGGGCACATCGCCGTGCCCGGTCACAAAGATGATCGGCAGAATCGAGTGCTTTTCATTGAGCTTTTTCTGCAACTCCATACCGTCCATACCCGGCATACGGATATCCAGCACAATGCAGCCGGCCATCTTGTCGGAATAGTCCTTCAGGAAAGCGGTGGCACTCTCATAGGTCTTGACCGGCTTGCCGTCGGATTTCAGCAGCAGCTCCAGGGAATCGCGGACTGCTTCGTCGTCCTCTACCACGAATACGGTTTGCTGGATGTCAGTCATGGATGTGTTCTCTCCTGTCCGTTTTCTTGTTCGTCGCCGGTCAGTGAATTGACGGGTCTTTATGGTCATCACGGGCGTGTTCCTGACGCTCGTGTTCCCGCATTTTTTCAAGTCGTTGCTGGATAATGCCAAAAACGCTCTGTTTGGGGTACCTGCCTTTGTCATCGGCCTTGCCCGCAGGCTTGCCAAGCAACAGGGTGACAGCCTCTTCAACCCGGGACACCGCATACACCGCAAAGCGCCCCTCCCGTACCGCCTGAACAACCTCGCTGTCGAGCATCAGGTTCTGCACGTTGGTGGTCGGGACAATCACGCCCTGCGTGCCCGACAACCCACCCTTGAGCTGACAGGTGGTGAAAAAGCCCTCTACCTTCTCGTTCACGCCACCGATGGGCTGAACCTCACCAAACTGGTTCACCGAGCCGGTAATCGCCAGATCCTGTCGCACAGGCACACCCGAGAGGGCGGAAATCAGCGCACACAGCTCTGCCAGTGAGGCGCTGTCACCATCCACCTCACCATAATTCTGCTCGAAGGTCAGGCTGGCCGAGAGATGCATGGGGTCCGTCACCGCAAAATGCGACGACAACCAGGAGCTGAGGATCATCACCCCCTTGGAATGCAGGTTGCCGCCGAGCTTCACATCCCGCTCGATATCCATCACCGCGCCATCTCCATAATAGCAGGTGGCCGTCACCCGGTTGGACAAGCCGAATTCAAAGCCACCGGTAGACAACACGGACAGCGCGTTGACCTGCCCGATGGTCTTGCCCGTGGTAGATACGAGCGTCGAGCCATCACGGATGGAGTTATAGAACTGGTCGCGAATACGGCTGCTACGGTACCGGGCACTCTCCAGTGCCCGCTCCACGTGAACATCCTGGATCAGTTTTGCGCCGGCCTGTCTCGCCCAGAAATCCGATTCCCGAAGCAGGTTGGCAATATCTGCCGCATGCAACGAGAGCCTGTCCTGGTGCTCTGCCATGCGCGCGCTGTGCTCGATGACCCTTGCCACTGCCTTGTTGGAACAGTGCAGCAGTTTTTTCTCGCTCACCAGGCTGGCAATGAACTTGGCGTACAACAGCTGGCTGTCGTCGGACCGGTACATTTCATTTTCAAAATCGGCCGTTACCCGAAACAGCTCGGCGAACTCGGAATCGTATTCCTGCAGCAGCATCCAGGTTTCACGATCGCCAAAAAGAACAATCTTGACATCCAGCGGTACCGATTCCGGTTCGATGGAAATCGTGCCGGACAGAGTCATTTCCCGCTCCAGGGAGTTGATCTGTATGGATCGGGAACGCAGTGCCCGCTTCAAGCCGTCCCAGACGAAGGGTTGCTCCAGCACCTTGATGGCATCCATCAGCAGATAGCCGCCATTGGCCCTATGCAGGCTGCCGGGGCGTATCAGGGAGAAATCCGTGAACACTGTGCCCTTGTAGGTAACGTTTTCCACATAGCCAAACAGGTTGTGGTAGGTGGGGTTGTCTTCCACCACCACCGGCACCTCGTTGGTTTTCTGGTGCACGAGCACGTTGACCAGGTAACGCCGCGGCATCTTCTTGTCGAGGGAGGCGTAGGCAATCGCCGCCTGCTCTTCGTTGTCATCCAGGAAGATATCCAGGTTCTCCACCATATCGGCCCGGACTGCCTCGAAGTAGGCCACCACGTCAGGCAGATCCCGGTACTTTTCGATCAGCTCGTCAATCTGGTGGCCAGAGATGCTCTCCAGGGTTTCCTGGTTCAATGCCTGCTGCTTCTCCGCATACTCCTGCTCCCAGTCGGCCAGTTTACGGAGGGCCTGCCGGAGCTTTTTCTCAAGCTTGTTGATGGCATCCTCGAATTTGTCCCGCTGCTCCTGGGACAACGCCTGGAAGGACTCGGCGGTATGCGGTTCATCACCGTTCATGGCCACCAGCCGGTAACCGCCCGGCGTGGTCACAGTCAAGCTCACTTTTTTGCGCTTGGCCTGCGCCGCCACTTTCTCGAGCTCATCTTCCTGCTTCTTGCCGTACTCGTTCTTGAGCTGCTCCGAGCGCTCGAGGAAGCTGTCGCTGTCGAAGGTCTGGGGAACCACCTTCACCAGGCGACTCATCAGCTTTTCCATGTCCTGTTTGAGCTCGGTCGCCTTGCCCGCGGGCAACTGCAGCAGCCGGGGAATGCGCGGCTCCTCAAAGTTGGCCACGTAGCACCAGTCATGGCTTTGCTGATCCGTATCCACATGGTGCTCCAGGTACCGGAGCATCATGGTGCGCTTGCCAAGGCCGTTCCGGCCCACTGCATACACGTTATATCCACCATGGGGCATCGCCAGGGCAAAACGTACCGCTTCCTGGGCACGGTTCTGGCCAACGATTTCAGCCAGGGGTTCCAGCTGGCGGGTGGTCTTGAACGGCAGGTCCTTGAGGACACAGGCTTTGTAGAGCTGATGCAGAGGCAGTGACTTCAAGATTGGTTCCTGTAGCGGTTAACACATTGGCCGGTCATTGTAGTTTCTGGAGGCGGCCCTGTCGCGTTCGCCGAAAAGATTTCGCCCGGCCTTGGCGGCCACCGGAAATATGTTAGGTGGTTCACACTTCTGCGACCGTTCATTTTTCAGCCAGCAGGGCCTTGACTACACTTCGTCTCCCGACAACAAAAATACGATGCACGCAACGGATGCCCGCGTATGACGAGTGATTCCGCCGACCGCAGAATCAAGGACCGCTACCCCGCCTCCTGCCTGAAGGTTCGCCTTCGTGAACGTGGTTTTTTCGGCCGGGGCAAGCACGCCACACCGGTAACCTGCCTGGATCTGAATCGTTATGGGATGGCCGTTCTCTGTCCTCGCCCGGTGGAGCGGGGGGCAAGACTGTTCCTGGACTTCGACGGCAAATACATCAGCGAGTCGCGGGTGGGTGCCAGAGTCGTGGATTGTCAGCCCTACCAGACCGGCTACCGGGTCAGCGTACAGTTCAGCTATTGCCAGGATCCGAAAGGCTATTCCCGTACTGTCGATAACGCCCTTTCCCGGATTGAAGGATTCTATAACCGCTTCGCGAGCTGAGCTGCGTTAAACGGCAACTCAGATCAGCCCCGCGTCCAGACTGGCCGCCACGTACAACCCCAGCTCCCGACACTGCTCCTCAAACTCATCACGGTAGTCGCCCCGGCAAATCAGTGGCTCCTGAATTCGCTTCCAGCGCAGCCCGGTGGTGATGCTCTCGATGGCCCTGCGGGTACCGGTGCCATCGTGACCAGCGCGAATGTAACAGGCAAACGGCAAGGCCTCGGTCTTCTCCAGGCAGGGATAATAGCTCCGATCGAAAAAGTCCTTGAGCGCCCCACTCATGTAGCCAAGATTCTCGGTGGTACCCAGGATAATGGCATCGCACGCCATCACATCCTCCGGCCCGGCCTCAAGTGGTGACAGAACCCGCACCTCAACATTTTCAATGTCTTCGTGGCGAGCGCCGTCCACCACCGCCTGCCTGAGTTTCAGGGTGTTCGGGGAAGGTGCATGGGCAACCACCAGCAGTTTTTTTTGCGCTTCCATAACAAGTTCCCAGTTTCGGAATTGCCGTTGACGGGCCGCCACCGGACCGAAGAGCACAGATGGTCAAATTTCGAGCAGTACAGACCTGCAATCCTGGCAACCTGTACCGGAATGAAACCACGGATCTGACTCGATACCCGGGCAAGCCATGAGCCTAGTATGGACAAACAGCAACAGGGAGGAAGAACCCATGCGCCAGATCAACTTCAGATCATTCCGGAATTTTGTCCGTCGACTGCAACATCGACAATGGATCAGGAATCAGCTTGCACAAGCCGGAGGTGCAGACTATCTCAGGCGATTGGAAGAAGACATCGGCGCCGAGCCGGGGCATTTCCGAAAGGCGCTTGAAGCGCCTCTGTTCTCGGTGAACAGAGGCGACAGAGACAGCCGGCGCGGGGCCAGCGATGGGCAGCACGGGTGGACTCTCACCCTGCCACCGCACCGCCTGCCCGCCGGGAAATGTTAGAGCAGCTCGCCGTTGGCTTCCGCCGGCGCCTCTTCCGCCTCTTTCTTGGCGGTCGGCTTGGGCATCAGCTTGTCACGAACCTTGGCTTCGATCTCGTTGGCGATGTCGAGGTTCTCTTCGAGGAACTTGCAGGCGTTGGCCTTGCCCTGGCCGATCTTGTCACCGTTGTAGGCGTACCAGGCGCCGGACTTGTCCACAAAGCCTTCCTTGACGCCCATGTCGAGCACCTCGGCCATGTGGTAGATGCCCTTGCCGTACATAATCTGGAATTCTGCCTGCTTGAACGGCGGTGATACCTTGTTCTTGACCACCTTGACCCGGGTCTCGTTGCCGACCACTTCGTCGCCTTCCTTCACCGAGCCAATGCGGCGGATATCGAGACGCACGGAGGAGTAGAACTTCAGGGCGTTGCCGCCGGTGGTGGTTTCCGGGCTGCCGAACATCACGCCGATCTTCATGCGGATCTGGTTGATGAAGATCATCAGGCAGTTGGCGTGCTTGACGTTACCGGTCAGCTTTCGCAGGGCCTGGGACATCAGTCGCGCCTGCAGGCCAACGTGGCTGTCGCCCATTTCGCCCTCGATTTCCGCTTTCGGGGTCAGGGCCGCTACCGAGTCGACGATGATGACATCGACGGCGTTCGAGCGAACCAGCATGTCGGCGATTTCCAGCGCCTGCTCACCGGTATCCGGCTGGGATACCAGCAGTTCGTCAACATTCACACCCAGCTTCTCGGCGTAAACCGGATCAAGCGCATGCTCGGCGTCCACGAAGGCGCAGGTTTTGCCTGCCTTCTGGGCCTCGGCAATCACCTGCAGGGTCAGTGTGGTTTTACCGGAGCTTTCCGGGCCGTAGATCTCACAGATCCGACCATAGGGAAGCCCGCCAATACCCAGGGCCACATCCAGACCAAGGGAACCGGTGGACACCGCAGGAATGGCCTCACGGGGCTGATCGCCCATTTTCATGACCGCGCCTTTACCAAACTGGCGCTCGATCTGCCCAAGTGCTGCGCTCAATGCTTTCTTGCGGTTGTCTTCCATCAGTGCAAACCCTCTTTCGCCTGGGCCATCAGTTCTCTCTGGAACCTGACAGCGGAATCGTGAACCGGGACGCCGTACAGCAAAAACCTGAGCAATCCCTGTATATTTGAACAGTATTAAAACATAACCGGAAAAGGAGACCAACCCCTGCGGCAGTGAAATCGGTCAGACTTCACCCAGAAAGTCGGTAACCCCCTGAAGCGCATAGAGAACGGCCTGCCGACGCACCTGATCCCGGTCGCCCTCGAAATGCCTGACCACCGCCACCGTGCTCGCCGGGCTGCTGCCCCAGGCAAACCAGACCGTGCCCACCGGTTTTTCCTCACTGCCTCCGCCAGGGCCGGCCACACCACTGATGGCCACCGCCACGCTGGCGCCCGTGGCGGCCAGGGCGCCGGCCACCATCTCGCGCACCACGGGCTCGCTGACCGCGCCGTGCTCATCCAGGGATTTCTTTGTAACGCCCAACAGCGACTGCTTGGCCTCGTTGCTATAGGTCACCAGGCCACCAAGCACATAGGCCGAGGACCCGGCCCGATCCGTCAACACCTTGGCCACCCAGCCACCGGTACAACTCTCGGCAGTGGCTACCGTGCGGCCGGTACCAAGCAGCCGGTCGCCCAGGCGGTTGCCCGCGTCTTCCAATTGCTGATCGCTGGCCAGCATAATGACCTCCTTCGTTTCATCGCGGCGGTTATTTTCTTACAATTCACGCCTTCACCCAAAGCCAGGCGAACCGGACCCGTTCATGTCAGCAGCTCAGACCGATCTTTCCAAGCACACCCCGATGATGCAGCAGTACCTGAAGATCAAGGGCCAGCACCCCAATGAACTGGTGTTTTACCGGATGGGCGACTTCTATGAGCTGTTCTACGAGGACGCCAAGAAAGCGGCCGAACTCATGGACATTACGCTCACCGCCCGGGGCCAGTCCGGCGGCAACCCCATTCCCATGGCGGGTATCCCCTACCATTCCTCTGAGGGTTACATTGCCCGGCTGGTTCGGGCGGGTCAATCCATCGCCATCTGCGAGCAGATCGGCGACCCGGCCACCAGCAAGGGGCCGGTCGAGCGCCAGGTGGTGCGCATTGTCACCCCCGGTACCCTGAGCGACGACGCGTACCTCGAAGACCGCCGCGACAACCTGCTCGTGGCCATCTTCAACAACCGGGAACAGTTCGGTTTTGCCTCCCTGGACATCTCCAGCGGCCGGTTTGCGGTGTCTGAACTGGAGAATCTTGAGGCCCTGCAGGGTGAGCTCCAGCGGCTGAGGCCGGCAGAGATCCTGATCAGCGAGGATTTCCCCTTCGAGGAGATCCTGGAGGGCTTCACCGGCATCCGGCGCCAGGGTCCCTGGCTGTTCGAATCCGACACCGCCCGGCGGGTGATTACCCAGCAGCTCCAGGTGCGCGACCTCACCGGTTTTGGCTGTGAAGACCTGCACCTGGCCATCTGCGCCGCCGGCTGCCTGTTGCAATACGCCCGGGAAACCCAGCGTACCGCCCTGCCCCACATTCGCAAGCTGACCCGCGAGCGCCGCGACGAGGCCGTCATCCTCGACGCCGCCAGCCGCCGCAACCTCGAGATCGACACCAACCTGATGGGCGGCCACCAGTACACACTGGCCTGGGTGATGGACCGCACCGCCACCGCCATGGGTGGCCGCGAACTGCGGCGCTGGCTGAACCGGCCGTTGCGTGACGTGGAGATTGTGCGCCAGCGCCAGCAGGCGGTTTCCGCGCTGCTGGACGGGTTCCACTACGAGCCGGTGCACGATCTGCTCAAAGCCGTGGGCGACATTGAACGGGTACTGGCGCGGGTGGCGCTGCGCTCGGCCCGTCCACGGGACCTGGCGCGCCTGCGCGACGCCTTCCAGGCCCTGCCGGAGTTGCAGGAAGCCTTGAAGCCGGTTAACTCCCACCACGTGGTCAAGCTGGCCACCACCATTGGCGAGTACCCCGAACTGGCCAACCTGCTGGAACGGGCGATCATCGATAATCCACCGGTGGTGATTCGCGAGGGCGGCGTGATCCGGGAGGGCTTCGACGAAGAGCTGGATGAGTTGCGCAACATCAGCGAGAACGCCGGCCAGTACCTCTTGGATGTGGAGACCCGTGAGCGCGAGCGCACCGGCATCAGCACCCTGAAAGTGGGCTATAACCGGGTGCACGGCTACTACATTGAAATTACCCGGGCCCAGTCGGCCCAGGCGCCGGCGGACTACATTCGCCGCCAGACCCTGAAAAACGCCGAGCGCTTTATCACCCCGGAGCTGAAGGAGTTCGAGGACAAGGCCCTGAGCGCCAAAAGCCGGGCCCTGGCCCGGGAAAAGGGCCTGTACGACGAGGTGCTGGAAACCGTGGCCGAGCAGCTGGCGCCACTGCAGGACGCGGCCCAGGCCCTGGCAGAGCTGGATGTGCTCAGCAACTTTGCCGAGCGGGCTACCTCACTGCGGTTCTCGGCGCCGGAATTCAGCGAATCGCCCGGGTTTGATATCGAGGAGGGCCGTCATCCGGTGGTTGAACAGCTGCTGGACGAGCCCTTTGTGCCCAACGATCTGTTGATGGACACCCAGCGGCGCATGCTGGTGATCACCGGCCCCAACATGGGCGGTAAGTCCACCTACATGCGTCAGGCGGCACTCATCGCCCTGCTCGCCTACACCGGCAGCTTCGTGCCCGCCAACCGGGCGGTGATCGGACCGGTAGACCGTATCTTCACCCGCATGGGGTCCTCCGACGACATTGCCGGTGGCCGCTCTACTTTCATGGTGGAAATGACCGAAACCGCCAACATCCTGCACAACGCCACCGAGCACAGCCTGGTGCTGATGGACGAGGTGGGCCGGGGCACCAGCACCTTTGATGGCCTGTCACTGGCCTGGGCCACCGCCGAACACCTGGCCCGGGAAATCCGCTGTTATACCCTGTTTGCCACCCATTATTTCGAACTGACGCAGCTGGCCGACGACCTGCAGCACGCGGTGAACGTGCACCTGACAGCCACCGAGCACGATGACAGCATCGTATTTCTGCATAACGTGCACGATGGCCCCGCCAGCCAGAGCTACGGCCTGCAGGTGGCAAAACTGGCCGGGGTGCCCCAGGACGTGATCCGCAATGCCAAGGCACAGCTGTCCCATCTGGAAGGCAGCGCCAGCCCGGCCACGCCAGGCAGTCAGGATATAACCCGGCCTGCTCCAGCACCGGCTGCCCCGAAGGCCAGCGAGCCCGTCTACCAGGGCGACATGTTTGCCAGTCTGGAGCCCAGCGCCGTGGAAGAGGCACTGAAAGCGCTGGATGTGGATGATCTCACGCCCCGGGAAGCCATGAACCGGCTGTACGAATTGAAAGAGTTACTGAAAAAATAGCAGCGAGTTGATCTGGGTAATAAGGTTATAGCAGGGCAACGCTTGCGGCTGTGAGGGTCCCTCCCTACAATATCGCGCACTAAAATATAACGGTGGGGCTCCGAACGGTGCTCCTGATGAGATTGACCGACCACTGGACCAGGGATCTGACTATGGCGTTTATCGTTACTGATAACTGCATCAAGTGCAAATACACAGACTGCGTGGAAGTCTGCCCGGTAGATTGTTTCTACGAAGGACCGAACTTCCTGGTAATTGATCCGGACGAGTGTATCGACTGCGCCCTGTGCGAGCCCGAGTGCCCGGCCGAGGCCATTTTCTCCGAAGACGAGCTGCCTGCCGACCAGGTCCAGTTTGTGGAGCTCAATGCCGATCTGGCCGCCAAGTGGCCGAACATCACCGAGAAGAAGGACCCGCTGCCGGATGCCGAGGAGTGGGACGGCAAGCCGAACAAGCTCCAGTACCTGGAGAAGTAACACGCTGGCGCTGGAACGAAAAAAGCACCGGAACAGAAAAGGGAAGCCTCGGCTTCCCTTTTTCTTTGAGCAGTTACGGCGCCCGGCCGCGCTCGCTTGTTCTCAGCTGCTGGCCAGCTTGGCACCCATGGCAACGAAGAATCCACCGGTCAGGCCGTTGAGCAGCTTTTTCAGCCGGGCGTTAACCCCCAGGCTGCGGAAGGTGACCACCACCCACGCCAGGCCACATTGCCACACCATCGCCAGCAGGAAGTGCACCCCGGCCAGCAGCAGCGATTGCTGGAAGGCATTTCCGGCAGGATCAATAAACTGCGGCAGCAGCGCCATATAGAACAACGCGGTTTTGGGATTCAGAACGTTGGAGAGTACGCCCTCCCGAAACGACACCGCCAGGCCCACATGCCTTCGAGCGATTGACGCGGGCACGTCTGCGGTCGCACTGTCAGGAGCCGCCCGGCTCCGGCGAAACGCCTGGCGCAGCGAACCAATACCCAGCCAGATCAGATAGAGGGCACCGGCCCACTTCAGGGCGGTAAAGGCCCAGGCAGTCTCTACCAGCAGCAGGGAGATGCCGAGGGCAGAGAGCGTCGCGTGAATGAACAGGCCGCTGCAGATGCCGACACTGGTCGCGCAACCATCCCGCAAACCACCCCGACCGGTATTGCGCATCACCAGGAGCGTATCGACTCCCGGTGTGATGGTAAGCAGGGTAATGGCGACCAGATAGGCCCAGAACAGATCGGAGATCATGGCACTGCCTCCTCAAAGCACATCAGGAGGCCGCGACCTGATCAGGCCTCCTGCTGGAGAATCTTCTTTGCCGCGGCAGACTTGTAGAACGGCGTCAGTCGTCGGCGGATCAGGGCTTCAACATAGCCCTCTTCCCGCAACACGTCTATAACCGGAATTGCGTAGGCGTCGATTTCGGCCATGATCACCTCCTGGCTCACACCAACGTCGCCCAGCAGGTCAACCACGGGCCGGTCACCGTACTTCTCGAACAGATGCGCGACCACCGCCCGGGCACAGCCCTCGAAGTAAGGGGTTTTGCGGAACTGCAGCCAGAACTCGTAGCCCAGCACCACAAACTCCTGCAGCTCCACATCGCCCAGCCCTTCCTGGAGCTCGGCAATGGTACGATCCTCCACAGCCACCCAGGCCGCCATTACGCTGTCCCGAAGCTCGTCATCCGACAACGCCTTGTGCAGGAACTGCTCACTGCGGCTGATCAGGCCCGGCAGGCTGTCAGACAGCCAGGCCTTGAGGCGACGCTCGAAGGTTTCGTCCAGGCCCGGCACCGCCCTGTTGGCCATGCGCTTGCCGAATTTCATCATCGAGCCCACGCCCGGCACCGATTTGGTGATCAGGTTGTCCTCGTACAGGTAATTCACCAGCCCGTGGTACACCACATTGGCGACCAGTTCCTGATACACAGGATGAGACATGATCTCGCTGATCACCCGCTCCCGCTGCTGGCGCAACTCGAGGGCCTCTTCCAGGAAGCCGGTGGCCTGCTCGCGGGAAATGATCTCGCCCAGGGTGGTCGTCGACTGCACATCCGCATTCAGCACTTCTGTCGCCATTTCCGCCGCCAGCTCAGGAATACCGGCGTCCAGTTCCATGTTCATCACGATCCGGTGAATCACGCCCATCACCTGATCCTCGGAGGTCACGCGGTTAAGGGTCAGCGTACCGGCCTGTTGCCAGAGTTCCTCCAGCTCCTGCTTGAGGAACTTGCGCAGTTTGGCACCCTTCAGCGAGGCCAGCTCGTGCTTTACGTGCTGCTCCAGCAACTGGTCGGCGAGATCCGTTGTGCCTTTGGTCATGGTGTCAGATGTCCTGTGGTTAAAGTGAAAACCGATGGTCGGAGGCTAACACGAACGATGGCCCGGCGGGTTTGCCAAAACTACAGGCGAAGGGATGCACGGGGGCCAGTCAGCCCCCGATCCGGCCAGAGAGAAGGTCTTGAAGAGGCTACTGGAAGTCGCTGAAGCTGTGGGGCTCGGCGGCCAGGGCCAGGCACAGGCTGCCGGGGCCCACGTAGATACTGCTGGTAATGCCCATCTGGGAAAGCAGCAGCTCAACGCCGTTACGCTCGCAGGCATCGCGCAGGCGGTTCAGCCCCGGAAGATCTTCAATTTCGGTCCAGGTCAGGCCGCAGGAAAGACTCACGTAGGGGGTCAGCAGACCCGCTTCCACCCGTGCGGCGGCGTAATTCATCACCTTCTCCACCGCCACATCGAAGCTCCGGGTCTTGGCAACGGGCTGACCCTCTGCCCCCTGACCGAAGATGACCGGGGTAATATTCAGGGCCTTGCCAAGAAACGCGACCAGCGCCGACACACTCTTGTCGCCGCGGCGGCGGGCCCGCTCGCGAATGTAGTGCAGATCCCGTGGAATCACGCAGGTGTAGATCTTGTCAGTGAAGGCTTCCACCTCGTGCCGCAGCGCATTCTTGGTCAGCTTCTGGTCAATCAGACGGAGTGTGTGCGCCGCCAGCAAGCCCTGGCCGGCAAAAATCTGCTTGCTGTCGATCACCCGCATGAAAAACCGACCCTCGCGGCCGGCCGCCGTCCTGGCCCGTTCATAGTTCGACAGAACGCTGTTCATGGCCTCGGTGGCGTTCTGGAAAATCAGGCTGCGAGTCTTGGTTACGGTTTCGCAGATGGCAAGGTCAAACTGGGTCACAATCTTTTCCATGAACAGCTCATGGATCTGCTCGGCACTGAACGCACGGGTTTCCGCCTCGTGACCTTTCTGCAACAGGCCGCTCTGGTAAAACTCCTGGGTTCGGACCGGGTCGTGTTCGTCTATGTAGGTCTGGCCGTCGATAACGGCGGTCACGGGAAGGATAAACAGGTCGTGTTTTCTGCTGAATTCATACGGTAAATCACACGCGGAATCGACGATCAAACCAACTCGCATGGCGGGCCTCCAGCTCCGGACCGCTTCCTGGCCGGAAGCGCCCTTTATTGTCATTATTTTTGGTGTCGTCCAGTCTTACACAACCTGACCAGAATTTCAGCAACGAGACGCTAACCCGCCGGAGGCGCCAGCTCAAGCTCCTTGAGCGTGCGCTCAAGCAAGTCCCGGTTGTCCTGCTGCCAGGGGTGAAACCCCTTGCGAAAGTATGCCAGGAACTCGGGCAGGCAGGTACGCAACACGCCCGGCTTACCCCAAAGAAAGTTGATGCCGCCCAGCCAGGTGCGCAGGCTCCAGAGTTTGCCATCGGTCTTGAGCAGGCTGCAGGTATTCAGGAAGGTGTACTTGAAGAAATTCCAGGTGACAAACAGGAACACGATCCGGCGCAGGCGCTCGTTGCCCACGCATTCCCGGTAGACATCAAAGGCCACCGATTTATGCTCGGTTTCCTCAATGGCGTGCCAGCGCCAGAGCCTGGCCATCGTTGGCGACGCCCCGTCCATCCATTCCGGGTGTCGCAGAATGGCGTTGGCCAGAACCGCCGTGTAGTGTTCCGCACCGCAGGTGCCCGCCAGTTGCCGGCTCGGGGGCAATTTGCCTACCCACTCCATGTGCTTGCGAAAACGCCGGTCGAGGGCGTCGATGTCATAACCACGGGCCTTCAGAGCGTCGTTGTATTCCCTGTGCTCACGGCTGTGCAGGGCTTCCTGTCCGATAAAGCCCCGGATTTCCGCTTTCAGCTTGGGGTCTTCAATCCGGTCACGGTACAGCCTCACGGCATTGATGAACTGCTGCTCGCCGTCGGGAAACTGCAGCGACAGCGCGTTGAAAAAAGCGGTACGGAATGCGTCGTTGCCGTGCCAGAGCGTTTTCAGATCTTCGCTGACATCGAACCGCAGATGCCTGGGCTCAACGGAGACGCCCTCGGGCGTGGAGCTGATGGTCATAACTGCCTCCCGTTTTTCTTGTGTTGTTATCCTGAACGAAGAGCGGGCAAAAATTCACCAGAAAGGTCAGTGTAAACCCGGCGAGCAGCGCGAAGGAAGGCGTTAGGGGCAATAATTCGACAAATTGTCACGAAATGACATTTTGTCAAAAAGAAACAGCCAGGCGCCGAACAGCAAAACCCGACCGGCATCGGGATAGGGGGGAGCCATGAGGCTCCACCCCTCCCACACCACCCGGCATGCGGGTCCGCACCGGGCGGTTCGAGACGTTGAGGGTTCACGAGAGTCTCGGCACTCCCAACCGGTCGAAGTAGGCAATCGTCAGGACATTGTGGATGGCAGAGCGACTGTTGTGCCACCAGCGGCGACTCAGAGCCGCCACAGATTCAGCCACCCAGGAACTGGCACCCAACCGGACCAGCTCCCGGTAGATCGTCTTACCCCGCCGCCACTGCCGGAGGTGGAGCATTCTCAGACGACGACGTATCCACTCATCCAGTGATCGCCAGATGCGTGGCGTTTGCGCCAGCCTGAAGTACCCTTTCCAGCCGAGCAGGTATCGGCGGAGTTGCTCTACCACCTGTTCAATACTGCGACCCCCTGATCCCCGGGTCAGTTGCCGGATCCGGAGCTTGAACGCCTGTAACGCCCTGGTGGATACCGCGCGTCGAACCTCAGCGTTCCTCCCTTGCCACAGGGCATAGCCGAGGAACTTGCGCCCGAACACGCTGGTCACCGCGCTCTTGGCTTCGTTAATCACCAGACGCAACTTTCCATAACAGCGGCGGAGTAACTGCATGACCCGTTCTCCCGCCTTGTGGCTGCGAACGTAGACGTTGCAGTCATCGGCGTAACGGGCGAAGCAGTGCCCCCGGCGTTCCAGCACTTTATCCACCTCGTCCAGCAGAACGTTGGCCAACAACGGCGACAATGGCCCGCCTTGCGGCGTGCCCTCGTGCCGATCCATGACCACACCAC
>NZ_JBHIXV010000006.1:0-140495 GCF_041984545.1 Marinobacter sp. | reverse complement strand
CTACTTCAGGGCATTGTGAGCACGTCCCCGACAGGGGAAAGCCTAATATGTCACAGCGGCCACCGACCTTGAACTTTGGGTTCAAGGGCCACATCCGATAACGGCAGCCCGGGAAGCTTTATTTTGAGCCAGTTTATCGAGCCCCAACCGTTTCAATCCCACCCGGATACCATTTCTCGCGGCGCCCTTCGCAAGCGCTTGCGCCACCAGCGTCGTTCACTCAGCTTTGAACAGCAACAGCAGGCCGCGGAGAACCTCGCCCTGAACCTGCTGAAGAATCCGGACCTGCACCGCGCGCGGCATATTGCCATCTACCTGCCCAATGACGGTGAAATCGATCCTCATGTCTACCTGGACATAGCCCTGCGCAAGGGGGTTCGTTTCTATCTGCCAGTATTGCATCCAATCCACGAGGGCCGCCTGGTGTTCAGCCCCTACTACGACGGCGTGGAGCTGACCGCCAACCGTTTCGGCATTCCCGAACCCGCCTTCAGTAAGGGCCTGCGGCGTCCGGTCTGGGCGCTGGATGCGGTTCTGTTTCCGCTGGTGGGTTTTGACGAACAGGGTGGCAGACTGGGTATGGGCGGCGGCTTCTACGACCGAACCTTTGCTTTCAGCCGGTTACGCCCAAGACTGGCCCCCAAGCTGATTGGCCTGGCACACGATTTCCAGAAAGTGGACAAGCTGCCCATAGAGCCCTGGGATGTGCCGTTACACAGCGTGGTCACCGATAAACAGCGTTACCGGTTCAGAGGTGGGGTCGCTACCTGAGCGGCGCCAACAAGGGTACCGGCCCGTGGCCCGCTGTCTTCGGAGGCGTGGATGGAGGTGAAACCGGTAATCACCAGGCCGATGGCGAAAATCAGCACAATGGCTTTGATGATGTCAGGCTTGCCGCCCATGGTTTCAGTTCCTCGAAATGCAATGTTGAAAACGTCGGAAAATCAGTGAGCTATTCTTGACTTCAAGAATCAGAAGAAAGACTAACACCTATCTGGACTTTTACAATTTTTGACAGATTAAAATTAAGTAAGCTTTGAAGTGGGGGACCGGCCAGGGTCTGGCAGGGCTTTCCAAAACACGCTGTGGATACATCCCTGTACGCTTGGCTCCGCCATCCATGGCTCCGCACAGTTTTGGAAAGCCCTGCCAGACCCTGACCTACCCAGAGTTAACTTGAACGCGCGTTACCCTGCCCCAGAAACAGCTGATAGGCCTCGTTATCCGTCATGTTTTCATAGCGGAAACCGACCTTGTCGAGCATCTTCTCGAAGTCCTGCACTTCATCGTCATCCACCTGGGCGCCCAGCAGCACCCGGCTGTAGGCGGCGCCGTGATTACGGTAGTGGAACATGGAAATGTTCCAGCGGGTGCCCAGTGACATCAGGAACTTGAGCAGCGCCCCTGGGCGCTCCGGGAATTCGAACTGGAATACCTTCTCGTTGGTGATGGTCGGCGCATGGCCGCCCACCATGTGGCGAATGTGCTGCTTGGCCAGGTCGCTGTCGGTCAGGTCCACCACCGAGTAGCCGCTTTCCCGCAGCTCCTGCACCAGATCCTCCCGGCCATGGCCGCCGGCGGCAATCTGGATACCCACGAAGATGGTGGCGTTGGTGGCATCCGCGTAGCGGTAGTTGAACTCTGTAATGCTGCGCTTGTGCAGGGCATTGATGAAGGTCTTGAAGGCACCCGGCCGCTCGGGAATGGTCACCGCCAGGATCGCTTCGCGCTTCTCGCCCACCTCGGTGCGCTCGGAGATATAGCGCAGGCGGTCGAAGTTCATGTTGGCACCGCTGAGGGTGGCCACCAGGTTCTCGCCCTCGATCTTCTCACGTTCGATGTACTTCTTGATGCCAGCCACACCCAACGCCCCGGCGGGCTCGGCGATGGAGCGGGTATCCTCGAACACATCCTTGATGGCGGCGCAGATCTCATCCGTGGACACGGTGATCACCTCGTCCACGTAGTCCTTGCAGATCTCCCACGGGTGCTTGCCAATCTGCTTGACGGCCACGCCGTCGGCGAAGATGCCCACTTCATCCAGCACCACCCGCTTGCCTGCCTTCATGGCAGCCTGCAGGCAGTTGGAGTCTTCCGGCTCCACGCCGATTACCTTGATCTCCGGACGCAGGTACTTGATGTAGGCAGCCATGCCGGCGATCAGGCCGCCACCGCCCACGCAGATAAAGATGGCGTGAATCGGCTTGCTGAACTGCCACAGGATCTCCATGGCCACCGTGCCCTGGCCGGCAATCACGTCCGGATCATCGTAGGGCGGGATGTAGGTGTAGCCGTGTTTCTTGATCAAGTCCTGGGCATGGGCGGCAGCCTCGTCGAAGGCATCGCCCTTTAGGACCACCCGGGCACCGTGATCGCGCACCGAGCGCACCTTGATCTCGGGCGTGGTCTGGGGCATCACAATCACCGCCTTGATACCGAGGTTCTTCGCCGCCAGGGCGACACCCTGGGCGTGGTTGCCGGCCGACGCGCAGATCACGCCCTTGGCCTTCTGCTCCTCGGACAGCTGCGCAATCCGGTTGTAGGCGCCACGAATCTTGAAGGAAAACACCGGCTGAAGGTCTTCCCGCTTGAGCATAATATTGTTGCCAAAGCGCTTGGACAGACTGCGGGCTTCAGTGAGGGGTGTTTCGATGGCCACGTCATAGACGCGCGCATCGAGAATCTTCTTGATGTAGCGTTGCGGCATAGCAGTTCCGGCTTCTGTTGGTTGTTGGCGGATGAATGTCAGCGCCCGGCTGGGAAAAACCCACAGTGTAGAAACTTTGCACGGCGGCCGTCTATAAGCAGACCCGCACAAGACGCTATAATGCCCGCAAATCCATTCTGTTTTACCGCCGGAGCCCCAGATGACCCAGGACGAACTGAAAAAAGCCGTCGCCAAGGCCGCCATTGACTACATCGCCCCCCGCCTCAGCAGCGAGAGTGTGATCGGTGTCGGTACCGGGAGCACCGCCAACTTCTTCATTGACATGCTGGCCGAGCTGAAAACCGAATTCGACGGTGCTGTCGCCAGCTCCGAAGCCACCGCCGAGCGCCTGAAAAGCCACGGCATCCCGGTCTACGATCTCAACAGCGCCGGCGAACTGGAGTTCTATGTCGACGGCGCCGACGAAACCAACGAGCGCCTGGAACTGATCAAGGGCGGCGGTGCCGCACTCACTCGGGAAAAAATCGTGGCCGCCGTTGCCAAGACCTTCATCTGCATTGCCGACGAATCCAAGATGGTCGGCATCCTCGGCAAGTTCCCCCTGCCGGTGGAAGTGATTCCCATGGCGCGCAGCCACGTGGGCCGGGAGATCGTGCGACTCGGCGGCGACCCGGTGTATCGCGAGGGCGTGGTGACCGACAACGGCAACATCATCATCGACGTGCACAACATGGATATTTCCCAGCCGATTCGGGTGGAGGAGCAGCTGAACAACGTGGTGGGCGTGGTCACCAACGGCCTGTTCGCCCGACGGCGTGCCGATCTGCTGCTGCTGGGCACAAAAGATGGTGTCAAAACTATCGAGAGCAAGGGCGCCTGAACGTCCCAGCGCCGGACACAGCAGAGCTGGCCAGATGGGCCAGCTTTTTTATTGCCCGGGAAATGGCAAACCAAGCGCTTGCTTGGTCTGAAAATTTACGCGACACTGCTTCCCAGTGATTCCGATCAGGGAGCTCTGCCGTGTCCGACTATTTCAACGAAACCCACCAGCAGGTCCGGGCCACCGCCCGCAAATTCATAGAAACCCATGTGTTACCACACATTGAGGACTGGGAAGAGGCGGGCGAATTCCCCCGGGATCTTTACGCCAAGGCGGGAGAAGCCGGCCTGCTGGGCATTGGCTTTCCGGAAGCGCTGGGTGGTATCGGCGAGGGCGATATCTTTATGAAAGTGGCGGTGTCCGAAGAGCTGATGCGCTCTACGTCCGGCGGCCTGGTTGCCGGCCTGGGCTCCCTGGATATCGGCCTGCCACCCGTCGCGAAATGGGCGAAACCGGACATCCGCGAACAGATCGTTCCACCGGTGCTGCGGGGCGAGAGAATCGCCGCCCTGGCCGTGACCGAACCGGGCGGTGGCTCAGACGTCGCCAGCCTGAAGACCCGGGCAGTACGGAACGGCGACCACTACATCGTCAACGGCAGCAAGACCTTCATCACCAGCGGCCTGCGCGCCGACCACTACACGGTGGCTGTGCGCACCGGCGGCGAAGGCCATGGCGGCATCAGCCTGCTACTGATCGACCGGGACATGCCCGGTTTTTCCACCGGCAGGAAACTGCGCAAAATGGGTTGGTGGGCCAGCGACACCGCCGAGCTGTTCTTCGAGGACTGCCGGGTACCCGCGGATCGCCTGATCGGCGCCGAGAACGCGGGCTTTATCGCCATCATGAGCAATTTCCTGTCCGAACGGCTGATGCTGGCCATCATGGCCTACATGACCGCGCAACTGGCCTACGAGGCAGCTCTGGAGTACACCCAACAACGCAAGGCGTTCGGCCGCAACATTGCCGGCTTCCAGATAACCCGCCACAAGCTGGTGGACATGGCCACCCAGATCGACGTGGCCCGGGAATACACCTACCGCTGCGCGGCCCTGATGCAGGCAGGCAAGAACCCCATCAAGGAGGTGGCCATGGCCAAGAACTTCTCGGTGGATGTCTGCGAGAAGGTCACCCGGGAGGCGGTGCAGCTGTTCGGTGGCATGGGCTACATGCGGGAAACCGTAGTCGAGCGTTTATACCGGGACGCCAAGATTCTCTCGATTGGCGGCGGCACCACCGAGATCATGAAGGAGCTCATTGCCAAGCAGATCAGGCTCTGACCTCTGGGTGTCGCGGTGGCCGCTTGTCCTGACCCAGCCTGCCAGGCTGGAGGGGCGGGGTCCTGTCGGCGGCCTTTCCAAAACACGCTACGAGCACATCCATGTGCGCTTGTTTCGGGCCATCCCTGGCCCTCTACAGTTTTGGAAAGGCCGCCGACAGGACCCGTTCGAACAATGTGCAATCCTCCCGCGACATACGATGAAATTGATTTCCTTTTTTTAGTGGGAGCACCTGAAGGATCAGGGCGACCATCTCGGGATCTTCCTCACAAGAGGTGGATTCGCTCTTGAATGTTACTCAGAGGCTGGGGCGGCTATCTGGCAGGGCTTTCCGAAAACGTGGAGCGCCAGGGATGGCGCGACCGAGCCCTACATGGACGTATTCACGGGCGTTTTTCGGAAAGCCCTGCCAGATAGCCGCTTGCACCCAACTCAACGACGAAGGTTTAGTTTCGAACCGCAGGAGACTTCCGTATAATTGCGCCCACTTTTTAACCGCAGTTAAACGTACCTTGAACGTACCAGGAAGGATCGCACATGCAATTCGACAACATCCCCGCAGGCAAGAACCCGCCTGAAGACATCTACGTTGCCATCGAAATCCCGGCCAACAGCTCGCCGGTGAAGTACGAGCTCGATAAAGACATGGGCGCCCTGCTGGTTGACCGGTTCATGGCCACCCCCATGTTCTACCCGGCAAACTACGGCTTCATCCCGCACACCCTGGCCGACGACGGCGACCCCCTCGACGTGCTGGTGGTTACCCCTTACCCGGTACAGGCCGGCTCCGTGATTCGCTGCCGCCCGGTGGGTGTGCTGAACATGGAAGACGAAGCAGGCGGCGACGCCAAGCTGGTGGCAGTGCCCCACGACAAGCTGACCACCACCTACCACGACGTGAAGGACATTGAGGATCTGCCCGAGCTACTGCGCGACCAGATCAAGCACTTCTTCGAGAACTACAAGACCCTCGAGCCCGGCAAGTGGGTGAAGGTCCAGGGTTGGGAGAATGCGGACGCGGCGCGCAAGGCCATTGTTGATTCCATCAACAACTACAAGGGCTGATCACCGCCTCCATCGAGTAGGAGGGGGAGTTACCTCCCCCGTCCTCTCACACCACCGCACATACGGTTCCGTATACGGCGGTTCATGGTTGGCGCTGAAGCCGAACCATCGTATCCAGCAAGCTTATCAGAGATAGGCCATTGAACACCCGCTTGGGCAGCGCCGCATTCATGTGAGACGCGCCGCTGTTCCACCAGGGCCCACGGCCATTCATTGCACTCACCCAAGCCCTTTGCTTAGTCAGACCGAGCCGCATCAGGTTACGAGCCCGCGTGCGGGGTCGCTTCCATTGCTGCCACAGGATCAGTCGGAGACGTCGCCGTATCCAGCCATCCAGCGCTTCCACCGGGCGCTTCGAGGCGGTAAGGCGATAGTAGCTCGCCCAGCCCCGCAGCACCGGGTTCAGGTTTCGGATGGTCGTTGGAAGCGACTGCCCTCGGGATCGTTTCAGCAATGGTCGCAGCTTAGCCATGAAGGCCTTCAGGCTCTTCGGTGCAACCCTCAACCTTACCTGTCGCTTGTGCCAGCTCACGCTGTACCCCAGAAAGCTCCGACGCCAAGGGCGGTCTACGGCGCTTTTCGTCGTGTTCACCTTCAAGCGCAGGCGCGTTTCCAGGAACTGGGTCATGTTGGCCATCACTCGATCGCCGGCCCTTTTGCTGCGAACGTAGATGTTACAGTCGTCCGCGTAGCGGCAGAACCGGTGTCCCCGCCGCTCCAACTCCCGGTCCAGTTCGGTCAGGAGCACGTTGGAGAGCAAGGGTGAGAGAGTGCCACCTTGCGGTGTTCCTTCCCGTCTCGGGCTGACCAACCCACCTTCGAGCATGCCGGCTCGCAGGTATCGTCGGATCAGGATGAGTATCCGTCGGTCGGTGATGCGACGGGCCAGCAGGCCCATCAGCACATCGTGGTTGACCCGATCAAAGAACTGGGCCAGATCCAGATCGACCACCCAGCGGTGGCCATCATTGATGTGTCGCTGCATCGCCTTGACCGCCTGATGGGCGCTTCGCCCGGGGCGGAACCCGTAGCTGTGATCCGAGAGGGTCGGTTCCAGCATCGGGCTCAACACCTGATGAAGCGCTTGTTGGATCAGGCGATCCTGTACCGTCGGGATACCCAGTATCCGCTCCCCGCCTTGCGGTTTGGGGATACTGACTCGACGTATCGGTTGAGGATGGTAGTCTCCGGCCAACAGCCGCTCTCGCAGCGTTGGCCAATGCTGTTGCAGGTGGCCTTTCAGGGCCGTCACCGGCATCTGGTCGACACCAGCGGCGCCCTTGTTGGACACCACCCGCTGATACGCACGCATCAGGTTCGGGCGCTCAAGCACCTGTTCCATCAGCGTATTCGGCTCCGCGTTCGTCCACGAGTGAGCCCCCGCGCCTGCCTCGACACGGGCTTCAGTCTTTGCCGGATACTGTCCGGCGCCTCCCTGAATGCCCTGACCCATCCGGGTCACTTCTGTCTTCATAAGCACATCACGAGAACTTATCGCCTACTAACGGCTAACCATGTTCGGCCCTTCAGTACGCGGTGACGCACCTACTATGACCTCGGCTGAGTTCTGGCGCCCCATCCCCGCCCCTCACGGGGCAGGTAGCACAGTGGCAGAGAGCCAGACTTCCCAGGGTAAGACGCGTGACCTTCACACTTATACCCGCCACATGTACGTCCACACCTTCCGTGCAAGTATTGGGCTTTGACGATATTGGCCGCCTTACCCGGTGTGACCGCCTAATGCGGTTCCTGTTCGTCGGGCCAGTGTTTTGCCTGTGGCTTCCTTCAGATTCCACCTCGCGGTGGACACCCTTGCCGTCCGGCTAGTGGTTCCCCTTGCCGGGCCCACAGGGGACTTGCACCCCCAAGTCATCCGGCCAGCACCACCTGTACCGGAACAGCGCCCGTCAAGGCGCTACGCGCCATGCCTGGCGCACCACAAAAAAGGGCGGAATTCCGGTTCCGCCCTGACTTCCCGATACCTGAAGCGCTGCCCTATACCCGGTAGCGGCTGACCTGGTCGGACATCTCGGAGGCAAGATCCCTCAGCCGCTGGGTCGCATTGCCCGCCGTACGCGTTCCCTGCGCTGTCTGCTCGGTGATCGCAACGATCTCGTGCACGTTCTGGTTGATGGTCTCGGACACACTGGTCTGCTCTTCCGCCGCGCTGGCGATCTGGGTGTTCATATCGGTAATCGTGGCCACAGCCTGGCCAATGCGCTGAAGGGCATCGTTGACCCGGCGGGTCTCGGACACCGTCGCTTCGCTGCGCTCGCTGATCGAGCCGATCAGACTGACCGCGTTGCCAGCGCCGGACTGCAGCCGTTCAATCATATCCTGGATTTCCCGGGTGCTTTGCTGAGTCCGTCGTGCAAGTGTCCTCACTTCGTCGGCCACCACGGCGAACCCGCGCCCCGCCTCACCGGCTCGCGCCGCTTCAATGGCGGCGTTGAGCGCCAGCAGGTTGGTCTGGTCTGCAATTTCCCGGATCACCTCAAGCACGCTGTCGATCTGCCGGGAATCAGCACCGAGCTTCTCAATCACCCGGACTCCTTCTTCCACCTGCTCGGAAAGACCACCGATGACCTCCGTGGCCTGATGCACGAGCCCTTGCGCATCACACACCTGACCGTTGGCACTGTCTGCGGCGGCCGAGGCTTCACTGGCATTGGTCGCGACTTCCTGGGCCGCGGCCGTCATTTCACTCATCGCGGTGGCCACCTGGTCACTTTCAGACGTCTGCCGCTCAACACCCTGCTCAGCTTCGACCATCACCCGGTTCAGGTCGGCGGTAGCCTCGTTGAGCGTTCGCGTTGATGACAGTACGCGCTCAACCAGTCCGTGTACCTGATCGGCGAAGCTGTTGAACGCCGTTGCCAGCTGGCCCAGTTCGTCCCGACCGGACACCTCGAGCCGACGGGTAAGGTCGCCATCACCGCTGGCAATATCGTTCATGGCAGACACAGCGGACTTCAGAGGGCGAATAATGGTGCGAACAACAAACAGTGCCAGGAGAACAATCAGCACCAGCGCGACCAGCGACGTGCTGACCGACGCAATCACGGCGTCTTCCAGCGAGCCCGCCACCTCGCTTTCCATCTCCGCCACCTGCTTTTCGAGACCGTCAATCCAGAAGCCGGTACCAATCATTACACCCCACTTGGGCAGCATTTCAGCGTACCCCAGTTTCGGTGCAACCTCTCCGGTATCACTGTTTTTCCAGCCGTATGAAACATAACCGCCGTCATTACGGGCGGCTTTGACCAGTTCGCGGATGAGGTAGGTGCCGTTGGGGTCCTGAAAATCCCAGAGATTCCTGCCCTCGAGAGTCTGATTGACGCCGTGCATCACATTGACGCCGTTGGTGTCGTAGACGAAGAAATAGCCGGTGCTGCCCGAGTCGTTGAACCTCAACTGGCGCAGGATCTCCCAGGCTTGCGCCCGAACGGCGGGATCGTCCGCGGAGCCCGGCTGGTTATACAGGTGGTCTATGGACGACCGGGCGACAGCCAGATAATTCTGCAGCTCCTGACGCTTGCTCGCTTCCATGTCTGAGGAAAAACCGACAACCGCCTGATCGCCGATATCAGCAGCCTGGTTCAGGTTGTAACTGGTCAGGAAGGCGGTCAGTACGATAACGGGCACCAGGGCAAGCAGAAGCACCCGGGTCTGGATAGTGAGGTTTTTCATGGCAGTCCGTCTTCAGAGTCTGGTTCGCTGGGCAGCCGGCGAGACCGGCCGTGAAAAAGTCGCGCACTCTACTGAAAAACCGCTTCTGCCGTTATTGAGAAAAATGCGTAGTTTGTGTCTGGTCTGTAACTGACTTTTCCGCCACCGACAGCCGGCAACCGGGCCATCGCTCTCTCTGCAGCCACGCCTTAGTGTGACGCAGGTAACAAATTTCAACGCGTCTTAACAAAAACTGACAAATAACAAGGCAAACGCAATGAACCACATGACCCGATTGGCGCTGGTGTGCGCCATCGTTACCCTGTTGGCCGCCTGCGGTGGCGGTGGTGGCAAGACCGCTTCGGCAACGCCGGACACCGTTCGGGCCGATGCCTCACGGGCTCCCCACTCCTCTTCCCGGCAACCAACCCGTACCATCAGCCGGCCAGTACCCGAGAACAGCAGCGAAATGGCACATGCCTCCTGTAACAGCGGCGAGAACCTGAGCGGCGGGCGAAGTTACCGGGTCCAGATGCCTTCCCGGGTGGATGGCGCCGCCATCGTGTTTCAGGTATTCGAGCCCGCCCTGTTCGATTGCGACACCCGGCACCCCCTGATTCTCCAGGGCCACGGCTTCAGTGGATCCCGAACCACAGAAGCAGGCGACGATCTGCTTTCTCCCGTCCGGCCGCTGGTTGAGGCCGGCTACACGGTGATCAGCATTGACCAGCGTGGGCACGGTGAAAGCGGCGGCACCATTCGCGTGATGGATCCCGATTTTGAAGGTGAAGACCTCGTTCAGATCCTGGACTGGGCCGAAACCCGCCTCGACTACCTGAAATACGAGGACAACAACCTTCTGCTTGGCGCCGTGGGCGGCAGCTATGGCGGCGGGTTCCAGTACCTGCTGTACAACGTGGACCCGGATCGCCGGATGGACGCGATGGTTCCACAGATCACCTGGCACGATCTCACCTACAGTCTCAACCCTGGCGATGTCACCAAGAATTACTGGTTGGCCTTCCTCTCGCTGGCCGGCGATGCCGGCTCCGGCGGCTCTATGGATCCCTACCTGCGCAGCACGCTGATTGACGGCATCGTGAATAACCGTGTGGCCGAGCCGGCCCTCGACTTTTTCCACTACCACAGCCCCAGCTACTTCGCAGACAACGAGCGACAGCTGGCGCTGTTCGACAGCGGCAACACCCAGGAATACCTGCTGGACCCGATCACCGGCCAGATTCCTATCACCGGTGACGGTCGTTATATTCTAAAGACGCCCCAGCGCGAGCCTTATCCGGTGGATGTGCTGATGTTCCAGGGCATGCGGGACAGCCTGTTCCCGTTCAACGACGCCTACGAAAACTACCGGATCATGAAGCGGGGCGGCGGCGACGTGCGCCTGCTCACCTACCCCTTCGGCCACCACTACCTGGCGCCCAATGCCGGCTTGATCCAGGAAACCCTGGCCAATCTCACCTTCTACGCGGGTGAACTGCCCACCCTGGCGACCGGTGATCTGAACGGCCTTGGCAACTGCGGTGATATCGAAGTTACCCGGGCCACAGTGGCCTGGTTCAACGAGAAGCTGCTTGGCAAGGGAGACGTGAATAACGTCATCACCACCGGTGATCAGATCTGCTATACCCTGACCCCCGGCGATGCGGTAGCCGCGCCAGAGGTGACGGTCGGGGGTGCCCGTTTCGCGGTGGCCAACAAGGTCCTCGGAGCCGAACTGCCGGTCACCGCAACCACCGGGGCAGGTGCCCTGTTACCGGCGATCGTGCCGCTGACCACGCTGCCGGAAGAAGCCGTGATTGCGGGCATTCCGACACTGGATGTAACGGTGGGTTTTGGTGTTCCGGAACTGGATGCCCTGTGCCTGGACGAGTCAGATCCGGTTACCGCGACAGGCACCTGCGATGCCATCCTGTTTGTGGGGGTCGGGGTGATCAGAAGTGGTCTTTCCGTTCCCGAGCTTATCGACGAGCAGGTACAGCCTCTGCGCGGGCTTGGACGCCACTCGGTGGAGCTGACCGGCATTGCCGAGCGTCTGCAGGCGGGCGACCGTCTGGTACTGATGATCTACGGCCAGCACTCGACCTTCGCAGGCGCCTTCTCGCGGGACATCGTGACAGCATCGGTTCAGGTCAGTGGTGAGGTGGCGCTTCCGATCCTGACGCCAGACGGACAGCAGGCTCTGGCCCCGGAGTTGCTGGCAGACTGACCCGCCCCCGGTCACGCGGCCTCATCTGGGCCGGGTGGCCGTGTACACACCGTCAATCCTTGAACTGGGCTTTGTCCAGGCCGTGCTTGCGCATCTTGTCGTAGAGCGTCTTGCGGGCAATGCCCAGCTGCACCATGGTGTCCTTGATGCTGCCATGGCAGGCATTCAGGGCACTGATAATGGCCGAGCGCTCAAAGCCATCCATCATCTCGGAGAGCGTCTGGCGACCGGCCACATTGGCAGTACCGGACGGATCGTTCTCGTCGAGGGCGGCCGGCCCGAGCAACACGTAGCGTTCCGCCAGGTTCCTCAGCTCCCGCACGTTGCCGGGCCAGGAATGCTGCATAAGGCGGGCGGCCTGGCCCGCGTCCAGCGGCACGCTTTCCCGATCGTACCGGGCTGCCGCAATCAGTACGAAATGGTGAAACAGGAGGGGGATGTCCTCCTTTCGTTCCCTGAGCGGTGGAATGTCTACCTTGACCACGTTCAGCCGGTAGTAGAGGTCGGAGCGGAATTCGCCGTCGTCGCTGAGTTTTTTCAGGTCCGCCTTGGTGGCGGCAATAATTCGCACATCCACATCCTGAACCACATTGCTCCCGAGGCGCTCAACCTTCTGCTCCTCAAGCACCCTCAGCAGTTTCACCTGCAGGGGCATCGGCATGCTCTCCACCTCATCCAGGAACAGCGTGCCTTTGTGGGCGTGTTCAATCTTGCCGATCCGGCGTTTGTCGGCACCGGTGAAGGCGCCGGCCTCGTGGCCAAATAGCTCGCTTTCGATCAGGTTTTCCGGCACCGCGCCGCAGTTGATGGCAACGAAGTTATGGGCACTGCGGGCGCTGTTCTCGTGGATGTACCGGGCCAGCGCGTCCTTGCCCGAGCCGGTTTCGCCGTGCAGAAGAATGTTGGCGGAGATATCCAGGATCGGATCGATGGTGGCCATGACTTTCTGCATGGTGGGGGAATCCCCCAGAATCCGCGGGCCAGGCCTGGCCAAGTGGCGCAACTGGGCCTTGAGGCGACGGTTCTCCAGGGCCAGATGGCGTTTCTCGAGGGCATGCCGCAACAGCTCGATGAGCTCATCGTGATCGAAGGGCTTCTCGATGAAATCGTAGGCGCCCTGTTGCATGGCGGTCACCGCCGTGCTGATGTCGCCCTGGCCAGTGAGGATGATCACTGGTATGGCTTCGTCCATGCGGCGAATACGCTCGAGCATCTCCAGGCCGTTCATCTCCGGCATGTTGTAGTCACAAAGAACCACACCATCGTAGTCGGCAGTGATGTGACCCAGCGCCGTGGGCGCATCGCCAAAACAGCCAACCGGCAGCTCTTCCAGCGTCAGGGTCTGGGCGATAGCCTGGCGAATGTGCGGGTCATCGTCCACGAAGATTACCGAGGGCTCTTTCATTCCGTGGCCTCCCGTTTCCTGAGGGTTAGTACAAATTCCGCGCCCGGGCCGTCGCGGCGATTCCGCCCGGTGAGGCTGCCGCCCAACGCGTCCACAATCTGGCGCGAGATCGAGAGCCCAAGACCGAGGCCCTGCTTCACCGACTTGGTGGTGAAGAACGGCTCGAAAATCTGTTCGGTATCGCCCTGCAAACCGGGGCCGTTGTCCCGCACCAGGCACCGCCAGAAGTCCTCGGTCTCTTCAATATCAATCCGCACCTCGGGGCGTTCGCCGCCTTCCACGGCCTGAACGGCGTTGGCCATCAGATTCACCATCACCTGCTCGATACGAATCAGATCGCCATGGCACATCACTGGCTTGTCTGGCCGGTTCCAGCGTATGGCAATCTCCGAGCTGGATTTCTGGGCAACAATAATCTTCAGCGAGGCATCAATCGACTGCCGCAGATCCACCACCGCCGGCGGTCCCTCGGATTTGCGCGCGAACACCTTGAACTGCCGCGTCAGCTCCGCCATCTTGTCGCACAGCGAGATAATTTCTGTCAGGTTAGCATCCACCATCTCGCTGGCGCCCTTTTCGAGGAATCGCCGGCTGTTCCTGGCGTAGGTCTGGATGGCCGTCAATGGCTGGTTCATTTCGTGGTTGAGGCCGGCCGACATCTGGCCCAGGACCGCCAGCTTGGCTGCCTGGATCAGCTCCTGCTGGGTTTCCCGCAATTCGTTCTGGGTGCGTTCCCGTTCGCGGATTTCCTCCACCAGCTTGCGGTTGGAGTTTTCCAGATCAGCGGTACGCTCGGCCACACTGCGCTCCAGCTGCTCACCCCGCAACGCCAGCTCGGCTTCCCGCCGATAACGCTCCCGCAGGTAGAGCCAGGTCAGTAACCCACCAAAAAACAGGGCGGCGCCGCCGATGACAAACCCGAGCCGGGTCCAGACCACCGAATGGGTGCTGACCATGACCTGAAGCGTCCAGTCCATGCGCGGCAGCGGGGTACGCACACTCAGGTACTCCCGGGGCTTGCCGTTTTCCCGGATCCGGATGGTGGCCGACTGGTCGGACAACCCGGCGGGCTTGCCCAGGGTTTCCAGGGCCATGGGTGCCAGATCGCGGTCGGGGTAGCGCTGGCGCGAGTACTCATCGGGTACCGCACTGTCCAGCCCGGAAAAGTTCCGGTAAAGCCAGTTGGGCTTGCTGGCAAGAAAACTGATACCGTTCTGGTCCAGAACCACCATTTCAGCCTCGCGCAGGCCCGCAGGCCGGTCCCACTGGGATTCCAGCTCGTGCACCAGCACCTTCACTGCAACCACACCAAGCATACGCCCGTCTTCGTCCCGAACCGGGTGCGAGAAGTACAGTCCCCGCACCCCGGACATCAGACCGAGGGCAAAATAGATCGCGGAATCACCGGATTCCATGGCCTCGAAAAAATAGGGACGAAAACCGAAGTTGCGGCCGACAAAGCTGTCGGGCTGGAGATAGTTGTTGGCGGCGATGGTCAGGCCATCTGTGTCCATCAGGTAGACATCGGAACTGCCAACAATGGTCGCCATGCGCTGCATCTGCTCGTTGGCAGCCAGTATGGCAGCCGGGCTGTCCGGAGCCTCCAGCGCCCGAGCGAGTACCGGATGCTCGGCCATCAGTTCGGGCACAGGAAGATACCGGTTGAGCTCATTGGCCACCAGCTGTCGGTAGCGGAAGGATTCTTCCAGGCTCTCCTGCTCGACCTGCCGGTAACCGACCCAGCCACCGAGCACCCAGCTGCCCACGAGGGTCACTACAAATAGGAGAAAGACGCCGATCCGGTAGGCCATAGAAGCCGGTTCCTGCATGACTCTTGAAAGCCGCCAGAGTATAGCCGACCGAACCACAGAGCAACCGGGCCAGGGCCCGGCTGCTCTGTTCATCGGAGACCGCTCCCGGTCACGCCGGGTTGGCAGTCGCCAGACGGGCCCTGCGTTGCTTCTGGATAACAAACACCACCAGTGCCAGGCCAACGCCGGTGAGGTCGGTCCACAGACCGCCTTCGATCATCAGCAGAGCTGCGGCGATGAGCATAATTCGGCTCGTCCAGGAGGCAGATACCTGCCCGAACCAGCCCAGTACGCCGCCCGACAACAGGTATACACCGAAGGTGGCGGTCACCAGCGCCCGTGCAATCTCGAACCAGCCTGCGTCCATCAACAGCGCGCTGTTGTAGAAGAACATGAACGGTACGATGAACGCGGCAATACCGATCCGGAACGAGGCCACCGAGGTAGCCATGGCGTTGGCTCCGGAAATACCCGCCGCAGCGTAGGAGGCAAGCGCAACCGGTGGTGTGATGGCAGACACGACAGCAAAGTAGAACACGAAGAAGTGCGCCGTCAGCGGCTCAATGCCCAGCTGCACCAGACCGGGCGCAACCACCGACGCAGCCACCGCATAGGCGGCCGTGGTGGGCATGCCCATACCCAGCAGGATGGAAATGAACATCGCGAAAATCAGCGCCAGCAACTGACTGGCTTCAGCAACATCCAGCAGCAGCACCGAGAACCGCGCACCAACACCGGTCAGGGAGATAACCCCGACGATGATACCCGCGGCTGCACACACCACGATGATCTGGATGGCCATGATCGACGCCAGGTCCAGCGCCCGGAGGATGGCGCGAATGCCCATCTTGTTGGGCGACAGCCAGCTCACAACGGCGGCTGACACGGTCGCCAGGGTGCCGGCCCGGATAACGGAGTAACCCTGGAACAACGCCACAATCAGGATAATGATCGGGATGAACAGATAGATCTGCTTGATCAGACGCCGCAGCTTGGGCAGTTCGTCCTCACGCATGCCTCGCATGCCAGTCTTGGCGGCTTCGAAATCCACCATGAAGTAAACCGACGCGAAATACAGGATCGCCGGAATCACCGCCGCGATGGCGATTTCGGTGTAGGGGATGCCGGTAATCTCGGCCATGATGAAGGCACCGGCACCCATGATCGGGGGCATGATCTGACCGCCCGTTGACGCGGCGGCTTCCACGGCGCCGGCGGAGGTCTTCTTGTAACCCACTTTCTTCATCAGCGGGATAGTCAGCGAGCCAGTGGATACCACGTTGCCGGCACTGGTGCCGTTGATCATGCCCATAAGACCGGAGGCAAAGATGGCCACCTTGGCGGGACCGCCACGGGACCGGCCGGCGGCCGCGAAGGCAAAGTTCACGAAGTAGTCACCCACCTTGGACGCCTGCAGGAAGGCGGCAAAGATGATGAACAGGATGATGTAGGTGGACGACACCGCGGTGGTGGGTCCAAGGATACCGGCGTCGGTGTATACCTGACTGAAGAAACGTTTGACCGACAGGCCCGGGTAGCCAAGGAAGCCCGGCAGGTAAGGTCCGAGAAACACATAGGCCACGAACACCAGGCCGATGATCACGAGCGCCATGCCAGCCACGCGGCGGGTCATTTCCAGTATCAGGGCGCTGCCAGCGACCGCGGCAAAGGAGATGCCCACGGGTGAGAACGGGGTGCCCGTCGACATGCGGATGTTGGTGTTGTAAACCACCAGCAGATAAGCGGCGACAGACAGGGAGCAGACCATCAGCACGAGGTCCGGCACACTGAAACGTGAGCGTTCCCGCTGGTGGAACCAGCTCAGAATGATGCCGAGGGAGGTGGCGGCAAGCAGCGGCCAGCCGTAGTGCCAGGTCTCAAGCTCCGGCGCAATGCGCATGGCCCCGTTGTTGAGGGTCTGGTAGAAAGCGAACGCCTGGTACAGGGAATAGAACGCAGGCAACAGCGCCACGGCCGCCATCCAGGTGGTCCAGCGGTGGCGGGCACCGCCCTCTTCAGCGGTGGCAAACCGTGTGCCCGCATAGAGCATGAAGCCAAGCAGCAGTGCGCCAGCCACGTGAACAATCCGGAAGGACCAGGTTTCCAGCGGGGTGATGTTCAGGGTGTACAGATGGAACGACGAATAGGCGATCGTCAGAACCGTCACCAGTTTCAGTAGCCAGCCATCGAACAACCGTCGATTGGCCTCGACCGGCTCCTCATCGACGTTGTGGGCCAGAATGTGGTCTTCGTCCTCGGTTACCCGGGGCGAATGTTGGAGTTCGCGTTCAGTGGACATGGTTCAAGCCTGCTTGCGGGGCAACGAAATGGAATCTGGGCTAGAAAATCAGGAGGCTGCCGAAGCAGCCCCCTCAGAAGCTACGGGTGTTACTTGATCCGGTCTGCCGGAATCTCGTAGCCGTTTTCATTGAACCAACGCGCTGCACCCGGATGCCAGGGCAGAACATTGTTCTTGGTGTAGTTCTCAGGAACGCTGGTACGCGCCGCCTTGTGGATAGACACCATCTTGTCGTTGTTTTCCATGGTGGTCTTCACCATCTCATAGACCAGGCTTTCAGAGACGTCGCAGTTGGCGATCGCGAAGTTCCACATGGACACTACGGTGGAGGGCTCATCCAGCGACTGATAAGTGCTGGCCGGGATCGTGAATTCGGCCACAGGGAAGGCATCGGTGATCTTCTTCAGCTCTTCCTCGGTCATACCGATGATGTTCACGTCGGTCTGCACTTCCAGCTGGCTTACGGCGGGAATGGGAATCCCGGCGGCAAAGGCCACCACGTCAATCAGGCCATCCTGAAGCTGGGTACCCAGGTCGGCCCAGCTGCCATTACGACGCTCGAAGTTCACACCCAGGGTTTCCATCATCTTCGGGAAATAGGTGTCAGAGGTGGAACCGGCCGGGCCGAAACCAATCTTGGCACCATCGGGGATGTCGGCGATGGACGTGATGCCGGAGCTGGACAGCGTGGTTACCGAGAACGGAGTCTGGTACATGGGGAACATGGCACAGACGTTGTCCATGGCCATGCCCGGAGCCAGCGGGCTGTTGCCTTCCAGTGATTCACGGGCCGGGCCCATGGTGGTCAGGCCAAAGTTGAGGTCACCGGTGTGCACCAGCGCCATGTTCTGCATCGGGCCGCCAGTGATCTCGGCGCCACCGGAAATACCCAGGGTCTCGGCCATGTAGTTGGCCCAGCCAGAACCGTAGGCAAAGTAGGTTCCGCCCTGACTTGCAGTACCGATGGTGAAGCTCTGGGGCCAGTCGGACTTGTCCTGGGCGGCTACGGGGCCGGCGATGATGGTAGTGGCAACAGCGGCTGCCAGAACGGCTTTGATCTTCATAGAGGATGCTCCCTGATATCGTTTTGTTAGTTGGGTGCTCAACGAAGCGGAAAGGCTTCGATTCTCCGGGTACAGCAAGGACCAGACCAAATCCCGAAAATTCTTTTAAACCAGCCGGTTAAAACTATTGGACTCCATACAGAACCCGACAATGGGTGGTTTTCCACCCATCCCTCGCAAGTGATGGGTGGGAACCGAAACACCTCGAT
Source organism: Marinobacter sp. (assembly GCF_041984545.1). Classification (GTDB taxonomy): domain Bacteria; phylum Pseudomonadota; class Gammaproteobacteria; order Pseudomonadales; family Oleiphilaceae; genus Marinobacter. The sequence goes on along the minus strand of NZ_JBHIXV010000006.1, from coordinate 121,918 downwards.
GTGTGAGGGCTCCGGGCGAAACGATGCTGTCTTACCAACGCCCCTGCAAGGTCGCCACGATCCGTCGGCTGCCGGCCCGGTCCCGGTGCTCGCAGAGATAGATCCCCTGCCAGGTGCCGAGGGCCAGGCGGCCATGATGTACCGGGAGGGTCAGGGACGGTCCGATCAGGATGCTCTTGATGTGTGCCGGCATGTCGTCGGGGCCCTCGGCCACGTGCTCGTAGTGCGGGGCGTTCTCGGGCACCATCACGTTGAAGTGACGTTCCAGGTCGCCCCGGACATCCGGATCGGCGTTCTCGTTTACCGCCAGGGAGGCGGAAGTATGCTGGATAAACAGATGCAACAGGCCGACCTCGCAATGGGTCAGCTCCGGCGCCTGTGCGACAACGTCGTTGGTCACCAGATGGAAGCCCCGGGGCATGGGTGCCAGCTCGATGAATGTCTGATCCCAGATCATGATGGCCCTCCTCGGTGCGCAGCTGCCAGCGCTAGTGCCTGCTATTTCTGCCGGTCGTCCCATGGGTGCACGGGCACTACCGCATCGCCCATGTCTCCCTCGTAACTGCTGCGGAAATACTCCATGGCCTTCTCGGCCTCGCTAAGCTCGTCAAAGCGGGCCACGTGGTAAATGGCCTCGCCCTCGTTCACCAGGGGCAGGTTGTTCACGCAGATGACAATGCCCGAACAGGGTGATACCACGGCGGTTTCCGACTCACCAAACGGGTCGGCCACCATGGCCAGGCGCTGGCCCTTGCGCACCTTCTGGCCGAGGCGGGCGACCGGGCGCATGATGCCATCGATGTCTGCCCTCGCCCACTGGGAGTTGGCGGCGGTTTCCGAGCGCTTCCTCGGGGCCTTGGGGCCTTTTTTCGGGGGCACCATGGCCAGTTCCCGCATCACCCGGATAACGCCTTTCACGCCACTGCTGATCACCACGTCATCGAACCGCAGCGCCTCACCGCCCTCGAAGGTGATCACCGGAATGTCCTGGGAGTCCGCGTAGGCGCGCAAACTGCCTTCGCGCAGACCAGAGTTGATGATGATGGGCGCCCCGAAGGCCTCGGCCATACGCACGGTCTCCGGGTTCTTCAGCTCGGCCCGGATCTGCGGCAGGTTGAACCGATGCACCGCGCCGGTATGCAGGTCGATGATGTGGGTGACCTTCTCCATGATCTGACTTCTCAGCAGGTAGGCAATTCGCCCACCCAGCGAGCCGGTTTCACTGCCCGGGAAACAGCGGTTCAGGTCGCGGCGGTCCGGCAGATACCGCGTGCGCTGCACAAAGCCGAAAATGTTGACGATGGGCACCGCCACCAGGGTGCCGCGCAGGTGCCTCAGGGCTGAATTGGTCAGCACCCGGCGAACAATTTCCACGCCGTTGATCTCGTCGCCGTGGATGGCACCGCACACCATCAGCACCGGCCCGTCCCGGCGCCCATGAACCACCTCCACCGGAATATGCAGGGGGGTGTGGGTGTACAGCTTGGCCACCGGTACTTCCACGGTCTGGCGGGTGCCCGCCTTGATCTGGCTGCCGGCAATCTCGAAGGGCGATCGGGCCATGGCTCAGCCTCTCCCCCCTTTGGTCCCGGTTTTCCAGGGCTTCTGGTTTTTCTCGGTCCAGTTGATGATCATGCCCGCCACGTTCTTGCCGGTGGCGTTCTCGATGCCTTCCAGGCCCGGCGAAGAGTTCACCTCCATCACCAGCGGTCCTCGACTTGAACGCAGCAGGTCAACGCCGGCCACGTTCAGGCCCATGGCCTTGGCGGCCTTGATGGCAGTTCGGCGCTCTTCCGGAGTAATGCGTACCAGCGAAGCCGTGCCACCCCGATGCAGGTTGGAGCGGAATTCGCCCTCGGCCCCCTGGCGCTTCATGGCGGCAATCACCTTGTCACCAATCACGAAGCAGCGGATATCGGCACCGCCTGCTTCCTTGATGAATTCCTGCACCAGAATGTCTGCCTTCAGGCCCATGAACGCTTCAATCACACTCTCCGCGGCCTTGCGGGTTTCCGCCAGCACCACGCCAATGCCCTGGGTGCCCTGCAGCAACTTGATCACCACCGGGGCGCCGCCGACCATCTTCAGCAGCTCCGGTACGTTATCCGGCTTGTTGGCAAAGCCGGTGATCGGCATGCCCACACCCTTGCGCGCCAGCAGCTGGAGCGAGCGCAGTTTGTCCCGGGAGCGGCTGATGGCAACCGATTCGTTCACCGGGAACACCCCCATCATCTCGAACTGGCGCAATACCGCGGTACCGTAGAAGGTAACCGAGGCGCCGATCCGGGGGATCACCACGTCGAAGTCCTCCAGGACCTCCTCGTGGTAGTGGATCTGGGGATTGGCAGAGGTGATGTTCATGGAGCAGTGAAGGCAGTCGATCACCTTCACTTCGTGGCCACGATTGATGCCTTCTTCCACCAGACGACGGGTGGAGTACAGATGGCGGTTTCGCGACAGTACCGCAATTTTCATTTATCAGTCCTTAGGGCCGGTTCACCGGCAAGATAGGAAGCTTCAGGATAGACCACCGCGCGACCCGCCATGGCGGTTCGACCGAGCAGCATCCGGAACCGCATGGAATCGCGGTTGGTCAATGTCATTTCAATGGGCCAGCTCTGGCCACCGATCACCAGCGTGGTTTCAATCACCAGGCGCATTTCCTTGTGCCCGCCGGAATCGGAAACGTTGCGTTCGTCCAGGACCCGGGCATCGCATTCCACCACCTGATGCAGGTCGTTCTGGACCGGATGCACCCAGAACCGGACGCGGCGTTCGCCATTCTCCGTGTAGGGTTCCACCCGAAAGGTATGCAGACACGAGGTGCGCGCCCCGGTGTCGATCTTGGCCTTGATCCGGCCGATGTCCAGGTCCGGCAGAGCCACCCATTCACGCCACCCCAGGTCAACCTTGTTCTCGGCAGGTTTTGGCCTGATCGTCTTCAACGGCGGGGCGGCTGTGTCAGTGGTTTTTGTCGACATCCGGGCGATCCTTATCGTTTCCTGTTTCAGGCACTGGTGCCGGCGCTCCGTCCGCACCCATCAACTGAATGCGGAAGGGCTCGGAATGACTGCCGGCATAAACACTGGTGTGGGGGAACGGAATCTCGATTCCCTCCTGGTCCAGGGTTTTCTTGATGGCGACCATCATCCCGCTACGCCCCTCAAGCACTCGGTCTTTGGGCACCCAGAAGGAAAACTGGAGATCCACGGACGAAGGGCCGAAGGCGGTCACCAGGGTAAAAGGCTTGGGCTCTTCCAGGCAGTTGGGGTCCTTTTCCGCCAACCCCAGCAGTAGCGCTTCAACTCGTTCCACATCTTCAGCGTAGGCAATTCCCACGGTCAGGTCGAGCCGGCGGATGGGAAACCGGGACCGGTTCACCACACGGGTCTTGATCAGCGTCTCGTTGGGAATGCGCACGTAAAGGTTATCGGAGGTTCGCAGTTTCACGCTGAGCATATCGATGCCCACCACCTCACCCATGGTGGCTTCCACCTCAATAAAGTCACCGATCTCGAACGGTTTTTCCACCAGCAGGAACAGGCCGCTGATCATGTTCGAGGCCGAGGTCTGGGAGGCAAAGCCAATGGCCACGGTGAGAATACCGGCAGCGCCCAGTACCACATCCAGGGAAAAACCGGCCTCGCGCAAGGCCGCAACGAAAAACAGGATGATGATGAGATAGAACACCAGCCGCCGAACCATCACCGTATGGTGGCGGGTGGAGCGCTCGGCCATGAACCGGGTGACACTGCGGGCAGCCAGGGACGCCAGGAAAATACCGAGAACCATCAGGAATGCCGAACTGATCCACTGACCCCAGGCGATGTCGGTAAACACCCTCATCACGCCTGCCTCGATTGTCTCTAGCACGATAACAGCTCCATCAAGATCCGGATCAGCCGAACATTCGGTCAAACGCCCGAACCAGACGGCCACGGGCTACTTTTTCACGGGCATCCGCCACGTGCCTGCAGGGGCCGGCGGCCGCAAGCAGGCTCTGCTCCACGTGCAGGCTGGCGGAATTCAGCTCCGTTTCCACCTCCACCGTCACACCCGGCGTCCACAGCTGGCCCCGCTCATTGAGGTGCAGCGACAACAACGGCGTTGGCAGACTGAACCGCTCCAGCAGCAGCGGCTCGTCCCGGCTGTTGATCAGGGTGACCGGTGTCACTGCCCGCCAGGGGCGCTTGGGCACAGCCTCCAACACCAGCCGGGCAACACTGGCCGATGCGTAACACAGCTCGCCCTCCATGGTGTTACGCCCCACCCAGGTGAGTGACGGCGTTGCCAGGGGAATTTCCGTCAGTACCGCCTGACGCTCCCCGACACAGACCTTCATCCAGACCAGCGTGCCCACATAGATGGTGCAGCGGCCGCCCGCCGGAATGGTGAGCGGCTGGAACGGCCGGATGACTGTGGGCAGCTTGGCCAGGGCAGGTACGAAGGTGACCGTCGAAGACGGGTTTTCCCGGATGAATCGCTGCAGCGGAACCGATGCCGACGGCAGGGTATGGCCAATGGTTTCGGTCCAACCGACCGGCTCGGTGTCGAGCTCGAGAGTCTCAGACCTGATCTGCCACTCGAGATCCAGCATCGTGACCCACAATCGGATGTGACCCAACTGGTGGTACTGGGTCTGCCCGGAAGCCAGCGAATACGGCTGGGCCCACACGCCGTCTCGACGGCCCTCGGTTGTGTTCTCCATGTTCCGAACCAGACTCCTGGAAATTGACCGGCTGACTGATGATGTTCTGCACTCGGGTATTCTGCACTGACCTATTCTTGACCGGCCTGGCGTGTTCTTACCCGTAAAGTGCCTTAACTATAATCCAATCCACCAGCCCGGGCGAATATCCAAGTCAGTGATTTTATTGAAGCACCGGGCTGTATTTACCCCTACACCAACCACTTCAACAGCAATGGATGACGGATGACACAACTGGTCTGGTTCCGAAACGATCTGCGCATTGCCGACAACCCGGCACTCACGGCCGCCTGCGATAGTGAAGACACAGTCAGGGCCTGTTTTATCCTCACCCCGGAGCAGTGGCAGGAACACGACTGGTCACCGGCCCGGGTGCAGTTCGTGATTGCGCATGCCAACGCCCTGGCCGAACGGCTGGCGGAACTGGGCATCCCGCTCTCCTTTATCCACGCCCGGCGTTTCAGCGACAGCATCGATGCCCTGGCAGACCACTGTGCGCACGAGGGCATCCGTACCCTGCACTTCAACGAGGAATACGGCGTTAACGAGCGGAAACGGGACAAAACCATAAAAGCCCGGCTCGACGACCTGGACATCGGCGTGCGCAAATACCGGGACCAGACCGTGGCCCCCGTGGGCGAGATACTGACCCAGCAGAACGAGCCCTACTCCGTATTCACGCCCTTCTCCAGACGCTGGCGCAGCTGGATCGACGAGACCCAGCCAGGCCTGTTTCCAGCCCCGGCTTCCCGGGGCGATCGCCTGAAACCGGAGCGCATTGACGCCGTACCCGAGGCCTTCCGCAATGCCCCGGAGCCCCTGGTAGCCACCGGCGAAGACGCCGCCCACAACCAGCTGGAACAATTCCTCGAGCACCGGGCCGGCGCCTACAAGGATCAGCGAGACTTTCCGGCTGTTGATGGCACCAGCCAGCTCTCCCCTTACCTGGCCAACGGCGTGCTTTCCGGGCGCCAGTGCCTGATCGCCGCCAGACAGGCCCAGGGTGCGGGCGGCAACCAGCAGGGCCTGAGCACCTGGATCAACGAAATCGCCTGGCGCGACTTCTACGTGCACATTCTTTACCACTACCCGAGGGTGAGCATGCACCGCGCCTTCAAACCCGAAACCGAAGACCTGCGCTGGAACACCCCCGGCGAGCACCTGGAAGCCTGGAAAACCGGCAACACCGGCGTACCCATCGTCGACGCCGCCATGCGCCAACTCCGGGAAACCGGCTGGATGCACAACCGCCTGCGCATGATCACCGCCATGTACCTGACCAAGAACCTGTTCATCGACTGGCGCCTGGGCGAAGCCTGGTTCATGTCCAACCTGATCGACGGCTTCCTGGCCTCCAACAACGGCGGCTGGCAATGGAGCGCCTCCACCGGCACCGACGCCGCCCCCTACTTCCGGGTGTTCAACCCGGTGACCCAGAGCGAACGCTTCGACCCTAACGGCGACTTCATCCGGCAATGGGTACCGGAAATCGCAAAGCTCGACAGCAAACGCATCCACGACCCGGGCGCCAAAGGCGGTGTGATTCCGAAAGGGTATCCAAGACAGATCGTGGATCTTAAAGAAAGCAGGAAAGAAGCGATCGCGAAGTTTCAGGCGTTGAAGAACTGAAACTCTCTGGAGGGCTGACTCTATACCCGGAAGCGGGGTTGGCGATGGTCTGCCCAAAACCCTGCGGAGCCATGGGTGGAGTGCGCAGCACTTCACGGGCAAGCCAGGGAAGGCTTGCCCAGGACCTCTGGCGCGACGCAGGAGCATTAGCGACAGAGGGCGGAGCGGAGCCTACAAGGACGTATTCACGGCGTGTTTTGGGCAGACCATCGCCAACTCCGCCGCCACCCAATTTAAACAGAACAAACAGGGCAATCAGGATCCCGAGCCAGCTTCATCTCTCGCCACTGCATCTGCCAGGCATCCAGAATCAACAGACGCCCGACCAATGGCTCGCCCACCCCCGAAATCACCTTGATGGCCTCCATCGCCTGGGCCGCGCCAATCATCCCCACCAGAGGCGCAATCACCCCAGCCTCCGAACAGGTCAGATCCTCATTGCCCTGCTCAGGATACAGGCAGTGGTAACAGGGACTGTCCTCGCGCCGGCTGTCGTAAACCGAGAGCTGGCCTTCCCCGCGAATGGCGGCGCCGGACACCAGCGGCACCTTTGCCGCCACGCAGGCGCGATTCAGGGCAAACCGCGTGTTGAAGTTGTCGGTGCAATCCACCACCAGACTCGCCTCCTCCACCCGACGGGCCAGAGCGTCGCCCTCCAGGCGCTCATTCACGGCAGTCACCGACACCAGCGGATTGGTCCGGAGCACCCGCTCGGCCAGGCTTTGCGCCTTGGATTCGCCCAAATGGCCCTGGTCAAAACCGATCTGGCGCTGCAGGTTGGCCAGCTCCACCGTGTCGTCGTCCACCAGCGTGAGGTTACCCACGCCAGCGGCACCCAGGTAGAGCGCCACCGGGCAACCCAGGCCGCCGGCACCAAGCACCAGTACCCGGGCAGACTTCAGGGTTTCCTGGCCGGCAATATCGAACCTGGGCATCAGGATCTGCCGACTGTAGCGCAATAATTCTTCGTCATTAAGCATTCACATCTCCCTACCCGGCCTGGGCCATTTCAATCCGCTGACGCCAACCACTGGCCGAGGGTCAGCCGGTCCCGACCACCATAATCCTGTCTTCCACGGATACTGGAAAAGCCTCGCTCCCGAAACAGGGCCGCCACGGATTCTGCCTGATCATAGCCATGCTCCACCAACAGCCAGCCGCCTTCAACCAGCCAGTCCGGCGCCTGCTCCACGATCAATTTCAGGTCATCCAGGCCATCGGGGCCCGAGACCAGGGCAGAGGCAGGCTCGAAGCGCACATCGCCAAGGACCAGATGTTCATCGTGCTCCGGTATATAGGGGGGGTTGGAGACAATCAGATCAAATCGCTGCGGCTGCAGCCCGGCATACCAGGCGCTTTCAACCACGGTGACAGACAACCCCAAATCCCGAGCGTTCTCCCGGGCCAGGTCCACCGCCCCGGCGACGGCATCACTGGCGAAAATCTGCCAACCCGGGCGTTCACTGGCCAGGGCCAGGGCAATGGCACCGGTTCCGGTGCCCAGGTCCAAAACCCGAGCATCCCCGGGCAACGGCAGTGCGAGGGCGGCTTCCACCAGGCTTTCCGTGTCGGGTCGGGGAATCAGCGTCGAGGCCGAGACTTTCAGGGGCAGCGACCAGAATTCCTGGTGCCCCAACAGGTGCGCAACCGGGCGACCGGCCTCCCGCTCCCGAACCAGGGCCTCGAACGCCTCCGCCTGGTCCGCCGGAATTGACTGCTCCGGCCAGGCCCGGAAGCGGGTCCGGTTCAAGCCGGTGACATGGCTGAGCAGGAGCTCGGCATCCAGCCTCGGCGAATCGCCACCAATCCGTACAGAGGCAGCCTGCAGGAGGGTTTCGCAAGTCAGTGAGGGGTCACTGGTCATCGGCAAGCGAGGCCAGCAACTCGGCTTGATGCTCCTGCTGCAGAGGCACCACCACCGCATCCAGATCCCCGGCAATCACCTCATCCAGCTTGTAGAGCGTGAGATTGATGCGGTGATCGGTCACCCGGCCCTGGGGGAAATTATAGGTGCGAATCCGCTCGGAACGGTCGCCACTGCCAACCAGACTCTTACGGGTCTCGGCCATGGATTTCTGCTGGCGCTCGGTCTCGGCGTTCTGCAGCCGCGACGCCAGCAAACTCAGGGCCTTGGCCCGGTTCTTGTGCTGGGAGCGCTCTTCCTGGCACTCGACCACAAGGCCCGTGGGCAGATGGGTGATGCGAATGGCGGAATCGGTTTTGTTAACGTGCTGACCGCCGGCCCCGGAGGCCCGAAACGTGTCCACTCGCAGGTCGGCCTTGTTGATCTCGATGGCCTCGGCCTCATCCGCTTCCGGCATCACCGCCACGGTGCAGGCAGAGGTGTGAATCCGGCCCTGGGATTCGGTTTCAGGCACCCGCTGCACGCGGTGGGCGCCAGACTCGAACTTGAGAGTGCCGTAAACGCCGTCGCCGGCCACCCGGGCGATAATCTCCTTATAGCCCCCGTGCTCACCCTCGCTCTCGCTAAGCACTTCCACCTGCCAGCGCCGGCGCTCGGCATAGCGGCAGTACATCCGGAACAGGTCGCCGGCAAAAATCGCGGCCTCGTCGCCGCCGGTTCCGGCGCGGATCTCCAGGAACACGTTCTTGCCGTCATTCGGGTCCTTCGGCAGCATCAGGCGCTGGAGTTCCTCGTCCAGTTCCTCACTCTTCTGCCGGGCCAGAGTCAGCTCTTCCTCGGCCATCTCGCGCATGTCGGCGTCGCCGTCCTTGGCCAGTTCCCGGGCCGCCTCGATGTCGCTGAGCGAGCTGCGCCAGGCCTCGAAGCACTGCACGATGGGCTCAATCTCGGCAAATTCCCTGGAAAGCTCCCGGAACTTGTCCTGCTGGGCAATGATGGAAGAATCGCTGAGCAAAGCGCTGACTTCCTCGAAGCGGTCTGTCAGTTGCTCGAGGCGGGATTGGATCGATGGCTTCATAGTTTTTCCGGAGTGGTCGTCGCGTCCGCGTCCAGTGCATCCAGCTGGTGCAATTCACGCAGCCACTCTGTCACCTCGGTTCGACCTTCGGTTGTGGCCTTGCGAACCTGAACCGAGGGTTCGTGCAGAAGCTTGTTGGTCAGGCCCCGCGCCAGACTGCGCAGCACGGTTTCGGGGTCACCGCCGTTGCGCAGGGCTCTCAGGGCTTTATCGATTTCGTTGTCGCGCAGCAGTTCCGCACGCTGCCGGAACTGCTTGAGGGTGGAAACAGCATCCAGGGCCCGGAGCTGATTGAGGAAATCCTGAACCCCCGCAGCCACCAGGTTTTCCGCTTCCCGGGCCGCGCCCTCACGGGAACGGATGTTCTCTTCAATCACCTGGCGCAGGTCGTCAACGGTGTACAGGTACACATCGGCAAGCGAACCCACCTCCGGCTCGATATCCCGGGGTACTGCAATATCCACCATGAAATAGGGCCGGTGCTTGCGCCGCTTCAAGGCACGTTCAACGGCGCCCTTGCCCAGAATGGGCAGAGGACTGGCGGTGGAGGAGATGATGATATCCACATCCGGCAGGTGCTCCGGGATTTCGGACAGCACAATGCCTTTGCCACCGCGTGATTCCGCCAGCGCCTGCGCGCGCTCAAGGGTACGGTTGGCCACCAGAAAATCGCGGACGCCGGCATCGGCCAGATGGCGAGCCACCAGCTCGATGGTTTTGCCGGCACCGATCAGCAGCGCCTTGTTGCGGGACATGTCGGCAAAAATGTGGTGCGCCATGCTCACCGCCGCGTAGGCGACTGATACCGGATTCTCGCCGATGGCCGTCTGGGTCCGCACCCGCTTGGCCACCGAAAACGTATGCTCAAACAGACGTGACAGGAAGGAGCCACTGGCCCCGTGTTCCCGCGCCAGGGCATAGGCGTCTTTGAGTTGCCCCAGAATCTGGGGCTCACCCAGCACCATGGAATCCAGCCCGGCCGCCACACGCATCATGTGCCTCACGGCATCTCCATCCCGATGCATGTAGAGCGCTTCTTCAAGCTCGGCCGTCTCAAGGCCGTGGAAGCCTGCCAGCCACCGCAGCACCATGGGCGCACAGTCATCATCGCCCGCCAGGTAGAGCTCGGTGCGGTTGCAGGTGGACAGGATGGCGGCCTCGCTGGCGCCGGAGGTCGCGCGCAGCTCGGCAAACGCCTCGGCCATACGCTCAGGCGTGAACGCCACCCGCTCCCGAAGCTCTACGGGGGCGGTGCGATGATTGATGCCGAGCGTTAAAAGTGCCATGGGCGGGATGTACGACCTTTTACCGGAAAGATGTCAAAACCTTCACAATGCCTGCCATTTTAACGATCAGAAGGCCTTGCTGCCACCTGAAAGCTCGGACGCTTCGGCAAGTGCGGACAGGTTGGGCAAGATCAGACGCTTATGCCATTATAGGGGCTCGGCCTGAGCCCGAACCTTATCTATCCCGGTTCCACAGGTGGGGCGGCTATTCTGACGCGTTTTTCGACAGATCATGGGAAGTTGCATGCATAAATCCGTACCCTTGTTCCTCACCTCCCTTTTTGGCCTGACCCTGGCGGGTTGTGCAAGCCTGAACGGCACCGATGAGCCACCCGCCCCGGAGCCGGCGAGCGCCAAGGCTGAGCAGACCAAGTCGCCTGCACCCATTGAATACGCCGACTTCGAGCCGGAAACCCTCTACCTGCTGCTCTCTGCCGAAATTGCGGCCCAGCGGGGCCGCTTCGACATCACCCTGGTGAACTATCTCAATGCCGCCAAACAGTCCCGGGACCTGGGCGTTATTGAACGGGCCATGCGCATTGCCCAATCGCTGAACGGGGACAACGCCCAGAAGCAACTGGCGGAGCTGTGGCTTGAGGTGGATCCGGACAACCTGCAGGCCCACCGCATTTCCGCCATCCAGGCCGTCAAGGGCAGCGACCTCCAGACCGCCATGCACCACATGGAACAGATCATGAACCAGGGCGGCGATGCGGATTTCGACAGCCTTGCAGCCATGGCCAGCAACCTGCCAGAGGAGAACCAGCAGGAACTGCTCTCACTCTATAAAGAGATGGCGGACCGTCACCCCGACACGCCGGAACTCGAATACAGCATTGCCCTTTTGCTGAAGGTGACCGGCCAACCCCGGAAAGCCCTGGAACAACTGGAACCCCTGCTTGAGGAGAACCGCAACTTCCAGCCCGGCATCATCCTCAAGGGGGATCTGCTTTACCAGACCGGACAGGAGAATAAGGCACTCGATTACCTGCTCACCAACACCCGGCGGTTTCCCGCCAACCGCCAGATGGGCACCCTGTACGGCCGCATGCTGATCAACGAGGGCGAGCTGCAGGCAGCGCAGGACGAATTCGCCCGGCTGGTAACACGTTATCCCGACACTCCGGGGCTGCGCCTTTCCCACGCCCTGGTGGCCCTCGAAAACGGGCAAACCCAACTGGCCCGTGAGGAACTGACCCGCCTGCTGGAACAGGGCCACCACGTGAGCGAGGCCAACTATTACCTGGGGCGCATTGAGGACCAGGCAGGCAATACCGAGCAGGCCATCGGGTATTACCAGAGCGTGGAGGAAGGCAACTACTATTTCCCCGCACTGGCCCGTGCAAGCGCCTTGCTGGCCGAGAACGGCCAGCTCGAACAGGCCATCGACCGGATTCACCGGTTGCGCGAGGCCAACCCCCGGCAGGCCGAGAACTTCTGGCTTCTGGAAGTGAACCTGCTATTGGATGAGAAACAGCAGCAGGAAGCCCTGACCACTGCAACCGAAGCCCTTGAGCAGTATCCGGACAACATCGAGATCCGTTACGCCCGCGCCATGCTCTACGACACACTGGGCCAGACCGCCGAAGCGGAGGCGGATCTGCACCGCATCATTGAGCAGGAACCGCAGAACGCCGTGGCCCTGAACGCCCTCGGCTACATCCTGACCACGCGCACTGACCGGCTCCGGGAAGCCCGGGGGTATATCGAACAGGCCCTCAAACTGGATCCGGACAACCCGGCCATTCTGGACAGCATGGGCTGGGTCCTGTTCCTGGAAGGTCGACTGGATGCTGCTCTGGACTACCTGGCCCGGGCCTGGGATGCCTACCCGGATCCGGAAGTGGCGGCCCATTACGGGGAGGCCCTCTGGATGAGCGGGGCCGAGGACCAGGCCCGGATTATCTGGCAGGAAGGCCTGGAACAGGACAGCAGCCACGAGGTCCTGCGGGAGACCATTGACCGCCTGACCAACGGTAGCGAGCTGCAATGAGTCTGATCCGCTCACTGGCGGCCGCGGCACTGGCTGCCACGCTCGGCGCCTGCACCAGCATCCAGGTTGGACCCCTGCCGGAAGGCATGACCGACCAGCCGCCGGCAGAGTGGGCGGCCCGATCTGCCCGCCTGGCGCAACTGGACCAGTGGGAACTGAGCGGCAAACTGGCGGTGCGCCAGCCCTCGGACAGCGGCACGGCGATTATCAACCACTGGATCCAGGACGGAGAGGCCTACGACCTGGCCCTGTCCTCCTCCTTCCTCGGCATGGGCAGCACCACCCTCAGAGGCGTCCCCGGATTCATTGAACTCACCCTTGCCAATGGCGAAACCTACCGTTCGTCCGAACCCGAAGCGCTGGTAGCCGCTGCCACCGGCTGGCAACTGCCCCTGGACGACCTCGTCTGGTGGATTCGCGGCCTGCCCTCCCCGGCCAGCGACTACCGGCTGCTGTTCGAAGAACAGGGCAGACTGGCAATGATCCGCCAGGCCGGCTGGGAGATCCGTTACGACCGCTGGCAGCCCTTCCTGGCAGACTATCCTGAGCTGCCGGCCCGGATTACCGCGCTCAAGGACGACAAAAGAGTCCGGGTGGTGATCAGCGACTGGCAGGAGCAGGCGCCGTGACGCCGGATCTGGTCCTGCCCTCGCCGGCCAAGCTGAACCTGTTCCTGCACATTGTCGGTCGCCGGCCGGACGGCTATCACGAGCTCCAGACGCTGTTCCAGTTCCTCGACTACGGTGATGAACTTGGCTTTACGCTGACGCCGGAACAGCCCGGGGTGCGACTGGCGGAACCCCTTGCCGGCGTTCCCGACACCGACAATCTTGTTATCCGCGCCGCGCATGCCTTGATGAGGCAAGTCTCAGCTTCCCTGACCGGAGTCACCATCCATGTGCGCAAGCACTTGCCCATGGGCGGTGGCCTGGGCGGTGGCAGCTCCAATGCGGCCACCACCCTTCTCGGCCTCAATCATCTGTGGCAGCTGGGCCTCAATCTGGACGAGCTGGCCGACCTCGGCCTTAGCCTGGGTGCGGACGTACCGGTGTTCGTGCGCGGCCATGCCGCCTTCGGAGAGGGTGTGGGCGAAAAGCTCACGGAGGCCCATCCACCGGAGGACTGGTTCGTGGTTCTCAAGCCTGCATGCAACATCAACACTGGCAAGATTTTTTCCGAGCAAGGGTTGACAAGGAACACCCCTAGAATCAAAATAGCGCCCGCTTTTGAGGGAGACGCCTCGAGGTACCGAAACGACTGTGAGGATGTAGTTCGCAAACTGTATCCTGAGGTTAACCAGAGCCTGGACTGGCTTTCACAATTCGGACCTGCAAGATTAACCGGAACCGGGGCTTGCATCTTTGGACGTTTCCCGACAGAATCCGCAGCCCGGATTATCTGGGAAAGCAAACCCTCCGGCGTCACGGGGTTCGTAGCTAAAGGGGTGAACATCTCACCTCTGCACAAAAAGCTAACAGAGCTGGAATGATGCCAAAAAAGCACGATACTGGGGTGTCGCCAAGTGGTAAGGCAACGGGTTTTGATCCCGTCATGCGCAGGTTCGAATCCTGCCACCCCAGCCACCTTTCTCCCGCTTCTTCTGAATCAAACGCCGATACTGAGAAGGATGCCGTCGTGTCCAAACTGATGATCTTCGCAGGCAACGCCAATCCTGAGCTCGCCCAGGCCATTGCCCGCAAACTCCACATTCCCATGGGTCAGGCCACTGTAGGCCGTTTCAGCGACGGAGAAACCACCGTCGAGATCAATGAGAATGTCCGCGGCCATGATGTCTTCATCATCCAGCCGACCTGCTACCCCACCAACGACAACCTGATGGAACTGATCGTGATGGCCGACGCGCTTCGTCGTGCCTCCGCCACACGGGTCACCGCGGTTATCCCCTACTACGGGTATGCCCGCCAGGACCGCCGGGTACGTTCCACCCGCGTTGCCATCAGCGCCAAGGTGGTCGCAGACATGATTTCCAGCATCGGCGTTGACCGGGTTCTGACCGTTGATCTGCACGCCGACCAGATCCAGGGTTTCTTCGACATTCCGGTGGACAACATCTACGCCACGCCGGTGATGCTTGAAGACATCTTCAAGCAGCGTTTCGAAAATTTCGTAGTGGTCTCCCCCGACGTGGGCGGCGTGGTTCGCGCCCGGGCCGTGGCCAAACGCCTCGACGACGCCGATCTCGCCATCATCGACAAGCGTCGCCCGAAGGCCAACGTTTCCCAGGTCATGCACATCATCGGCGATGTGAAAGACAAGACCTGTATCCTGGTGGATGACATCATCGATACCGCCGGCACTCTGTGCAAGGCCGCCAACGCCCTGAAAGAGCACGGCGCCGCCCGGGTTGTTGCCTATATTACCCACCCGGTCCTCTCCGGCCCGGCCATTGATAACATCAATGCCTCACAGCTGGACGAACTGGTGGTGTGCGACACCATCCCACTGGGTGACAAAGCGAAGAATTGTGATAGAATCCGCGTCCTCGGAATGGCCGGACTGCTGGCGGAGTCCATTCGTCGCGTCAGCAATGAAGAGTCCATCAGCGCCATGTTCGAGAATGCCTGAGCGGCCTGCCGGCCCTATTATTCAGGCATAACAAGCAGTTACCGGGTCGGGAGCCTACACAGGCTCCCGACTCTTTTAGTCAGCCGGAAAAATCCGGCTTTTCGAGAACAGCATCCGGAGCCAGCCTGGTCGCGGGCCCTCCAGATGCCGATTGAGGTACATAGCATGTCTCAGGATTTTGTGATTGAAGCATTTCCTCGTGACGATCAGGGGAGAGGTGCGAGCCGCCGCCTGCGTCGCGAGGAGCGTAAAATTCCGGCCATCATCTATGGTGGCGGAAAAGACGCAACACCGGTTGCCATCTGGCACAACGAACTGAAAAAGGCCCTGGAAAACGAAGCATTCTTCTCGCACATTCTGACCATCGAGCTTGGTGGCAAGAAGGAAAGTGTGATTCTGAAGGATCTGCAGCGTCACCCGTACAAGCCGATCCTGACCCACGCTGACTTCCTGCGCGTCGACAAGGACCATGAGATCCACGTGAACGTTCCGGTTCACTTCCTCAACGAGGAAGCCGCTCCGGCCGTGAAGCTTCAGGGTGGCGTAGTTTCCCACCAGATGACCGAAGTGGAAATCATCTGTCTGCCGCAAGATCTGCCCGAGTTCATCGAAGTGGATCTGATGGGCGTGGAAATGGACCAGGTGGTTCACCTGAGCGACCTGAAACTGCCCAAGGGCGTGCGTATTGCGGCTCTGCAGCAGGGCGAAGACCACGACCTGCCGGTTCTCTCCATCCACAAGCCCAAGGGCGCCAAGGCTGACGAAGCCGAAGAAGGCGACGAGGGCGAGGAAGGCGAAGACAAGGAGTAATCACTCCTGCGCGAACGGGAGCGACGGTAAATGGCACAGGATATCCTCATGGTGGTTGGCCTGGGAAACCCGGGCCCTGACTACGAGAATACCCGCCATAACGCCGGCGCCCTGTTCGTCGATGCTCTGGCCCGCAGCGCGGGCCAGACGCTCCGTCCGGAAAAGAAGTATCATGGGCTCTACGCCCGCATTCAGTGGCAGGGCCTGGATCTGCATCTGCTCAACCCCACCACGTTCATGAATCGCAGCGGCCTGGCCATCAAGGCCCTGGCAGACTTTTTCAAGATTGCCCCGCACCAGATTCTTATTGCCCACGACGAACTCGACCTGCCTCCTGGCACCGCCAAACTCAAGAAAGGCGGCGGCCACGGCGGACACAACGGTCTGCGCGACGCCATCGCCCATCTGGGTACCAACGAGTTCCAGAGGCTGCGCATTGGCATTGGCCATCCCGGCGACAGCCGAAAAGTCACCGGTTTTGTACTTGGCCGCCTGGGCAAACAGGAAACCGAAGAACTCAACGCCGTGATCGATGAAGTCCTGCGGGTACTGCCGGATGCAGCCAATGGCAAACTCCCGGCCGCCATGAACCGCCTGCACAGTTTCAAACCCGGGGTCTGACATTCCCCTTACTCGCTTACGCACCCCCACACCGGTATAATCCGCGCAAATTTTCAGCACCAGCAGAAGCAGAGGCATTCCATGGGATTTAACTGCGGCATCGTCGGCCTCCCTAACGTCGGCAAATCCACCTTGTTCAACGCATTGACCAAATCCGGTATCGGCGCGGAAAACTTCCCCTTCTGCACCATCGAACCCAACGCCGGGGTGGTGGCCATGCCCGACCCACGACTGAACAAGCTGGCCGAGATCGTCAAACCCCAGCGGGTCGTGCCCACCACCATGGAATTCGTGGACATCGCGGGTCTGGTGGCCGGCGCCTCCAAAGGTGAAGGCCTGGGTAACCAGTTTCTGGCCAACATCCGCCAGACCGACGCCATTGCCCACGTGGTACGCTGCTTCGAGGACGGCAACGTGATCCACGTGGCCAACAAAGTGGACCCGGCCTCGGATATCGACGTGATCAA
Organism: Marinobacter sp.; assembly: GCF_041984545.1. Lineage (GTDB taxonomy): Bacteria > Pseudomonadota > Gammaproteobacteria > Pseudomonadales > Oleiphilaceae > Marinobacter. The sequence continues at coordinate 104,876 of NZ_JBHIXV010000006.1, read as the reverse complement.
CACCGAGCTGGCCCTTGCCGACCTGGAAACCGTGGAGAAAGCCATCAAGCGGGTGCAGCGCGTCGCCAAGAGCGGCGACAAGGAAGCCAAGGCCCAGCTCGAGATGTTCGAGAAACTGCTGCCGGTTCTGAATGAAGGCAAGCCGGTGCGCAGCATGAACCTCGACAAGGACCAGATGGCCCTGATCCGCGAGCTGTGCCTGCTCACCGTCAAGCCCACCATGTACATTGCCAACGTCAACGAAGACGGCTTCGAGAACAATCCGCACCTGGACACCGTGCGCAAGATTGCCGAATCCGAAAACGCCGTGGTGGTGCCCATCTGCAACAAGCTGGAAGCCGAGATCTCGGAACTGGAAGACGATGAAAAAGCCATGTTCCTGGATGAAATGGGCATGGAAGAGCCGGGGTTGGATCGGGTGATCCGCGCCGGCTACAGCCTCCTGGGCCTGCAGACCTACTTCACCGCCGGCGTGAAAGAAGTGCGCGCCTGGACCGTGAAAATTGGCGCTACCGCCCCCCAGGCCGCCGGCGTCATCCACACCGACTTCGAGCGCGGCTTCATCCGTGCTGAAGTGGTCAGCTACGACGATTTCGTGCAGTTCAATGGCGAAGCCGGCGCCAAGGATGCCGGCAAGTGGCGCCTGGAAGGCAAGGACTACATCGTCCAGGACGGCGACGTTATTCACTTCCGCTTCAACGTGTAATTTTTCAGGAAAAACCAGCCCCAAGTCTTGACAGACTGGGCCCAAATACTGAAAATACGCGCCTCGTTTGGGGCGTTGCCCGAGACGAAATGGCAAGGTAGCTCAGTTGGTTAGAGCACAGCACTCATAATGCTGGGGTCGGCGGTTCGACTCCGCCCCTTGCTACCAGTATTCTGAAAAGCCCGTCGCGAAAGCGCCGGGCTTTTTTTGTGCCATATCGGCTCGGGAACGGATTCCATAGCGGGACCTCAAAGCCCCATGCCGTCGGCGCCCAACGGCTTCTTTTCCGAGATGAACCGACACTCACGAACTGAACGCCTGATTTGATTGGTCAGATTGGTGCTGGCTCCTTCATGGGAAATGTAGAGTGACAGGTCGACCCAGGCAGCTGTTCGCTCGTAGTAGTCACCCTCAAAACCATCCATGTAATAATCAACGAGTACCCAGGGCAACACGACCACGTCCACGCGCCCACGGATCAGCATCTCAACGGCCTGCCCCCAATCCGAGACATGAGTTACGCTCGGATCCTCTCCCCTCAAGAGCTGGTCGCCCACAAACCGACGGACGAATCCGTAGCGGAGACCAATCAGACTATCGAGTGGGGGCAGGTCTTCAACCAGCAGATAGACATACTCCGTCTGAAATAGCAGACCGCCAAAGTCTGCGTATTCATCCCGTCGCGATGTCTGGACCAGGGGCAAGCCGGCTGCGATTCCACCCTTGTCGAGCTGGTAGAGGATCTGGGCGAGTGGCATCTCGACGAATCGGAAATTGCCTTCCACGCGGCTGAACACGCATTCGTAGTAAGGCGAGAAGCGTCCTACCAGCTCACCCTCGGCGACGGCAATCTCGCGCTCAATGCCCTCAAAAACCCCGACCACATAAGGTGTCTCGGGATTCGCAAATGAAAGCTTGGAGGCAACAAGCAAGACGAGAAACAGGACTGGCTTCAAACGGGAAACTCGATCCATGATAAGACTCCACGGCATGCGTTCCTTACATGCACTACGAACACTCGGTCAGGACGTCTTACTGCGATTGACGATCATCCGTTGGCGTCCTGCACACAACTGTAGTTGCCCCACCAGTAATTTCCACTGCCCCGAAGAGGGTGATCCAGAGACAGCAAGAAATGGAACGTGACTTAAACAAACTTTGACAATGTCCCGCCCCGTATTCGGATAGGATTGAATCTTTCTCCAATGCGATGAAAGGCAGTGCGCATTATGAAATCCCGCCACGCTCTCACGGTTTTCCTGGCCGTCGTTCTGGTGCCCGTCGCTCTCGGGTTCTCCGGCGCGAGCGTAAAGGCCGCCCTGCTGTCCATCGGCGTGTTCTGGGCCTGCCTGGGCATCTTCTTCTACCCCACCATAGCCGACTACGTGCGAGCCCGGAATCGTCACCGCTGACGCTGATGCCCCCCACGATGCTTAGCCGGTAAAGTCTGTGTCATACTCTCGGTCCTGAACGCCAGAACAACAAACCACCAGCAAGGATCGTTGACATGAAACCGGAAACTCTCGCCCTGCACGCAGGCTTCAAGAGCGACCCCACCACCCGGGCCGCCACCACGCCGATTTACCAGACCACGTCCTACACCTTCGACGACACCCAGCACGGGGCCGACCTGTTCGACTTGAAGGTCCAGGGCAACATCTATACCCGCATCATGAACCCCACCAACGCCGTGCTTGAAGAGCGGATGACCGAACTCGAAGGCGGCGTGGGCGCACTGGCGGTGGCCTCGGGCATGGCTGCCATCACCTATGCCCTGCAGACCATCTGCAAGGTGGGTAACAACATCGTCAGCACCAGCCAGCTTTACGGTGGTACCTACAACCTGTTCGCCCATTCGCTGCCAAATCAGGGCATCGAGTGCCGAATGGTGCGCCACGACGATTTTGACGCCGTGGAGAAAGCCATCGATGCCAATACCCGCGCCCTCTTCTGCGAATCCATCGGCAACCCGGCGGGCAACGTGGTGGATATCCAGCGCTGGGCGGAGATTGCCCACAAGCACGGCATTCCGCTGATGGTGGATAACACCGTGGCCACACCCTTCCTGTGCCGCCCCTTTGATCATGGGGCCGACATCGTGATTCACTCGCTCACCAAGTACATTGGCGGGCATGGCACCACCGTGGCCGGGGTGATTGTGGATTCCGGCAAGTTCGACTGGAAGGCCAGCGCCGACAAGTTCCCGATGCTCAATGAGCCGGACCCTTCATACCACGGCGTGGTCTACACAGACGCCCTGGGTCCGGCGGCCTTTATCGGGCGTTGCCGCGTGGTACCCCTGCGCAACACCGGTGCTGCCCTGGCGCCGTTCAACGCGTTCCTGATCATGCAGGGGCTGGAAACCCTGGCCCTGCGTATGGAGCGCCATTGCCAGAACGCCGAGAAGGTGGCCAATTACCTGCAGGAACACCCCGCGGTGGAGTGGGTCAACTACGCTACCCTGGCCAACAGCCCCTATAAGGCAACCTGCGACAAGATCTGTGGCGGCAAGGCATCAGGGATCCTGAGCTTTGGCATCAAGGGCGGCCGGGAAGCCGGCGCCAAATTCATCGACGCCCTGGAGCTGATTCTGCGGCTGGTGAACATTGGTGATGCCAAGTCCCTGGCCTGCCACCCGGCCACCACCACCCATCGCCAGCTGAATCCCGACGAGCTGAGAAGCGCTGGCGTGAGTGAAGATCTGGTGCGCCTGTCCATCGGCATTGAACACGTGGACGACCTGATTGCCGATATCAGCCAGGCCCTGGACAAAGCCCAGGCCTGAGGGACGCCCGCCGCCGTATACCCGCCCCGGAAACGGGGCGTATTTGACAAGGATCAAAGGGTACGACGAAAGTCGTGCCCTGCACCCCCGTGATTGCCACTACCCGCCTTGTATCTGATCTGGCAGCCCATTACTCTTAACGGTCCCCACGTTTTTATTGAGAGTCCGGTTGTAATGAGCGACAGCGCCAAGCCCCGCGTTACCAGTGGTTCCAAATTCCGCAGCGAGCACGGCTTTTCCGCCATCAAGGACGGCGTCAAGCGCTCCTCCAGACCGGAGGCCGAAGAGGCGGAGCAGAAGCCACAACGCAAACCCAAATGGTTGCGGGCACGCATGCCCGGTGGCGAACGCTACGAGGCCGTGCGCAAGAACGTCAGCGAACATCGCCTGAGCACCGTGTGCCAGGAAAGCCACTGCCCCAACATCGGTGAATGCTGGACCGCCGGCACCGCCACCATCATGGTGATGGGCTCGGTGTGCACCCGGGCGTGCAAGTTCTGTGCAGTAGACACCGGCAACCCCAAAGGCTGGCTGGATCCTGAAGAGCCGGAGAACACGGCCAAGTCGGTGGAGCTGATGGGCCTGCGCTACATCGTGCTCACCTCGGTTGACCGGGATGATCTGGACGACGGCGGCGCCGCCCACTACGCGGCCTGCGTGTCGGCCATCAAGCGGCGCACGCCGGAAGTGGCGGTGGAAGCCCTGACACCGGACTTCGATGCCGTCATGTCCGACGTCGAAAAAGTGGTGGATTCCGGCCTGGACGTGTTCGCCCAGAATGTGGAAACGGTCAAGCGCCTGACCCGCCGCGTGCGTGACCCGCGCGCTGGTTATGAGAAAACCCTGCGGGTTCTGGAACACGCCAAGAAGCATCGCCCGGACGTGCTCACCAAAACCAGCCTGATGCTGGGCCTGGGTGAAACCGAGGAGGAGATCCTCGAAACCATGGACGATCTGCGTGCCATCGGCGTGGACATCCTGACCCTGGGCCAGTATCTGCGCCCTACCCAAAATCACCTGCCGGTGGAACGCTACGTGACCCCGGAAGAGTTCAACCGCTATCGGGAAATCGGCCTTCAGAAAGGCTTCATGGAAGTGCCCTCTGGCCCCATGGTTCGCTCCAGTTACCGGGCCGACAAGGTATTCGACAAAAACAATCTTGGTCTCGCCGTGCCCGAGGTCCCCCAGACCTCCAACGCCATGCAGATACCGGTGAAGGCCATCGACTGAGACCCTCCATGCTCACATTGCTGCGAAATGCCCGGCTGAAGTACAAGTTCTGGTTGCTGAACATTGTCGTTTTTGCAGTTCTCTGCCTTCTGGTGCTCTACGCCATGGATACCATGGCCGGGCAAACCGGTCGGCCTTTTGCCGATGTCTTCCGCGATACCGCGCCGGGGTTTGCCCTCGTGGTCGCGGTGCTGATGGTTCTGGAGATGGCCGGCTCGCAGCTGTTGATCTCTTTTATCGAGCGGCATGTCAACCGCCTGAAAGACACCATGGTTTCTGTCCAGGGCTCGGGCAATCTCAGCGAGCGGGCCCACGTGGACTCCACCGATGAGATCGGCCAGATGGCCAGTGCCTTCAACGCCATGCAGGACCGCACGGGCACGGTGGTTCGAAGCATGAAGGAGGCCATTGATCGTCTGCATCACGAAGTTCAGGAACTCACCACCGCCGCCGAGGCCCGACGGGACGACCTTAGCCGGCAGCAGGCCGGTGCCGACCGCTCGGCGGAAGTCATCGAGACCATGCTGCAGAGCTTTACCGGCATTGCTGAACAGGCCGGTATTGCCAAAACCCTGTCCCACGAAGCCCGGGATACCGCACGGGATGGCAGCCAGCGGGTGGGCCAGAGTGCCGACAGTATTCGCCGGCTGGCGGACGTGGTGCGCAGCTCCGCCAGCAGTGTCGAGGCCCTCGCCGAAAACAGCCACGCGATCAGTCATGCCGTTACCGAAATTCGCGGTATCGCCGAGCAGACCAACCTGCTGGCCCTGAACGCCGCCATCGAGGCAGCCCGGGCCGGTGAGCAGGGCCGGGGATTCGCGGTTGTGGCCGACGAAGTTCGCAAGCTGGCCCAGCGGGTTCAGGACTCCACCGACCAGATCCAGGGCACCATTGACCGCCTGCTGGCAGCCATGGACACCGCCGTGCAGCAGATGACAGGCAGCTCCGAGGACGCCACCCGCTGCGTTGAGGAATCTGAACAGGGACGCCGCGCCCTGGAAGCCATCAACGAAGTGGTGGGCCGCATCGACCAGACCAACCAGGAAATCGCCAACGTCTCAGCGCACCAGACCGCCGGTACCGACGACGTGCTGGCCAATGTCCAGGGAATTCGCGAAACCACCCAGAACATGGTCACCCAGCTCGCCGAGAGCGCCGATATGAGTCTTCGGCTGAAGCAACTGATCGATTCTCTCGAAGAAGCGGGTTCAAAGGTCACGGTTCACTGAGGTTTGTGGCACACTCTGCACTCGTTTTCACCGGCAGAGTAGTGGTTCATGAATCGTCTTCGCGCCCTGTATGATCGCCTGATCCTTCCACACCCATTGCTTGTGCTGGCCGTTTTCGGGGCGCTGCTCGCCCTCGCGGCACTGCGGTTCAGCGAGTTCCGTCTGGACGCCTCCGCCGAATCCCTGGTACTTGAAAACGACCGGTCACTGGAACAGTACCGCCAGGTCAACCGCCGCTTTACCACCTCCGATGACTTCCTGGTGGTGACCTACACGCCCGATGGTGAACTGTTCTCCGAGGAAGGGCTTGCGCGGCTCGCCAGCCTGCGCGATGAACTGCAGGCGCTGGACGCCGTGGGCTCCACCAACAGCATCCTCAGCGTACCCCTGTTGCACAGTCCTGACCTCACCCTCGACACCGTCGACAGCGAGATCAAAACCCTTGACCAGCACGACGTGCCACCAGACACGGCCAGGCAGGCGTTGCTGAACAACCCGCTCTACCCCAACCTGCTTATCAGTGAAGATGGCCGCACCACCGCCATTCAGGTCAACCTGCCGACACCGGATCGCTACTTCGAGCTGCTCAGGGCACGCAATGATCTGCGGGACAAGGCCAGTACCGGTAACGCCTCGGAATCCGAACTGGCCGAGCTGGAGCGGGTCCAGCAGGCGTTCATCGACTATACCGAAACCCTGGGCGTGGAACGGGAAGCCACTATCCGGACCGTGCGGGACATTCTGGACAAGTACCGTGATCACGCCGAGATCCACCTGGGCGGCGTGCCGATGATCGTGGCCGACATGATCCGCTTCATCGAGAACGACCTGTCCACCTTTGGCCTGGGCGTGCTGGCCTTCCTGCTGCTGACACTGGCCATCATCTTCCGCCAGTGGCGCTGGGTACTGGTGCCCATGCTGTGTTGCGGCTTCACGGTATGGCTGATGATCGGCTTCCTGGGCTGGACCCAGTGGCCGGTGACGGTCATCTCATCGAACTTCATTTCCCTGCTGCTGATTATGACCCTGTCGCTCACCATCCACCTGATCGTGCGCTACCGGGAATTCCAGCACGACGAACCCCAGGCCAGCCCCCGGGAGACGCTGCGCAACACGGTGCTGGCAATGATCAAACCCTGCTTCTACATGGCCATCACCACCATCGTCGCCTTCGGCTCCCTGACTTTCAGCGGTATTCGCCCGGTCATTGATTTTGGCTGGATGATGACCCTTGGGCTGACCGTGGCGTTCCTGATCACCTTCCTCATATTCCCGGCGCTGCTGTCCCTGCTGCCACCGCCTATCGACAGCCATGTCACCGCCAACCGGGTGCCCTTTACCGACGCCTTTGCCCGCTTCACCGAACGCTTCGGCAATACTGTGCTGGTCGGATCTGCGGTGATTGCAGCATTGTGCGTGGTCGGCCTGACCCGGCTGTCGGTTGAGAACAGCTTCATCGACTACTTCAAACCCTCCACCGAAATACACCAGGGCATGATCACCATCGACAACCGTCTGGGTGGCACCACGCCTCTGGATGTGGTGATCACCGACGACCCGCCCCCCGAGGGCGCAGGCGGCGATCCGTTTGCCAGCGACTGCGACCCGTTCGTGGAGGACTGCGGCGCAGGCGAGGAATACCGGGACACCTGGTACACCTACCAGAAAATGCAGGAACTGGAGGCGGTTCACGAATACCTGGACGGCCTGCCGGAAACCGGCAAGGTGCTGTCCATCAACACCACCCTGAAACTGCTGGCGAGGATCAACGAAGGCGAACCCCTGAACGCCCTCGAGCTCGCCTTCGTACCGGCAGCCGTGCCCGACGATCTGCAGGATGTGCTGCTGACGCCGTACATCTCTGAGGAGCACGACCAGGCCAGGTTCAGCGTCCGCATTCTGGAAACCATGCCGGATCTGAAGCGGGAAGCCCTCCTGAACCGGATCCGCAACCACCTGACCACGGAACTGGGCTACGACCAGGACCAGATCATGCTGGCCGGCATGACGGTGATGTACAACAACATGCTGCAGAGCCTGTTTGATTCCCAGATCAAGACCATCGGCGTGGTGTTTGTGGCCATCATGCTGATGTTCCTGATCCTGTTCCGCTCCCTGAAACTGGCCCTGATCGGCATCGCTCCCAACCTCATCGCCGCCGGCTCGGTGCTGGGCCTGATGGGCTGGCTGGACATCCCCCTGGACATGATGACCATCACCGTGGCTGCCATCACGGTGGGCATCGCGGTGGACGACACCATCCACTACATCCACCGCTTCAAAACCGAGTTCCGGAAAGACGGCGACTACATCGCCACCATGCACCGCTGCCACCGAAGCATCGGCCAGGCGATGTTCTTCACCTCGCTGACGATCATCTCCGGGTTCTCGATTCTGGTGCTGTCGAACTTTATCCCGACCATCTACTTTGGGCTGTTTACCGGGTTTGCCATGTTCATGGCCCTGGTCGGAGCGCTTACCCTGCTGCCTCGGCTCATTGTTCTCGTTAAGCCCTTTGGCTTGGGTGGGGCTTCGGGCTTGGGCTCTTAGCCTTCTTGCTGGGTGGTAGCTCGGCGGGTGTAGGCCTTTGCCAGAACCGCTACGAGCACATCCATGTGCGCTTGACGTCGGCCATCCATGGCCGCCGACATTCTGGCAAAGGCCTACACCCGCCAAGCTCCGAACTTCAGAGTGATAGGAGACAAACGGACCAGCCAAGCTCCAGGCCGGCAAACCATTCGGTTGGTATAAACGTGGGCTCTGCAGAACAGGGGTGTTGGCCCCTCCCAAAAATGTCTGTGGCCAAGGATGGCCACAGCCAAGCGCACATGGATGTGCTCGTAGCGTTTTTTGGGAGGGGCCAACACCCCTGTTCCTCCCGCCAAACCAGCAGGCTACCAACCGAAAAAAAGGGCCACACCCAAGGATGCGGCCCTTCTCCAACAACAGGTCTGACTGAAAGTCAGGCTTACTGCATGCCCTGACCTTGCCCCTGCTGCATCTGCTGTTGCATCTGACGACGCTGCTGCATTTGCTGCTGCATCTGCTGCATACGCTTGTCCAGCTCGTCACGCTGCTCCTGGGTGAACACATTATCCACTTTCGCCTGCATGAGCGTGGACAGCGCGGCAATTTCACCGGTCAGGTCGCCCAGCTTCTCCGCTTTCTCGCGGATCGCTCCTTCATCAAAGTCCGACTTGATCTCGCTCTGCATCTGCTGCTGCAGCGCACGGGCTTCCTGGCGCAGTTCTCCGATCTCACCCTGCATCTCATCGATGATCGCGCGGATTTCCTTTTGCTGGTCTTCGGTCAGCCCCACCATCTGGGCCAACTGGTCAACCTGATCCGGTTGCCCGCCAGAGGCCTGCTGGGCCATGGCCGGAACGGACAGGCTCAGGGCAACCAGTGCGGTACCAAACAGTTTTCCAAGTTTCATAAATGTCTCCGTTACTGTTGGTGGTCGCTGCCTTGGGACCACCTCGGTGCGTTGGTTTCATCGTTCAGGACCTACACCCTAAAGCATACGCCTACCGGTTTTCACCCCGATCAGCCCTCTTTTTATACATACTTCGCAGAAACCCGGGCCAGATCCCGCCACACACGGGGGTTCAAACAAATGTGAAAGTTTGGTCATTCCGCTTCATAATGGCGCCGTTTATTCATTCCCGGAGCAACACAATGGCCATCAACTGGTTTCCAGGGCACATGCACAAGGCCCGCAAGGAGATCAAGAAAGTCATGCCGCAGATGGATCTCATCATCGAGGTTCTGGACGCGCGCATTCCGTTCAGTAGCGAAAATCCGTTGGTGCCGGCCCTGCGCGGCGATACCCCGCTGATCAAGGTGCTGAACAAGCGGGATCTGGCCGATCCGGAGGTGACCTCCCAGTGGCAGACCTGGCTGGAGAAAGAGCGCGGGGTGCGGGCGGTTACCCTCACCCACAACCAGCGCAACGAGGCCCTCGACATTCTGAAACTGGCCGAGGCCATGACCCCGACCCACGATCGGCAGAAGAGCGCGCTGCGGGTGATGATCCTGGGCATTCCCAACGTGGGCAAGTCCACGCTGATCAATACCCTGGCCGGTCGACCGGCTGCCAAGACCGGTAACGAGCCGGCGGTGACCCGGGCGCAACAGGCCATCAAATTGCCCCACAACATTCTGCTTTACGACACGCCCGGCTTTCTCTGGCCCAAGCTGTCGCCCGAGGCCTGCGGCTACCGGTTGGCGATCACCGGTGCAATACGAAGCGCGGTGCTCGATTTCGAGGATGTTGCCCTTTTTGAGGCCGACTTTCTGCTGGCCGCCTATCCGAAACTGGTCAAAGCCCGCTACGGCTTTGAGGAACTGCCCCGGGATGGACTGGCGCTGATGGACGGCATCGCAGCCAAACGCCGGTTTTTCAGTCGCGGAGGCGTGCCCGACCTGCACAAGGTGTCCGAGGTGCTGTTGAACGAATTCCGGGCCGGCACACTCGGGCGCATCTCCCTGGAAACGCCGGAGATGGTGGAGCGGGAGCGACGCGAACTGGAAGAAGCCGGCGAGTAACCGCCCCTTACCAAGGTCAAATATCGTATCCGGCGCAAACAGCCTAGACTGTCGGACAGGGTAAATGATCACAGGGTTGGCCAATCGGGTCGGCCGGTAAGGAGGAATGTATGAGACGCGTCGTCGTCACCGGCATGGGCATTGTGTCCTGCCTCGGCAATTCACTGGACGAGGTAACGCAGAGCCTGAAGCAGGGGAAATCCGGCATCCGCTTCAATGAAACCTACAGGGAGATGGGCTTTCGCAGCCAGATTGCCGGTTCCGTGGATGTCGATACCTCCGTTATCGACCGCAAGATCCGCCGCTTCATGGGCCCTTCGGCCATGTACAGTTTCCTGGCTATGGAACAGGCCATTGCCCAGGCGGGCCTGACTGAAGACCTGATCTCGAACGACCGCACCGGCCTGATCGCCGGATCCGGAGGCGCTTCCTGCTCCAGCCAGGTAGAAGCCACCGATATCATGCGCGAGAAGGGCGTGAAACGCATTGGCCCGTACATGGTGCCCCGGATCATGACCAGCACCGTCTCTGCGTGTCTCGCTACCGCCTTCAAGATTCGCGGCGTGAACTATTCCATGTCTTCAGCCTGTGCCACCAGCGCCCACTGCATTGGCCACGCCATGGAGCAGATCCAGGCCGGCAAGCAGGACATCGTTTTCGCTGGCGGCGGTGAAGAAGAGGACTGGAGCCTGACCATGATGTTCGACGCCATGGGCGCGCTCTCCACCAAATACAATGACGCCCCGGACACCGCCTCACGGCCTTTCGATACCGGTCGCGACGGTTTTGTCATTGCCGGTGGCGGAGGCATGGTGGTGCTCGAGGAACTGGAGCACGCGAAGAAGCGCGGAGCGACTATCATCGCGGAGCTTACCGGCTACGGTGCCACCTCCGACGGCTATGACATGGTAGCCCCCTCCGGTGAGGGTGCCCAGCGCTGCATGCAGCAGGCCATGGCCACCATCCGCAGCAAGATCGACTACATCAACGCTCACGGCACCAGCACGCCCGTGGGCGACGTTGCCGAGATGGGTGCGGTGCGCAAGACCTTTGGCACCGACATTCCGGCCATTTCTTCCACCAAGTCCCTTTCGGGCCACTCTCTTGGCGCCGCCGGTGTTCAGGAGGCCATTTATTCCCTGCTGATGCTGGAGCACGGCTTTATCGCTGGCACCAAAAACCTGGCGACGCCGGATGAGAAAATCGGCGACCTGCCGATTGTCGGGCCCGAGAGCAAAGAAGCGACCCTGAACACCGTGATGTCGAACAGTTTCGGCTTTGGCGGCACCAATGCGTCGCTGGTTTTCGAGAGACTCCAGGACTGAGCTGGGCGCGAGCGCTTTGATAAGGGCCTTCGGGCCCTTATGTTATAAAATTATAATCTAAGATCGTTCGTCTCGATCATTGGCAAGTACAGCGATCCGTATTAAGGTGAGAGCTTGATAAGGATCAATTCGGACACTGCTCTCCCCATGGCCCAGAGTATCCCCTTTCGTCAAGCGTCTCCCCTGAAAGCATCCTGCCACCAGTGCAGCCTGAGTAACCTCTGCCTGCCGCTGGCGATCGAGGAGAACGACCTCGACAGGCTGGAGGACATTGTCCAGCAGGGGCGCATCTTTAACCGGGGTGAACACATTTTTGATCAGAGCACGCCCTTTCGCTCCTGTTTTGCGGTCAAGAGCGGCTCGGTCAAGACCTCTATTATCACCGAGGGTGGTGAAGAGCAGGTAACCGGGTTCTTCATGCCAGGCGAGCTGATTGGCCTCGACAGCATTGGTGGCAGTCACTACGCCTGCACGGCAAAGGCCCTGGAGCGCACCAGCGTGTGCGAGTTTCCGGTGGACAAGCTCGAAGACCTGACCGTCAAGCTGCCGGAACTGCAGCACCACATGTACCACCTGATGAGCCAGGAAATCCAGAACAGTCACCAGTTAGCCATGCTGTTGAGCAAGAACACGGCGGAAGAGCGTATCGCGGCGCTGCTGCTGTCCCTGTCCAGCCGGTTCCGGCGTCGACGCATGTCACCCACCAACTTCAGCCTGCCGATGGCCAGAAACGACATTGCCAATTTCCTGGGATTGGCCGTCGAAACCGTCAGCCGGGTATTTACCCGGTTTCAGAATCAGGGAATCATCAAGGCTCGGGGGCGTGAAGTCGAACTGCTGGATGTCGAGGCACTGCAGATGGTGACTCGTGAGTTCTCCAGGCAGTGCAACACCTGAGAACCTGCTAACGGGCCCTTGCCACCAACTTTTCAGCTGGTGGCTTCTCCCTCCACTTCCCTGCCGTTGGTCTGCCTGAGCGTCGCCAGCTCGTCCACCAGCCCAGAGCGCCAGGGAAACTGCTTGATTCCGAAGGTATTGCGGATCTTGGTACACACCAGGGTTGTGTTCAGCGGCTCCAGGTTTCCCCAATCCGGCACTGCATCCACCACGCGGATACCCTCCGGAATTCCCGGCAATCCGGCAATGGCCAGGCCCAGCTCGTACAGGTTTATTTCCTCCGCCCCGGCGTATTGATAGGTACCCCAGACCTCTGCCCCGCAGTCGATCTGCAACACCATCGCCGCAATCACCCTCGCCAGATCCCGTACCGCCACCGGCTGTCCCCGACAGCGTCCCGGCAATGACAGGGTCACATTGGCACCGGTGCTGGCCTGCACCTTGCGGATGAACCGCGCCAGGCTCCATCCCGTGCGCAGGATGATGTGCCTGGGCAAGAGCGTCCTCAAGGCCTGTTCACACTCCCACTGCCAGTTGCCCAGCTCATTGACCGGCTGACCGGGGTTGGAGGTGATATAGCCGCTTTGCTTGCGACCGTCGAACACATAGCAGGACGACAGCTGGATCAGTGCCATGCCACGATCCCGGGCGAACTCGGCCATGGCCACCGGCAGCGAAAACGCAGCCAGGTGGGCACTCTCCGGGTCGCTCTCCGCCACTTCAGGATCGGCCATCCAGAGGGCATTTACAATCAGGTCGGTATCCTCGGGTATCCAGTTCTCCAGGGCCTTGAGATCGGCGTTGGAAGGATCGCTGACCAGCAGCGGGCTGACCTGCAGGTGCGTCTGTCGCAGGCGTTCCAGCAAAACCTTCCCCAAGGGGCCGTAATCGTGAACTACAAGTACATGCACAAGGAGTCAATGCCTCCGGATATCACTGATATGACGGTTGTCCGGAACCGGTCTGGCCAATGGCTTCCACCGTCCGGTCTCTAAACTGGAGCCCAGTCTGAAACTTTCGTGTCTGTGATAGGCGCTTTGCTATCGCTTTCAAGAGCATACAACAACAGGAACCGTCATGCTGAAACAACAAAGCCACATTGTCGCCCCGATTCCCGATGATCTGCGCACCCGCGCCCTGTATACCGTGAATGAGCTGCGCGAACGGGGCAAGGCCGACAAGGAAGCCATCGATAAACTGTTCAACCTGATCGTGGACATGACCGAACAAGGTCTGGACTTCTTTTTTCTTGAGCCGCTACGTCGTCTGCACGCCAGCAACATGATGATGGGCATGGCCAGGATGGGCATTGGCAGCATGCTCAAGGGCAGCAAGATGGTCGTTCACAAGGTGCTGAAAAAGCTCGACGACCAGAGCCTGGCCGCCATTCTCGATTTTATCGAGGATATCATTCACGAGCCGGAACCGGCCTGAACGCCCAGCCGGTGAACGCTAGCGGTATTGCCGTCTTACCCGGGCGGTAATACCGGTCAAAAGTTCGTAGGCTATGGTGCCGGCATAGGTGGCCACTTCATCAACGCCTACCGTGCTGCCCCAGAGCTCGACGCTGTCGCCCTCCTTCGCGTCTGGCGCTCCGGTCAGGTCCACCGCGAGCATATCCATCGATACCCGCCCGATCAGCCGGATGCGCTGGCCGTTGATCGCCGCCGGCGTGTTGGTGCCGGCATGCCGCGGGTAGCCATCGCCATAGCCAATCGCCACCATGCCCATCCGGGTGTCCCGGTCGGCCACCCAACTGGCGCCATAGCCCACCGACTCGCCAGCGGGCACCATTCGGGTACTGATCAGTGGTGCTTCCAGAGACATGACCGGCTCCAGGCCCAGCTGCCGACCGGTCTTGCCGATCATCGGAGAGCCGCCATACAGCATGATGCCGGGCCGACTCCAGTCGTACAGCGGTTGCCCCGGAAGGAAGTGGGCTGCCGAGTTGCCAACGCTGCGCATACGGTCCGGCCAGGCCGCCGTGGCCTGCTCGAACACCTCGGTCTGCCTTACCGTCATGGAGCTGTCCACGTCATCGGCGCAGGCAAAGTGAGTCACGAACCCCTCAAACGTTGCCAGCGCCCCGGCCCGATCAAGCCTTTGCATGACGTTTGCTAACTCTTCAGGGTGAAAACCCAGCCGGTTCATACCCGAGTTGACCTTTAGCCAAAGTCTGGGCCGGTTCCGGGAGTCGGCCAGCCAGGTCAGTTGCTGCCAACTGTGCAGCACCGGCTCGAAGCCCTGCTCTGCACAGTTGGCAAGGTCTGGTTCGGCGTGCACCCCCTGCAGCAACACCACCGGCTGTGCCAACCCCGCCTCGCGAATAGCCACGGCTTCCTCAAGACAGGCAACCGCGTATTTCGGCGCCAGATCAGCCAGCGCGGAAGCCACCCGGGCAATGCCGTGCCCGTATCCGTCGGCCTTGACCACCGCCATCACCCGGGCGTTACCGGCCCGCTGACAGGCAGTGCTGTAGTTGTGGCGCAGGGCCTCCAGATCAATCCGCGCGACGGTCGGGCGTGGCATCAATACTCCCCGCCGTAATCGCTGTAATCGCCGTGGGCCAGGTCCTCGAATTTGGTGTACTTGCCGATGAACGCCAGGCGGATGGTGCCGATCGGCCCGTTCCGCTGCTTGCCGATGATGATTTCGGCAATGCCCTTGTCGGGCGTGTCTTCGTTGTAGACCTCATCCCGGTACACGAACATGATGACGTCAGCATCCTGCTCGATGGCGCCGGACTCCCGCAGGTCCGAGTTGACCGGGCGCTTGTTGGGCCGTTGCTCCAGGCTTCGGTTCAGCTGCGACAGGGCCACCACCGGGCAGCTCAGTTCTTTGGCAATACCTTTGAGTGACCGGGAGATTTCCGAAATCTCGGCGGTCCGTCCCTCGGTGTTGCCCGGCACCCGCATCAACTGCAGGTAGTCGACCATGATCAGGCCAATCTTGCCGTCGTTCTCACGGGCAATGCGACGTGCCCGGGAGCGCATTTCCGTCGGGCTCAGGCCCGGCGTGTCATCAATGTACAGCGGTTTGTCCTTGAGCAGGCTGACCGCCGAGGTCAGCCGGGGCCAGTCGTCTTCCTCGAGCTTGCCGCCGCGCACCTTGGTCTGGTCGATTCGCCCCAGGGAGGAGAGCATACGCATGGCCAGGGCGTCCGCGGGCATCTCCATACTGAACACCAGTACCGGCGTGCCGGTGCTGATCAGGGCGTTCTCCACAATGTTCATGGCAAAGGTGGTCTTACCCATGGAGGGTCGACCGGCCACGATGATCAGGTCTGAAGGCTGCATGCCGGACGTCTGTTCGTCCAGGTCCTTGAAACCCGTGGTCAGGCCCGTGGTCTGCTCGCCGGATTCGAACAATTCCTCAATCCGGCTCAGGGTCTTGGCCAGAATCGGATTGATGGCCTGGGGGCCGGAGCCCTCCTTGACCCGGGCCTCGGCAATCTGGAACACACTGCGCTCGGCCTCGTCGAGGATCTCGTTGCTGTTGCGGCCCTGGGGATTGAAGGCGGAGTCAGAGATCTTGCCCGATACCTCCACCAGCTGGCGCAGGATGGAACGTTCCCGGACGATGTCGGCATAGGCCCGGATATTGGCTGCCCCGGGCGTTTTCTCGGCAAGTTCAGCCAGATAGGCCAGGCCGCCGGCATCTTCGATGTCGCCGGCCCGCTCCAGAAACTCCGCCAGGGTAACCACGTCCAGGGGTTCGTTTTCGCTGGCCAGGCGCTCCACGGCGCCGAAGATGAGCCGATGATCCTGGCGATAGAAGTCGGCGGCCGAGATCACTTCGGAGATTTCGTCGAAGCGCCGGTTATCGAGCATCAGGCCACCCAGGACCGCCTGCTCGGCTTCCACGGAATGCGGCGGAACCTTGATACGACTGGTTTCGAGATCGGTACTCGCGGGCTTGAGATTGGGCTTGGCCATGCACACTTCTTCAGTTGGACGTCGGAACCACAACAGTGTAAGCGACCTGTGGCGACAATGGGAGAGGGTTACAGCAAGGTAACAGGATATCAGACAGCAACAGGCCCGAAAGCCGCCAGGGGCGGATCGGGCCTGTTGGACCGGCCTGGTACCGCCTCCGCAGAGGCGGCTAGGGCCGCCAGCAATCTACCGGGTCGGGAGAGAGTCCCGATCCACCTTCCGGGGAAAGCGGATTACTCGGCAACAACCGCCAGCTTGATGGTCACTTCCACATCGGAGTGCAGCTGAAGCTCGATGTCGTACTCGCCAGTCACCCGGATCGGGCCTTCCGGCAGACGAACTTCGCTCTTCTCGATTTCAGTGCCACCGGCAGTAACGGCGTCAGCGATGTCACGGACACCGATGGAACCGAACAGCTTGCCTTCCTCACCTGCCTTGGAAGTGATGGTGAAGGAGGCGCCTTCCAGGGCTTCGGCACGGGCCTGGGCAGCGGCCAGCTTCTCAGCTGCAGCCTTCTCAAGCTCGGCGCGACGCTCTTCGAACGCCTTCAGGTTTGCTTCGGTGGCAGGAACGGCCTTGCCATAGGGAAGCAGGAAATTACGACCGTAACCGGCCTTGACCTTGACCTTGTCACCCAGGGCGCCAAGGTTTGCTACTTTCTCGAGCAGAATAACTTCCATCTCGTTAACCTCTTCGTGCTTTATTCAGCCGGCCCGGCGGGTTGTATACGCCTCCGGATATCCAGCCAGCTATCCACAAAAGCCAGAACTACTAACAGAATCATCAGGGTCGGGCCCAGCAGAACCAGTGCCACGTAAAACAGCGCCAACCACTGTCCGCTCAGCTTCTTGATACCAACCACGCCGTGAACCAGAGCCAGACTGGCCAGGAACAGCGGGGTTCCCGCAGCCCAGGCCAGCAGCATGGAGTTGAGCCCGAGTACCGGCCCTACCACCATGGTCACCGCGCACAACACCGCAATCGGGGGCGACAGACGCAGACCGTGGAATTCCTTGCGGAATCCGCCAGGGTTATAAAGCCCTGCCTGCCAGGCCCGCGCCAGCATGGTCATGCCCACACCTGTTGCCAGGTAGGTGCCCGCCATGCTCGCGTTCATCGTGTCCCGGATCACTTTCTCAAGATCATCTCCGAGACTCTTCGCAATTTCGGCATTGTACTGCTGGTAAAAGCTCACCCCGGCCTGGACCAGATCGTCCAGCAAACCCGGGTAGATCACAGGCAACATAAGACCTGTGACGATTCCGAGGAAACTCCCTCCAAGAAGGGCCTTTTCCCAGGACAGTGTGGTTCGCAAAAGCGCTGCCATCAGCATGACCTGAAGCAATACCGCCAGGGCGGTCGGGTCCTGCCCGAAAATGCTCCAGCCCAGGGCCGGTAGCAAGGCCCAGAGGCCAATATTAAGCCCCTGACTGATGCCAAGCCTGAGGATCACCAGGCCGACAACTGCTGCGCCAATCCAGAACAGCAAAGGTACCGCAGTCGTGACTGCTGCTACCCCGCCGGCCTGCAGGGGACCGCGCATTACATACTGTGCCAGTGCACGCATGGTCCCGGGTCCTGTGTTTCTGTTACTTAGTTATCGTGGCTGTCCGAGTACGGCAGCAGTGCCAGGTAGCGGGCGCGCTTGATAGCGGTGGCCAGCTGACGCTGATAACGTGCTTTGGTGCCGGTGATGCGGCTGGGCACGATTTTGCCGGTTTCAGTGATGTAGCCTTTCAGGGTGTCCAGATCCTTGTAATCGATCTCCTTGACACCCTCTGCCGTGAACCGGCAGAACTTACGACGTCTGAAAAAACGAGCCATATCTTAACTCCTCAACTCCGGTTGATTACTCTTCTTCGTCCTGGGATTCAGCCTGACGACGGTCGTCGGATTCGGCTGAACGGCGCGGACGGTCGTCTCCGCCGGAACGACGGTCCTCACGGGACTCGGCGGCTTTCATCGGAGACAGATCGGTAACGGCTTCATCGCGACGCAGGATCAGGTCACGGATGATGGCGTCGTTGAACCGGAAGTTGTGAGTCAGCTCGTCCATCGCAGCCTGTGAACACTCGATGTTCATCAGCACGTAGTGAGCCTTGTGGATCTTGTTGATCGGGTAAGCCAGGTGACGACGGCCCCAATCTTCCAGGCGATGTACCTTGCCGCCATCTTCAGTGATGACGCTGGTATAACGCTCGATCATCGCGGGCACCTGCTCGCTCTGATCCGGATGTACCATAAATACGATTTCGTAGTGACGCATGAGTT
Organism: Marinobacter sp.; assembly: GCF_041984545.1. Classification (GTDB taxonomy): domain Bacteria; phylum Pseudomonadota; class Gammaproteobacteria; order Pseudomonadales; family Oleiphilaceae; genus Marinobacter. Next base: position 85,950 of record NZ_JBHIXV010000006.1, on the reverse strand, counting down.
CTCCCTACGGTTTAAACAGCTTTCTTTTCACCTGCGGCGCAGGGCTCTGCACCCGGCGAACATGAAAGCAAGGAGTTGACAGCATCGGCTGCCGGTTTCTTTTTGCTTTATCAATAAGGCTTTACAAGAAAGGCTTGATCAAAAGCTCGGTTCAGCACCGCCCGCGTTCAGGCAATACAAAACCGCCCCTTGAAAAAGGGGTCACGTATTCTAGGCGGGTAACGGTCAGTGTGCAAGGGTTAACCAAGTCTCTGGCGCAGGGCCTCGTACAGACACACGCCAGTCGCCACCGAAACGTTGAGACTGTCAACATGGCCAAGCATGGGGATGTTGATCAACTGATCGCAGTGCTCACGGGTAAGCCGGCGCATGCCCTTGCCTTCCGCACCCATCACCAGGGCCACAGGCCCCTTGAAGTCCGCCTGGTACAGCGTTGCCTGGGCTTCCCCGGCAGTGCCGATCAGCCAGACACCCTGGTCCTGCAGGCTGCGCAGAAAGCGCGCAAGGTTGGTTACCCGCACGAAGGGCACGGTTTCTGCCGCGCCACAGGCCACCTTGCGGGCCACCGGGGTGAGCGATGCCGACTTGTCCTTGGGCACGATCACCGCCTGAACGCCCACGGCATCGGCGGTTCGCATGCAGGCGCCCAGATTATGCGGATCAGTCACCCCGTCGAGCACCAGCAGAAAGGGCGGTTTATCACTGGCGGCGAGCTGGGCCAGGAGATCGTCTTCGGTCCACTCCCGACTCTCACTGACCGCGGCGACGATGCCCTGATGGACGCCGGACACCCGCTCGTCAAGCTCGCGACGATGCACTACCTGCCAACGCACACCCAGACCGTCCAGGGCGTCGGTAATACTCTTGACGCGCTTGTCCTGCCGACCGGTCTGGATCCACACCTGTTGCAACCGCTCGGGCTCGCGCTTGAGCACTGCTTCAACCGCATGCCAGCCAAATACAAACTCTCCGGACACTGCTTCGATTTCCTTTTATTTGGCAGACTTGCGGGGTTTCCGGGGTTTTCCGCCCGACGGAGATTTGCCCCGACCTTTACCCGAGGGCTTCCTGGCAGCTTCCCGGGCCGCCTCGGCAACAAGCTTGTCCTTGGCACTGCCAGAGCCTTTCTGCCTGCCTGACTGGCCGGCGCGCGCCCTGTCCTGTCTCGAAGAGGCGCCGCCACCTTTCTTGCGGCTGCTTTTATCATGCGCACCACCGTCACCGCGCTGACCGCCCTTGCCGCGACGCTCGCGCTTGGACACATCCAGAGCGTCACGATCGGCCTTGCGCCGTTTGGGCGTACTGATCAGTTCCAGATCGATCTTGCGATCTTCCAGATCCACGCGCACCACGCGCACCCGCACCTCGTCGCCGAGCCGGAAGCTGACCGCCGTGCGCTCGCCAATGAGGCGGTGCTTGGCGGCATCGTGGTGGAAGTAGTCGCCGCTGAGCGTCGACACATGCACCAGCCCCTCGATGTAGATATCCGACAGCTCGACAAAGAAGCCGAACGGCACCACCGAGGCAATAATGCCGTTGAACTCCTCACCCACGTGATCCCTGAGGAACTCGCACTTGAGCCATGCCATCACGTCCCGGGTGGCATCGTCTGCACGGCGCTCGGTCATGGAGGCGTGCTCACCGAGTTGCTCCATCTGCGCATAGTCATATGGGTACACCGCCAGCTCCGGGTCAGTGACCTTCGGTGTGACCACATCCTTGGTGACTTCCGGCTTGTGGATACGGGACTTGATGGCCCGATGCACGATCAGGTCCGGGTACCGGCGGATGGGCGAGGTAAAGTGCGTGTAGCTCGCAAAGCCCAGTCCGAAGTGACCGCTCTCTTCAGGGCTGTAGACGGCCTGGCTCAGGGACCTGAGCATCACCATCTGGATCACATTGGCATCGGGCCGGTCGGCCACTTCGTTCAGAAGAGCCTGGTAATCGGCCGAAGTCGGCTTGTCACCACCACCCAACTGAAGACCCAGCTCGCCCAGGAACAGACGCACCGCGTTGAGGCGCTCCTCGGAGGGCCCTTCGTGAACGCGGTAAAGCGCAGGCACCTGGTGTTTCTTCAGGAAACGGGCCGTTGCCACATTGGCGCAGAGCATGCACTCTTCGACAATCTTGTGGGCATCGTTGCGGTGCACCGGCACGATTTCCTCAATCTTGCGCTCGGCGTCGAACACGATCTTGGTTTCGGTGGTCTCAAAATCAATCGCGCCACGTTCGGTACGCGCCTGACGTAGCAGCTTGTAGAGGTCGTACAGGTTGTGCAGGTGCGGCAGCAGGTCGGCATACTGGGCCGACAGCCGGTAGCCCTGTTCGCTGTCCGGATGCTCCAGCATGGCGCTGACCTTGTTGTAGGTCAGTCGGGCATGGCTGCGCATCACCGCCTGGTAGAAGGTGTAACCACTGATGTTACCAGCGGCACTGATGGTCATGTCGGCCACCATGCACAGGCGATCCACGTCCGGATTAAGGGAACACAGGCCGTTGGACAACTTCTCCGGCAGCATCGGCACCACGTGATCCGGGAAGTACACCGAGTTACCCCGACGAAGGGCTTCCTCATCCAGCGGCGACCCCGGCCGCACATAATGCGACACGTCGGCAATGGCCACCACCAGCCGGTAACCGCCCCGTGGCCGTGGCTCACAATAGATGGCGTCGTCAAAGTCGCGGGCGCTCTCATCATCGATGGTCACCAGACGCATGTTGCGGATATCCACGCGATTGGCCTTGTCCTTCTCCGCAACTTCCGAGGGAATCGAGGCCGCCTGCTCACCCACCGCCGGTGGCCAACTGTGGGGAATATCGTAGGACCGGATGGCGACGTCGATTTCCATGCCGGGTGCCATGTGCTCACCCAGTATCTCGATGACTTTGCCCGTGGGCTGGGTGCGGATGGTCGGCTGGCGCAGGATTTCCACTACCACGTACTGGCCGTGGTAGGCCTCGCCAATGTGCTCCTCCGGCACCAGCACTTCGTGGTTGATCCGTGCGTTTTCCGGCACCACAAACGCAATACCACTTTCCTTGAACAGGCGCCCGACAGTCTGGGTGGTTCGATGCTCAAGCACTTCCACTATCACGCCTTCACGGCGACCCCGGTCGTCGACGCGGTCTACCCGGGCGGCGACCCGGTCACCGTGAAACACCTGGCGCATTTGCCGGGCGGTCAGGAATAAATCAGAGCCACCGTCGTCGGGCACCAGAAACCCGAAGCCGTCCTTGTGACCGATCACCCGACCCGTCACCAGGTCGGCTTCCTCTATGGGCAGATAGGCGCCACGACGGTTGCAGATCAACTGACCATCCCGACACATGGCAATCAGGCGCCGGCGCAGGGCCTCAATGCCCTCTTCGGAGGTCTGGCCAAGCTCCTGGCACAGGGTTTCGTGGGTCGCGGGGGCGCCCCGCTCTTTCAGATGCCCGAGAATGAATTCCCGGCTCTGGATTGGATTTTCGTACTTCTGGGCCTCACGGCTGGCGTGAGGATCCCTGTCATTTTTCTTCCTGGAAACCATTCGGATCCTTGTTTTGATTCCGCGCCACTGCGGCGCGACTTACATTCATTTGCACGGAGTATAACGTCGGTACGGAGTTCCTGCCTATCAACCCCGGCAGAATAGGCACAAATACCTGCCCGGTTTTTTGCGAAAAAATGTTTGACAGCCCTGATCGGAATTATTAAAGTACGCGCCATCGGTTGAGGGGCAAACCTCAACGATCGCGGAAACGTCGAGTTTTCAACAAACTAACGGCAATTCTGTGAATCACCTGCCGAGGTGGTGAAATTGGTAGACACGCTAGCTTCAGGTGCTAGTGGGGGCAACCCCGTGGAGGTTCAAGTCCTCTCCTCGGCACCACTTCCTCCCTCAGGAAGTGGCGATAAAATCCAGCAAACCGGCTACCGACGCCCCATCCTGCTGCGATCACTCAACAGATTTGTTTACCGCCAGACACTCTTTATCCAGGTTCGATCCAGGCTCGATCCACGAAAATTCCGATGCAGACGGTGGCGCCGTTCGTTTTTCCGTGCCTGCTGACTATTGCAGCAGCCCTACCAGATAGTCCGACAACGTCTCATAACTGTAGACAACCCGCGCGTAGGCACTGCTGGCTTCAGCCTCGAACTCACGGCCACAATCACCGGGCAGGGTGTAGGCCCTGAGAAAAGCTTCCTGAATAAGATTCGGTTGACTGGCCACGAACCCGCTTGCACCGCTCACCGGGTAGCGCATGGCCCACTTGAAGCCGCCATTGCCCGTAACTCGTCCGTCGGCCAGCTTCAGGGGATCCAGAAACCCGTAACTGAGCAGGCGAAGATCTTCATGCTCGCCCGAGGCAAAAGTCCGGGTGTCGAACTGTACCTCAAGATTGGTAAAGCCCGAGGGCTGGGGTTCATAGCCTGCAAAGGCATAGCTCTGAACGCCCGTCACCACCTGATCCGCACCAACTGCCTGTTCATCCACCGCACAGGTGACAACGTCAGAGAGAAACCTGACCGACTCCTGCTCCGCACCGCCCTGCTCAATACCATACCCCGGGAAAACCTCGGTAGCATTGGTAAGCCGGGGCGTCAGGATGCGCTCGGCGCCATTGGCGTATCGGGCCGTCACTGACGCCAGCACGCCGTTTTCCCGGGTCCAGCTGTAGACAATCTCCGGAGTGCCTCCCAGTTCGCTGGACTCAGGCTCTGCGCCCTGCGACAGATGGCAAGAGGTAACGGTATCAAAGGTGATGGTCTGCGCGTCCCAGTCAAACACCAGACGCTCGTCCGTGCCGGCCGCCTCATAGCTGACCCGGCTCTGGGCCGAGAGCGAGGCCGATGGCAACCACTGGGTTTCAAGAACCCCCATGCGGCCGTTCACCCGGATTACCCGGGCAAGTTCACGAAGCGTAGGTGCCATACACCCCTGGGCTGAGACGGAGCGGATTCGGCCATCCTCGGTGTAATCGAATGCCAGTTCCGCGGAAATCTCGAGCCCCGAGGTGCTCGCCGGGAGCGTGCCCCCGGAAGCCGGCTCGGCATACACTAACTGTCGGGTCAGCAGCACTGGATCTGTCAGCTCCAGCGTCACCTCCGGGAGTGCGAGGGCATCCGCATCCACGTTGGCATAATTGCCGCCGCCAGCGGCAGCATCCACCACGTCAGCCACACTGCCTGCGTTCTGCACCAGCGACACACCCAGAAGGAAGGCCGCCTCCTTGCTCAGGAAACGCTCTGTACCAGCGCTGCCGGGCTGCGCCAACAGCGTGTTGTACTCGTCGGGAAGCTGGCTGGCCATGAACCGGGCCAGGGCCCGCGCATAGGCGTGGGCGCGCTCATCCCCCGCAAGAATATAGTCACGCACCAGGTTCAGGCCCGCCAGGCCTTCCAGTGAAGGTATGTCTGATAGCGAGGCCAGACCAACCATCTGACGGTACCGGTCGAGCGTGGTCAGGGGGGTTAGGTTACGGTTACCGGGTGCTGCCGACATCAGATAGGCCCGGGCAACCGGAACATCTCCATTGCGGGTTTCTTCCAGTGTGGTGCCCGGTATGGCCACGGCAAACAATGGGTAATCCCGGGGATCAAGATCCGGCCCTACCCCGGGCGGAAGCACCAGCCCGGAAATATCCAGCGAAAATACACCGCCGGGGCCACTCATGGCCGTGGGTTCGCCAGCGGTCAGTGTCACCTCCCGGCCGTTGTCCAGCTCGAGGACCAATGGCCCCGGGGTGTACTGGCTGTCGCCGTCCATGTCCAGCCACACCCGCGCCCGGTTGAGGTAACCGTCGATAACCTTGCCGGTATAGGGCGCAGGCTGGCTGTACTCAACGCCGTCGAACTCACGACCATCCACGGGCAACTCGTCGGATTCCTTGCCGCAACCGGCAAGCGTGAGGGAGACAGCAGTAACAGACAGGCAGATCAGGCGTTTCATCGCGGCAACCGTTTATCCTTGTTTGATGCCGCTACTTTAGGGGATGTCCTGGCCGGAGACCTTGATAGGTTTGGCAATTTGTAAAGTTAGGTAACCGGGCATCCCGGAGCCGCCGTAGTACCGGGATGCCCTCAGGCTCAGAAGGAGCGGGCCACGATTTCCTTCATGATCTCGTTGGTACCGGCATAGATGCGCTGCACCCGAGAATCCGCCCAGGCCCGGGCAATCGGGTATTCCCACATGTAGCCATAGCCGCCGTGCAGTTGCACGCACTCGTCCATGACCTTGCATTGCAGGTCGGTGGTGAGCTGCTTGAGCATGGCGGCGGTCGGAATATCGAGTTTTTTCTCCAGGTGCAGTTCCAGGCAGCGATCGGTGAACACCCGGGCGGCGGTAATCTCCGCTTTCATTTCCGCCATCTTGAAGCGCGTATTCTGGAAGGCGATGACCGGTTTACCGAAGGCCTTGCGTTCCTTCACGTAATCCAGGGTCCACTGCCAGGCGGCTTCCGCCGCGGCCACCGCAGCCAGTGCTACCTGCAGGCGCTCGGCGGGCAGTTCCTGCATCAGCTGGAAAAAGCCCTGCCCTTCCATGCTGCCCAACAGGTGAGTCGTTGGCACCTTCACATCCTGGAAGAACAGCTCCGAGGTGTCCTGGGCCTTCATGCCTACCTTGTTCAGGTTCTGGCCCTTCTGGAAGCCCTCCCAGGCTGTCTCCACCAGCAGAAGGCTGGTGCCCTTGGCGCCTTCCTTGGGATCGGTCTTGGCCACCACGATCACCAGGTCGGCCATCTGGCCATTGGTGATGAACGTTTTCGAGCCGTTGAGGATGTAGTGGTCGCCGTCCTTGACGGCCGTGGTCTTGACGCCCTGCAGGTCGGAACCGGCACCGGGCTCGGTCATGGCGATGGCGGTGATCATTTCGCCGGACACCAGCTTGGGCAGGTAGTGCTGCTTCTGTTCCTCGGAGCCGTAGTTGAGGATGTAGGGGGCAACGATGTCCGAGTGCAGGCCCCAGCCGATTCCGGAAAGCCCCAGCCGGGACACCTCCTCCATGACCACAGCACTGTAGCGGAAGTCGGCGCCCACGCCGCCGTACTCCTCGGGAATGGTTGGACACAGGAAACCGAGCTCGCCGGCCTTCTGCCAGAGCTCCCGGCTGACTTGCCCGTCTTTCTCCCACTGGTCATGGTAGGGCACGGCTTCCTGTTCCAGAAACTTGCGAACGGAATCGCGGAAACCTTCCAGGTCAGCATCAAAGAGAGTACGTGGAATCATGGTGAACCTCAGTGAATAACGGGTGTTGTGATTGTCGTTCACCAAGTCTCGGCCCAGAGGCCCGCACGCTCAATGATGAAAAGCATCAATCGGGCTGACCAAAACCATCGTTGACCCGTTGGGAGAATCAGCGGTCGCGACGGGCCTCAGCGCGCGCCTCGCCCCAGCGGGGCATCAGATCCTGGGGCAGGTCCAGATGGTCGAGTATGCGGGCAACGATGAAATCCACGAGGTCATCCACCGACCCCGGCTTGTGATAGAAGCCCGGGCTGGCAGGCATGATAACGGCCCCCATGCGGGTGAGCCTGAGCATGTTCTCCAGGTGCACTTCCGAGAAAGGCGCCTCCCGGGGCACCAGGATGAGGGTGCGGCGCTCTTTCAGGGCAACGTCGCCGGCCCGCTCGATCAGGTTGTTGCTGGCGCCGGTGGCCAGCGCAGAGAGCGTGCCGGTACTGCAGGGACAGACCACCAGCGGCGCTTTTTCTCCGGAGCCGGAGGCCGGTGGCGCGAACCAGTCTTCCCGACCGAACACCAGCACCTGACCCGGTTCGGCATTGGCATAGGCCGAGAGCGTCTCCTGCATGGCCGGAGGGGTGCCCGGCAATTTAAGTTCGGTTTCCGTGGCGATCACCACCTGGGCTGCCCGGCTGACCATGACATTCACCCGGCAACCAATCGCCACCAGACATTGCAGCAGGCGCAGGCCGTACTGGGCGCCCGAAGCGCCAGTAAAGGCCAGATTAACGGTTTTCGCCTGTGACTGCTTGTCTGTCATGACCTTTGTATCCGTGGAATTCTCAGGTGGTAACCGGCGGGGCCGGATCAGCTTCCAATACGCTCGAGCTCGGCCACCAGTTTAGCGTGAATACCGCCAAAACCGCCGTTGCTCATGATGACAATGTGGCAGGGCCGGGGCAGATCCGCCAGAGCAGAGGCGATGAGCGACTCCACCGAAGCCTCCACCCGGTGCCGGCCCGAACCCTCGTTTTGCTTCTGCCAGTTGCTGACCAGCGTCGGCAGCCAGTCCATATCATTCAGGTTGGCCCAGAGCACCCGGTCAGCCGCGGCGGCGCTGGGCAGCAGTGCCTGCTGGTGAACGCCCTGCTTCATGGTGTTCGAACGTGGCTCGATCAACGCCAGAATTGGCTCGTCCCCGACCCGATTGCGAAGCCCCTCAAGCGTGGTGGCAATAGCGGTGGGATGGTGGGCAAAGTCGTCGTAAACCCTCACGCCGTCAATATCCGCCAGCAGCTCCATCCTGCGTTTGACCCCGGAGAACCGGCACAGGGCCGCCACCGCATGGTCGGGCGTGATACCGATGTGGCGGGCCGCTGCAATGGCCGACAGGGCATTGCGGACATTGTGAAGGCCGGTGTGCTCCCAGCTCAGGGTGGCTACCGGCTGTTCGTGATGGATGACCATGAACCGGCTGCCATCCTCGGACAGCAGTTCGGCCCGCCAGTCGGTGGTGCGAGGAGTTTCGCTGCCAATGGCGGTATCCTGCACCGGGCTCCAGCAGCCCAGTTGCAGGGCGTTATCCAGGTGGCCGTCGACCGCGGGCCGGATGATCAGCCCCTGGGAGGGCACAGTGCGCACCAGATGATGGAACTGGCGCTCGATGGCTTCGACATTTTCAAAGATGTCGGCGTGGTCGAATTCCAGGTTGTTCAGGATCAGAGTGTGGGGCCGGTAGTGCACAAACTTCGAGCGTTTGTCGAAGAAGGCGCTGTCGTACTCGTCCGCCTCGATCACAAAGAAATCGCTGGTGCCCAGTCGGGCCGAGACGGCGAAATCCCTGGGCACACCGCCCACCAGATAGCCGGCATCAAAGCCCGCCTGCTCCAGTATCCACAGCAGCATGGCCGTGGTCGTGGTCTTGCCGTGGGTTCCTGCGACCGCGAGTACCCAGCGGTGCCTCAGCACTTCCCGGGCCAGCCACTCCGGCCCGGACATGTAATCGATATTCCGGTTGAGTACCGCTTCCACTTCCGGATTGCCCCGGGACAGGGCGTTGCCGATCAGCACAAGATCCGGCCTGGGCTCCAGGTTGTCCGGGCCGTACCCTTCCATCAGGCTGATGCCCTGGGCCTGCAACTGGGTACTCATGGGCGGATAGACGCCATGATCGGAGCCGGTCACGGTGTGGCCGAGCTCCCGGGCCAGCACGGCCAGGCTGCCCATAAAGGTGCCACAGATTCCAAGGATATGAATGTGCATTCGGCAACTGCTCCGCGTGTTGAAACCCGACAAGCCTCCCGTATCCGTTCCACCCCGTCAAGAGCCACGCCATCCGCAATCCTGCCCATGAAAAATCGCGTTGTTTGGCGTATCATCAGCGCCATTGTCGAACCAGCAGGAGGCCCCAGCCCGAGATGGCTATCAAGAACGCATTCTACGCTCAGTCCGGCGGTGTCACCGCCGTCATCAATGCCAGTGCCTGTGGCGTTATCCAGACCGCCCGCAAGCATCCGGACAAAATCGGCAAGGTGTATGCCGGGCGCAACGGCATTATCGGAGCGCTGAAGGAAGAGCTGATCGACACCAGCCTCGAGAGCGACGACGCCATCCAGGCCCTCATCCATACGCCCGGCGGCGCCTTCGGCTCCTGCCGGCACAAGCTCAAGAACATTTCGGAGAACCGTCGCGAATACGAGCGACTGATCGAGGTGTTCCGGGCCCACGACATCGGCTACTTCTTCTACAACGGTGGTGGCGACTCCCAGGACACCGCCTACAAGGTGTCCCAGATTGCCGACCGCATGGGCTATCCGATTACCTGCATCGGTGTTCCCAAGACCGTCGATAACGACCTGCCGTTCACCGACTGCTGTCCGGGCTTTGGCTCCGTGGCCAAGTACATTGCCACCTCCACTCTGGAGGCCAGCCTCGACATCAAATCCATGTGCGAAACCTCCACCAAGGTGTTCATCCTGGAAGTGATGGGACGCCATGCCGGCTGGATTGCCGCCGCCGGTGGCCTTGCCGGACAGGGTGAGGGCGAGCCGCCTCACATCATCCTGTTCCCGGAGATTCCGTTTGACCGGGAGACCTTCCTGGCCCGCGTGGATCACTGCGTGAAGGAATACGGCTACTGTGTGGTGGTCGCCTCAGAGGGCGCCCAGTACGAGGATGGTCGTTTCCTGGCCGACGCCGGCGCCAAGGACGCCTTCGGGCACACCCAGCTTGGCGGCGTGGCACCGGCCCTGGCCAACATGGTGAAGCAGGCACTGGGGCACAAGTATCACTGGGCCGTGGCGGATTACCTGCAGCGGAGCGCGCGGCACATTGCCTCCGCCACTGACGTCGAGCAGGCCTATGCCGTAGGCAAGGCTGCGGTGGAGATGGCGCTGGACGGCAAGCAGGCCCTCATGCCCACCATCGTGCGCGAGCAGGCCAAACCCTACCGCTGGAAGATCGGAGAAGCGCCGCTGAGCGAAGTGGCAAACCAGGAAAAGAAAATGCCGATCCACTACATTACCGATGATGGCTTCGGCATCACCCAGGACTGCCGGGATTATCTGGCACCGCTGATTGCTGGCGAGAGCTTCCCGCCGTTCGACGATGGCCTGCCCCGCGTGGCCAGGCTGAAAAACCAGCTGGTGGAACGGAAACTGAAAACCGAGTTCCAGCTCTGAGGCACTCACCCCAAACCCGGGGGCCGAGTTTTCGGAAAGATGAGTCGATCAGGGCCTGGCGGAGTTTACGCCGGGCCCGTTTCCTGAGTCGCTTCGGACTGTATAGCCGCTAGCGCGTCAGTTCCGTCTCATGATCGCGGACCCAGGCATAGAACTGGTCAAAACCGCCCACGTAGTCCCTGCCCACCAGAATCTGTGGCACGGTGTGGACCGGCCGGCCAATCTCGTTCGCAATGTCCTGCTTGCTCATGCCCTTCTCAACCATATCAATCCAGACATAGGGAATGTTCCTGGCCTCACACAGGTGCTTCGCCCGCACACAGAAGCCACAACTCGAACGGCCGTAGATGGTCACCTGCTCCATAAAGCCCTCCGCAAGAATTGGCGGTGAATGTAACGCGTAAATCTGTTGGAATGATGACACGGAGCCGGTTATTTGAAAATTAAGGCTTTGAATCGACACCATAGCGGCCAGCCATGAGGCTTTGGCGCCATTCATTGCGTGAACGGAGGAAGCGGTGGCATACCTGACGTTATTCCTGACCGCGTTTGCTGCCGCCACACTGCTGCCTGCCTATTCGGAAGTCCTGCTTGGCACCCTGGTTACCCAGGGTTTTTCCTGGTGGTGGCTCTGGTTCTGGGCAACGCTCGGCAACACACTGGGCTCTGTGGTTAACGGCATCATCGGCAGACAGGTGGATCGCTTCAAACACAAACGCTGGTTTCCGATCAGCGAGCTGCAGCTGCACAAGGCGCGGAACCGGTTTAACCGTTACGGCCAGTGGTCACTGCTGATGGGGTGGCTGCCCCTGGGCGGCGACGCGCTGACCCTAGTGGGTGGAATCATGCGCGTACCCTGGCTGAACTTTGTCATTCTGGTGGGTATTGGCAAGGGGGCTCGCTACGCCTTCGTACTCTGGCTGGTTGCCGAGGCATCCGGCGCATCGTCGCCCTCGCCGTAGAGGTATTTTCGCAGCAGTGGCTCGCCATTGAACTCGGAATGCAAGACCGCCACGAACGTGTACACGCCGATCAGCTTGCGATTCAGGAACACGAATTCCTTTGGCGGCACCCGGAAATAGCGGCTGATCGCGGAACGAGCAGCGTGACGCGCCACCCTGGACGGCAGATCGCTCTGTTTCCAGCGGTACTCACCGTGACTGTTCACCGCGTAATCGGGCCAGGCCGACCGGTCCGACGACAGCGGCTCCAGTACCGACATGCACACCGCTCCGAACTTCTCCAGGACATCGTCAGGCCAGTCCCGGCTCATGAAGCGCAGCTTGACACCGCCGTCGATCACACCCTGCAGGTCGTTCTCATAGGACGCCCGGATCATCTGGATCACCGGCTGCAGGAACTGGTCAGAGTAGGACTGCACCGCCCCGAAATCGAGCAGCACGATGCGATCATAGCCGGGGTCCTCACCCTCCTCTCCGGCAATCCGAATGCGGTAATTACCGAAGTTGGGATCGGTCTGGATCTCGCCCCAGACGAACAGCTCCCGGAAGAACAGTTCCAGAGCCGCCTCCCCGAGGGCACTGCGACGCGCCAGAGGCAGCTCTCTCACGGCCTGGGAACTGACCGAGTGTCCATGCTCGTAGGTTGAGGCAATGACATGGGCCGTCGAGTACTCGGGCAGCACCCTGGGTACGATAAACCTGGGATCCGAGGCCAGCATCTGCCGGAACTTCTCGGTGGTCTTGGCCTCGAGCCGGTAATCCACCTCCCGGTGCATCATTTCGCGGACTTCCTCGAGCCAGTCATTGAACTCGGGGCCGAAGCTGACCAGCCTCGCTACCCGCAACAGCTGCGCCACCGCGTTCAGGTCGCTGTCCACCGCATCGGCCACGCCGGGGTACTGAACCTTGAGCACCAGCTCAAGACCGTCACTTCGACGCCAGGCGCGATGCACCTGCCCCAGAGATGCCGCCCCGATCGGCTCCGGCTCTACTTCCAGCTGGGCCAGGCGGTCGGCACCCAGCTCGCTTTTGAGTACCCGCTCGATGGCCGGCCACTCAAGGGAGGTGGTCTGGTCTTCCAGTGTGTGCAGGGCCTCGGTGACTTCCTCAGGCAGGAAATGCTCGCCGTACAAGGCCATGACCTGACCGATCTTGACCACACTGCCCTTGAGTTGTCCGAGCTCATCCACCAGGAAACGGGCCTGGCTCGAGAGCATGGCCCGATGGCGTTTCTCGCGGTTTTCGCGACTGCTGAACCAGTTGGTGGCCATGTGGGATGCCATGCGGGTGCCGGCGAACAGGCCCGCACGGGTGAGGCTCAGTCGGCGTTCGAAACTGCCTGTCTTGATGCGGGCTACCGATTTTCCTGAACGTCTGGAAGACATAGTGACCTGTTTGGATCGGAGAATTTCACCAGCTCTGGCGCCTACCCCATTATACGGATGTAACGCGAGGCTGACCTAACCGGGCAGACCATCGATCTCCGGCCCTTGGGCCAATGTCCGGCCAATTCGGGCCATGTCGACCAAAGCAAACGATTGTTTACGATTCGACACAGTTTTGGCCCCTGTTCCGGTCTAGTATTCCAGTATTCATAAGGTCAAAAAACGGCTATCACAAGAACAAGATCCGAACATGTCGACTGCTGCGCGCAAAACGCCGGACACCGAACTGTCCCAGTTCCGGGTCAAGGGCGAAATCCCGGTACCGGTCCTGATCAACTGGCTGACCATGGTCGCCGTGCCTCTCTTATGCTTCTTCGCCTGGCGTTCGAGCTTCCGCGAGGACCCCGTGGTGCCTCCATTGCTGGTGGGCTTCGCGGCGCTGCTGGCCGTCAACTCGATTGTGTACTGGATCTCGGGGCATCGCACCCTGCAGCGGCGGGGATTCATCACCATCATCACCGTCCTCTTCACCTACCTGGCGGTGCATGCGGTGGAAGACGGTTCGGCCATCATCTGGCTGTTTGCCTACCCTCCGATCATTTTCTACATCAGCGAATCGCGTATTGGCGTGATCGCCTGCGGCGGGGGTTTCGCTGCCGTTATCCTGCTGTTCAGCCCCCTGGGTGAGCTGCTGTTCTCGCCGCCCTACAGCACCAGCTTCCGCCTGACCATGATCGCCGTATTGGGTTTCGAGATGGTGACCTGCTACATACTTGATCAAAGCCGCCGGCGAAGCAAACTGGGCCTGCTGAAACTGGCGGCGGAGTTCGAGTACGCCGCCAAGCATGACGCACTTACCGGGCTTGCCAACCGTCGGGAAGCCCTGGAGCAGCTCGAGGCCGAGTACCAGCGCTACCTCCGCCATGACCGGACGTTTTCGGTGCTGCTGCTGGATATTGATCTGTTCAAAAGTGTCAACGACAACCATGGCCACCACATTGGCGATGAGCTGATTGTGCAGGTGGCAAACACGCTGCGGGAGGAATGCCGCCGGGTGGATACAGTGGCTCGCTGGGGCGGTGAGGAATATCTGGTGGTGCTGCCAGAGACTGGCCCGGCGGATGCGCTGAACTCCGCCAATCGCATCCGGGAGGCTTTTGCCCGCAAGACAGTGGCCACTGAACAGGGCCCGATTCAGGCCACACTGAGCGTGGGCGTCGCCTCAATCAGGCGCGCCGAATCCATCGACCGCCTGCTACAGCGTTGTGATGAGGCTCTCTACCGGGCGAAATCCCGGGGCCGCAATCGGGCCTGCGGCGACGAGGAGACTGTCGCCGCCTGATTTACCAGCCGTTCCGGAATTCGACGTCAGACTCGCCAAGACCGGCCACCAGCTCGGCCGCCAATCTCTCCTGAACGTCCGCGACGGTCGTACCGGGCACAAAATCCCGCACCTGGCACATGGCCATTCCGGCGTAGCCGCAGGGGTTGATGCGCTGGAACGGCTCCATGTCCATGTCCACGTTCAGAGCCAGGCCATGGAACGAACAGCCGCGACGAACCCGTAACCCCAGGGAGGCAATCTTGGAGCCGTCCACGTACACGCCCGGAGCATCCGGCCGTGGCGCCGCCTCGACTCCGAGGCCTGCCAGTGTGCGAACAATGCCCTGCTCGATCTGGTCCACCAGGGTACGCACGCCCATCTTGCGCCGTGGCAGGTTGATCATCAGGTATACCACGAGCTGTCCGGGGCCGTGATAGGTCACCTGCCCACCACGATCCACCTGGATAACGGGGATATCGCCCGGCGCCAGAATGTGCTCGGCCTTGCCGGCCTGGCCCTGGGTGTAGACCCTCGGGTGCTGCAGGCACCAGAGCTCGTCGGCGACCGAATCATTCCGCTCTGCCGTGAACGAACTCATGGCCTCCCAGGTTTCTTGATAGGGCTGCTCGCCCAGTGACCGGACAATCAGTTTTGCCATGGCGTTCAGAGCACCATGTGGACCCGGCCACTGGCCTTGAGGTCCTCAAACAAGGCTTTCAACTGGTCTTCGCCGGTGGCAACAATTCTGAGCTGGACCGAAGAGAAGCGCCCTTTACTGCTCTGGTTGACCGTTATGTCGGTTTCGCTGATGCCGGGTGCGTGCTGCTCCACAACTTCCACGACGAACTCGGTGAAGTCCGGCGCGGCATTGCCGATCACCTTGATCACGTAGTCACAGGGAAATTCGATTTTTGGCGCTTTCGGCTGGCTCATGCCGCAGGACTCCCGGGGATTCACGTCACCCTATTGAAACAACTGAACGAAAAAGAGCTTGATGGCGTCCCACAGGCGCTTGAAGAACCCGCCCTCGGGAACGTCGGTCAGTGCCAGTACCGGCTGGTCCACCAGCACTTCGCCGTTGAACGATACTTTCACCTGCCCAAGCTCGTCTCCCACCTTTATGGGTGCCTTGATCACGGAATCAAGCTCAACGGTCGATTCGAGGCTGTTTCTGGAGCCCCGGGGAATAGTGACGAACACATCGTCTGTCATGCCCACGGAGATCTGCTCTGACTGGCCACCCCAGACCCGGGCGGTCATCAGTTCCTGCCCTGCCCGGAACAGATGCTCGCTCTCATAGTAACGGAAACCGTAGTTGAGCATTTTCTGTACTTCCTGGGACCGTGCCTCGGGACTGCTGGTGCCCATCACCACGGCGATAAACCGGGTGTCCTGACGCTTGGCCGAGGCCACCAGACAATAGCCCGCCTCTTCGGTGTGGCCGGTTTTCAGGCCATCCACACTGTCGTCCCGCCACAGCAGGCTGTTGCGGTTGGGCTGGCGAATGTTGTTGTAGGTGAAATGTTTCTCGGCGTACAGCGGGTAGTTCTCGGGATAGTCGTTGATGATCGCCCGGGCCAGCAAGGCGAGATCGTAGGCGGTCGAGAAATGATCCGGTGACGGCAGCCCCGTGGCGTTCTCGAAGTGGGTATCCTTCATGCCAAGAATCTGCGCCTGCTGATTCATGATATCCACAAACGCCCCTTCACTGCCGGCCACAAACTCTGCCAACGCCACTGAGGCGTCGTTACCGGACTGGATGATCACGCCTCTCAGCAGATCTTCCACGGATACCTCGGTGCCTTCCCGCACGAATGTCCGCGACCCCTCCGTTTTCCAGGCGTTTACGCTGATGGGCACCATATCGCTCATGGAGATACGGCCTTCATCGAGCTCGCGCTCGACAATGTAGGCAGTCATCATCTTGGTCAGACTGGCCGGCGGCAGCCGCTCATGGCTGTTCTCCTCCATGATGATGCGTCCGCTCTTCGGATCCATCAGCACGTAGGAACTGCCGGCAATCTGGGGTGGCGACGGGATCAGCACCGACTGGGCCACTGCCTTTCCCACCAGGGCGAGCATGAGCGCAAACACGAGAGTCAGGTTTCTGAAAACAGGATTCAAAGCCATGGGTCCATTCATTCGTCGTTAGGTGTATTTTCTGGTTTATGGCCGGGTTCTCCGCCCGACACGTTTTTAATGGGTATCGGTCAGCAGGATTGACCTGTCGAACCCTCGGGCTTCCAGCACGCTCTGGGTTTGCCGCGCGCTGTGCTCGTCGCTGAACGGCCCCACCTGCACGCGATGGAACCGCCCCTCAGCCGTATCAACAGCCCGCACCCGCATAGGATTCTCCAGTACCGAGCGAACCTGGCTGAGAAGTTTTTCCGCCGGATCACGGCTGCTGAAAGAGCCGAGCTGGACAAACAGAGCCCGGTTTTCCATGGCGATGTCGCCGCTGGCTCGCACCGGGTTTTCCGCGTACATCGCGGTATCTCCGGGGACAAAAGGCTTGCCGGCAAGAAACATCGAACCGTCCGACTTGACGGTAATGGCCGCCACTTCCACCCTCGCGGTACCACGTGCCTGATACCCGAGTTTTTTGGCCGCCGCGTAGGAAAGATCAATGATCCGATCGCTGTGGAACGGCCCCCGGTCATTCACCCGCACGATCACCGACCGTCCGTTGTCGAGATTGGTTACCCGGGCATATCCGGGAATGCGCAGGGATTTATGGGCGGCAGTCATGGCGTACATATCGAAGGTTTCGCCGTTGGATGTCTTATGGCCGTGGAACTTCTCGCCGTACCAGCTCGCAGTGCCCCGCGCCACGTAGCCATCGTTGCTGGCAAGTACCCGGTATTCCTTGCCCCAGACCGTGTATGGCGACTTGTTTCCGGCCCGGCGGGGGGCCTCGTACTTCGGCACAGCGTCGTCGAGCCCCGAGACATCAAAGCTGCCGGACGGTGCCCGATCCTGCGCAATAGTGTAGCGGGAGGAATGGTCCGTTTGCGGCGCGGAAGCGCAACCGACAAGCAGAATGGCCGCGAGCAGCGCCAGCAGGACGTTCGGGAAAGACAGGCTGTTCACAGTCCGGAGATCCTCATACACACGCGATATCGACCATCGTTTTCATTTGTGGGTCTTGCCTTCGTCATTGTAACGGGTTCCTTCGGCGAATCTCCATTACCCGGCCTCCATACTTCCACGGGCTACACACGCCCAAGGGCATCGGGCAACCCCGACTCGTCACGCACTGATCATTCTTCGGTGGGTGTGGATCGACATGAGAACCCCGAACGCCGCCATCAAGGTGACGCTGGAGGTGCCCCCGTAACTGATCAGCGGCAAGGGCACACCAACCACCGGGAGCAGGCCGCTCACCATGCCCACGTTCACGAAGATGTAGATAAAGAAGGTCATGGTCAGGGCGCCCGCGAGCAGGCGACTGAATGAATCCTGCGCGGTTGAGGCAATGTAGAGGCAGCGCACAATGATCAGGAAATACACAGACATCAGGACCAGCATACCGATAAAGCCGAACTCTTCGGCCAGCACCGCCACAATGAAATCGGTGTGGCTCTCGGGCAGGAATTCCAGATGGGACTGGGTGCCCTGCAGCCAGCCCTTGCCATCAACTCCGCCGGAGCCAATGGCGGTCTTGGACTGGATAATATTCCAGCCGGCTCCGAGAGGGTCGCTCTGGGGGTCGAGCAACGTCAATACCCGCTGCTTCTGGTAGTCACGCATGACGAAGAACCACATCAGTGGCGCCGACACCGACACCATGGCGACGAACGCGGCGATCAGCTTCCAGCTGATGCCAGCAAAGAACACCACAAACAGGCCGGCCATACCCACCAGCAATGAGGTGCCCAGGTCCGGCTGCTGGATGATCATCACCATCGGCACCAGGACAATGGCGAGCCCGACGGCCACCTGCCGGAGCCTTGGTGGCAGGAAGTGCCGGGACAGGTACCAGGCGGCCATCATCGGCACCACCAGTTTCATCAGTTCCGAAGGCTGGAACCTCGGCAAACCCGGAACGGCCAGCCAACGCTGGGCCCCTTTTGCACCCACACCCACCAGCAGCACCGCGACCAACGCCAATAGGCCCACACCGTAGAGCCAGGGCGCCCAGCGGCGGAATACCGAGGGATCAAGCTGCGCAAACACCAGCATGACCACAAACGCGACCGCGAGACGGATACCCTGTGCCTTGACCACCTCCAGGTTTCGATCGGCACCGCTGTAGAGCACGAACAGACCACCGGATACCAGCAGAATCAGAAGCCCCAGCAGAATGGGATCAATGTGCAGCGCCGACCACAGACTTCGCTGCCTGCCCAGGGGGTTCGTGGCCGTCGGATCCAGTATTGCCTTGAACGCCATCAGTCGCTTCCCCGTGCCCGGACATCGCTGACCAGCGTTGCGTCGGCCTCTTTACCGAATTCCAGTAGCCAGGAATCGAACATGGCCCTGGCTACCGGCGCTGCAGTACCACTGCCGCTACCGCCATTCTCGACAATCACGGCAACAGCAATCTGGGGGTCATCCACCGGGGCGAAACCGACAAACAGGGCGTGATCGCGCAGCCGCTCCCTGACTTCCTCGGCGTCGTACTCCTCGTCCTCGGCAAGACTGAACACCTGGGCCGTGCCGGTTTTCCCGGCCATCCGATAGGATGCTCCGGCAGCCGCGCCGCGGGCCGTACCCTTGCGGCCATGCATGACCTCGACCATGGATTCGACCACGTACTCCCAGTCGTTCGGGTTTTTCAGGGTGAGCGGCTGGTGGGTTTCCTCGGGCAGGAACTCATCGACCGGATGATCGCCCCTGATGTCTTTCAACAACCGTGGCTCCACCCACTCGCCCCGATTGGCGATCAACGCGGTCGCGGTTGCCAGTTGAAGTGGCGTCGCCAGCATGAATCCCTGGCCAATACCCAGGTTGACCGAATCGCCCGGATACCAGGGCTCATTGCGCACCGCACGTTTCCACTCCCTGGACGGCAGCAGACCGCTCAGGGCACCGGACACATCCAGTGCCGCGTCTTCTCCGAAACCGAACCGGGACAGATAGCTGTACATGGTGTCCACCCCCATCTCGGTGGCCACCTCGTAGAAGTAAACGTCGCAGGATTCGGCAACGGCGTCCTTGAGATCCACCCAGCCATGACCGGTTCGCTTCCAGTCGCGCCAGACCCGACCACCCTCGTTCAGGCGGAAATGACCAGGGTCCCAGATGGTGTAATCGCGGGTGGTGGCGCCGCTGTCGAGGGCGGCAACGGCAAGCATGGGCTTGAGTGTGGAGCCGGGCGGGTATTGCCCTCTGAGGGCCCGGTTGAACAGGGGCTTGTCCTTGCTGTCGCTCAACTCCCGATAATCATCCACGCTGATGCCGGTGACGAACTTGTTGGCATCAAAGCCGGGCACACTGGCAAGGGCCAGGATCCCGCCGGTGTCGGGCTGGATGGCAATGATGGCGCCGCGACGCCCGTCCAGCAGTTCGTGGGCGCGCTGCTGGAGGCGCAGATCCAGGTGTAGCTGGAGATCCTCGCCAGGCACAGGATTTTCCCTCTCCAGCACCCGCAGAGTTCGACCCCGGGCGTTGGTTTCCACGTGCTGATAGCCTACCTTGCCGTGCAGGATTTCCTCGTAGAAGCGCTCAATGCCGGACTTGCCAATGTAGTTGGTACCGGCGTAGTTGACCGGATCGATCCGCTGCAATTCTTCGCGATTTATGCGACCAACGAAGCCCAGGGCATGGGCGGTCAGCTCACTGTGCGGGTAGTAGCGCACCAGTTCCGCTTCCACTTCCACGCCCGGGAGCTCATGCCGATGCACGGCCAGCCGGGCCATTTCCTGCTCGGTCAGGTCGTACCGCAGGGGGATCTCCTGAAAGGGCCGACGGGGCTCTTCCAGGCGCCGGTGGAAACGTTCCAGATCCTCGGGAGAGATGGCGAGAAATTCGCCCAGCCTGGCCAGGGTTTCGTCCATGCCTTGCACCCGTTCAGGCACGAGCGTGACACTGAACACCGGGCGGTTCTCAGCCAGCAGCACGCCATTTCGGTCGTACACCAGGCCACGGGGCGGTGGCACCGACTGCACCTGCACCCGGTTCTTGTCCGAGAGGGTGGTATACACTTCGTGTTCGACAACCTGGAGCTGGTACATGCGGGTGAGCAACAACCCCACCGCCAGGATGACACACACCAGCATAACCACCGTCCGGCGTTGGAAAAGCCGGCGTTCCGCTGCGGTATCCTTGAATTCGCCCCACGCCATGACAGCCCCCTAAGCCCGGTGGTACGGGTGGTTGCGGGTGATTGACCAGGCCCGGTATAACTGCTCAGCGAGCACAATGCGTACCAGCGGATGGGGCAGCGTAAGCGGTGACAGCGACCACTGCTGGTCGGCCCGTTTCCGGCAGTCGTCCGCCAGGCCATCGGGGCCACCCACCAGGAAACTGACATCCCGGCCGTCCTGCTGCCAGCTTTCAAGCTGGCTCGCCAGTTTTTCGGTAGACCAGGGGCGCCCGCCAACTTCCAGAGCAACCACCCGATCACGGGGACCGGCGGCGGCCAGGATGGCATCACTCTCTCGCTGCATCAGTCTGGGTATGTCAGGATTCTTGCCCCTGTGGGCCACGGGGATCTCAACCAGGTCCAGGGGCAATTCCGGTGGCATTCGACGGGCGTATTCTGCAAACCCGGTACTGACCCAGTCGGGCATTTTCTGCCCCACGCAGATCAGACGTAACCGCATGATTATTCGCTGCCTGCAACACCAAGATCAGGAGCATCGCGCCAGAACCGCTCCAGATCGTAGAATTCCCGCGTGGCTGGCATCATGACGTGGACAACCACATCGCCCAGATCCACCAGAATCCAGTCACTGGCGGCACCACCCTCGACATTGCTGGCACGCACGCCTTTGTCCTTGGCTTCGCCAACCACGGAATCAGCAAGGGATTTGACGTGTCGATTGGAGGTTCCGGATGCCAGGACCATGAAGTCGGTCACGCTGGTACGGTCTCGGACATCGATGACGCTGATGTCCTGTGCTTTCACATCTTCTAGCGCGTTGATGACCAGTTCTTTCAGTTGCTCTGCCTGCATAATCACCCTGTTGATCGGGCGTTTGCCGGTATGGCCGCCCGATGTCTGCTGTTCAGACGCGATTGTAGCACTAAAAGTTCCCGTCAGGGCAGGCGCCATACAGCCCCAGGCGACGAATTTCCGCCCATACCGGATCTGGAAGGAGGTAGCGTGGTGAACGCCCATCGGCGATGCGCTCACGGATGGCCGTGGCCGAGATATCCAGCAACGGCGGCTCCAGTTCGAGGAGGCAGCCGGCAGGCTGGGAATGCAGGCGATGGGGATTGGTTACGCGCCGCTCGGCCAGCAGCTTGCCGGGCAATCCGGAGGCGGACACCTCCGCGCCCGGGCGACGCACCACAATCACATGCGCCAGCTCCGGAATCCGCTGCCAGTCACGCCAGCGGTCGAAATCCGCGAAAGAATCGGTGCCCACCACCATGGCCAACGGCTCGTCGGGGCCGAGCTCATCGCGCAACTGGCGCAGAGTGTCCGCCGTATACGATGCACCCTGGCGCCTGAGCTCCCGGTCGTCGATCTTCAGCCCGGGCTCCCCGGCAACGGCCAGCCTGAGCAACGCGAGCCGCTGATCCGGGGTTGCTCCGGTTTCGTCCCGGTGGGGCGGAATGTGGCAGGGTACCAGGCTGATGGTGTCCACCCCGATGCGATCCCACACCTCGAGAGCCAGCCTCAGGTGACCGTGGTGGATCGGGTCGAAGGTGCCGCCATAGATCACATGCATGACGATCAGGTCCGGATGTGGCCGTCGCCGAACACCACGTATTTCTGGGAGGTTAGTCCTTCGAGCCCCACTGGCCCACGCGCGTGAATCTTGTCGGTGGAAATACCGATCTCTGCCCCCAGTCCATACTCGAAGCCATCGGCAAACCGGGTGGACGCATTGACCATCACCGAACTCGAGTCCACCTCGGTCAGGAACCGCCGGGCCCGGGTGTAGTTCTCGGTGATGATGCTATCGGTGTGCTGGGAACTGTAACGGTTGATGTGCTCGATGGCACCGTCGAGACCATCAACGACGCGGATGGCCAGAATCGGCGCCAGGTACTCCGCCTCCCAATCGGCCTCGGTGGCTGCCGCCAGGCCCTCTACGAATGCACGGGTCTGCTCGCAGCCGCGGAGCTCCACGCCTTTCTCAACAAAGGCCGAGGCCAGCAGCGGCAGGATATCTTCGGCAATCTCCCGATCCACCAGCAGGGTCTCCATGGTATTGCAGGTGCCATAGCGCTGGGTCTTGGCATTGACCGCCACCTTCAGTGCTTTCTCGGGATCTGCATGGCTGTCGATGTAGACATGGCAAACACCGTCGAGGTGCTTGATCACCGGAACCCGGGCGTCGCGACTGATTCGCTCGATCAGGCCCTTGCCGCCCCGGGGCACGATCACATCGACATAGGCCGGCATGGTGATCAATTCGCCAACCGCGGCGCGGTCTGTGGTCTTGATGACCTGCACCGCCGACTCGGGCAAACCGGCGCTGGCCAGCCCCTCAGCCAGGCAGCGGGCGATGGCCTGGTTGGAATGTATGGATTCGGAACCGCCGCGCAGGATGGTGGCATTGCCGGATTTCAGGCACAGGCTGGCGGCCTCCACTGTCACATTCGGCCGGGACTCGTAGATGATGCCGATGACCCCCAGCGGAACCCGCATCTTGCCCACCTGGATACCGGAAGGCCGATAGGTCATGTCGGTGATGGCGCCGATCGGGTCGGGCAGCGAAGCCACCTGGCGCAGTCCCTCGATCATGGCGTCAATGCGCTGGCCCGTCAGCTCCAGCCGGTCAAGCATCGCCGCATCCAGACCGTTTTCCCGGCCGCGCTGCAAATCCTTGGCATTGGCCAGGGCCAGCTCCTCCCGGGCCGAATCAAGGGCCTCCGCGGTGGCCAGCAGAGCCTGATTGCGCACGGCGGTGGTCGAGCGGGCGACCCGGGTGGCCGCTGCACGCGCCTGTTGCCCCACCTCGGCCATGTAAGCTGCAATATCCATTCTGTTACCTTTCTGTTTCAAAGCGGAATCGGGAATAAGGGCCTAACTTTACCTTTCCCGTTTCAAGTACGCATCCCAAACAGATATTATACCGCTGCGGTATGCCATACTCCGGCATTACCTGACGTTTTTTCAGGGAGTTCAAAAAAGGAAGGACACCATGGCCCAGATGGCCGAAAAATTCCTGTTGAGCAAGCTGTCCAGGACAGGGTTTGTGGCACTGGTTGCCGTCGCAGCCGCCTGCGCACTGCTCGGTGAGCCCCTGGTTTCTGCCGCAGCGGCAGCAGCGGCAGGGATGGTTGTTTCCGGGAGGACCTTTCACCCGGGCCGTGCGAGGCAGCCGTGGCCCAGGGTTCAGCAGGGTTTTTTCGTGGTTCTTCTGCTGATTCTGCTGGTCAGTTTCTGGACCGGGCCCTGGGTGCTCAGCCACTGGCTCTACGCTCTGCCACTGGTTGCCTTTGCCCTGGTTCCGCCGCCCGTAGCGGCTGTGGTAGCCCTGGTTGTGATTGGCCTGGCCGTCAGTGCAAGCCAGTGGGCCGTGGGGCTTGCCGACCGGCACCAGATGATCAGCGCCTTTTTGCTGACGGTGCTTCTGTCCGCACTGCTGATCTTCCTGCGCGAGTACAAGAGCCGCCAACTGGCGCCGCTTCGCCGAACCGATGAACTTACCCAGGCCGCCAGCCGGGAGTACCTCTCTGCCGACCTGCACAAGGAAATCCAGCGCAGCGAGCGTGAAGGCACCGACATGTCGATTCTGATGATCGGGCTGGATGCGCATCTGAGCGAGAGTGAGCCTGACGAAGATATCCGCTCCATCCTCCCCCGGATCGGCCGGTATCTGCACTCCCAGATCCGGGATTTCGACACCTACTACCGGGTGGCCGATCTCCAGTTTCTGGTGATCCTGCCAGGCATTTCCACGGGCGACGCCCTCACCAGGGCGGAGATTATCCGCAAGGGTCTGGCGACCCTGCTTGAGTCGCACGGCATGAATCTGACTGTCAGCACCGGGATTGCCGGACTGAATATCGGCGATGACGCCAACACCCTGCAACAGAGTGCCGCCAACGCCCTGCGCCGGGCGCAACAACAGGGCGGCAACCGCAGCCAGGCCTACAGCGCCTGGTCGAAGCCCGCACAGCCAAGCCGGGGACAGGCATCATGACCGAGACCCGCCTGCGTACCTGGACCCATGCCTTCGGCTACGGCCTCGCCTGCGTGTTCATCTTCACGCTGGCAATGCAGAACCTGCGCTATGGCTTCTATGAGCTCTTCTATCTGGCCGCCGGCATGGCAGTCCTCACCTTCGCCGGTGCGGTCTACACCGTGATCTGCCGGCGCCACCAGCTATCGGCGCCAGGCCACCTGATCATCCTGGCCGGCCTGAACAGCGGCCTTCTGGCGGCCCTGCTCAGCCTGGAAGCGCCCGGCATCAGCCACTGGGCCATGCCCCTGGTGGTACTCAACCTGCTGATTCTGCCCCTGCGCCAGGGGCTGGCACTGTCACTCGTGCTGCTGGTGCCGATGTCAGTTGTGCTGCTATTTGACCTGGCCCCGGCCGAAGCTCTCACGGTGATCAGCGGGCTGTTTCTGCTGTTGGCTGTGGCCTCGCTTTACATCTGGCACTACGGCCATATGGCCCAGTCTGCAGAAGACCTCGCCATCACAGATCCGGTGACCGGCGCCCACAATGCCCGGTTCCTGGACGAGACACTGCAGAAGGAAATCAGCCGCGCCATCGCCACTGGCCATTGCCTGTCCGTGATCAACCTGCGCATTGACTACGCGGACGACATCAGCGACCTCCATGGCCGGGACCAGGCCCAGGTGCTACTGCGCAACATGACCGAGCACCTGTTCGGCGTCATTCGCGCCGGCGACAGCCTCTACACGCTCAAGGATGCCGAGTTTTTCCTGATTCTGCCCTTCACACCCGAGGAAGGTTTGCGGGTAATCGCTGAACGGATTCGCCGAACCATTGCCGAGCACCAGTGGCCAGTGGTGGGCCGTGTTACCGTCAGCCTGGGCTGCACCACTCGCGGCAGCGGCGACACCCGCACCGACACGCTCCGCAAGCGGGCGCACCAGGCCATGGAGGAAGCCCGCAGGCGTGGCGCGGATTCGGTCTGGTTCAGCCCCGGAGAAACCATCACGACATGAGCAGTGGCTGGCTGAACGAGCTCTCGGCCTGGCTCGGCGCCAACCCCGGCTGGCTGGCCCTGGCGCTGTTTGTTACCGCGTTCATTGAGTCCCTGGCCCTTGCCGGGATTGTGGTTCCCGGCGTCGCTATCCTGTTCGCGGTGGCCGTTCTGGCCGGGGAAACCGGCATGCCCCTGCCCGAGGCGCTGCTCTGGGCCGGACTTGGCGCCATCGCCGGGGATACCGCAAGCTTCGCTCTCGGCCGTCTGCTTCAGGGCCGACTGACCGACCTCTGGCCACTCAGCCGCTACCCCGTGCTGATTGGCAAGGGGGAGAGGTTTTTCCACCGGCATGGCGGCAAGAGCGTCATTATCGGGCGCTTCGTTGGCCCGTTGAGACCCATCATTCCTCTGATAGCTGGCGCACTGATGATGTCCTGGCGCCGCTTCCTGGCTTTCAATGTCGGTTCCGCGCTGGCCTGGGCACCGGTCTACATTGTTCCGGGCTTCGTCGTCGGCAGCGCTCTGGCCAGTGACATCCGGCCGCCGGCTCACTTCTACGCAGTAACAGGCGTCAGCATCCTGGTGCTGGTGCTGGTCTATTTCCTGGTGCTACGGTTCCAGATGGGACTGGGCGAGGACAGCTGGCTGTATCAGTGGCTTAAACGATGGATGGCACAGTACGAAGCAACCCATCGGTTCTGGCGGCTTTATACCAATCATCGCCCCGCAAGCGAGGGCGAGTTCCCCCTCGCCTCCCTGTTGCTTGCCCTGGGCGCCTCGTCACTCTGCCTTCTGTGGGGCCAGCTCGCCACCTCAACCCACCTGCTGGACGGTTTCAACCAGGCCACGCTTCAATGGTTCGATCAGCTGCGCCAGCCCCTGCTGGACGCTCCCTTTATTGCCCTGACCCTGCTGGGTGATCCGCCGGTGCTGATTGCCGCCGGGGTACTCGCGTGCGCCGCCCTGGCGTTCAGGGGTTACTACGCGGCGGCATTGCACATAGCACTGGCTGCGGCGGTGACCATCCTGCTGGTGTGGAGTCTGAAATCACTGCTCGCAGTGCCCAGGCCCCATGAGGTCCTGCTACCGCCGTCGTCGGGCGCGTTTCCGAGCGGCCATGCCGCAGGCATTACTCTGTTGGTGACGCTGGCTGCGAGCTTTGTTGCGGGCGAAAGCCGGCACCGCAAGCGCTGGCAACACTACGTGCTGCTGTCCCTGCCCCTGATTCCGGTGGCTCTGAGTCGACTCTA
Organism: Marinobacter sp.; assembly: GCF_041984545.1. Classification (GTDB taxonomy): domain Bacteria; phylum Pseudomonadota; class Gammaproteobacteria; order Pseudomonadales; family Oleiphilaceae; genus Marinobacter. Next base: position 58,940 of record NZ_JBHIXV010000006.1, on the reverse strand, counting down.
CCTGGGGGTTCACTGGTTTACCGATGTGATCGGCGGACTGTTGCTGGGGCTTGCCGTGACCGGCGCGGTGAGGGCCAGTTACAGCCGCTACGACCGTGTACCACTGGCGCCGGACATCACCCTGGCGGCGGCCGTCGTGCTCTGGCTGTTGTTCGCCGGCGCCTACGTAGCGCATTCCTGGGAAGAAGCGGTGGTCGGTTTCCAGCCCGCCCCCGCCGAGATCCGCTAGGCGGCTCCCGACCTGCTAGCCTTCCTCCAGGGCTTCCAGCAATCCCTGGAGGCGGTCGAGGCGTTCCAGGGGGTCCTGCAGCTCAACCAGCTTCTGTTTTTCCTGTTTGTCCAGCGGCAGCAGTTCGGTCAGCCGCCAGCCAACGTCCCGGGCATCCTCGTAGTCGATGTCCATGTTGAGATCGCGGATCACCGGGTGCCGAAACAGGGCCCGCAGCACCGAGGGCAATTCGCTGTAGCGTTCCGGCACCTCGCTTCCGGCCTCTTCCACCAGACACTCGACATCGCCCACATTGAGACCGTCCTCCTGTTGCCAGCTTCGCACCACGGACACCTTGGATTCGCCCTCCACCGTGATTCCCAGCAATCCGTTCTCCAGCTGCTGAAAGTCGATGATGCGCACGTAGGTGCCGATGTCGTAGAAAGCCGCCACCGGCCCGGTCTCGCCGCCCTCGCGCAGCAGCACAACAACAAATCCACGGTCTTCCTTGAGACAGCGGGTCAACATGTCGATGTACCTTGGCTCGAACAGCTGAAGGGGAATCCGCCCCCTGGGCAGGACAATGGAATTCAGGGGGAACAGAGGTACGTTCATAAGTTCAACAGTCACCGGCATTCAGGCTCCACAGTCCACGCTGTCCGTTACGCTATCGAATGGACAGCAATTGCTGCACTTCGTCGACCCGGGCCCTGGCCTCTGTCAGAAGCTGCAAACTGCGCGAAGCGTTCAATTCAAGTTCTCCCAGACGCCGGTAGGCAGGCACACGGTCGAACGGGGGCAGGTCTGCATTCTGGCTGGAACCGATCATCGAATGCAATTGCGCCACGATCACCACGTCCACCAGCTGGGGATTGCTCTCCCGGCACTCGTAGTCCCAGTCCTCGGCATGGCGAACCGCCTCGACAAACGCCGGCGGGAACGACCAGTTCTCCAGCACCGCGGTGCCCACGTCAGCCCTGAGCTCATCGATGGCGTGGCGCAGGTTGGCCTCATCGGCAAAGAGGTTCACGTGATGCTCGGCCTGTACCAGGATGGGCACTACACCGATGTCGTGCAGCAGGCCCGCCAGCAGCGCTTCCTCAGGGTCCAGACGGGTGGCGTGGTCTGCCAGCACCCAGCTCAGTGCCGCCACCTCACGGGAATGGCGCCAGAGCTTCTCCATTTCTTTCTGCAGCGCCGGCTGCCGGGTCTTGAACACTTCTCGCATGGAAAACACGGTCACCAGCTGCCGGGTAGTGCGCATGCCCAATCGGACGACGGCCTCACGCACGTTGCGCACATCGCTGAAGCCCCGGTACAGGGGGCTGTTACAGGCACGCACCAGTTTCGCCGCCATGGCCGGGTCGGCCGAGACTGCCAGCGCCACCTGATCCGCGGTGGAGTCTTCTCGGTCCACAGCGCGGCGCACTTTCCAGGCAACATCCGGAACGCTTGGCAACTTGATCTGATTCGACCTCAGCTCCGAGTAGAACTCCATCAGCAGGTGATGTTCCTCACTTTCGCCACTCCCCAGGCCCTCGCCGGAATCCATCTCCACCTGTGCCACCGGTGCGGCCCGTAGTAGTTGGTTCAGGATCTCCTGCTCCACCACCAGGAACTCGCAGGGCTTGACGGCGGTAACGTGGTACATGCGTGGCTGCAGGCGCGCAATGGGGTTCAGGGCCTTTTCGGTCTCCGCCTCGATCACCGATTTTCGACCATCCTGGGATTCCAGTTCGATCTTGCCGGCAATCAGGAAGAAATCCAGGCCGTCGCGCACGCCCCGCTCCAGGACCCGCTGCCCGGGCCCGTGGGTCCGGCGCTCGGCCCGACTGGCCAACAGCACCAACTGATCATCGGTCAGCCGGTTCAGGGGCTGGAACTCTTTCAGACGACGAAGCGGCAGGCTTTCCTGGCCAGCCATAGGCATACTCCTTGCCGGTTCAAACCGGAACAAAAATGAACACTGTGTTAACTATTGTAAACAGCACCCCTGAAAACAACCATGCGCCTGGAGTCTAATCTGGTATCCTCTGTTTTTTTGATCGACGTCATCAGGCCCCAACAGAGAGACCAGACCACCATGCCTCAGTATCGTTCGCGGACTTCCACCGCCGGTCGCAACATGGCCGGCGCCCGCGCCCTCTGGCGCGCCACCGGTATGAAAAACGAAGATTTTGGCAAGCCGATTATTGCGGTTGCCAACTCCTTCACCCAGTTTGTACCGGGCCACGTGCACCTTAAAGACCTGGGCCAACTGGTGTGCCGCGAGATCGAGGCGGCCGGCGGCGTTGCCAAGGAATTCAACACCATCGCCGTGGACGATGGCATCGCCATGGGCCACGACGGCATGCTGTATTCCCTGCCGTCCCGGGAAGTGATCGCCGATTCGGTGGAATACATGGTCAATGCCCACTGCGCCGATGCCCTGGTGTGCATTTCCAACTGCGACAAGATCACCCCGGGCATGCTGATGGCCGCCATGCGCCTGAACATACCCACCGTTTTTGTCTCCGGCGGCCCCATGGAGGCCGGCAAGACCAAGCTGTCGGAACACAAGCTGGATCTGGTGGATGCCATGGTGATCGCGGCCGACCCCAATGCCAGCGATGAAATGGTCGAGGAGTACGAGCGCAGCGCCTGCCCCACATGCGGATCCTGCTCCGGCATGTTCACCGCCAACTCCATGAACTGCCTGACCGAGGCCATCGGCCTGGCCCTGCCCGGCAACGGCTCTCTGCTGGCCACCCATGCCGACCGCGAGCAGCTGTTCCTGAAGGCCGGTCGCCAGATTGTGGAGAATGCGAGACGCTATTACGAGCAGGACGATGCCAGCGTGCTCCCCCTGAGCATTGCCTCCATGGCCGCCTTCGAAAACGCCATGGTGATGGACATTGCCATGGGCGGCTCCACCAATACGATCCTGCATCTGCTGGCGGCGGCCCAGGAAGGTGGGGTGCCGTTCACCCTCAACGAGATCGATCAACTGTCCCGCCGTGTCCCGCAGCTGTGCAAGGTGGCGCCCAACTCCCCGAAATACCACATGGAAGATGTGCATCGGGCCGGCGGTATCATGGGCATCCTGGGTGAGCTGGAGCGCGGCGGACTGATCAATACCGATCTTCCCACGGTGCACAGCAAGACCATGCGGGAGGCGCTGGAGACCTGGGACATCATGCGCTCGCCAACGCCCGAGGTGGTGGAATTCTACAAGGCCGGGCCGGCAGGCATCCCTACCCAGACCGCTTTCTCCCAGAGTACCCGCTGGCCTTCCCTGGACGGTGACCGGGAAACCGGCTGCATCCGTTCGGTGGAGAACGCCTACAGCTCCGAGGGCGGCCTTGCCGTGCTCTATGGCAACATTGCCCTCGACGGCTGCGTGGTCAAGACCGCCGGTGTTGACGAGAGCATCTACGTGTTCGAAGGGAGGGCCCGGGTGTTTGAGAGCCAGGATTCGGCCGTGGCCGGGATTCTCGCCGACGAGGTGAAACCGGGAGAGGTTGTCATCATCCGTTACGAAGGTCCCCGTGGTGGGCCTGGCATGCAGGAGATGCTGTACCCCACCAGTTACCTGAAATCCAAGGGGCTGGGCAAGGAATGCGCGCTGCTGACCGATGGCCGGTTCTCCGGGGGAACCTCCGGCCTGTCCATCGGGCACGCCTCACCGGAGGCGGCAGCCGGCGGTGCCATCGGCCTGATCGAAAATGGCGATCTTATCCGGATCGACATTCCCAATCGGACCATCAACGTCGAGCTCGACCAGCGTGAACTGGACCGTCGCCGTGAGGCCCGCGATGCCAAGGGCTGGAAACCGGAGCTGCCCAGAGACCGCAAAGTGTCTGCCGCACTCAAGGCCTATGCGCTTCTGGCCACCAGTGCCGACAAAGGCGCCGTTCGGGATCTTTCCAAGCTCGACTGACCCGCGGAGCGCGCTTCAGGCACAAAAAAACCGCCGACAGACTGTCGGCGGTTTTTATTTGGCTGGCCAGGATTTACCAGAGGGACCAGCCGCCGTCCTCGTCTTCCTCAATGGCGCCATCCTGCGACTGCTCCGACTGCTCGCCAGCGGCTGCCGCGCTGTCCGACGTCTTCGCCTGCGAACCGGAAGTGTTGGCCGTCTGCTCGGGCTTGGCAGCTGCCACCTGCACTTCGATCATGCCAAGAGCCTTCTTGGTCGGCTCATCAAGAATGCCAGTGGCCTGGAGCCCCTGGTCTTTCTGGAACTTCGTCAGCGCGGCCCGGGTGCTGTCGTCCATCTGCGGGCTGACATTGGTTACTTCGTACCCTGCGCCGTAAAGTGCATTTTTGAGTGCAACAATCTCGTCTGCGAATGCCGCGGGGGCAAAGCCCAGGGTAACGGCCAGGCCGGCTGCAGCGGCCAGTCGTCCCAGTCGGGTGGTTGCTTTTCTCATGGTACTCACCTGCTCAACTCCTGATATCCCACCGATATCGGTTTCTTTCTTGTTATGTGGTGCCTATCTCCACAGGCTGGGGCAAACACTTCAAAGACTACCATACTTTTGTCTCATGTCGCCTTGATCGACATCACCTGCCTCTGCCTCCGGCTACTCGGGGCTTTTCGGCCCCCGGGAATCTCGCTCCGCATTGGGGCTCTGGGCCCCTTCACTGAACTCCCGGATAAAAATGCCCCAGAAGGCCATGAACAGGGCGGCCACCAGGGGGCCCATCACGAAGCCGTTCACTCCGAACATGACAATACCGCCGAGCGTTGACAGCAACACGATGTAATCAGGCAGCTTGGTATCCCGGCCCACCAGAACCGGGCGCAGCAGATTATCCGCCAGCCCGATGACCACCACGCCAAACGTGGTGAGAATGGCCGCCTCGAAAATATCGCCAATCGCCGCCAGGTAGATGGCAGCCGGCACCCACACCAGGGCCGCACCCACCGCCGGTAACAGGGAGACAATCGCCATGACAACGCCCCACAGAAGGGCGCCGCTGATGCCGAGTATCCAGAAAATCAGCCCGCCAAGGGCACCCTGGATGATGGCAATCAACAGATTGCCTTTTACGGTTGCCCGTGTGACCTCGGCGAACTTGGCGAACAACAGCCTTTCCCGCTCGTCGCCCAGGGGCAGGGCCCGGATGATCAACTCCACCAGGGCACTGCCGTCCCGCAGCAGGAAGAACGCCAGGTAGACCATCAACGCCAGCCCCAGGAAGAACTGGAAGGTATTCTGGCCAACGCCCAGGGCCTGCCTGGCCAGGAACTGGCTGCCACCGACAAACAGATTGACGGCGCGATCCCGAAGTTCCGCGAAACTGATATCGAACTGGGCCAGAAACGCCTGAATGGCCGGAAACGACTGGTTGACCCGGTCAATATACTCGCCCGGGCGAATCTCGCCGCTCTGGATCTGCTGATAGAGCGCGACGCCCTCCGCCACCAGGGACGTAATCAGCACCAGCACCGGAATAACCACGATCACCAGACAGATAAACAGGGTAATCAAGGCATTGAGATTCGGGCGCTCGCCGAACTTTCGCACCAGCAGCTGCTGGACCGGATGGAAGATCAGGGCGATGGCGACGGCCCAGAAGATCGGCCCGAAAAACGGCTTCATCAGGAAGACAAACGCCAGGGAAACCCCTACCAACAGGGCCAGAAAAGTCCGTGTTTCAAGTTTTGCGTACATAGATCAGGCTGTTCCCCGAAAATGAATCCTGGATTTGGCGCCCGATGCGGTTCAGACCGGGCTGCCCGGCTAGCTAGCCTACCACGCTGTCATGGCCACTGTAGCCCTCTTCGGGGTATAGTGGTCGGTTATTGATCAGCCAACTGACAGGTAATGTTATTGGATTTGGAAACCTTTACCGTTGAATCGGCACTTGAGGCCGCCACAGAACTGCGCCGGGTGCTCGCGGCCAGAACCCACCGGCGCAAAGTCCTCGGGCAGGAGGTGATCGTGCCCGGACAGTTGGGCGAGGCCCTGCAACTGCCCCGGATCATCAACCGGTTGCAAAGCAAGCAGCAGCGACAACGGGAAGCCGGCCTGGAGGATTTCCAGGACCTGTGGCCGACGCTGTCACCCCAGACCCGGGAGCGGGTACTGACGGCCATCGGCTGGTACGACCCGAAGGAACTGGACTGGGACGACAAGCGTTCGAACCGGCGACCGGTGGTCGATCCGGACAGGTGAACCGTATTTAACCGTCGATCCGACTTTGAAATGTCATACTTGACCCATATGTTGGCATTAAGCAGGAGGTTATCTATGACTCAACATCAACATTACACAGCACTTCTGGCCGAAGGCAGCGCCGTTCCCACTCTGCTCTGCGGCCATTGCCACTCCATTCTCTCCCGTGCCCGGATTTTCCGGAACGAGGGCAACCAGCACCAGGACATCGAGTGCCGAACCATCGGACTGTGCTCGGCCGACGATTGTGGCGCGGTGAATTGCTGCGATCAGGCGCTGGCTCGCGTCGACAACCCCGAGCGTCTGTTCGGCATCGCATCCTGACACACAGACAACGCTCTGTTACGCAACTCAAACACAGTAACGTTCCATCTGATTTATCCTGATATTCGACGATTGTAGTAGGGCTGAAACACCCGCCGGGAAGCCCGACAATCACGCATTCAATCAGTCAGGACAGTCGATGGCATGCGTATTCTGAGAACCGATGAAGCCCGCTTCGCCGGCCTTCCGGATTACCCTTTCGCTCCTCACCACCTCAACGTAGCGCCCGGCCTCCGGATGCATTATGTCGACGAGGGACCGCGCGACGGCTCACCGGTGGTGATGCTGCACGGAGAGCCTTCCTGGTCGTACCTGTACCGACACATGATTCCTCCGGTTGCCGGTGCCGGACACCGGGTGCTGGCGCCCGACCTGATCGGCTTCGGCAAGTCTGACAAACCCGCATCGGTGGAAGACTACAGTTACAGTCGGCACCTGGCCTGGCTGGCGAGCTGGCTGGAACAGCTTGACCTGAGCAACATCACCCTGGTGTGCCAGAACTGGGGCTCGCTCCTGGGTCTGCGACTCGCCGCCGAGCACCCTCAGAGGTTCAGCCGTATCATCGTAGGCAACGGCATGCTGCCCACCGGCGATACGCCGGTGCCGACCGTGTTTTCCGTATGGAAGGCGTTTGCCAGCCATAGCCCCTGGTTCCCGGTTGGTCGCATTGTCCAGTTAGGCACTGACCGCACCCTGAGCAAGGCGGAACTGGCCGCCTACGAGGCGCCATTCCCGTCCTCGGAGTTCAAGGCTGGCGCGCGGGCGTTCCCCAAACTGGTTCCAACCGAACCTGGCTCACCGGACAGCCTGGCCAATCAGGCCGCCTGGCGGGTACTCGAGAAGTGGAAAAAGCCCTTTATTACCTGTTTCAGCAACGGCGACCCGATCACCCGGGGTGGCGAGAGAACCATGCAACGCCGCATTCCCGGCGCCCATGGCCAGCCCCACATTACACTCCGGGGTGGCCACTTCCTCCAGGAAGATTCACCGGAGGACTTTGCCCGGATCGTCATTGATGCCCTGAGATCGGAGTTGGCCGCCTGAGGCGGGGCGTTATCCGAACACCTTATCCGGGCACCTTATCCGAGCACCTTACCCGAACACCGTTACCGTCTGGCGACTGAGCGCGACCAGCTCGCCGCGTGCCGTCCAGATACCGGCCTGGGTATGTCCATAACCCGCGCCGGCCTGGTCAATCGACGCTTTGTACAGCAGCCAGTCGCCCGGCTCGATGACTGGCCTGGGGTGCAGGATATCCAGCGCCCAGCTCAGGGAGCTGGCGCTGACCGGTTTGCCAAAGTGAGGCAACAGGGCCGGAGGCCAGGCATCCACCAGCGCGACGATGTGAGCATCGGTGAATGTCCGGGGAGGGGTCCGGAACTGCATCCAGCCGCCCATTTCCCGCCCACCCTTGCCACTGAAGGGAAAGTGACCAAACGCCCAGCGCATCTCGATGTGCTGAACGAAATCGGGAGTCACACCCGGGATATGATCAAGGCTCGGGCACTGGTCTACCGGGGAAGCGTCCGGCGCAGGCTGTGGCTCCAGTTGCACCTGTGATTCCCGGTCACCGCCGAAGCTTGCCAGGCACACCAGCCGCGGCTCGCCGTTCTGCATGATCCGGCCCTGCACCTGGCTGACCGCCCGCCCCTCACGCAGAATGTCTGTTTCGAAGCTGGCTGGCACCCCGGGCTCCACCGGCCCTACGAAGGAGACCTGCATGGATCGCATGGCACGATCCTTGGGTACCCTCTGCGCCATACGTTCAAACACCAGCGCTGCCGTAAGACCACCAAAGGTCGCCCGCCCCTGTGACCAGCTTTTGGGCATCGCCAGTGGCTGGCCGCTGTCGGCGGCCTGTAACAACTCATCAAAAGTCATCGTGTGTTTCCTGTTAGCAACCTATCGGGATAAGGAGCAAGATTGCCCAATATCCGCCGACAACGCAACGGCGCATCCCCGGCAACTACCTACGCGACGGAATTGGTTTTTCATACAAAAAGCTGGACAAAACCGCTATACTGCGCCCACATCATGCATGGCCATTGCCCGGCCATGCTCTACCTCCCGAATTCCGAGTAAATCCATGTCTGAATTGACCTTTGCCGAACTGGGGCTTGATCCGGCCGTCCTTGATGCCGTCTCCGCCGTTGGCTACGAAACCCCGTCTCCCATCCAGGCGCAGTCCATCCCTGCGCTGCTGGCGGGCAATCACCTGCTGGGCGTTGCCCAGACCGGCACCGGCAAGACCGCCGCGTTCGCCCTGCCCCTGCTCAGCCGGATCGACGCCTCCATCGCCGAGCCCCAGATTCTGGTGCTGGCACCGACCCGGGAACTGGCCATCCAGGTGGCAGAAGCCTTCACCACCTACGCCAGCCGATTCCGCAACTTCCATGTGCTGCCGATCTACGGTGGCCAGGACTTTTACCCCCAGATCAAGGGGCTGCGCCGCGGTGCCCAGGTGATCGTAGGCACACCGGGCCGGATGCTGGATCACCTGCGCAAAGGCACATTGAAGCTGGACAACCTGAAGGCACTGGTTCTGGACGAAGCAGACGAAATGCTGCGCATGGGCTTTATTGACGACGTTGAGGCGATTCTTGCCAAGACGCCGGAGAACTGCCAGCGCGCCCTGTTCTCGGCCACCATGCCGCCACAGATCAAGAAGGTGGCCCAGACTTATCTGAAGAACGCCACCGAAGTGCGGATCGAGAGCGAAACCCGCACCGTGGAGCGCATTGCCCAGTTCGTGCTGCCGGTCTACGCCGAGCGCAAGCTCGACGCCCTGACCCGCATCCTCGAAGTGGAGCCGTTTGACGCCTCGATCATCTTCGTGCGCACCAAGGCGGAAACCACCCTGCTGGCCGAGAAGCTATCCGCTCGCGGCCATGCCGTGGCGCCCCTGAATGGCGATCTGAACCAGCGCCAGCGGGAACAGACGGTGGAAGATCTCAAGCGCGGCAAGAAAGACATTATCGTGGCAACGGACGTGGCGGCACGCGGCCTGGACGTGCCGCGCATTACCCACGTGATCAACTACGATGTGCCTTACGACACCGAAGCCTACATCCACCGGGTTGGCCGCACCGGCCGCGCCGGTCGGGAGGGCAAGGCCATTCTGCTGGTTACGCCCCGGGAGCGGAGCTGGCTGCGCACTCTTGAGCGCGCCACCAACTCCCCGATGCAGGCCTACGAGCTGCCCTCGCCGGTGGAACTGAAGAAAATGCGCGAGCAGCAGTTTGAAACCCAGCTGCTGGCGTTCGCCGAAGACAAGAAGCTGGCCAAGACCATGGCCCTGCTGGACGAGATTGCCGAACGCAACGAAATGGACATGGCCATGGTAGCCGGTGCCCTGGCCTGCTGGATGGAGGCCGCCCAGCCTGGATCACTGCCACTGGAGCAGCCAGATGCCCTGCCGGTGGTTTCCGCCACTCCGCCGCCCCGTCGCGATCGCAAGGGTGGTCGCCCGGGCGAGCATCGCAAGGGCCCCAAGGGCGGCTTCAAGAAAGGTCGTGGTGGCCCCGGAGCCAAGGGAAAAGCGCCCGGCAAGGGTGGCAAGCCCTCAGGCAAGCGCCCTCCGCGTCAGGCCGACGCCAAGCGCTGATAAACCACGAAACTGTAGTCGTAAGGGTTGTTGTCGGACGCGGAGAAATCCTCCCGTCCGATTTCTTCCCATTCATCCCAGTTCACTTCCGGAAAGAACGCATCTCCATCCACCTCGGCGTGTACCTGGGTGATGTACATGCGATCCACCATCGGCAGGGCCTCGGCGTATATCTGCCCGCCACCGATGATCATCACCTCGTCACCCCCTTCGAGCTCCGCCTGAGCTTCGGCCTTTACCAGGGCCTCCGGCAGTGACGCAGCGGCCACGGTGCCTGCTGGTGCCTCCCATGCCTCACTCCTCGAAATCACCACATTCATTCTGCCTGGCAGCGGCCGGCCAATGGAGTCCCAGGTTTTCCGCCCCATGATGATGGGCTTGCCCATGGTGGCCTGCTTGAAGTAGCGGAGGTCGCCCGGCAGGTACCAGGGCAGTTTGTTGTTGCGGCCGATGACCCGGTTGCGGGACATGGCAACGATCAATGCTTTTCTCATGTGCTCGCCTGTCTCGATCGGTCAGATGGCAATGGGCGCCTTGATGCCCGGATGCGGGTCATAGCCCTCAAACTCGAAGTCCTCCAGCTCGTACTCGAAGATACTTGCCGGCCGGCGCTTGATCACCAGCGTTGGCAGCGGCCGGGGCTCGCGCTTCAGTTGCTCGAAGACAATGTCGTCGGTCAGGTGGTTCTGGTAAAGATGGCAGTCACCAAAGGTGTGGACAAACTCGCCCACGTCCAGGTCGCACTGCTGCGCAATCATGTGGGTAAGCAGCGCATACGAAGCGATGTTGAAGGGCACGCCCAGAAAGAGATCCGCACTGCGCTGATACAGCTGACAGGAAAGCCTGCCATCGGCCACGTAGAACTGGAACAGGCAATGGCAGGGGGCCAGCGCCATCCGACCCTGGCGGACATTGTCCTGGGGGCCAATGGATTCGTCCGGCAGCTCCGCCGGATTCCAGGCCGAGACAATCAGACGCCTTGAATTCGGCTTGGTGCGGATCTGCTCGATCACCTCGCTGATCTGATCGACTACCTCGCCGCTGGGGCACTGCCAGCTGCGCCACTGCTTGCCGTAGATGGGGCCCAGGTCGCCATTCTCCAGTGCCCATTCGTTCCAGATGGACACTTTCCGCTCCTGCAACCAGGTGTTGTCAGTGGAGCCACGCAGGAACCACAGCAGCTCGTAGATGATGCTGCGCAGATGAACCTTCTTGGTGGTCACCAGGGGGAAACCTTCCTGCAGGTTGAAGCGGATCTGCCGGCCAAACACAGACCGGGTTCCAACACCGGTCCGGTCTCCCTTGTCAAACCCGTTGTCGACAACGTCCTGCATCAGGTCGAGGTAGGCTTTCATCAAGCTTGTCTCCGGTAAGCAATGAACATCAGGACAGCGCCGGCGACGATCATGGGAGCGGACAGGACCTGCCCCATGGTCAGCCAGTCAAACGCGAGGTAGCCCAGCTGTGGATCGGGCTGACGCACGAACTCCACCATGAACCGGAACACCCCGTAACCGATCAAAAACAGCCCCGACACGGCCATGGTTGGCCGCTGACGGGACGAAAACCACCACAGAATCACGAACAGGGCCACGCCTTCAAGTGCAAACTGGTAGAGCTGGGACGGATGCCGGGCCAGGGAGTCTGGCGCGGTTCGGAACACCATGCCCCAGGCCACATCCGTGGGCTTGCCCCACAATTCACCATTGATGAAATTCCCGATACGCCCGGCTCCCAGGCCTACCGGCACCAGGGGGGCGACAAAATCGGCTAGGCGCCAGAAACCACAACCCACCTTACGGCCGTACCACCACATGGCAAACATGACGCCGAGCAGCCCGCCGTGGAAGGACATTCCGCCCTCCCATACCCGGAACAGCCAGAGCGGGTCGGCCAGGAAGGCATCAAAGTTGTAGAACAGCACGTAACCGAAACGGCCCCCGAGAATAACGCCGAGGGCCAGATAGAACAGCAGATCCCCCATCTGTTCCTCATTGATCGGCGACCAGGGCTTGCGGGTGCGCAGGCGGCCCAACCACCAGCCTGCGACAAAGCCGACCAGGTATGTCAAACCGTACCAGTGTATTTTCAGGGGGCCGATGGCGATGGCCACCGGGTCAATCTGGGGGTGCTGCAGCATCAACTACCTCTCAGCTCAATAGAAAACGGAGCCCCACCAGCAGAAGCATGATGGAGAAAATTCGCTTCAGGCGATTGGCGTTCAGTCGGTGTGCCAGATTGGCGCCAACACGGGCGAAGAATACGCTGGTGAGAATCACACCAACCAGGGCCGGCAGGTAGATAAAGCCCACGCTCAACCCCGGTAGTGCCGGATTCTGCCAACCGGTCCAGATGTTTCCGAGTGTACCCGCAATGGCGATGGGCAAGCCGCAGGCGGCAGAGGTGCCAACCGCCTGTTGCATGGTCACATTTCGCCACACGAGATAGGGCACGGTCAGCGTACCTCCGCCAACGCCAAAGATGGCAGAGGCCCAGCCAATGCCCCCGCCCGCTACGGTCAGCCCTCGCGAACCCGGCAGACCTCGATCCGACTTCGGATCCACCTGAAAAAACATCTTGAGACTCATGACAATCACGAAAACACCGATGGTAAGCTCAAGAGCCCGACCACTCAGCAGCGACGCAGTCCATGCCCCGGCCAGCGCACCCACGACGATTCCGATCACCATGGGGCGGAACAGTTCCCACCGAACGGCTCCGTGGAGATGGTGCGACCGGATGGAGCTGACCGACGTGAACATGATGGTAGCCAGGGAGGTGCCAACCGCAAGATGGGGGGTGATATCCGGGTCCATGCCCTGCAGGTCAAAACTGAAGATCAGCACCGGCACAATGATCAGACCACCACCGATGCCGAACAGGCCGGCGAGGGTGCCCGCGAAGGCTCCGAGGGCAAGGTACGATGCAAGAACGAAAAAAATAGTCATGGACAGGGGGCACCCGGAAAAACCAAGGCTGGTATGATACACAGCGCAACGGTCAACTTCATTACCATTAACTGTGGGAGCGACATCCGCCACCATGTGCCTGATTGCCTTCGCCCTGGGCCAGAATCGTCACTTCCCTCTGGTGGTTGCCGCCAACCGGGACGAATTTTTTCGGCGACCCACTGCCGCCATGGACTGGTGGACCACCAATAACGGTAACCGGGTCCTTGCGGGCCGCGATTTGCAGTCCGGCGGAACCTGGCTGGCCGTGACCTCCGCTGGCGAGGTCAGTGCCGTGACCAACGTGCGCGAAGGTGCTTCGGAAACCGGCTGCATCAGCCGTGGGGAGTTGCCGCTTCGGGCGGTGGAGAGCTCCCGGGAGGAGCTTGCCGACCACCTTCACAACCGGGGCGACCGGTATTCCGGCTTTAACCTGGTCCATCTGACGCCTCGAAGTGGATGGTATTACAGTAACCGGGATGCCCATCCAGGGCGTCATATTCACCGCGGCGTCTACGGTCTCAGCAACCACCTGCTCCAGACGCCCTGGCCCAAGCTGCTTCGCCTTCGCGAAGCGGTTGGCGAGACCGTCATGGCTGCAGGCGACGATGCAGAGGGCCTGCATCGTCGCCTGATACCGTTACTCCAGGACACAACCCCCGCACCAGACCGCCTGTTGCCAGACACCGGCGTGGGCCTGGACACCGAACGCTTCCTGTCTTCTCCATTTATCGCCGGCACCGACTACGGCACCCGCGCCACCACCATCGTCACCGTCTCTGCCGCAGGCGACATCCAGGTTACCGAGCAATCCTGGGGTCCGGATGCCGAAGCCGGAGAACGGCGTCGCTTCCACTGGCAGCGATAGCGCTCAGGCTCTGATATAATCCGCCAAATTCTGTTACCCGATCGGAGGGTCCCTGATGGCCGGTGAACAAGGCACCACGTCCATAGCCGACTTTGAGAAATCCCTTGATGAGCTGGAGAAGCTGGTTCGCGATCTGGAACAGGGCGAGCTGTCCCTGGAGCAGTCTCTGACCGCCTTCGAGCGAGGGGTGAAACTGACCAGGGAATGCCAGCAGGCACTGAAAAGCGCGGAGCAACGGGTGGAGCAGTTGATGCAGAACAGCGATGGCAGCCTCGAGACGCGACCGTTCTCTCCGGATGATGCCGAGTGATGTCAGCACAGAACTCGTTTGCGATAGACTTTCTTGAGATCTGCCGGGCCCGGGTAGACGCGGAACTCGACCGCTGCATCAGCAGGGAATCCGCCTCTGATCGCTTGCAGGCCGCCATGCGTTACAGCGTGCTTGGCGGTGGCAAAAGAATTCGACCGGCCCTGTGCCTGGCAGCCGCCCGGGCAGTCGGCGACACCGGGGACAACGCACTCGCCCCGGCCTGCGCCGTGGAACTGATCCACGCCTACTCACTGATACACGACGACCTGCCGGCCATGGACGACGATGACCTGCGCCGGGGCCGTCCCACAACCCACATTGCCTTTGATGAAGCTACTGCCATTCTGGCCGGCGACGCCCTGCAGGCCCTGGCCTTTGGCCTGCTTGCCGATGCCACAGGGCCGTCCGAATCCGCCCGGCTTACCATGGTCCGCGAGCTTGCCCGGGCCAGTGGCCACGGTGGCATGGTGGGCGGCCAGGCCATCGACCTGGAGGCCGTGGGCAAGACCCTGACCCTCGCGCAGCTGGAAGTAATGCACCGGCACAAGACCGGCGCCCTGATTGAAGCCAGTGTCCGTATCGGCGCTCTCTCAAGCCCCCGGACGCGGGAACAGGACCTCGAGGCCCTGGCCGGATACGCCAGAGCCCTGGGCCTGGCGTTTCAGGTGCAGGATGATCTGCTGGACATCGAGGGAGACACTCAGGTGATTGGCAAGCGACAGGGTTCTGATGCCGCCAGGGCCAAGCCCACCTACCCCGCCCTGCTTGGCGTTGATGGCGCCCGGGCTCGCCTTGCCGAATTGCTGGACAACGCCCAGCAAAGCCTGGCCGTGTTCGGCCCTGAAGCCGACCCACTTCGTGCCATGGCCGATTACGTGGTGGCGCGGAACCACTGAGTTCTCTCGACCGAGTTCTGTGCATTGAGGTCTCACCATTGAATGCTGGCGCCGGAAAGGCGCACACTGGACATCAACATTTTCGTAACAACTGGCCCTGTTTGTGTGAAACAGCCTCCCCTGTTCCCTTATAATGCCAGGCAGTTACGGAACGTACCGGAAAGACCCGAGCAGATGCAGGACACATACACTTTCAAGGAAATCCCGTCGCAACGGCCCAACACACCGTTGCTGGACCGGATTGATGAACCCGCCCAGCTACGAGAACTGGCGCCAGAGCAGCTGACCCAGCTGGCCCGGGAGCTCCGGGCGTTTCTGCTGTGGTCCGTGGGCCAGACCGGCGGCCACTTCGGCGCCGGCCTGGGCGTGCTCGAATTGACCGTTGCCCTGCACTATGTCTTCGAAACCCCGCGCGACCGCCTGGTGTGGGACGTGGGCCACCAGGCCTACCCGCACAAGATCCTGACCGGCCGCCGGGAGGCCATGGGCAGCATTCGCCGCAAGGGAGGCCTGGCGGGTTTCCCGAAACGGGCCGAAAGCGAGTACGACACCTTCGGCGTGGGTCATTCCAGCACCTCCATCAGCGCGGCACTGGGCATGGCCATCGCGGCCCGTCTGCACAAGACCGGCCGCAAGAGCATTGCCGTTATCGGCGATGGCGCCATGACCGCCGGCATGGCGTTCGAGGCCCTGAACCACGCCGGCCACCTGCATGCCGACATGCTGGTGATCCTCAACGACAACGACATGTCGATTTCCCGGAACGTGGGCGGGCTGTCGAACTACTTCGCCAAACTGCTCTCAAGCCGAACCTACAATCAGGTTCGCGACAGCAGCAAGAAGGTACTGCAGGGAGCGCCCCACCTGATGGCCCTGGCCAAAAAAACCGAGGAGCACTTCAAGGGCATGATTGCCCCGGGCACCCTGTTCGAGGAGCTTGGCTTCAACTACATTGGCCCCATCGACGGCCATGATCTGCCTCTGCTCGTCGAAACCCTGGAAAACATCCGCGAACTGGAAGGCCCGCAATTCCTCCACGTGGTGACCACCAAGGGCAAGGGCTTTGCGCCAGCCGAAGCAGACCCGATCGGCTATCACGCCATCAACAAGATCGAACCGGTGCCGCCAAGCAAGCCCGAGCCGGTCAAACCCAAGGCCGCCAGGCCCAAGTACGCCAATGTCTTCGGCCAGTGGCTGTGCGATGCTGCTGAACAGGACGAGCGCGTGGTGGGCATCACGCCGGCCATGTGTGAAGGCTCGGATCTGCTTGCCTTTTCGCAACGGTTTCCCGACCGCTATTTCGATGTCGCCATCGCCGAACAGCACGCCGTCACCCTCGCGGCCGGCCTGGCCTGCGATGGCGCCAAGCCGGTGGTGGCCATTTACTCCACTTTCCTGCAACGGGCCTACGACCAGCTGATACACGACGTGGCCATCCAGAATCTGGACGTGCTGTTTGCCATCGACCGCGCCGGCCTGGTGGGCGAGGACGGCCCCACGCACGCAGGAGCGTTCGACATCAGCTACCTGCGCTGCATCCCTAACATGGTGGTGATGACGCCCTCGGACGAAAACGAAACCCGACAGCTGCTGCAGACTGGCATGTTGTACGACGGGCCCGCTTCGGTACGCTACCCCAGGGGAACCGGGCCCGGCGCGACCATCGAACAGGCACTGACACCGCTTGAGATCGGCAAGGGGCGCCGTATCCGGGATGGTAAGAACGTCGCCATACTGAACTTTGGCACGCTGCTGGCGCCGGCCCTGGAGGCTGCAGAGGCGCTCGGCGCCACCGTGGCTGATATGCGCTTCGTCAAACCCCTGGATGAGGAGTTAGTGCTGGAGCTGGCCGAGCAGCACGATGTTCTGGTGACCCTGGAAGAGAATGCCGTTGCCGGCGGTGCGGGCAGCGCGGTCACCGAGTTTCTCAACAGCCGCCTGGTGTCCATGCCGGTACTGCAACTGGGACTGCCGGACACATTCATGGACCACGGCAAGCACGGCGAGTTGCTGTCAGAGTGTGGCCTGGATGCGGCGGGCATTGAAGCTGCCATCCGCGACCGGCTGGAGCAGCTCAGTCACCAGAACCTGAAAGTAGTCAAATAGCGGCATCCGAAGAGACGCCAGCCGCCACAAAAAAAGCCCGCCTGTTGAGCGGGCTTTTTTCTGCGCCATTGGTTACGGACCCTACACCTCAGGATCGTCGTCCTGATGGGTCTCCAGCCAGTGGCCAAGCTTCGACTGCTTGGTGTCGAGATAATGCTCATTGTGCGGATTACGGCCCACATGCAGTGGCACACGCTCGGCAATATCAATACCGTAGGACGACAGCGCTTTGACTTTCCGCGGATTGTTCGTCATCAGCCGCAGGCTCTTGATACCCAGGTGCTCCAGCATGTCCTTGCACATGCTGTAATCCCGCAGGTCTGCGGCGAAGCCCAGGCGCTCGTTGGCTTCAACCGTATCGGCGCCCTGGTCCTGCAGGTGATAGGCGCGGATCTTGTTGAGCAGGCCAATGCCCCGACCTTCCTGGCGCAGGTACATGAGAATGCCACGTCCTTCGCGGGCAATGCTGCGCAGCGCTTCTTCCAGCTGATAGCCGCAGTCACAGCGCATGCTGTACAGGGCGTCACCGGTAAGACACTCGGAGTGGGTGCGGGCAAGCATCGGTTCGTCACTGTCCAGATCGCCCAGAGTCAGGGCAACGTGCTCCTTCCCGGTATCCGGCTCCTCAAAGCCGTGCATGTCGAATACCCCGAACGGGGTCGGCAGCCGGCAGGTCTGGATGTAACGAACAGCCACAGTGCTTCCTCGTGGTTCAGTCAATCGGGCCGCGCATTCTATCACGGGCCCGCCCGCTTGGCGTAGTCTATCCACTGTCGCTCCTCCGGCGTGGTCTCAGTAACCAACACTTACGAGCGCAGCATCACGCCAGATCAGGAATGACCGGCCACCCAGTGCCCGCTGCGACCGCCTTTTTTCTCAAGCAGTCGGACAGCATCAATCTCCATGCCACGGTCCACGGCCTTGCACATGTCGTACAGGGTCAGTGCGGCAACGCTGGCCGCAGTCAGCGCTTCCATCTCGACGCCGGTCTGGCCAGACAGCTTGCAGCGGGTGAGGATGTACACCGAGGCGCCGTCTTCGCCGGGCGTCAGCTCGACCTTCACCGACGTCAGGTTGAGCGCGTGGCAGAGGGGAATCAGGTCGTGGGTTTTCTTGGCCGCCATAATGCCGGCAATGCGCGCCGTGGCGAGTACGTCGCCCTTGGGGTGTTCGCCATCGATGATCATTTTCAGGGTGGCGGGCGCCATTCGGATGGTCGCCTCGGCCCTGGCTTCCCGTTCCGTGACCGCCTTGTCGGTCACGTCTACCATCCGGGCTTCGCCCTTCTCATCCAGATGCGTCAATTTTGCCACTGCTGTCTCCCGTTTGATGCTAGCTGGTGTTGGCAGTCATCCTGCCACCAGAATCCAATGCCCGCGATGCCCTGGGCCCCGTGGCGCCGGGCGATCTCAAGATGGCCAGTGCTCATGCCCCCGAGCGCGTAGACCGGAAGCCTCGCCGCTGCCACCAGATCGGCGAACCGCGACCAGCCCATACCGGATTCGCCCGGATGGCTGGGGGTCGGCAACACGGGCCCCAGTACTGCGTAGTCTGCGCCCAGGGATTCGGCGTGGGCGAGCTGCTCGGCCGAGTGACAGGAAACCCCGAGCCAGCTGCTCGCCGGAATCGGCCGCTCCGATAGCTTCTCCGCCTCCCGCCACGGCAGATGCAAACCGGCGGCGCCTGGTGTCTGCCCGCAGCGCTCCGGCGAACCGTGCACGAGCACATCGACCCGGTTCGCCTGCGCCAACGCCACCGCTTCCCGAGCGAACTGACGATAGTCAGCCTCCTCCAGCGACGGCGCCCTTAGCACCACCAGAGCCGGCGGCTGCCCGGTCAGGGATTGAGCCAGGCAAGACACACCCTGGCCCACTGAGCCGATGGTGCCGGTCAACGCCAGCGCCGCAGGCAGACGCAGGGCGCGGATGATCGGTCGATTGGCCGCCGGAAACTCCTCGTCACACAGGCTTTCCGGACAACGCCATTCCACAGGCTGTCCTTCCCGCCCTACCGGCTCGCCGTCGGCGTCTGTGGTGCGCCAGACGTCCAGCAACACGCATTTGTCGCCATAGTCGTGACGGATGGTGATAACAGGCGTAAGTCCGGACTCTGACAGCCTCAGACCGGTTTCCTCGTGAATCTCTCTCACCAGGGCCTGCTGCACCGTCTCGCCCGGTTCCACCTTGCCCCCGGGGAACTCCAGCAAACCACCCTGGTGGGCATGATCAGGCCTCCGGGCAATCAGTACGCGCCCCGATCGTTCGATGACCCCGACCGCAACATGAACTAGCTTACTGGTCATGCTTCCGGGCCACTCAGGTGCGATATTCGGCGTTGATGGTCACGTAGTCGTGGGAGAAATCACAGGTCCACACGGTTTCGCGAACATTACCGCGCTTGAGGTCGATGGCGATGGTAATTTCTTCACCGTTCATGACCGCCTGGCCACGAGCTTCCGAATAATCCTCGGCTCGCCCGCCGTTGCGTACGAGACAGACATCGCCCAGGTAAATTTCCAGGGCCGCCAGATCGAGGTTCTCGACACCGGCCCGCCCCACGGCCGCCAGAATGCGCCCCCAGTTCGGATCCGAAGCGAACAGCGCGGTCTTGACCAGCGGTGAGTGAGCGACAGTGTAGGCCACATCCAGCGCCTCCTGCTGAGACGCTGCGCCGGCCACGTCGATGGTAACAAACTTGGTGGCTCCCTCGCCGTCCCGGACAATGGCATGGGCCAGTTCCAGGTAGACGGACTCAAGCGCCTCCCGCAGCTTCGGCAGCTGCGGACTGTCCGCCGTGATTTCCGGGCCGCCGTACTGGCCGGTTGCAACCAGCATGCAGGCGTCATTGGTGGAGGTATCGCCATCAATGGTGATGCGATTGAACGACTTTTCACCCAGCTCCGAGGCCAGGGTCTGGAGCAGCGCAGGCTCGATACGTGCGTCGGTGCCGATGAAGCCGAGCATGGTGGCCATGTTCGGGCGAATCATTCCGGCACCCTTGCTGATCCCGGAAATGGTAACCGTGTGATCTCCCAGGGTTACCTTGCGAGTGGCGCCCTTGGGCCGGGTATCGGTGGTCATGATTCCCCGTGCTGCCTCTGCCCAGCGGTCTTCCCGCAGATCGGCCAGAGCCTCGGGCAGGGCCGAGACTATCTTCTGAACCGGCAGCGGCTCACCAATCACGCCGGTGGAAAACGGCAGGATCTCCACATCTCGCGCACCCGCCTGACTTGCCAACGCCTGGCAACAGGCCTCCGCGTCATGCAGGCCGCGGGCACCGGTTCCGGCGTTGGCGTTACCGGTATTGATCAACAGGTATCTGGGAGCGGCTTCGGCCAGGTGACGGCGACTGAGCGTAACCGGCGCGGCGCAGAACTGGTTCTTCGTGAAGATACCGGCCACCCGGCTGCCCTGGGCAAGCTCGAAGACCACCACATCCTTGCGCCCCGGCCTTTTGATCCCGGCGCTGGCAATGCCAAGCCGGAGACCGGCCACCGGATGAAACTCGGGTAAGGTTTCCGGACCTACCGCCATTATGCCACTCCTCTTTTGCAAAAACGGAATCCACCTGACCAGAACGGAAAAACCCGCAGCCCGCCAACGTTCGCCGGCAGAGTGCGGGTTCCGGATTCTGGGTCAGTGTTGTGTATCAGCTGACCTTGCCACAGCACTGCTTGTACTTTTTCCCGGACCCGCAGGGACAGGGCTCGTTGCGCCCCACCTTGCGCTCCTGACGCACAAAGGTTTCCGGCGTCGACGGACGCCCACCTTCGGCCTCACCCTCGCCCTGGCTCTCGGCCGCGGCGCTGGTTTGATCGTGACGCAGACGGGCACGGGCGAGCTCCTGTTCAAGCTCCTGCTTGCGACGGCGCTCCACCTCTTCCATTTCTTCGCGGCTCTGGACACGCACGTGACAGAGAACACGGGTAACATCCCGCTTCATGGTCTCCAGCATGTCCTCGAACAGGTTGAAGGCTTCGCGCTTGTATTCCTGCTTGGGGTTCTTCTGGGCATAGCCACGCAGATGGATACCGCGACGCAGGTGGTCCATGTTGGACAGGTGCTCTTTCCAGAGCGTATCCAGCACCTGCAGGAACACCTGCTTCTCGAATTTGCGCATAGCCTCGGAACCGGCAATGGCTTCCTTGGCCTCATAGGCGGCAACGATCTCGTCGAGGATCTTCTGACGCAGGTTTTCCTCGTACAGCTTGCTGTCTTCCTCGAGCCACTTCTGGATCGGCAGATCGATCGCCATCTCCGACTGCAGCTGGGATTCCAGGCCAGCCACGTCCCACTGCTCCGGCATGCTCTGGGGCGGAATGTACTCGCTGATCAGCGCGTCTACCACATCCTCCCGGATGGTTTTGACCATCTCGGAAATGTCATCCGAGGACATCACCTCGTTGCGCTGGTCGTAGATCACCGTCCGTTGGTCGTTGGCCACGTCGTCGTATTCCAGCAGGGTTTTCCGCATATCGAAGTTGCGGCCCTCCACCTTGCGCTGGGATTTCTCGATGGCATTGGTCACCATGCGGTGCTCGATGGCCTCGCCTTTCTTCATGCCCATGGCCTGCATCAGGCTCTTGACGCGATCCGGGGCGAAGATGCGCATGAGATTGTCTTCCAGTGACAGGAAGAAACGAGAGGAGCCGGGGTCGCCCTGACGGCCTGCCCGGCCGCGAAGCTGGTTATCGATCCGACGGGATTCGTGACGCTCGGTACCGATGATGTGCAGACCACCGGCTTCCAGCACCTGGTTGTGGCGCTCGGTCCACGCCGCCTTTACCCGGGCAACCTCTTCCTCGGTCGGGTTGTCCATGGCGGCCACTTCGTGCTCCCAGTTACCGCCCAGCACGATGTCGGTACCCCGACCTGCCATGTTGGTGGCGATGGTCACTGCGCCCGGCCGCCCGGCCTGGGCGATAATATGGGCCTCGGACTCGTGCTGCTTGGCGTTCAGGATCTTGTGTTCGATACGGGCCTTCTTGAGCAGCATGGACAGCAGCTCGGAAGCCTCGATGGACGCCGTACCCACAAGGATAGGCCGGCCCTCGGCGGTCACGTCCTTGATCTCATCAATAATGGCGTGGAACTTCTCTTCCTGGGTGAGATACACCAGATCGTTATAGTCGACCCGCTGGATCGGCTTGTTCGGTGGGATGACGACCACATCCAGGCCGTAGATCTGGCGGAATTCGAAGGCTTCGGTATCGGCGGTGCCGGTCATGCCGGCCAACTTGTCGTACAGACGGAAGTAGTTCTGGAAGGTTGTGGAGGCCAGGGTCTGGCTTTCGGCCTGGATCCTGACACCCTCCTTTGCCTCGATGGCCTGATGCAGACCCTCACTCCAGCGACGCCCCGGCATGGTACGGCCGGTGTGTTCGTCAACGATGACCACCTGTCCGCCCTGGACGATGTAGTCAACATCCTTCTGGAACAGGTGGTGCGCCCGCAGCGCCGAATGCACGTGATGCAGCAGGCTCAGGTTGGCGGCGGAATACAGGCTTTCGCCTTCGTCCAGCAGGCCCTTGTCCAGCAGCAGTTGCTCTACCTTCTCATGGCCGCTTTCGGTCAGTTCGACCTGTCGGGATTTTTCGTCGAGGGTAAAGTCGCCGGTAGGCTCACCCTCTTCCGGCACTTCCCCCTTCTCCAGCTTTGGAATCAGTTCGTTTATCGCCTGATACAGCTTTGAGCTGTCTTCCGCGGCACCGGAGATAATCAGCGGTGTACGGGCCTCATCAATCAGGATCGAGTCCACCTCGTCGACGATGGCGTAGTTCAGGCCGCGCTGAACCTTGTCTTCGGTGCTGAACGCCATGTTGTCGCGCAGGTAATCAAAGCCGAACTCGTTGTTGGTACCGTAGGTGATGTCTGCCTGATAAGCGGCGCGCTTTTCCTCCGCAGGCTGCCCCGACGCGACAACACCCACCTGCATCCCAAGGAACCGGTACAGCTTGCCCATCCACTCGGCATCCCGGCGGGCGAGGTAGTCGTTCACGGTAACCACGTGCACACCCTTGCCCGGCAAGGCGTTGAGATAAACGGCAGCCGTGGCCACGAGGGTCTTGCCCTCACCGGTTTTCATTTCGGCTATGCGGCCTTCGTGCAGAGTAATACCACCGATCAGCTGAACATCGTAATGACGCATGCCCATGACCCGGCGACCGGCCTCTCGCACTGTCGCGAAGACCTCAGGCAGGAGCGCGTCGAGGCTTTCGCCTTCATCGATGCGGCGGCGGAACTCCGCGGTCTTGCCTTGCAACTCGGAGTCGGACAGATTGCCGTACTGTTCCTCAAGCTCATTAACGCGCGAGACAACCTTGCGCATTCTCTTGATTTCACGGGCGTTTTTACTGCCGAACATCTTGGTTGCAAGCTTTGTGAACATAGACCACTGCTTCTTTGATTAAACGGAGGAAGCCGGCATTCTAACCTTATTTTGTAACAGGACAAAAGGCAGGCCGCACACGAGGGAGTTTGTGCTGCGGAACCAGCCGGCTTCCTGACAGGAAAACCGGCCTGGGATCACTGCTGGCGCTAGATAACCGGAACTGGTGGGAATAGGATCAGCGGCTGGCGCGCTTGATGTAGGTTTCCGGATTCTCGGACTTGCCGTTCCGGATAACCTCGAAATGAACGTGGGGGCCGGTGGAGCGACCGGTGCTTCCCATCAGGGCAACCACCTGCCCTTTCTGCACCACATCACCAACAGCAACCTTGACGGTCTTACAGTGGGCATACCGGGTAATGAGGCCATCGCCGTGGTCGATTTCAACCAGGTTGCCATAGCCGTAGCGCTCACCGGCGTAGGTCACCACGCCACCGGCAACCGATATAATGTCGCTACCTTCTTTTCCTGCCAGATCCACCCCGGCATGCCAGGTGCGTTTGCCGGTGAAAGGATCGGAACGGTAGCCGTACTTCGAAGACAGCCAGCCCCAGGTAATCGGGCGCCCTTCAACGTAAAGCTCATCCTCCAGGCGCTGGGTAGAGGCCAGTTGATCAAGCAACCGGAGCTGCTGCTCCCGGTCCTCGATCCGCTGCTCCATTTCCGCGATCATGCGGGTCAGCTGCGGTGCGGAATAGGATTCACCCGAAAGCGTGTCCTCGGGGCCACCAACGGCCGCCGGCTGATCAAAATCGAATTCGTCACTGGCCACCAGGCCAGACTCGACAAACCGCTGACCGAGGGCGTCCAGCCGCAACAGGCGACCCTGGATTTCACCCAGCCTCAGTGTCAGCGCGTCCACCTGCTGCTGCACGTTCTCTCGGAGACGCGCAAGGTCGGCTTTCTGCTCAGACAGGCGCAACTGCCAGTCCGCCACCAATTCGGATTCACTGGGCTGTTCGGCACTGGCCTGCTGGACCGCAACCTGATATCCGGCCCAGCCGGCCCCGATCAGCAGAGACATCACCAAGACAAGAAGAGCGCCTGCGCGGGCCCCATTGATCGACAAAACACGAGACTTTCCGTGGTTTTTGCCAACGAGAATAATGTTCATATCGTCATCTGGTTTCATCGTTGAGCCGCAACCACCTCCTGTAGCGTTGCGCCCCGGAATATTCCGAGTGGGTCTGCCATCCTTTGGCAACAGCTACATACTGAAAAAATTGCAGCGCCCGGTAGACATACTCATTTGACACAATGTAAAACGAGTCCAATGCAGGCACTACGCACAAACCGTGCCGAAGTGTAACCAATCGTAATCGGAGCCGTCGAGCAAAAAAGCACCATGAACGGAAAAAGCGATCAGAAAATGACCTTCGACAAGCTCGGCAGAACCCCGGTACTCAGGGATCTGGTGGCCCGGGCGGAGCTGCACCGCCAGGCGGAGCAAGAGGTTCTGGCCGCCATGCCCGCGGAGCTCGCCGGCGGGGTACGTTTTGTCAGTTGTACGGATGGCGAACTGGTACTGACCGCAGAAACCGCGGGAAAAGCCAGTCAGATTCGCTTCCGCCAGCATGAAATCCTCGAGGCCGTGCGTAACATCGAGCTGTTCCGGTTTACCTGGAAGCTGAAGGTCAAGGTGGCCCCACCCAGGTTTCGGGAAAAACCTGTTCGTAAAAAAGAGCCCCTGAGCAAAGAAAATGCCCGGCTCCTCAAAGAGGAAGCCGGGCACACGAAGGATAAAGCCTTACGCGAGGTTCTCGAAAAACTCGCGAGCCACGTCCGGGACTGAAGCTTCCTGCTTCAGCCCGCCGCCAGCACGGGTTTCATGTAGGAAATCGGGGCAGTGGCCTCGTCGTCAAAGGTCACCACTTCCCACGCATCCTCTTCAGCCCGAAGCTTGCGCAGCAACTTGTTGTTCAGGTCGTGGCCGGATTTGATACCACGGAACTCACCAATCAGGCTGTTGCCGAGCTGGTAAAGATCGCCAATGGCATCAAGCAGCTTGTGCTTCACAAATTCGTCGTCGTAACGCAGGCCGTCCTCGTTGAGGATTTTGTAGTCATCCACAACGATGGCGTTGTCAACGCTACCACCAAGCGCAAGGTTCATGGCCCGCAACTTCTCGATGTCCCGCATGAACCCGAAGGTCCTCGCACGACTCACTTCCTTAACAAAGGAGGTGCTGGAGAAATCAACGGTCGCGGTCTGGGCGCGCCCCTTGAACACCGGGTGATCGAAGTCGATGCCGAAGCTCACCTTGAAGCCTTCGAAAGGCAGCAGGGTGGCCTTCTTGTCGCCCTCTTCAACCGTTACCTCACGCTTGATGCGAATGAAACGCTTGGCCGCGTCCTGCTCGGCAATGCCGGCGGACTGCAGAAGAAACACGAACGGACCGGCAGAGCCGTCCATGATCGGCACTTCCGCTGCGCTCAGTTCGACGAAGCAGTTATCAATGCCGAGACCAGCCATGGCCGACAGCAGGTGTTCTACCGTCGCCACACGGACACCGTCTTTTACCAGCGTCGTGGACAGCATGGTCTCACCCACGTTCTCCGCACAGGCACGGATCTCGACCATGGGGTCCAGATCGGTGCGGCGGAAAACAATTCCCGAGTCCACCGGGGCCGGCTTGAGTGTCAGGTACACCTTTTCACCTGAGTGCAAACCAACTCCGGTGGCACGGATGGTGTTCTTGAGGGTCCGTTGTCTGATCATCGGTACATAATTCCGTCACAAAATGGCGATATTCTGGGCAAAAATCTGCCCGGAGGATACCAGAAAGCAAGACTGAATACCATTTAACCAACCTATCGTTGCCATTTGTTCATCCACAACGATATCGGGCAGTCAATGCTCGCACTGGCCGGCTCACAGGGTCCGTTGTTCGAACCCGGAGCGTAACCGGATCACAAGTGCGACACGTTATCAGTCAGCCTGCCGACGGAGGAATGCGGGAATATCGAGATAATCGACACCCTGCTCCTCACTGTCCTTGCTCTGGTCGATCGCGACGTTGCCGTGAGACACCGCACGACGACGCAGCACCGCCGGACGATCCAGCTGGTTGTAATCGGTCTTGCCATCCAGGGTTCGGGTGTTATCCACCACCTTGGTCGGCTTCTCGCGATCACCACCCAGGCCGGTTGCCACAACGGTCACCTTCAGCTCGTCGGTCATCTCCGGATCGATCACGGTACCGACCACAACGGTGGCGGAGTCTGAGGCAAACTCACGCACAATGTCGCCAACCTCGGAGAATTCGCCCAGGTTGAGGTCCATACCGGCGGTGATGTTGACCAGGATGCCTTTGGCGCCCTGCAGGTTGATATCTTCCAGCAGCGGGCTGCGAACGGCGGCTTCGGCCGCTTCCCGGGCACGGTTCTCGCCAGTGGCCCGCGCGGTACCCATCATCGCCATGCCCATCTCGGACATCACCGTCTTCACGTCTGCAAAATCGACGTTGATCATACCGTTGCGGGTGATCAGGTCGGCAATACCCTGCACCGCGCCCAGCAGAACATCGTTGGCGGCGGCAAAGGCATCCAGCAGGCTGGTCTTTTTGCCCATGACCGCCAGCAGTTTTTCGTTGGGAATGGTGATCAGCGAGTCGACGCTTTCCTCCAGCTCCTTGAGACCGGATTCGGCGACGCTCATGCGCTTGCCACCTTCAAACATGAACGGCTTGGTGACCACGGCAACGGTCAGGATACCCAGTTCGCGGGCCACTTCGGCCACGATGGGTGCCGCGCCGGTGCCGGTACCGCCGCCCATGCCCGCGGTAATAAACACCATATCGGCACCTTTGAGCGCCTCGGCGATGCGATCACGGTCTTCAAGTGCGGACTGGCGCCCCACTTCCGGGTTAGCACCAGCGCCCAGCCCCTTGGTGATATTGCCGCCCAACTGGATGATCTGGCGGGCGTCCAGGTCGGTCAGGGCCTGGGCATCGGTATTGGCGCAGATAAATTCCACACCTTCGATGTCGCTGTTGAGCATGTGACGCACGGCGTTGCCGCCGCCTCCGCCAACACCGACGACTTTAATGACAGCGTTTTGCTGGACATTATCGACGAGTTCAAACATTTCCCCTACTCCTTCGTGCTGTTTTCAGCCTTTTCCAGACTGTTTGTTCGAGATTGTGTTTTCGAGATACCTTCGTGTACTGCCTCCCGGGATACCGTCAGAAATGACCGGTAAACCAGGCTTTCATGCGCTCAAACAGCGAGGGTGCATCTTCACCCTTGAGCACCGGTGCCCGCCCAAGATCCATCTGGCGGAACCCATGGATCAACAGCCCGACGCCAGTGGCGTAGATGGGGTTGTTGACCACTTCCGTCATGCCGGAGACCGCCTGCGGACAGGCCAACCGTACCGGCATGTGGAAGATTTCCTCGGCCAGTTCCACCACCCCTTCCATGGTGGAGGAACCGCCGGTGATAACGATGCCCGCCGGGATCAGGTCTTCAAATCCCGATCGACGAAGCTCGGACTGAACCAGGGTGAACAGCTCCTCATAACGGGGCTCCACCACCTCGGCCAGCGCCTGCCGCGACAGATCCCTCGGGGCACGGTCACCAACACTCGGCACCTTGATGGTCTCGTCGGCGCCGGCCAGCTGGGTCAGTGCGCAGGCATACTTGATCTTGATCTCTTCGGCATTCTGCGTGGGTGTGCGCAGCGCCATGGCGATGTCGTTGGTGACCTGGTCGCCGGCAATCGGGATCACCGCGGTGTGGCGAATGGCGCCTCCGGTAAACACCGCGATATCGGTGGTGCCGCCGCCAATGTCCACCACGCAGACCCCCAGCTCCTTCTCATCCTCGGTGAGGATGGCGTGGCTGGATGCCAGCTGCTCCAGGATGATGTCGTCCACCTCCAGACCGCAGCGCTTCACGCACTTCTCGATGTTCTGGGCCGCGTTCACGGCACAGGTCACCAGATGCACTTTCGCTTCCAGACGCACGCCAGACATACCCATGGGCTCCTTGATGCCTTCCTGGCTGTCAATCACGAACTCCTGGGGCAGAATGTGCAGGATCTTCTGGTCGGCCGGAATCGCCACCGCCTGGGCTGCGTCGATCACCCGGTCGATGTCGGCCTGGGTCACCTCACGGTCGCGGATGGCCACGATGCCGTGGGAGTTCAGGCTCTTGATGTGGCTGCCGGCAATCCCGGCATACACCGAATGAATGCGGCACCCGGCCATCAGCTCAGCTTCTTCCACGGCGCGCTGGATCGCCTGGACGGTGGTCTCGATATTCACCACCACACCACGCTTCAGCCCCCGGGACGGGTGGGAACCAATGCCCACCACTTCGATGGTGCCGTCCATCTTGCGCTTGCCGACGATCGCGACCACTTTCGAGGTTCCGATATCGAGGCCGACAATCATGTTTTCCGTTTCAACCGATGACATGTGTTTCACCAAACCGTAGGTCTGAACAAACCGTTGCTAGGATTTCGGGCCGGAAGCTTCCGCTTCGGCCTTCCACTGGACCGCTACCCCATTGGTGTAGCGGGCATCCACCCGACTGACTTCATTCGATCGTGCCGCCAGCCGGTTTTCATAAACTGTCATAAATCGCTCAAAGCGCTGCTCTACCTGATCACGACCAAGAACTACCTCAATGCCGTTGGCCAGCTGCAGCGTCCAGGCGCCCCGATGCTCCAGCGCCAGGCCGGAGAAGCCAAGCCCGCGGGCCACCAGCCGGTCGCTCATGGTTCGCGCCATGGCGATCACATCCCGCACCCGCTCATCGGGCCCGGCCAGTCGCGGCAGCGGCCCGGCCACCTCCGGGTTGGGAGGAGCAAACAGCTGGCCGGTACGACTGACCAGGCGACCGTCGGTCCAGTAGGCCAGCGGCTTTTTCTCCCGGATGTCGATCACCAGCCGATCCGGCCACACCCGGCGAACCGCTGCGGATTCCACCCAGGGCCGGCGTTCCAGGCTGGCCTTGATTTCGGACAGATCAGTAGCGAAGTAGCTCTTGCCAATCCAGTTACCGGCCGCTCTCTCGATCGCCACCCGGCTGTCGCCTACAAAGTTCCCTTTCACATCCACCGCCAGGATCTGCTGGTCCATGGCGGTAAGAACCTTGCCGGTCCCCCAGGGCACCAGCCCGGCCAGCAGAACAATCACCGCGCCCAACCCCACCTGGAGCCAGGGCACTGCGGCCAGCACGCCTCGCAACAGGCCAAACCGGTCCCGCTCAGGCTCCAGGGAGGTGGCCCCCCGACGCCGTGGCGGCTCGGGCGGGGTCGCCCGGCTCCGGATCAGCACTGTTTCAAACATCGCTGCCCTCCAGCGTGTCCTTGAGTATCCGCACCACCAGTTCCTCGAAAGAGATGCCGGCGGCCCTGGCCGCCATGGGCACCAGGCTGTGATCGGTCATACCCGGTACCGTATTCACCTCCAGCAACCAGAACTGCCCGTCGCTGTCCTGCATAACATCCACGCGACCCCAGGTGCGGCAGCCCACCACCCGAAACGCTTCCAGCGCCAGGTGCTGGAGGCGGACTTCGTCCTCCGGGGCCAGACCACAGGGAATGCGGTACCGGGTGTCGTCGGCCAGATACTTGGCTTCGTAGTCATAGAACACGTGCTCGGTGCTGGCACTCAACCCGATGGCCGGCAGGGCCTGATCCTGCAGCAGGCTGACGGTAAACTCCGGCCCTTCAACCCATTCCTCTACCAGCACCATGCTGTCCAGGGCAGCCGCCGCCTCGTAGGCATCAACCAGTTCCGCTGCGGTGTGCACCTTGCGGATACCGATGCTGGAGCCCTCCCGGGAAGGCTTCACGCTGAGCGGGGCCTTCAACTCCTTCAGTATCTGTTCGGCCTGCCCGACATCGGACATGGTCCGGAATTTCGGCGTCGGCAAGCCGCAACCCTCGAACACGTATTTGGTTCTGAGCTTGTCCATGGCCAGAGCGGAGGCCATCATTTCACTCCCGGTATAGGGAATGCCCGCCTGGGACAGGATCGCCTGCAGCGTACCGTCCTCCCCGCCGCGCCCGTGGAGGGCGATAAAGACCCGGTCAAAATCGGGGTTATCGACGGTTCGAAGTAAACATCCCTGAACGTCAACGGCAAAGGCATCAACCCCTGCGGATACCAGCGCCGCCAGAACCGCCTTGCCACTTTTCAGGGAAACGTCCCGTTCTGCCGAATCCCCGCCCATGAACACGGCCACGCGCCCGAAGGCCCGGACCAGCTCGGGATCGGCCTGATAGGCCTGGGGTTCGGGATGATGCATATCACTCACTGGCCATCACTCCTGCGGCCGCCAGACGGGCCGCTACGCCACCAATATCACCGGCGCCCTGGGTAATCAGCAGGTCGCCATCCTGCAGCATGTTGGCCAGCAGGGATTCAATTTCACGGTTATCCTCGACAAATACCGGTTCCACCTGGCCCCGCTGGCGAATACTGCGACACAGGGCACGCCCGTCGGCGCCAGGAATGGCCGGCTCGCCGGCGGAATAGACATCCATAAGCAACAGGCCATCCACTTCCGACAGTACCCGGACAAAATCTTCATAGAGGTCGCGGGTCCGCGTGTAACGATGGGGCTGATACAGCATCACCAGACGCCGATCCGGCCAGGCGTCATGGGCTGCACGGATGACAGCCTCAACCTCGGTGGGGTGGTGCCCGTAATCGTCCACCAGGGTGACCGTGCCCCTGGGCGTCTTGTAATCCCCGTAGACCTGGAATCGGCGCCCGACACCGGCAAATCCGGCAAGGCCACGACAGATGGCGTCGTCTTCCACGCCCTCATCGGTGGCCACGGCAATGGCCGCCAGGGCATTGAGTACGTTGTGTCGGCCCGGCATCTTGAGCTCGACAGCCAGATCACTGCGGCCACCCGGGCGCTTGACAACAAAATGCGTCCGCAGACCATCGGAGGAAATATTCTCCGCCCGGTAGTCGGCGTCAGGATTATCGATGCCGTAGGTGATGATGGCCCTTGAGATTCTGGGAATAATCTCCTGCACATAGCCGTCGTCCACGCACATCACCGCAACGCCGTAGAACGGCAGGTTGTGCAGGAAGTCCACGAAGGTCTGCTTGAGCTTCTCCACATCACCACCATAGGTGTCCATGTGGTCCGCCTCGATGTTGGTGACCACCGAGATCACCGGCGTCAGGTGCAGGAACGAGGCGTCGCTTTCATCGGCCTCGGCCACCAGGTAGCGGGAACCGCCCAGCTGGGCATTGGTGCCTGCACTGTTGAGTTTACCGCCAATCACAAAGGTCGGGTCCAGGCCAGCCTCGCCGAGGATGGAGGCAATCAGGCTGGTCGTTGTGGTCTTGCCGTGCGTGCCGGCCACCGCGATGCCGTGCCGGTAACGCATGATCTCCGCCAACATCTCTGCCCTCGGGACAATCGGCACGCGACGGCTCCGGGCCGAAGCCACCTCCGGATTGTCGGCGCCGACGGCAGAGGAAACGACCACCACATCAGCACTGGCACTGTTCTCTTCCCGGTGACCAATCTGGACGTCTACGCCCATGGCCTTGAGGCGTTCGGTGACCGCGCCTTCTTTCAGGTCCGAACCCGATACGTCGTAGCCCTGATTCTTCAGGACCTCGGCTATACCACTCATGCCCGCACCGCCAATGCCAACAAAATGGATGTGGCGGATCCGGCGCATTTCGGGCACCTGGTAGACCAGGGGCGGATTTGTTGCATCAGCCATGAGCGGCCTCCAGACAATAATTCACGACTCTCTCCGTGGCGTCCGGTCGCGCCAGAGCACGGGCTGCTTTCGCCATGTCCATCACCCGGTTGCGGTCCCGGGCCAGGTCGCCCAGGGTTTCCGCCAGCACCGTCGGAGTCATTTTGGATTGAGGAATCAGGATGGCCGCCTTCGCCGCCACCATGTGTTCGCCATTGCGGGTCTGGTGGTCGTCCACCGCATGGGGAAACGGCACCAGAACCGCACCCACGCCCACTGCGCAGAGCTCGGACACCGTAAGCGCGCCGGATCGGCACAACACCAGATCGGCCCACTGATAGGCTTCCGCCATGTCCTTGATAAATGGCTCCACGCTGGCCTCCACGCCACGGCGCTCGTAGGCGCCACGGGCGGCATCGGCATGACGCTCACCACACTGATGACGAACCAGAGGGCGCTCCTGTTCCGGCAGGAGGGCAAGCGCCTCCGGCAATTGTTCATTGAACGCCTGCGCACCGAGGCTGCCACCAATCACCAGCAATTTCAGGGCTCCGGAACGTCCTGCAAGACGTTCGCCCGGCTCGGGCAGCGCGGCCAGATCCGAACGCACCGGATTACCGGTACAGCGGGTGACGACCCTGGCGCCAAAACTGCCAGGAAACGCTTCCAGTACGGTATGGGCGAATCGCACCAGCAACCGGTTGGTCAGACCGGCAATGGCGTTCTGCTCATGAATCACCAGTGGCGTGCGAGTCAGCCAGGCAGCGACGCCGCCGGGGCCAGTCACGAAACCACCCATGCCCACCACACAGTGGGGCCGGATGCGCCGCAATATGGTGTAGGCCTCGCCCAGCGCGCGCATCAGGCGGAAGGGCGCGGCCAGCAGGGCTAACCGGCCCTTGCCCCGCAGCCCGGAAATATGGATCAGCGATAGCGGAATCTCGGTGTCCGATATCAGTCGTTGCTCCATGCCTCCGCTGGCGCCCAGCCAGTACACCTGGTGACCGCGGGCCTCCAGCGCCCGGGCAGTCGCCAGGGCGGGGAAAACATGGCCACCGGTGCCACCGGCCATCATCAGGAAACGGCGCTGGTCAGTCATACACCGCACCTCCCCGGCTCCCGGGACCAGTCTTCTCCCGAGCCAGCTTTTCCTGGTCCAGGCGCTCCATCTCGATACGGGCCAAAACCCCGATACAGACACAGGTGATCATCAGGCTGGAACCGCCGTAACTGACCAGGGGCAGCGTCAAACCCTTGGTGGGCAGCAGCCCCGTGCTCACAGCCATGTTAATGCCGGCCTGCAGGCCGATCAGCAGTGTCAGCCCGTAGCCAAAACAGGCCCCAAACGGCATGTCCGCTTTCTCGGCCCGCCGCGCGATCACGAATCCACTCACCACCAGCAGTGTGAACAGCGCCAGTACCAGCAATGACCCCAGCAGGCCGAACTCCTCGGCAATGATGGCGAAGATAAAGTCCGTGTGGGCCTCTGGCAGGTAGAACAGCTTCTGGATCGAGTTGCCAAGACCAACGCCAGCCCACTCACCGCGACCAAAGGCAATCAGTGACTGAGTCAACTGGTAGCCACTGTCGAACTGATCCTTCCAGGGATCGAGATAGCTGACCACCCGCTTCAGACGGTAGGGCTGGGTCACGATCAGAATGGCGCCGAGCACCACCAGGGTGCCGATCAGCGGCATGAACCGGCTGAGCCGCACACCACTAAGGAAGATCATGCCCGCTGCCGCCGTCACCAGCACCACCGTGGCCCCGAAATCCGGTTGGATCACCAGCAGGACCGACGCCACGCCCAGCACCACCAGCGGTTTCAGGAAACCCGGCCAGGTGTTGAGCAGCTCTTCCCGGCGGCGGACCACGTAGCCGGCCAGATAGGCAATCAGACACAGCTTGGCAACTTCCGAGACCTGAACGTTGAACAGGCCAAAGGGAATCCAGCGGGTGGACCCGTTGACCGTTCGGCCCAGGGGCGTGAGCACCAGGAACAGGGACAGCAATCCGATACCCAGAAGCAACCAGCCGCTGCGCTCCCACCAGGCAACAGGCACGTTGACTGCCACCAGCGCCAGCAGGCAACCCAGGGCGGCAAAAATGAGCTGACGAATCACGTAGTAGTAGCTGCTACCCACGGTTTCGGCGGCCATGTCCATGGACGCCGAGGAGATCATGATCACACCCAGCACCAGCAGGGCCGCGGCGCTGACCACCAGCATGGGCAGTGGCTGGATTTCTCCAACCCAGGCGTTACGACGTTGCAGTGAAAAATCTGCGTGCATCACAGGCCCTCCACCAGCGAACGGAACTGATCACCACGATCCAGGTAATCCCGGAACATGTCGAAACTTGCGCAGGCCGGAGACAGCAACACCCGGTCACCCGACTGGGCGAGCTCGGCCGACAGCGCAACGGCTTCTGTCAGATCTCCGGCGTAATGCACCTCGATACCACTGCCGAACACGTCCGCGATGGCCCGTGCATCCCGGCCGATCAGCACCACGGCGCGACAATGCAGGGCCACGGGCGCCTCCAGAGCGGTGAAATCGGCGCCCTTGCCATCTCCGCCGGCAATCAGAACGACTTTGCCATCGCGCGGCGCGAGGCTTTCGATGGCCGCCACCGTGGCACCCACGTTGGTACCCTTGGAATCGTTGATGAAATCGACACCGTTGAGCCTCCGGATGAACTCGCACCGGTGCGGCAGGCCCGGAAACTCCCGGGCTACCGCCAGCATGATGTCCATGGGCAGCCCGGCGGCATGCCCCAGGGCAAGGGCCGCCATAACGTTACTGATGTTGTGGCTCCCCATCAGCTTGAGCTCGCTGGCCAGCAACAGGTTGTCGAAACCGAAGGTAATCCAGGTGCCCTGGTCGTCGTCACGGGTACTGAAAGTCTCGGGATTGACCCGGTGAAACCCGAAGCACAGGAAGCGCAGGTTATCCCTTGCCATAGGGGTGCTGAGCGCATCGTCCAGGTTGACAATGGCATTCTGGCATCCACGGAAGATCCGCTGTTTGGCCTGGAAGTACGCCATCTTGTTCGGGTAGCGATCCATGTGATCGTCACTGACGTTCAGCACGGTGGCAGCCAGAGCGTTGAGTTCTTCGGTGGTTTCAAGCTGAAAGCTGGACAGTTCCAGAACATACAACTCTGCCCCCTGCCCAAGCAGGTCCAGCGCTGGAGTGCCGATATTGCCGCCAACGGCCACCCTGCGACCGGCCGCCCTGGCCATCTCACCCACCAGGGTGGTGACGGTGGTTTTACCGTTGGAGCCGGTGATGGCAACGATGGGCGCGTCCGCCGCCTCGGCGAACAGATCGATATCGCCGCGAATCCGCGCACCCTTACTGGCGGCAGCAGCGATGGCCGGCTCGGCGACACTGATGCCCGGGCTGACCACCAGTTCGTTGAAACCGCAGAACAACTCCGGATCAAAACGGCCCAGGTACACTGGCACGTCCGGCCACTCGGCCTTCAGCTCTGCCAGCCCTGGCGGCTGCTCACGATTATCAGCGACAGCGATTTCCCGGCCTTGTCCGGACAGATAGCGCACGCACGAGAGCCCGGTTTTACCGAGCCCTACGATCAGTGTGCGACGATCCGAAACAATGACACTCATAATTGCAGCGTTGTCCTATCTCAGTTTCAGACTGGCAATGCCAATCAGTACAAGAACCACGGTAATGACCCAGAACCGCACAATCACTCGAGGCTCGGGCCAGCCCTTGAGCTCAAAATGGTGATGCAGCGGCGCCATCCGGAAAATCCGGCGTCCGGTCAGGCGGAACGACGCCACCTGGAGGATCACCGACACGGTTTCCATTACAAACACGCCGCCCATGATGAACAGTACGATTTCCTGGCGCACAATCACCGCGACCACACCCAGCGCAGCACCCAGGGCCAGAGCGCCAACGTCGCCCATGAACACCTGGGCCGGGTAGGTGTTGAACCACAGAAACCCGAGGCCGGCGCCGACCAGAGCACCGCAGAACACAATCAGCTCACCGGTGCCGGGCAAATGCGGTATCAGGAGGTAGTTGGCGAACTGGGCATGGCCCGACACGTAGGCGAAAATGCCCAGGGCAGCCGCTACCATCACCGTCGGCATGATCGCCAGACCATCCAGGCCGTCGGTGAGATTGACCGCGTTGCTGCTGCCGACAATCACGAAATAGGTCAGCAGGATGAAGAGCACCGGCCCAAGCGTCAGCGAGACCTGTTTGACAAATGGCACGTAGAGCGACGTCTCCTGGGGCAGCGAGGAACTGAAGAACAGCACCACGGCCGCCGTGGCCCCGATCACCGATTGCCAGAAATACTTCCAGCGCGCGGGCAGGCCCCTTGGATTGCGCTCCACCACCTTGCGGTAGTCGTCCACCCAGCCAATCGCACCGAACAGCAGGGTCACCAGCAACGTCACCCAGACATAGCGGTTGCTGAGGTCTGCCCAAAGCAGGGTACTGATACCAATGGCCACCAGAATCAGCGCCCCGCCCATGGTCGGCGTGCCGGCCTTGCTGAGATGAGTCTGGGGGCCGTCGTCCCGCACCGCCTGGCCAATCTGGTACTGACTGAGCTTGCGGATCATCACCGGGCCGATGATCAGCGAGATCAGCAGCGCCGTGAGGGTTCCGAGGATCCCGCGCAGGGTCAGGTACTGAAACACCGTCAGGGCGGAGAAATACTGTGATAGAACCTCTGTCAGCCAGAGCAGCATGAATCGTTCACCTTTTCTTTTATTCCCTCCACCACTCGATCCATGGCGGAACTGCGAGAACCCTTGACCAGCACGGTCAAGGCTGTCTGTCTTGCCCCGAGGGCAGATTCAACGGCCTGCTCGTGGCTCAGCCCCAGCTCGGCAGCCTCACCAAAACCGTCGCCATAGCCTTCGCAGCCGGGGCCGACAGCAATCAACCGGTCGATCCCAAGATTCCGGGCGTGTTCACCCACTTCCCGGTGCATCCTTCGGGCGTCCGGACCCAGCTCGGCCATGGCACCGAACACCGCGATCTTCTGCCCCGCACGGCCAGCCAGTACATCCAGCGCGGCCTTCATGGAGGACGGGTTGGCGTTGTAGCTGTCGTCAATGACCGTCAGCTCCGGCGTGAGTGGCAGGATCTGCAGCCGCCCCTTTGCCGGGGCAACACTTTCCAGACCGGCAACAATGGCCTCATCGCCGGCACCCAGCTCCCGGGTTGCTGCGATTGCCAGCAGCATATTGGTCAGATTGTGGTCCCCCGCCAGGTTCAGCCGAACCCGCAGACGCCACTGGCCAGGGCCGGTCACCATCAACTCCCGAACGCCTGAGTCCTCGTGCTCAACCACCACCTGATAATCGGCGTTGGCACCAAGCCGACTGACACCGACACACCGGCGGGAACCGGCACGGCGCCGCCATTGCTCAAACGCCGGATCGTCCTGGTTCAGGACCACCAGGCCATCGTCGGTTACACCATCAATAATCTCGCCTTTGGTGAGCACGATGTTTTCATAGCTACCGAACCCTTCGAGATGAGCCTGGCCAGCGTTGGTCAGAATGCTCACCCGGGGCCTGGCCATGGCGACGGTGTGGGCGATCTCACCCACGCCGCTGGCGCCCAGTTCGATAACACCAAAGCGGTGCTCCCGGGACAGCCGGAACAGGGTCAGAGGCACACCGATGTGGTTGTTCAGGTTTCCCTCTGTAAACAGGGTGTTGCCCACCTGACGCAGGATTGCGGCACACATCTCCTTGACCGTGGTTTTGCCGCTGCTGCCGGTGATGGCCACGATACCGGCATCGCTTTCGAGACGATTCGCCGTGGCCAGTTGCGCCAGTGCCTCGATGGTGTCGGTAACCACCAGTTGAGGCATGGCCACCTCGGCAACCGGCGTGTCCACCACAGCAGCCACGGCGCCGGCTGCCGCCGCCTGCGACAGGAAACGATGGCCGTCAAAATTATCGCCCCGAAGCGCCACGAAAAGCTGGCCCGGCTGGAGGCTGCGGGTGTCCGTTGAAACGCCTTCGAACACCAGCGCATCGAGGCCGCCGGTCGCGCATTCTGCGCCGAGCCATTGCCTGGCTTCCGCCAGGGAAAAGGCGCGCATCATGCCACACCTCCGTTCAGGTCAAGCATGTGGCGTACCTGTTCGGCATCGCTGAACGGATACCTCTGCCCTGCAATTTCCTGATAGGCCTCGTGCCCTTTGCCAGCCACCAGAACCAGGTCGTCCGGGCCGGCAGAACCGATCGCGGCCTGAATGGCACTGGCCCGATCATGAATCACCCGGACCATTTGCGGATCTTTGAACCCGGCCAGGATATCCCGGACAATGGCCTCGGGATCCTCGCTACGGGGGTTGTCATCGGTCACCATGACCAGGTCGGCCAGAGCCTCGGCCTCACGGGCCATTTCCGGACGCTTGCCCGGATCCCGGTCGCCGCCACAACCAAACACGCAGATCAGCTTACCGGTCACATGGGGCCGCAACGCCGACAGCGCGTTGGCCAGGGCATCGGGGGTATGGGCGTAATCCACCACAACCCGCTTACCCTGGGCACTGGCAAAACGTTCCAGGCGCCCAGGGGGCGGTGTCAGGCGACTCGCCGCCTGCTGAACACGTTCTACCGGAACCCCCAGGGTCAGCACCGTGGCCATGGAAGCCAGCACGTTGCTGGCGTTGAAGCTGCCCATCAGGGGTACCGAGATGTCAAACCGGCCCCATTCACCGTCCAGCTCAGCCTCGAAGCCATGATCGTTGGGGCGGAACTCCCGCATCCACAGTTCGGTCTGGGCCTCATGCAGGCTGTACCGAACCCGATCACATTTGCCTTCCAGCTGACCAAACAGCTGCCGACCGAACGGATCATCGAAATTGATTACGGAAAAATGCAGCTCTTCCCGTTCGAAAAGACGGGCCTTGGCAGCGCCATAGGCTTCCATGGACCCGTGGTAATCCAGATGGTCGCGGGTCAGGTTGGTAAACACGGCACCGGTCATGGTCAGGTTATCCACCCGGCCCTGGTCGAGGGCGTGCGAGGACACTTCCATCACCGCTGCCCGGGCATCCTGCTTCAGGATACGCGCCAGCACCCTGTTAACCTGAACCACGTCGGGTGTGGTGTGGCTGGCAGGTTGCAAAGCACCCGGCATGCCGTAGCCCAGGGTGCCCAGTGTCCCACAGGGCGTTCCGGTTTCCTTGAGCAACTGGGCCACGAACTGGCAGACCGAGGTCTTGCCATTGGTACCGGTCACCCCGAGCAGGCGCAGACGCTGGGACGGGTGCTCGAAAAACCGGTCGGCAAGCCGCCCAACCAGCTTTTGCAAACCGACAACGGGCACCACGAGGGCGCCATG
The DNA here is from genome assembly GCF_041984545.1 of Marinobacter sp. Classification (GTDB taxonomy): domain Bacteria; phylum Pseudomonadota; class Gammaproteobacteria; order Pseudomonadales; family Oleiphilaceae; genus Marinobacter. The sequence goes on along the minus strand of NZ_JBHIXV010000006.1, from coordinate 19,088 downwards.
GCGTTCCCGGCACGGGCCATCCTGCTCTGTCTGCAGAAGAATAACGGTGGCGCCCGCCTCAATGGCGCTGTCGACGTAATAGTCCGCCGGCGTTCGGGCTCCGGGCAGGGCAATGAAGGCATCGCCCGTCGTCACGTCACGGCTGTCGGTCTTCAGACCGTGGATGGTCACGTCAAATACTGACGGGACCGCGACCATGCCTTGCAACAGAGTGCTGAGTGATGTGATGCACATAGGCCTACCCTCGTTCTCCGGCAGCGGGAGCACCGTGTTTCATTTTTCCCACTTCCAGCTCAGGCTTCACGTTCAACAGTCGCAGTGCGTCACTCATCACCCTGGAGAACACCGGCGCCGCTACTTCGCCACCGTAGTATTCTCCGGACTGCGGCGCATCAACGGCCACAACCGTAACCAGTCTGGGGTTATCGATAGGCGCCATACCGGCAAAAATGGCCTTGTACTGGCTGTCCTCATAACCCTGGGCACCCACCAGGTGCACTGTGCCGGTCTTGCCACCGGCTGAATAGAAACCGGGCTGGGCTCGCTTGCCGGTGCCTCGAGCCACCGCCTCGCGGAGCATGTTGCGCACCTGGAAAGTGACCTGCTCTGACAACACCCGCTCGCCCACCGGCTTTTCATCTCGGCGCATCAGGCTCAGTGGATAGCGCACCCCGCCATTGGCAATCACCATGTAGGCCTGGGCCAGCTGCAGGGCGTTCACACTCATGCCATAGCCATAGGACAACGTGGCTTCCTCAACCGGGCGCCACTTGGGGGGTGCCGGCAGAACGCCGACCGCCTCGCCGGGGAATCCGATACCGGTGGGCTGCCCCAGGCCCAGACGGGCGTAGAGGTCCCGGATCACGTCTCCGCCGAGGTCGGTCGCAATTCTGCTGATGCCGACGTTACTGGATTTGACAATGATCTCAGTCATATCCATCACGCCATAATTGCGATGATCACGGATGGTAAAACGACCGAATCGCCGGAAGCCCGGATTGGTATCAATGGTACTGCTTACCGTATACCGACCGGACTCGAGCGCGGCCGCCATAGTGATTGGTTTCATGGTCGACCCGGGCTCGAACAGATCTGTGATGGCCTTGTTTCTCAGATTCTCCGCCGCCAGCTGACTGCGGTCGTTCGGGTTGTAGGACCCCTGATTGACCATGGCCAGCACTTCCCCGGTATCCACATCCAGCATCACCAGAGTGCCGCCCCGCGCGTTATGGGCCGCAACAACAGCCTTGAGCTCCCGATAGGCCAGGTACTGCAGCCTCAGATCAATACTGAGGGCAAGATTACGGCCGGGGCTGGCATCGCGAATGAGGGTAAGATCCTTGATGACGCGACCCCGGTTGTCCTTGAGCACGCGCTTCAGGCCGGTTTCACCAGATAACCAAGGGTTGTACGCAAGCTCGAGGCCTTCCTGGCCGCGCTCGTCAATGTCGGTGAAGCCGACCACGTGGGCGGTAACCTCGCCCGCCGGATAGTAACGCCGGTATTCCTGGCGGGTATAGACGCCATTGATGTCCAGGGCCATCACCTCGCGGGCGAGATCAGGCTGGACTTTGCGGCGCAGGTAGATAAATTCGCGCCCGGCATAGTCCTTGACACGTTGCCTCAGTGACGCCTCACTGATATCCAGCAACCTGGCCAGGTTAGTCAGACGGGGTTCCGTGGGGTCGGCTTCCGAGGGGTTGGCCCAGATGGTCTGCACCGGCGTGCTGACAGCCAGCGGCTCATCGTAGCGATCGGTGATCATGCCCCGGTGGGCGTCAATGCTCTCCACCCGGATGGTACGCACGTCGCCCTGCTCTCTGAGGAACTCGTTATCAACGACGTGCAGATCAACCAGGCGCCAGCCCAGAACGCCCACAACCAGCAAAAAGACGCCCACCACGGAGCCAAAGCGCCAGGCTGCCAGCCCGGACGCCAGACGCTGTCCCCATGTTGTCTTCTTTCCCTGATCGGACACGTCGATCACCCTGAAGGTTTGTTGTTATCGTGAATTACCGGCTCGCTACCGGAGACATCAAAGGCACCAGCACAATATCCTGGCGCTCGGGCACCACCATGCTGAAACGCTCGGCCGCCAGCTTTTCAACCCGGCCATGGGCGCTTAACGCGCTCTGTTCGAGCAAAAGCTGACTCCACTCACTCTGGTAACGGTCGCGCTCCGCCTGAAGCTGTGACAGGGTGTTGAACAACTCCCGGTTATCGTGAGCGCTGACCACTACGCCAATGGACGACGCCAGCAGCACCCCAACAAGGGCCAGCGTCACCAGCATCCGACCCTGACGCATGGCATCGAACACCCGGCGGGAAATCCGGACAGCGGTTGCCACACCCTCTCTGACTCTCTGCTTGTTCAGCTTTGCCGTTCTGACCGGCTCTTCTATAGCTACCGCGCCCATGATTACGCGCTCCCCTGCGAGTTTTTCCTGATATCGGTGCGTTCGAGCACCCGCATCACTGCGCTGCGGGCGCGTACGTTATCGCTCACTTCCTCGGCGGCCGCTTTGCTGGCCTTGCCCACGAGACGAAAATCCGAGGCATCCTGCTCAGCGGTCACCGGAACCCCCTTGGGCAGCTGAGGCCCTCGAGCCAGATCCCGCATGAAGCGCTTGACCAGGCGATCCTCCAGCGAATGGAAGCTGATAACCACGAGGCGCCCTCCCGGCGCCAGATGATCCACCGCTGCCCTGAGGCCCACCTCCAGATCTTCCAGCTCCCGGTTGATAAAAATCCGGATGGCCTGGAACGTTCGAGTGGCCGGATGTTTGTGCTTTTCCTTCTTGGGCACCGCCTCGCTGACCAGCTCGGCCAGCTGCCGCGTGGTTTCCACCGGCGTTTCCTGGCGACGCTCGACGATCAAACGGGCGATACGGCGAGAGAAGCGCTCTTCGCCGTATCGGAATATAACGTTGGCAATGTCTGTTTCTTCCGCCGTGGCCAACCACTCGGCGGCACTGGGCGACTGCTCCGTATTCATTCGCATGTCCAGCGGCCCATCGCGCATAAAGCTGAAACCGCGGGAGGCATCATCGAGCTGGGGCGACGATACTCCAAGATCGAGCAGGACACCGTTGACCAGGGGCCAGCCCCGGCTCTCCAGAGCGCGCCCCAGATCCGCAAACGATCCGTGAAAACAACGGAACCGGGCGTCCTCGGTTTCAAGATTTTTTGCCACCTTGATTGCCTCGGGATCCTTGTCGATGCCCAGCAATCCACCGGCCTTGCCAAGCCGACCAAGAATGAGACGACTGTGGCCACCCCGACCAAAGGTGCCGTCCACGTAGTGTCCATCGGGGTCGTTGACCAGATAGTCGACCGCCGAGTCCAGAAGCACCGAGCGATGCGAGTATGCCGCTCCGGCCTCCTGGCTGCGATCGGAGGTCATAGGGACAGCGCCTCCATTTCCGGCGGCATCTCTTCGTCATCGGAGGACTCGTCCAGCCAGGCAAACCAGCGCTCCTCGCTCCATAACTCGAGCTTCTTGCCCTGCCCGATCAACATCAGCTTTTTCTCCAGATGGGCATAGCTTCTGAGCGTGGGCGGAATCAGGATGCGGCCCGCAGAATCCAGCTCCATGGGCGCGGCGTTACCCAGAATCAGCCTTTGCAGGCGCCGGGCGGCCTTGTTCATGTTGGGCAGTGCTTCGATCTTGGGACGCAAAACTTCCCATTCAGGTTCGGGATACACCAGAAGGCAGCGCTCCTCGTCGGCGTTGGCCGTCAACACAATGCGCCCGCCGCAGGCCTGCGCGAGCTCTTCGCGCACCTTGGCGGGGATCGCCAGGCGACCCTTCGCATCCATGTTGATGGCATGACTGCCGAGAAAATTGCTCATTTACGCCGTCTCTGGGTGCTCGATATCCACAAAAAACCACTAGAAACCACTTTTTCCCACTTCTGCACACTATAGAAACACGCAATACACAATGCAAGCGCCGCAAACAGCGCCACTCTTGGGAAAGTTTCTTTAATGACAGGGGGTTACGAAGACGGATTCGATGAATTGCTGAGATTACGGAAAAGAAAAGAAATAAAATCAAACACCTGCAAAAACCTCTGAAGAAGGCAAGTGAGGTGTAAGATTTTTTGGCTATAAAGAACGCCTGCTGAGAATGATGGGCGTCACAGAAAGGGAAAAGAGCGAGCTCGCCGATAAGCCGGGTTCTGTCGTGGACAGTCATTCATCTAGGGTCTGCGTCACCACAGACCTCAAGCAACCTACCCGAATCCAGCGCGGGCCACGCCATCGGATTCCTATTTGGTCTTGCTCCAGGTGGGGTTTACCATCGCCGTGGACTGTTGCCAGCCACGCGGTGCGCTCTTACCGCACCATTTCACCCTTACCGGCGCCCGAAGGCGCTTAGGCGGTATACTTTCTGTTGCACTTTCCGTCGGCTTGCGCCGCCCAGGCGTTACCTGGCACCTTGCCCTGTGGAGCCCGGACTTTCCTCCCCCGGTGAAACCGGCGGCGACTGTCTGGCGAGCTCGGCGCTGACCATACTCCTGCCCTCCCCACCATGCAAGAAAAACCGGATTGCGGCCGACTCACCCTTCCTTCAGGGCGAGCGCCCTCTGATAGAGCTCGTTCTTCGACAACCCGGTGAGCTCGGAGGCAATCCTGGCCACCTTCTTTACCGGCAGTTCCGGCAAAAGCGCCCGGATAAGCCTGTCCGTGTCCAGCTCACCGGCGTTTTCCTTGCCGGTCTCCGCCTGCGCGCCGCGAATCATCAACACAAACTCTCCGCGACTGCCATGAGGGTCAGCCTCCAACGCGTCCTGCACCGCCGAAACGGCGCCGGAATAAAAGGTCTCGAACGTCTTGGTGATTTCCCGACCGAGGACGATTTCCCGGTCCGGCCCCAGAATGTCCGCCACATCCTGCACACAGTCCAACACCCGATGCGGCGACTCATAGAAAACCAGGGTCGCTGTTTCCGAACCCAGGGACTCCAGAGCTGATCGACGGGCAGCGCGCTTGGCAGGCAGGAACCCTGCGAACAGAAACCGATCGGTAGGCAGGCCGGCCGCACTCAGGGCGGCCACCAACGCGCAGGGACCGGGGATGGGACTTACCGGATAGCCAGCCAGGCGAGCTTCGCGGACCACCACGTACCCGGGGTCGGAAATCAGCGGCGTGCCCGCGTCCGAGATCAACGCAACATCGCGCCCGGCCGCCAGCTCGGCAATCAGCGCCGACGCCCGGTCTTTCTCGTTGTGGTCGTGCAGGGCAATCAATCGCTTGTGCAAGCCGAGATGACTGAGCAGCCGCCCGCTGTGCCGGGTGTCCTCCGCTGCGACCACGGCCACGTGCGCCAGCGTTCGGGTGGCCCTGGTAGACAGATCATCGAGATTGCCAATGGGCGTTGCCACCACATAGAGAGTGCCCACAGAAGACTCCTTCCCACCGACGTGGTTACCCGATTCATTACCCTCGATCTTCAAGCTGACTGCCTCTCTGGTATGGAACACCGGCTCCGTGACAGTTACGTCATGTGAATTGAACCGGGAGCTGTTAAACTTGCCACCGTTAAACTGGCGCTACAAGCCCAATCATCCGGAGTATGTCGAGCCTGCCATGATAAAGATCCGCGTTCATCACCGAGCCCTGGCCAGCATTATAACCGCGGTCCTTCTATCCGCCGGTTGTGCCAGCGTGAACCTTGAATCACACGTCGCCCAGACCGCAAACGAGGCCCTCCAGCTGGCCGGTAACGAAGACAACGCGGAAACCGCCCAGGCCTATCTGCTCCGGATTGCCAGCCGGTTCCAGGACCAGGGCAATCACGAGGCCGCACGAACACTACTGCAGAGCGATCAGCTGGCGCAACCAGCACCAGCCCTTGCTGGCCAGAAGCAACTGCTTGCCATGGCCAGCGCTGTCGCGCTGGAAGACAGATCATGGGCCAAACAGCTCACCACAAACCTGTCGCCTGCCGATTTTGTTGACTACCCCGCCAACCTGATCACAAGGGCCGCCAATCTCCAGGCCGATACCTTCCTGCTCGCGGGCAAACCCCTGCCTGCAGCCAACACCCTGATGGTTCTTGCCCAAACCGATACTTCCGCCGATGCCCAGAAGATTCACAACCGGATCTGGTCACTCCTGGAGAAGGTATCCGATGAGGAACTGGCGTCTGCTTCGGCCGACGCCCTTGGCTATGAAGCTCAGGGCTGGCTCGAGCTGGCCAGCCTCGTCCGGGCGCCGGACGTCAGCATTGATGAGAAGGGCCGCATTATCAGGAGCTGGCAGAACAACTGGCCGGGGCACCCGGCGGCCCAGGTGCTGCCCTCGGAACTTCGTCTGATTGCCAGTCTTGCTGCAAGCAGGCCGGAAAGAATTGCACTGGCCCTGCCGATGCAGGGCCCTCTGGCAACGGCAGGCAAGGCTATACGGGACGGGTTCCTGGCAGCCTACTACCTGGATCAGTCGGCCGACCGGAGCGAAACTGATATCCGGATCTTCGATACGTCCGAGACCTCCTTCACCGATCTGTACCAGCAGTTGTCACGGCAGAACATTGATCTGATTGTCGGCCCCCTGGAAAAAGACGCCCTGGCGCAACTTGGCAATATGAACACGTTGCCGGTGCCCGCCCTGGGCCTCAATTACCTGCCCGCCGATATCCAGCCACCCGATGGCCTCTACCAGTTCGGCCTTTCTGCCGAAGACGAAGCCCGCCAGATCGCCGATCGTCTGGCTGCCCGGGATCTGCAGCAGGTGCTGGTTCTCATCCCCCAGGGTGAATGGGGTGACCGCGTGGAGGCGGCACTACTTGAACGGATGGACACTCATGGCGGCACCGCCCTGGATATAGAGCGCTTTTTCCGGGAGGACAATCTTCGCGCCGTAACCGCAGACCTGCTGGGCATTACCGTGTCCCGGGACAGGGCCATTCAGGTGGAACGAACCATCGGCATGGACGTGGAGTTCGAGCCGCGCCGCCGGCAGGATGCCGACGCCATCGTAATGGTGGCCGAGCCCACCATCGCCCGCCAATTCAAACCACTTTTTGCCTTCTACTTTGGCGGCGACCTGCCGGTCTATTCCCCATCCATCGTGTATGAAGGCTCACCGGCGCCGGGCCGGGACAGGGATCTCAATGGCGTTACCTTCACTGACATCCCCTGGGTCCTTGGCGCTGAGAATGAGCTACGCGAGCAGGCCACCGACCTGTTGTCATCTACACGCGGGCAACCTGGCCGACTGTTCGCCATGGGTGCCGATGCCTGGCAACTGAGCAAGCGCTTGCCGCTATTGAGGCAAGTGCAGAGCGCCTCCATTGCCGGACACACGGGCATACTTACCATGACCAGCGAAGGCAGCATTCATCGTGAACAGCTGTGGGCAAAGTTCCGGGATGGCGTTCCCGAACTGATTCCAGACCTCGCTCCCGAAGAAACCGACACCACTGAAAACACCGAGGCCAGTCTGCCCCCGCAAAACTGACTGCCAGCATAATGAGGACCCGGAGCCATGGATGGCAACAGAACACTCGGCAATCACTTCGAGGGCGTGGCTGCCCGCTATCTCAAACGCAAAGGCGTGAGGCTGATCGAGCGCAACGTGTATAATCGCGGCGGCGAAATTGACCTGATTGGCGAGGACGGCGAGACACTGGTTTTCTTTGAGGTTCGCTACCGGGGCCCCGGGCACCTCGTTGACCCGGCAAGCTCCATCAACCACACCAAGCAGCAGCGACTCGTTCGGGCCGCCTCGTTCTACCTCCACAAACACGGACTCTGGGACCGGATAGCACGCATCGATGTTATTGCGATAACCCCCGGAACCGTCAGCAAATACCGGGTACAATGGATCCGGAACGCAATCCTGGCAGCATGAAGTAAGTACCATGACCGACACCGAACACCAGATCAACCAATGGTTCGCCAGCCATATGGAGCACACCGCACAGGCAGCCAGCAGCACCGCTCCGGCTATTGAAGGAGTTGCCAATGCGTTTGTGGCCACTCTGCTCCAGGATGGCAAGATAATCACCTGTGCCAACGGCAATGCCAACATCCTGGCCCAGTATTTCTGCACCGCGCTGCTCAACCGGTTCGATCAGGACCGTCCGGCGCTGCCTGCCCTGAACCTCGGAGCAGACGCCACAACCTACTCCGCGATCTGTCGGGACAATCGCTTCAATGACACTTTTTCACGCCAGGTTCGCGCCATTGGCAAACCCGGTGACCTGCTCTTCGTAATCGTCGACGATGGCCACAAGGCCAACCTGATTCAGGCCATTCAGGCGGCCCACGATCGGGAAATGAACGTGATAGTTCTGAGTGCCCGGGAGAAATCCGACATTACCTCACTCCTTCACCCTGAAGATCACGAGATCGCACTCAATAACCTGAGCCCGTCGGAGGCTTCCCCGCTTCTGTTGCTCATCGTCAACGCCCTGTGCGGACTTATCGACAGCAAACTTTTCGGGGGCTAACAAAAAAGCCAGCGGCTGCTGGCTTTTTTCGGGCTCTTTCTGGCTCTTTCTGGCTCTACTTGACCACTTTCAGGGTCGGCCTTCCAGAGGGGCGCTCCTCACCACCATTTGACGTATCCGATTCGCGTTCACGCCCGGTGCCATCTGGATCAGGGGAGCCCGGCTCACTGCCAAACACCATGCCTTCGCCATTTTCCTTGGCATAGATTGCCATGACAGCCTGCAACGGAATAAACACCTGCATGGGGACACCCCCGAAGCGAGCGCTGAATTCCAGGGCACCATTGCCAATCACCAGACCACGGACGGCACCCGGACTGATATTCAGGACGATCTGCCCGTTCGCCACATGCTCCGTCGGGACCTGTACACCCTGTACACCGGCGTCGACAACGATGTAGGGAGTGCAGTCGTTATCGAGAATCCATTCATTGAAGGCCCGCACCAGGTACGGACGACTGGACGTCATGGTGTGCTTGCTCTCTACCACTGCCACTCTCCTGCTCCGGCTGGCGATGCCTGGATCAATCAGCTGCGAATGTCTTCTTCCAGGTCGGACAGGCTTGCCTTGAAGCCCTCCCGGCTAAAAATACTGTCCATATACTTCTGCACCGGCTTCGCCTGCTTCTCGGTCAACTCGATACCCAATGCCGGCAATCGCCACAGAATCGGAGCAATGCAGCAATCGACGATGGTGAATTCCTCAGACAGGAAGAACGGCATCTCACCGAACAGCGGCGCCGTCGCCAGGAGACTTTCTTTCAATTCCTTACGGGCCGATTCCGAAGCCTTGGCCGTCGGTTGCGCCAGAATCTGATCAACCAGGCCACACCAGTCTTTCTGGATACGGTGGATCATCAGACGGCTGTTCGCGCGCGCCACCGGGTAAACCGGCAGAAGCGGGGGGTGGGGAAAACGCTCGTCGAGGTATTCCATCATGATATTGGGCTCGTAGAGCACCAGATCACGATCCACCAGGGTCGGCAGGGCGTTGTACGGGTTCAGATCGGCCAGCTCGCCCGGCGGGTTGTCAGGATCCACGTCCACGATATCGACAGTAACACCCTTCTCGGCCAGCACGATACGCACCCTGTGGCTGTAATGGCTGGCAGGATCCGAGAAAAACGTCATTGATGACCGCTTGGTCACAACGCCCATAGAACTACCTCACGAGTAAACAAACCGAAATGATCCTGAAAAACGCAAAAATCCAGCGGGCCGGTTATTGCCCGCTGGAACTCAGGGACGGGGATTATACCCTATTTCTCAGTGCACGTCCTTCCAGTACTCACGATTGAGCAGGTAGGCGAAGACGAAGAAAATGGCGACGAAAATCAGTACGAAGATCCCCAGGCGCTCTCGCTCCAGTTTGACCGGGTCACCCATGTAGGACATGAAGTTGGTCAGGTCGTACATGGCCTGGTCAAACTCCGCACCAGACATGGTGCCCTCAATGGCATACTCCGGACACACGTCGGCGTTGTTGATGTTCCCGCTGAGCGGCTCCACGGAGGCCTCAACGCCAATTTTCGGCTTCACCGCACACAGCCCCTGCATACTGACCATCACATGGGGCATACCGACATTCGGGAACACCACGTTGTTGACACCCAGGGGACGGCTTTCGTCCTTGTAGAAACCACGCAGATAAGAGTACACCCAGGCTTCACCGCGTAGGCGGGTCTCAAGCGTCAGATCAGGTGGCGGCGCACCGAACCAGTCGGCCGCCATTTCTTTCTTCATGGAGTTCTTCATTAGCTCGCCGATCTTGGCGCCGGTGAAGATCAGGTTTTCCTCGTACAGCTCGTCCGGGATATCCAGATCTTCGGCCACACGCTTGTAGCGGGCGAACTCCATGGAATGGCATCCCATGCAGTAGTTGGTAAACAGGGCTGCGCCCCTCTGGAGAGAGGCGTCGTCTGAATGATCCGCCTCAAATTCATCCAGCGGAACCGACGACCCTGCTGCCAGCGAGAGAGCCGGCAGGATTGCGATGAAAAGACCAAGTATCAGCTTTCTCATTACCCTGTCACCCTCTCTGGAACTGGCTTGGTTTTCTCCATGCGCGTGTAGAACGGCATGAGAATAAAGTAGAGGAAGTAAAGCACGGTCAGGATCTGGGCGACCGCGGTACGACCGGCGGTAGCAGGCACCAGCCCCAGGTAGCCGAGCACCACGAAGCTCACCACAAAGATCGCCAGCGCGATACGACTCATCCAGCCCTTGTAACGCATGGAGCGTACCGGGCTCTTGTCCAGCCAGGGCAGAACAAACAGGATCGCAATCGCGCCGCCCATGACCACGACACCCCAGAATTTGGCAGGGAGGCCGAACAGGTCGACAGTAACCGCACGAAGCATCGCGTAGAACGGCGTGAAATACCAGACCGGGGCAATGTGCTCAGGCGTTTTCAGCGGGTTCGCCGGCTCGAAGTTCGGCTTCTCGATGAACAGCCCGCCCCCTTCCGGGAAGAAGAACACCACGATAAAGAAGATGAAGAAGAAAACGCCCACACCCAGCAGGTCGTGAACCGTGTAGTAAGGATGGAACGGGATACCATCTTTGGGTATGCCATTCTCGTCCTTGTTCTTCTTGATATCGATACCGTCAGGGTTGTTTGAACCCACTTCGTGCAGAGCCAGGATATGCAGAACCACCAGACCGAGCAGAACGATGGGCAGGGCCACCACGTGCAGGGCGAAGAAGCGGTTCAGTGTGATACCCGAGATCAGGTAGTCACCACGGATCCAGAGCGACAGATCTTCACCGATGACCGGAATAGCGCCAAACAGGTTAACGATAACCTGGGCACCCCAGTAGGACATTTGCCCCCAGGGCAGCAGGTAACCCATGAACGCCTCGGCCATGAGGATCAGGTAAATCAACATGCCGAAGATCCAGATCAGCTCACGGGGCTTCTGATAGGAGCCGTACATCAGGCCGCGGAACATGTGGAGGTAGACCACGATGAAGAAAGCAGATGCGCCCGTGGAATGCAGATAACGGAGCAACCAACCCCACTGAACGTCACGCATGATGTACTCCACGGAGGCGAAGGCACCTTCCGCGGTCGGGTTGTAGCTCATGGTCAGCCAGATGCCGGTAACCAGCTGGTTTACCAGTACCAGCATGGCCAGAGAGCCAAAGAAGTACCACATGTTGAAGTTCTTCGGCGCGTAATACTTGCCGACGTGCTTGTTCCAGGCGTCAACGACCGGCAGACGTTCATCCACCCAGTTAATGAACTTGTTCATCACGCAGCCTCCGGATCAAGACCAATGGTCAGGGTGTCGTCATCGTCGTAACGGTATGGCGGCACTTCGAGGTTCAACGGCGCAGGCTGCGCTTCATAGACCCGGCCAGCCAGATCGTACTTGGAGCCGTGGCAGGGACAGAACAGACCGCCCAGCCAGTCCTCGCCCAGGTCTTCCGGGGACACTTCCGGGCGGTAGCTGGGCACGCAACCGAGGTGGGTACAGAGCCCGACGAGCACTGCGATTTCCGGCTTGAGCGCGCGGTAGATACCGTCAATGTACGGCGGCTGCTGAGGCGCTTCTGACTGAGGATCTTTCACTTCCTCATTCAGCTTCTCGATGTTTTCAAGCATGGTATCGGTTCGGCGGATGATCCAGACCGGCTTACCGCGCCACTCGACCGTAATCTGCTGACCGGGCTCAATCTTGCTGACATTGACGGTTACCGGTGCACCGGCTGCTTCCGCTTTTGCGCTGGGGTTCCAGGACCCCAGAAACGGAACCGCCGCACCGACGACGCCCGCTCCACCTACCACAGACGTAGCACCGATCAAAAACCGGCGCCGGCCCTGGCTAACGTCGCCATTACTCATTATGGTTTTCTCCCATCAGGCGATGCTACAGCCCGCAGAACCGCCGGCACGTGCATCTTAAAGGACTTCACAACCCAAAAATATAAGCGCCCAAATGGTAATGAAATTACCAGGGGCTTACAAGTCGGAAAGCCCCGGCCAGACGCCCACACCCTGCGCCACGTCAATTCGGGGACCAACCGGCAAGACATAAAAAAACCCGACCGGAAGGGTCGGGTTTTTTCGGTTCTGCACCAGCGTGATTAACGCTTGGAGTACTGAGGACGCTTACGCGCCTTGCGCAGACCCACTTTCTTACGCTCGACTTCACGGGCGTCACGGGTAACGTAACCCGCTTTGCGCAGAGCCGGACGCAGGGTTTCGTCATAGTCCATCAGAGCGCGAGTCAGGCCGTGACGAATAGCGCCTGCCTGGCCACTGATACCACCACCCTTGACAGTGATGTTGATATCGAAACGATCGGTGGACTCGGCAACCACGAGCGGCTGACGAACGATCATGCGCAGGGTCTCACGACCGAAGAAATCTTCGATGGAGCGACCATTGATGGAGATGTTACCGCTTCCCGGCTTGATGAAAACCCGAGCCGTGGATGTCTTGCGGCGACCAGTACCGTAATTTTGTGCTACAGACATATCCGCCTTCCGTTAAATGTCGAGTTCTTTGGGCTGCTGGGCTGCGTGAGGATGCTCAGCGCCGGCATAGATTTTCAGCTTCTTGAACATGGCACGGCCGAGCGGGCCTTTCGGAAGCATGCCTTTGACAGACTTCTGGATGATTTGCTCGGGCGCCTTGTCGACCAGCTTCTCGAAGTTGATGGATTTGATTCCACCTGGAAAGCCGGTATGGCTGTAGTACATCTTGTCAGATGCTTTTTTGCCGGTAACCCGCACCTGGCTCGCATTGATCACAACAATGTAATCGCCGGTGTCTACGTGAGGGGTGTACTCAGGCTTATGCTTGCCCCGCAGACGAAGGGCGATTTCGGTTGACAGACGACCCAGCGTCTTGCCGGCTGCGTCTACAACGTACCAGTCACGTTTTACTGTTTCTGGTTTCGCACTCAGAGTCTTCATGATTCCGCCTTGAACGCTATAAAAGAAACGTTAAAAACCACCACCGGTAAATGCAAGGCATCCGGAGGAGGTTCCATACCTGTGTTGCGCTGCCATCATTCGGGGCTGAGATAATGACATCGCCTTGAAAAGCCAGGGCGCGAAGTATACTCGAACCACCCGGGAAAACCAACCCCGCGCCACACTGTTTCGTTATTCACTTATCCGCACGCCGGGCCAGCCGTACAGTCGGTACGCGTTGTCGATCAGAGCCCGGGCCAGAACGTCCTCAGGCTCTGGCCGGATGCCTGAAAGGGCCCGGAAAATTTGCGGCAGATACACAGGGGAATTGCGCCCCTTGTCCACCCCCTCCGGCGCCATATCCGGGGCGTCGGTTTCCAGCACCAGGCAGTCCAGGGGTAATCCGGCAACCGCCTCCCGGGTCTTACGGGCCCGCGAATGGGTAATCACGCCCCCAATGCCGATAAAACACCCCAGATCGGCCAGCTTGCCGGCCTGTTCCTTGCTGCCGGAAAACCCGTGGATCAACGCACGACCGGACCAATGGCGCTGCCTCAGGCAACCGTGAATCTCGTCATGAGTTTTGACCGAATGCACCACCAGTGGCAGCGCAAGCTCCGAGGCCAGATTGATCTGCGCCTCAAACCAGGGCCACTGTTCGTCAAGACTGCCATGCAAACGGTCAAGACCACACTCACCCACGGCCACGCACCCCGCAGGCCTGGCAACCAGTTGCCGGCGCAGCTCCTCGAGGTCTTCCTCGGCATGCTCGGCAACGAACCAGGGATGAATGCCCAGGCAGTAGTAGAGGCCTTCATGGGCGTTCGCCGTCTTCTGCACGCGCGCCCAGTCGGCGCGTCTTACGCCCGGGATGACCAGGCGGCTCATGCCCTGGGCGCGAGCGGCCTCCAGCTCAGCAGCGCGGCAGTCGTCAAAGCGGGGAAAGTCGAAATGGCAATGGGCGTCAATCAACTCCATGGTCACCTCCCTGCCCCGGTAACCTCAATGCTCCCGGGTTTTGTGGAACTGAATGTCCGGGTAACGCTCCTGAGCCAGGTTCAGGTTTACCATGGTTGGCGCAATGTAGGCGAGCCTGTCGCTGCCATCCAGCGCCAGGTTGTCGTTGTTCTTGCGCTGGAACTCGTCGAGCTTGCGCTCGTCCTTGCAGGTCACCCAGCGCGCCGTCGCCACGTTGATCGGCTCGTAGATGGCTTCCACCTTGTACTCGCTTTTCAGGCGACTGACCACAACATCAAACTGCAGTACGCCGACGGCGCCTACAATCAGGTCGTTGTTGCGAAGCGGCCGGAACACCTGCACCGCGCCTTCCTCGGACAGCTGGATCAAGCCTTTCTGCAACTGCTTGGCCTTGAGCGGATCCTTCAGGCGGATCCGGCGGAACAGTTCCGGAGCGAAGTTCGGTATACCCGTGAACTTCATGTCCTCGCCCGCAGTGAAGGTGTCGCCCAGCTGAATGGTGCCGTGGTTATGCAGTCCGATGATATCGCCAGCAAAGGCTTCGTCTGCGTGCTCGCGGTCTCCGGCCATGAAGGTCAGAGCGTCAGAGAACCGAACCTCCTTTCCGATGCGCACATGGCGTGCCTTCATGCCCTGGCTGTATTTGCCAGACACAATGCGGAGGAAGGCCACCCGGTCCCGGTGCTGGGGATCCATGTTGGCCTGTATCTTGAAGACGAAGCCTGAAAAGCCGTCTTCCGCCGGCTCCACAAGTCTCTGGTCGGTCTCCCTGGGCTGTGGCGCCGGCGCCCAGTCCACGAGACCATCCAGCATGTGATCCACACCAAAATTACCGAGGGCGGTACCGAAGAACACCGGGGTCAGCTCACCGGCGAGAAACGCCTGCTGGTCGAATTCGTGGGATGCCCCCTTGACCAGTTCGATCTCGTCTCTCAGGTCTGAGGCGTAGGCGCCAATAGCCTGATCCAGCTCGGGATTATCCAGCCCGGAAATGACCCGCTTCTCCTGAATGGTGTGCCCCTGGCCAGACTGGTAAAGAATCACCTCGTCCCGCAACAGGTGGTAGACGCCCTTGAAGCTCTTACCCATACCGATGGGCCAGGTGATCGGCGCACAGGCAATCTTGAGCACGTCCTCAACCTCATCCATGAGCTCCACAGGGTCCCGCGTGTCACGGTCGAGCTTGTTCATGAAGGTCAGGATCGGGGTATCGCGAAGGCGAGTAACTTCCATCAGCTTGATGGTTCTCTCCTCAACGCCCTTGGCGCTGTCGATCACCATCAGGCAGGAGTCCACGGCAGTCAGCGTCCGGTAGGTGTCTTCCGAGAAGTCCTCGTGGCCCGGCGTGTCCAGAAGGTTCACCAGCCGGCCACCGTAAGGAAACTGCATCACCGAGGTGGTGACGGAAATGCCCCGTTCTTTTTCCATCTCCATCCAGTCGGATTTGGCATGCTGTCCCGATTTCTTGCCCTTGACGGTTCCCGCCTTCTGGATAGCCTGCCCGAACAGAAGGACCTTCTCGGTAATGGTGGTTTTACCGGCGTCCGGGTGCGATATGATGGCGAAGGTACGGCGCTTGGCCACTTCCTTGGAAAGGGTAGACATAATCGAAACGGAACCTGAATCTGAAGTTCGTAAAAAGGCCGTCATTATAGGGCCTATGGTCTGAATTCGCGAACACCGGCGTATGGACTGCGAGCTACCGCGACAGCGTGCGAACCATGACCAGAGCATCCTCACGGCCATCGGGGGCGGGGTAGTATCCGGGGCGCTGCCCGATCTCGCGAAAGCCCTCCCGACGATACAGATCAATGGCGGGCCGATTACTTACCCGGACTTCCAATAGCAGCTGCGACATGCCTTCGTGGGCGGCGGTGGCAAGCAGGTGTTTAAGGAGGTACCCCCCGACGCCCTGCCCCCGGGCCAGCGGATGGACACAGAGATTGAGCAGGTGCGCCTCGCCGGCCATGTAGGCAACAACGGCATAGCCCGCAAGCTGATCCCCCTGGCTGGCAGCCCAGAGGCGGTAACTGTCCTTGAAACAGTCGAGGAAAACGGCCTCGCTCCATGGGTGGGAATAGCCCTGGCGCTCAATATCCAGAACCGAAGGCAGGTCCTCCTCTACCAGAGGTCTCAGTTGCAGATCGGACAGCAGGACCTGTTGATAGACACCTGGACGAGCCATCAACGGGCGCCCAGAGGCTTGATCAGGTGCCAGAGCTTGCGCTTGAGGTCCGCATCACCCGCAAGCTCAGCCAGTGAATAGGAAAAGTTCACCGCCGGCGACCGCCCAAAGGCTTCTGCAATCCAGTCACTATTGCCCTTTGACGCACTCCTGAGCACCATGATCTCATGCTCATTGATTCCAGCCACCAGGCTGCGGAGGACCTCCTGCACGTCACTGCCAGTCCTGGCCAGAACTCGCAGATTGTTGAAGATTGGCCAGCCGATCCGGCCCAGGTCACGGGGCCGCTGCTCTCCAACGCTGGCCAGAATGTTGGCGGCCAGGACTTCCTGAAGCCGCTGACTGGCGTCTGAAGAAAAGTCGGCAATCAACGCCACCCGGTTGCCAGCCCAGATCCTGATATCGATGACCTCGCCCAATCCGGAGACGGGCCGATCTGATCTCTCACTGTCTGACTCCCTCGCGGCCTCCGATCCAGGGGTGGTAGCCGCTGGCTCCTGCTCCGGCCCTTTGCGGGCGACGGGCTGGTCTTCCATGAGGGCCTGAAGGTCGGCAATGCGCGCTCCGCCGTCTCTCGCCTTCGTTTGTGACGGTGACGATTTCCTGGCCGCTCCGGGTTTCATACCGGGGGATGCAACCGGTCCCGGTGTTACCTGGTCGCCACGGGGCGGCTCCGGGAGGAACTCGAAATCAGGGCTCGGGGCCGCACCGGGTAACGGCCTGCGGGCGTACCACAGGCGAATGCCCACGGTGCCCAGGTAAAACTGCCGCTCGGTTTCGGTTCGAATCATTCAGGATGCCTGTCTCTGTTGATTGCCTGCTTCAGACATCCGCCACCTGCGGATGCTGCCGAACGCCACCCCGGCTGATCAGATTGAGCGCTTCAATGTAAGCCTTTGCGGAAGCGATGATAATGTCCGTGTCGGCCCCGACGCCGTTCACAATCCGGCCACCGCGCTCAAGCCTCACCGTGACTTCGCCCTGGGCGTCGGTGCCGCTGGTGATGTTGTTGACCGAATACAACTGCAGGTTACAACCGGAATCCACCAGGGACTCAATGGCCTTGAAGGTGGCATCCACCGGGCCACTGCCCTCCGCCTCCACCTGGTGCTCCTTGCCATCGACCGTGAGGGTAAGGTTGGCTTTTGGCACCACACCGGTTTCAGAACAAACCTGCATGCAAACCAGTCCGTACCGGCCTTCTTCCTCTTTCTGCCGGGTATCGCTGGCAATGGCCTGGAGATCCTCATCGAAAATCTCATGCTTGAGGTCGGCCAGCGCTTTGAAACGGGTAAAGGCTTCGTTCAACTCGGTTTCCGTTTCAAACTGAATACCGAGTTCGAGCAGCCGGGTCCGGAACGCGTTGCGACCGGAATGTTTGCCCAGTACCAAGCTGTTCGTGTGCCAGCCCACGTCCTGGGCCCGCATGATTTCGTAGGTTTCCCTGTGTTTGAGGACGCCATCCTGATGGATGCCCGATTCGTGGGCAAAGGCGTTCGCCCCGACAATGGCCTTGTTGGGCTGAACCGGAAAGCCGGTAATTGTCGACACCAGCCGCGAAGCCGGCACGATGTGCTGGGTATCTATCCGGGTATCGATATTGAACAGATCCTGGCGGGTGCGCACAGCCATCACAATCTCCTCAAGCGCCGCGTTGCCGGCACGCTCGCCCAGACCGTTGATGGTGCATTCTACCTGCCGGGCACCCATGGACACGGCAGCCAGGGAGTTGGCCACGGCAAGGCCCAGGTCATTGTGGCAATGCACCGAGAAGATCGCCTTGTCGGCATTTGGAATCCGGTTGAGCAACTGGTGGATGGTCTCGCCAAACTGCTCGGGAATGGCGTAGCCCACCGTGTCCGGAATGTTGATGGTGCGGGCGCCCGCGTCAATCGCAGCCTCGATGATCCGGCAGAGAAAATCCAGCTCTGAACGGCCGGCATCCTCACAGGAGAACTCGACATCGTCTACATGGCTGCGAGCACGCTTCACGGCCCGAACCGCCTGCTCAACCACTTCATCCGGCTGCATTTGCAGCTTGTGCTTCATGTGGATAGGAGAGGTTGCAATAAACGTATGAATACGCCCTTTCGCCGCCGGCCGAATAGCCTCCGCTGCGCGGTCAATGTCATTATCCAGCGCCCGGGCGAGGCTGCAGACCGTGGATTCCTTGATCGACTCGGCGATGGCTTTTACCGCCTCAAAGTCGCCCTGACTGGCAATCGCGAATCCCGCCTCGATCACATCCACCCGAAGCTTCTCAAGGGCCTTGGCGATGCGGAGTTTCTCGGCCTTGTTCATGGTCGCCCCGGGGCTCTGCTCGCCATCACGGAGCGTTGTATCGAAAATTACCAGATGGTCGGTCGCAGGCATTGTCAGGCTCCATTGGGGGATTGGGGTTGTAGTGGAAAGAGTATATCACCGCGAACGCGGGAACTTTTATCCGGCCAATAAAAAACCCCAGCATCAAGGATGCTGGGGTTTTGGTATTAGGAGCCTGACGATGACCTACTCTCACATGGGCAACGCCACACTACCATCGGC
>NZ_JBHIXV010000005.1:0-154219 GCF_041984545.1 Marinobacter sp. | reverse complement strand
CGCCTCGCCGAACACGAGCCGCCGCAACGCTCGCGCACCTTTCACGAGTTGGACTATCAGGCCCAGTCCTGGCCGCAGGCCTTTCGTACCGTTCTGAAAGCCGAGGTCATGGGACTCGGCGATAACCCCCGCTTCGTTGTCACCTCCCTGGAAGAGCCAGCCCCGGAGATGCTGTACGCCGAGCTGTACTGCGCCCGGGGCCAGGACGAGAATTTCATCAAAATGATGAAAAACGATCTGGCCAGCGACCGCACCTCGGACTGTCGATTTGCGGCCAATCATATGCGCCTGTTTTTCTCCTGCGCCGCCTATGTGCTGCATCACGCTTTGCGCGCCGAACTGTTGCAAGGCACTGAGCTGTCCCGGGCCCAGCCCTCGACAGTCATCATCAAGCTGTTCAAGCTGGCTGTGCGGGTCGTGCAGTACAAAGATCGCATCAAGCTTCACCTGCCCAGTAGCTGCCCGGTCAAGGCCCTTCTGCACACAGTCACCGAACGGTTATATCGCCTGCCTCGGCCCAGGTTAAACACCAGCTGAGCCGCCGTCGGCGCTCACCGCCATCCCGGCCCTCGGGAGGCTTTCGCACGCCTGAGCACTGGAGTTGCTCAAATATTAAGCGATTCGTGCAAATGATTTATGGGCCCGGAGGTAAATCCGGGCACCTTAATAAGAATACCAATCATGTTCGAGCAAGGTAGGCATTCTGATTGCGGGATTGGAGGGCTATTTGGAGTGTTTATGAAAGATCCGGGTTAGATCAATCCTGCTGATCCAAAAACTTTTCCGCGTCCAGGGCAGCCATGCAGCCGAAACCGGCGGAGGTGACCGCCTGGCGGTAAACGTGGTCAGCCACATCACCGGCGGCGAAGACGCCGGGAACGCTGCTTTGGGTGGCCATACCCTCAAGGCCGGAGCGGATGCGGATGTAGCCGTTTTCCATGTCCAGCTGGCCCTGGAACAGGTCGGTGTTCGGTTTGTGGCCGATGGCGATGAATACGCCCGCCAGGTCGATTTCCTGGGTGGAACCGTCTTTGGTGCTCTTGATACGCATGCCGGTAACACCGGTGCCGTCGCCGAGGACTTCGTCCAGGGTGTGGTCCCAGACGATCCGGACGTTGCCGTTTTCAGCTTTTTCGAACAGTTTGTCCTGGAGGATCTTTTCGGCGCGCAGGCTGTCGCGGCGGTGTACCAGGGTGACTTCGTCGGCGATGTTGGAGAGGTACAGGGCCTCTTCAACGGCGGTGTTGCCGCCGCCAATGACGGCGACTTTCTGTTTCTTGTAGAAGAAGCCGTCGCAGGTGGCACAGGCGGACACGCCCTGGCCCTTGAAGCGCTCTTCGGATTCGAGGCCCAGGTACATGGCGGACGCGCCGGTGGCGATGATCAGGGCGTCGCAGGTGTATTCGCCGCCATCACCCTTGAGGCGGAACGGGCGGCTGCGAAGGTCGGCTTCGTTGATGGTGTCGTAAACGATGGTAGTTTCAAAGCGCTCGGCGTGCTTGAGCATGCGCTGCATCAGTTCCGGACCCTGCACACCGTCGTTGTCGCCGGGCCAGTTGTCCACGTCAGTGGTGGTGGTGAGCTGGCCACCGACTTCGATTCCGGTAATCAGGGTGGGGTTCAGGTTGGCACGGGCAGCGTAGACGGCTGCGGTGTAGCCGGCGGGGCCGGATCCCAGGATGATCAGTCGGGAATGTTTGGTCTCGCTCATTGAAGATTCTCTCACTGAATGGAACGGTATCCTGACGGGCCCGGGTGCCGGGCCAGACGCTTTGAATAAGGGATGAAAGGCTAACATGAAAGCGGCGGCGTGCCATTCGTTTTGGCCAATTCCGCTTATAAAACCTTGCTATTTGCTCAGGCCACGACGCACCGGAATCGCTTATTGCAGTACCGAGACGTTCGCCAGAAGCTGGCGAACGCGCTCGGCACTTTTGCCAGATTCGCCTTGCTCCAGCCGGTGCTCGGCAACGGCGGGAAACACGGTCTGGATGTCATCGGGCAGCACATGGTGCCGTCCCTGCATCAATGCCCAGGCTTTGGCGGCCCGCAGCAGGCCCAGGCCAGCCCGGGGAGACAGGCCATAGAGCAATCCGGGCATTCGGCGGCTCTGCTCAAGCAGCCGCTGAACGTAATCGAGCAGGGCGGGGCTGGCGGTCACGCGGGTAACTCCGTCCTGTAGCGTTTTCAAATCTTCCCGGGAGAGCAGCTTCGCGAGCTTTTCGGTCATCACCCGCCGGTCTTCACCTTCCAGCAGCTCACGCTCGGCCCTCGGGTCCGGATACCCCAGACGCAGGCGCATGAGGAAGCGGTCAAGCTGGGATTCCGGCAGCGGGTAGGTGCCGCCCTGTTCGATGGGGTTCTGGGTGGCAATCACGAAGAACGGCTGCGGCAGTGGGCGGGTTTCCCCCTCAATAGAGACCTGGCGCTCCTCCATGGCTTCCAACAGGGCGCTCTGGGTCCGAGGGGAGGCACGGTTGATCTCGTCTGCCAGGACCACCTGGGCAAAAATTGGCCCGGGGTGGAACACCAGATTGCCGGCTTCCTTGTCGTACATGGAGTAGCCCAGTACGTCGGCGGGCAGCAGGTCGTTGGTGAACTGGATGCGCTGGTAGCTAAGCCCCATGACCTTGGCGAGGGCGTGGGAGAGCGTTGTTTTGCCCATACCCGGAATGTCCTCGATCAGCAGGTGGCCTTTTGCCAGGAGGCCGCAGAGCGCCAGTCGAACCTGTTGGTCCTTGCCCAGGAGTATCTGGTTGAGTTCGACGACTACGGTATCTACCAGTTTTTTCATCCCGGGTTCAGTCCCTCACACGCTTCAGAAGATCGCCGTACGCGTCGATGCGACGATCCCTGAAATACGGCCAGATGCGGCGAATCGATTCACTGCGGTTGCGATCCACGGTTACGGCGAGGATGCATTCGGACTGGTCATCGCCCCGGGCCAGGAATTCGCCCTGGGGGCCACAGATGAAACTGTTGCCCCAGAACCGGATGCCATCGCTCTGGCCGGAGGGATCGGGTTCAGTGCCGACACGGTTGGGCGCCACCACGGGCAGGTTGTTGGCCACGGCGTGTCCTCGTTGAACCGTGACCCAGGCCTCGAGCTGGCGGGCCTGTTCCTCGGGATCATCGGTTACATCCCAGCCAATGGCAGTGGGGTAGATCAGTATCTCGGCACCGGCCAGCGCCATCAGCCGGGCGGCTTCCGGGTACCACTGGTCCCAGCACACCAGCACACCCAGGCGACCAACCGACGTATCGATGGGGGTGAAGCCGCTGCGACCGTCGTTGAAGGTGGCATCACCGGGTGTGAAATAGAATTTCTCGTAGAAACCCGGGTCGTCGGGAATGTGCATTTTCCGGTAGAGCCCGGCGATGGAGCCGTCTTTCTCGAACACAACGGCGGTGTTGTGGTAGACGCCGTTCATTCGCCGCTCAAATATGGAGCCGACCAGTACGATGTTCAGTTCCCTTGCCAGGTCTGACAGCCGCTGGCTGGTGGGCCCGGGAATGGGTTCGGCAAGCTCGAATACCGAGGTGTCTTCGGTCTGGCAGAAATACAGGGTGGCGTGCAGTTCCTGAAGAACCACCAGTTGGGCGCCGCCGTTTGCGGCTTCGCGTACCAGTTTTTCGGATGCTGCCAGGCTCGCGGCCTTGTCGCTGCTGCAGGCCTGCTGGATGGCGGCAATCTGGATCTGGTTGCTGGCTGCAGTATGGCTCATCAGGTAACTACTCCTGCGGGGATTTGCATGGTGACACAGTGCAGGCTGCCGTGCTGATGGATCAAGGCCCGACAGTTGATGGGCACGATTTGGCGGTCTGGAAAGATGCCGGTCATGATGGCGATGGCTTCGTCGTCCTGCGCCACTCCGTACACCGGGAGCAGCACGGCGTCGTTGATGATCAGAAAATTCGCGTAGGTGGCCGGAAGCCGGTGCCCTTCGTCGTCGTGGATCGCGTCCGGCCAGGGCAGGGCGGTCAGCCGGTAGGGCGACCCGTCCGCCTGGCGGAATTCCTGGAGCTCTTCTTCCATGGCCGCCAGTGCGCTGTAGTGTTCATCTGCGACATCGGGGCAGGCGACGTAGCAGATGTGGTCGGGCGCGCAGAAGCGCGCCAGGGTATCAATGTGGCTGTCGGTGTCATCGCCGGCGAGGTAGCCGTGGTTCAGCCACAGGATCCGGTCGGCCCCAAGTACCTCTGACAGCAACTGTTCTATAGCGGTCCTGTCCAGTGTCGGGTTGCGGCTCGGTGTCAGCAGGCACTCCGAGGTGGTGAGCAGGGTGCCCCGGCCGTCGGACTCTATGGAGCCACCTTCCAGCACAAATTCCACCGGTTGCATGGGCGTTTTGCCAAATACCCCGGCCCCGGCCAGGTGGCTGTTGAGAGCGTTATCCTTTTCGAACGGGAACTTGCCGCCCCAGGCGTTGAAGCGGAAATCCAGGAGGACCGGAACGCCACCGTCCATCACCGTGATCGGTCCGTGATCCCGTGCCCAGGTATCGTTCGCAGGTGCGGGCACCGTGCGGACCCGGCCCGGCAACCCGTTCTCCTCAGCGTAACGGTTGAGGTCTCTCTCCAGAGCCTGAAGACGCACCACGTGTTCACAACTGATAACCAGATGTTCATGGCGGAGCACCGCGCGCGCTATGTCTTCAAAAACGGGCTCCACCTCGGCCAGGCAGTCGGCCCAATCGGTACCTGGATGCGGCCAGGTCAGCAGGACGGCACTCTGGGGTGCCCATTCCGCAGGCAACAGTCGTGGGCTTGTCACTTTAAAGCACCTTGAATCGAAAAGACGCCATTCTAACCAACACTTGGCTGCTGGTCAGGGCCGGGGAGTTGAAATTTGTATCTGCCACCGCCGCGGGCTACTCAGCGGTTGGGCTTCAGTACCGTGTGGATGACCCGATCGCCTTCGAAGTAGACGACGAAGGTCTGATAGTGCCACTGGCTGATGGGCGGCTGGCCCACAGGACCCTGGATTTCCATGGGGGCACCCCAGGCGGCCCGAACCGAGGCCTGGGTGGCGCCGTGCCGCGGCAGGTCTGCCTGCTTTCGATCAGCCTGGCTGCCAACGGGCACCCGAACCTCTTCCGCCAGGGCGGACGCCACCGGTGTAAAGATCAGTGCAGAGCCGACGGTGAGCGCGCCAAGAAGGGTTCTGTACTTTCTCATTATTGGATCTCCATGGAAGCTGGTGTCCGTTGAGGGACATGAATAAAGCGTAATATCCGAAAAAGGCTAACAAAAGTCACCCGTTTTTCCCCAGTTTAGCCTTTTTGTCGTTGCCGAATCTGCCACCGCATCACATGTCTTGCGATCTGCTGACGGTCGCTGTCGTCCAGATGCACAAATTCGGTATGAACCCTTGTGCCGCCTGAGGCATCGGGCACAACCTCGAGTACCTCTGCAATGGCTTGGGGCTGGAACAGGTCGGGAGGGAGGGTCATGCGTACGGCCATCCGGTCGCCCGGTTGCCAGGCTGGCGTGCGGCTGAAAAATGACAGGCCACCTTCGCTCAGGGTGACGTCCTGCCAGTCGTCCGGTTGCAACGGATTTTGCTCAAAGGCCATAATGCGCGCAAGCGTATCCAGCTTGCCGTTCAGGGATTTGATCAGTCCGGTAAGCAGCCGGTCCCGCTCGGCCAAGCTGGCGAGATGGGACTTTACGTCCTGGTCCAGCCGCCTGAATTCGGCTTTCAGGCTCTCGAGGTGGTCGCCGTCGAAAACGTCGCTTTCCAGCGGGGTGTCGGGCGCCAGCTTGCGGATCTCCAAGCCGATCCGGTCTTCAATGCGAAAAAAGTCCCTGCGCTCGGCGGCATAGCCGGCCGGTTTGCCGGGATTATCAGATGACTGCATCTGGACTCCAGGAGACTGAATTTTCTATTGGTACAGAACAGTTTAGCAGCTTCCCACGATGGTGGAACGTCGCCTGCAAGGCGGGCCAGGGAAACATCGGGGATCCACAGATGATGACAGTCCGGAAGTAGGCAACAGGCACCGCTCAATGTTCAGACCACTATCGTTTTATATCGGCTTGCGCTACACCGCAGCCAAGCGCCGGAATCACTTTATTTCCTTCATTTCCCTGACCTCCATGATTGGCCTCATGCTGGGCGTGGCCGTGTTGATCATCGTGTTGTCGGTGATGAACGGCTTCGATCGGGAATTGAAACAACGCATACTGGGCATGGTGCCCCATGCCACGATTCAGGGCGTGGGGCCCCTCGATGACTGGCAGGCCCTGGATGCCCGGGTCGAGTCACATCCCCGGATACTGGCCGCGGCACCCTATATCCAGGGCCAGGGCATGGTAACCGGTGGCGGGAATGTTCGGGGCGTTCTTCTGAACGGTATTCTGCCCGAGCAGGAGCGGACGGTCTCGATCATTGAGAACCATATGACCGATGGCAGTCTGGACGATCTGGTCTCCGGCGAGTTTGGCATCATTATTGGCCGGCTGATGGCGGCCAGTCTCCGGCTGGAGGTGGGTGATCGCGTAACCGTGGTGTTGCCAGAGGCGTCCGTGACACCGGCCGGGGTCTTGCCGAGGCTCAAGCGCTTCACCGTGAAGGGGATCTTCAGCGTTGGCGCGGAGCTGGATGGCAACTACACCCTCATTCACATGGACGATGCCGCCAAGCTGATGCGTACCGATGGCAAGGCGGAGGGCGTCCGTCTGCTGGTGGATGACCTGTTCGCGGCGCCCCGGGTCGCCACGGAGGCGGCACGGGAACTGGAAGGCCGGTATTACGTATCGGACTGGACCCGTACCCATGGCAACCTTTTCCAGGCCATTCGCATGGAGAAAACCATGATCGGGTTGCTGCTCATGTTCATCGTGGCCGTGGCCGCGTTCAATATCGTGTCCACGCTGGTGATGGTGGTCACCGACAAAACGGGTGATATCGCCATCCTGCGTACTATGGGCGCAACCCCGGGCCGGATCATGCGGATCTTTATCGTACAGGGGGCCGTGATCGGCGTTTTCGGCACCATCATTGGCACTGCGCTGGGTGTGTTCGGCGCCATCAATATCAGCGCATTTATCTCGTGGCTGGAGGGTGTGCTTGGCCACCAGTTCCTGAACGCCGACGTGTATTTCATCAGTTACCTGCCGTCGCAGTTGCAATGGCAGGACGTCGCTATCATCAGCGGCGCTGGTCTTGCCATGAGTCTGCTGGCGACCATCTACCCCGCCTGGCGGGCGTCACGGGTCGATCCGGCGGAGGCGCTGCGCTATGAGTAAGGAATCTTCAGCCATGACGGATGCTCCGCTGGTGATCGACTGCCGTCAGGTCACCCGCACCTATAACGAAGGCCCGGAAAAACTGACCATATTCGCCGATATTTCGCTGGAAGTGGCGGCCGGGGAAACGGTTGCGATAGTTGGCAGCAGTGGTGCCGGCAAGACCACGCTGCTCAATCTTCTGGGAGGTCTGGACCGGCCATCGTCCGGCCAGATTTCCATATGCGGGCAGGACATGAGCCATCTGTCTGAAGCGGCGCGAGCCCGGTTCCGGAATCGTCACCTGGGGTTTGTCTACCAGTTCCACCACCTGTTGCCCGAGTTTCCGGCACTGGAAAACGTCATGATGCCCTGTGTGCTGGGCGGTATGTCAGTGGTGCAGGCGAAGGAAAAAGCCACCTCTTTGCTGGGGCAGGTAGGGCTCGCTGAGCGTCTTTCCCATAAACCCGGAGAGCTCTCGGGTGGCGAACGCCAGCGGGTGGCGATTGCCAGGGCCCTGGTGAACGAGCCGGACTGCGTGCTGATGGATGAACCCACTGGCAATCTGGATGAGCACACCGGTGAGGGGGTACAGGCATTGATTGAGTCCCTGCGGGACAAGCTTGGCATCGCGTTTGTGATGGTTACCCACGATATGAGGATGGCCCGAAGCCTGGGGCGGGTTTTGCGGCTTGAGCAGGGGCGCCTGATTCAGGAAGTCTGATCGGCGGCGCGCCGACGCTGGCGTCGTCTGACTCTGCGTACCTGCCAGTCAGACCGGATTTTCCGGCGCCAGAGATACTGGATGATCAGGTAGGCCAGACAGGCCGAAACGGTTGCAACAATCAGTGACCCCAGATACAGGGGAATGCCGATGTCGAGCAGGCGCTCGCTGATCCACGACCAGGACAGCTGGAACTCAAAACTGAGTACCGGACGATCCAGTGCCCAGGCGCCAACCTTGTAGTTGAAGTAGAAGATCGGTGGCATGGTCACCGGATTGCTGATCCACACCAGCACCACGGACAGGGGCAGGTTGGCATTGAACCAGATGGCGAATCCGGCTGCTGCCAGCATCTGGAAGGGCATGGGGATAAAACAGAACCAGATGCCCACGAGAAATGCCCGGGCCACACTGTGGCGATTGATGTGCCAGAGGTTGGGTTCATGAAGGATATCGCCCAGAAAGCTCAGCGATTGCATCGCCTGTACTTTCTCCGGTGAGGGCAGATAGCGTTTCATGAACTTCTTCGGCATGTGAAGTTCTGCCTTTAAATGGGGTTGTAAGGCCGGCACATCGGATGTCGCCGGTGAATGTGACAAAAAAGGAGGACAAGGATTGTCCGGAACGATCAACCGTCCGCCTGGCGTTGAAGGCGAGGGCGGCCTCGCGGTTTTGGGTGTCATCACCTTCTCTTTTGGCGTTATCTTACTGTATTGGCTGTCGATACTGCCACCTCCCGAGTACGTGCTTGCCACTATCCTGATGTTGGGCCCTCTGGTTTTGTTGCGGCCTTCCACAGTGGTGCGCCGTTGCTCGGTCGCAGCACTGGGCCTTCTGCTGGGGCTCGGATGGGCCTCCTGGCACGCGCGAGACCGGCTGTCGGAGGTGTTGCCACCGGTCCTTGAAGGTGAGGTCGTCGAGGTATCCGGCTACCTGTGTGATATACCATCGGCGGGAAGCTTCCGAAGCCTGCGTTTCAGTTTCTGCGTAACCGAGTGGCATGGTTTGACCCGGCGATTCGAGAGCCGGGGGCCATCCAGCCAGCTTCCGGCTCTGCTAAGGCTGGCCTGGTATGGCCGTGCCGGCGAACCCCTCCCCGACCACAGGTTGCGCCTGAAGGTCGTTCTCAAACGCCCCCACGGTAACCTGAATCCGGCAGGCTTTCGCTATGAGGACTGGCTGTTCCGGAAAGGTTATCGCGCCACCGGCTCGGTACGTGATGCTCAGAGTGACCTGTCCGTAGTGTGCTCTCTTCACTGCCAATATCGGCAAGCCCATCTCGAGCTTAACGAGTGGGTGGAAGACCGGTTTGGCGAAGCCCGGCAGTTTCCCCTGATTGCTTCCCTGTTGACCGGACACCGGGGCCATCTGACGGACCACCATTGGGACACGCTTAAGGCGACGGGGACGATTCACCTGGTCGCGATCTCGGGATTGCACCTGGGACTGGTGGCGGTTGGGGCCGGCTATGTCGGCAGGCGGCTCGCCCTGATGATGCCCGCCTGCCGCCTTGACCAGCGCCTTGAACGCCATCTTGTCTTCGCATTGGTATCAACAAGTTGCCTGGCATACGCCCTGGCGGCCGGATTTACCGTGCCGACCCGCCGGGCACTGGTGATGGTGGTCGTGGGCGGCTGGCTGCTGCTTCTGGGGCGCCAGGCACCGGTTTGGCGGACCTTCCTGGTAGCCCTGGCCCTGGTTCTGTTGCTGGATCCCTTCTCACCCCTGGACCAGGGCTTCTGGTTGTCTTTCATGGCGGTTGCGGTGCTGATCGCCGCCTTCGCTTCCCGCCTTGGCGGCTCAGGGTGGTTGTCGGGGTTGCTGGTGGCGCAGGTGGCCGTGTTTGCCGGGCTCTGGCCGATCCTGGCCAGCTTTGGCCAGGGCCAGCCGTTGGCCGGGCTGGTGGCAAATCTCGTGGCCATCCCATGGCTGGCCCTTGTGGTCATGCCGGTTTTGATTGCCGGAGGATTGCTGACGGCGCTGTTTCCTCCGGCCGCGCAGGTATTCGCGCCGCTGTTCGACTGGCTACTGGGCGCACTCTGGCGCGGGCTGACCTGGCTGGCGGAACAGCCTTTTCCCGAGCTGCAGCAGTCCGCTGGGGAACTGGCCGTTGCTGCGGTTCTGGTTCCGTTTCTTGTGCTGCTGCCTTTTCGGTGGTTTCGCGTCTTCGGGGCGTTATCGGTAGTGGCGTGGTTGGCCCTGGGGCCTGTGCAAGCTCAGCGCAGCGACGAAATAGCCTCGCCGGAGGTATGGGTGTGGGATGTCGGGCAGGGGCTGTCGGTGTTGGTTCGGCACCGCCGGCAAGTGCTGTTATACGATACCGGGCCGGCAGTGCCGGGCGTGTTCTCGGCCGTGCAATCCACGCTGTTACCCAATCTTGAGGCTCTGGGCGTCCGTCGCATCGATACGCTGGTGATCAGTCATGCCGATAACGATCATGCCGGTGGCCTGGAAGACTTGGTGGCCGAGATACCCGTGGGGCAGGTAATTGCTGGCGAAGTGGCGGAAGTGCAGGCCCGGCTGCCGGGTTTATCGGTGCAGCCCTGCCGGACAGGACGAAAGAGCCTGGGTGCTCTGGAGCTCGAATTCTGGCAGGCCAATGGTCCGGTTGAGGGTAATGACGCCTCCTGCGTGGTGCGGATCTTCCACCCTGCGTCGGCCACCGAATGGCTGCTTCCCGGGGATATCAGTGAAGACGTCGAGCGTCTTTATCTGACTAGCATGGCCGACCGGGCGGTAGTTGCGCCCAGCCCCATTAACCGGATCCTTGTGGCACCGCACCACGGCAGCAACTCTTCGTCCTCCGAGCTTTGGGTCGAGGCTATTCGCCCGCACTGGGTGATCTATACC
The DNA here is from genome assembly GCF_041984545.1 of Marinobacter sp. Classification (GTDB taxonomy): domain Bacteria; phylum Pseudomonadota; class Gammaproteobacteria; order Pseudomonadales; family Oleiphilaceae; genus Marinobacter. The sequence continues at coordinate 143,415 of NZ_JBHIXV010000005.1, read as the reverse complement.
GCCGGCTACCGGCATCGGTATGGTCATCCGCACCCGGTGGTGACGGCCCGATACCGGGCACAGGGAGCCTCCGCTTTCAATATCGCCTGTTCCGGTGGTTTACGTATGACCATTGAGGCTAACCGGTTGGTCGTAAAGGAAATGAGACACCAGGCGCCGTTCTGGATTGGAGGCCCTGGTCTGGCCCGTGAGCAATGTAGAATACCGTGACATTCCGGGTGTGGCCTCCACCGGCAGCTATGCTAAAGTAGCGCGGCTTGCAAATAATCAGGGAGATCCCAAGCGTGTTCGAGCTGTTGAAAGCCGGTGGCATTCTGATGGTGCCAATTGTTGCCTGTTCCATCCTGGCGCTTGCCATCATTCTGGAGCGTTTCTGGACACTCCGCGCCTCCAGGGTGGCCCCTCCCCAGACCATCAACGAGTTGTGGCGCTGGATCAAGAAAAAAGAGCTCAATGGCCGGAAGCTGAAAGCCCTCCAGGGCTCATCACCTCTCGGCAGGATTCTCGCGGGTGGTCTGCTCAACGCCAAGCATGGCCGTGAGATCATGAAAGAGAGCATCGAACACGAGGCAAGCCAGGTGATCCACGACCTGGAGCGCTTCCTCAACCCGTTGGGTACGGTTGCTACCATTACTCCGCTGCTTGGTTTGCTGGGTACCGTTATTGGCATGATCAAGGTTTTTGCAGAGATTCAGCTGGCCGGCGTCGGTAATGCGGGGAACCTGGCCGGAGGCATTTCCGAGGCGCTGATCACCACCGCGGCCGGCCTGAGCGTGGCCATACCTGCACTGATCTGCCACCGCTACTTTATCCGCCGCGTGGATGAACTGGTGGTGGGCATGGAACAGGAGGCCATCAAGCTGGTGGAAGTTGTTCACGGTGACCGCGAAATCGACGTGGAAGGAGCCTGAACCCCGTGAAGTTCAAGCGCCAGAGAAGCCAGGAAGTCGGGGTTGACCTGACACCGCTGATCGACGTGGTGTTCCTGCTGCTGATTTTTTTCATGGTGTCCACCACCTTCACCCGGGAAAGCCACCTTCAGGTGGAATTGCCCGAAGCCAGTGGCGAACCGGCCCAGGCCTCCGAGGTGAAACAGATTGATGTGGTGATCAACGCCGAAGGCCAGTACATCCTGAACGACCGCACCCTGGTGAACAACCGCCGTGAGACCCTTGAGCGGGGCGTACGGGAACTTGCCGAGGGCAACAATTCGCTTCCCTTCATCATCACCGCCGACGCCCGAACGCCTCATGAATTCGTTGTTCGTGCCATGGATGTGGCCGGTCGGCTGGGCTTTGCCAGGCTGAGCATTACCACCGAGCGGGAGGCGGAGAACCAGTGAGGGCAAACGAGCCACTTCCCGAGCCTCCGGCGACGGTGCCTGCGGGCAGCTGGGACACCTACAAGCGCCTACTGACCTACGTTAAGCCCTTTCTGCTGGCGTTCTTTCTGGCTGTGCTTGGCAACATTATCTATGCGGCGGCTTCCACCGGTATGGCCGCAGCCATGGAATACGTCATCGCGGCCATTGAGAATCCCACCGATCAGAACCGCCTGTTGCTGACCCTGGTGATCGTCGGCGTGTTCGCCTTTCGTGGCCTGGGCACCTTTCTAAGCCAGTATTTCATCGGTTATGTGGGCCGACAGGTTATCAATGCCCTGCGCAACGATGTGTTCGATCGATTGATGACGCTGCCGTCGCGCTATTTTGACGACAACGCCGCTGGCCGCCTGGTCTCGAAGCTGACCTTCAACGTCGAGCAGGTGGCCGAGGCCACCACCAACGCCATTACCATTACCCTCCGGGAAGGTCTGACCATCCTCGGCCTTCTGGGCTATATGTTCTACACCAACTGGAAGCTGACCCTGATTTTCCTGGCGGTAGGCCCCCTGATCGGGGCGGTGGTCAGCTACGCCAGCAAGCGATTCCGTCGGATCAGCCAACGCATCCAGGGGTCCATGGGCGATATCACCCACGTAGCCTCGGAATCGATTACCGGCTATCGGGTCGTGCGCACCTTCGGGGGCGAGGACTATGAGCGGGAACGGTTCCAGAAGGTCAACGACAAAAACCTCCAGCAAAGCCTGAAAATGGCCTCAACCCAGGCGATCAGCGTTCCCGTGATACAGGTGCTGGTGGCGATTGCCATAGCCGGGCTGGTCTGGATGATGCTGGCGCCCGAGATTCGTGGCGAGATGACGACGGGTCAGCTGGTCGCCTTCATTACCGCCGCCACCACCATGGCAAAACCGATTCGCCAGGTGACCTCGGTGCACGCCAAGATCCAGAAAGGCGTGGCCGCGGCCTACGACGTGTTTGAGACCATTGATGAGAAACCCGAGCCAGACCCGGGAACCTACGCGCCGAACCGCGTGAACGGGGACATCGAGTTTGATGACGTAGCTTTCCGTTATCGCGACCAGCTCGACAACGTGCTGGAGGGCATTTCCCTGGAGATTCCCGCAGGGCAGAGTGTGGCCCTGGTTGGTCGGTCCGGCAGCGGCAAGTCGACCCTGGTCAGCCTGCTGCCCCGGTTCTATGAGTATACCGGTGGGGATATCCGCATTGATGGTCATTCCCTGCGGGACTTTTCCCTCAAGGCGCTCAGGGCGCAGATCGCCCTGGTCACCCAGAACGTGGTGCTGTTCAACGATACCATTGCCGCCAACATTGCCTACGGAGCATTGCGGAGTTGTACCCGTGAGGAAATCCGTGAGGCCGCCGCCAAGGCGCACGCCCTGGAATTCATCGATCGCATGCCGGAAGGCCTGGATACGGTGATCGGCGATAACGGTGTGATGCTCTCCGGCGGTCAACGGCAGCGCCTGGCCATCGCCAGGGCCCTGCTCAAGGATGCCCCGATCCTCATTCTTGATGAGGCAACCTCGGCCCTGGACACCGAATCCGAGCGCCATATCCAGGAGGCGCTGGAAACCGTCATGCAGGGGCGCACCACGCTCGTGATTGCCCATCGTCTGTCGACGATTGAAAAGGCCGACCGGATTCTGGTGATGGAGAACGGCCGTATTGTCGAATCGGGTCGGCACGACGAGCTGCTTGCCTCGGGCGGTGCCTATGCCCAGCTGCATCAGATGCAGTTCAGCGAGCAGTCATGAGTTTTACCCCCGCAGCTGCAAGCTCCCTGGTGGAACGCCTGTGGTACGGGAGTGGGCGTCCGCTGCGTTTTCTGGCCCCCCTGGCCTGGTTGTACCGGACCATCGCAGAGCACCGGCGTCGGGCCGCCTGGCAGGCGCGGGAGGCGAGCTTGCCGGTGCCGGTTGTGGTGGTGGGCAACATCACCGCGGGCGGCACCGGAAAATCCCCACTGACAGCCTGGCTGGTGTCGGAGTTGGTCTCTGCCGGCTGGCAGCCGGTGATCCTCAGCCGGGGTTATGGCGGCAAGGCAGGGCAATACCCGCTGGAGGTTGATGGCGCCAGCGCACCTTCGGAGGCGGGTGACGAGCCGGTCATGCTGGCGGCCAGTACCGGGTGCCCGGTAGTGGTCGACCCGGACCGACGGCGGGCCGCAGATCATGCCCTGGCCAGAAAGCTGGGCAACGTCCTGGTGTGCGACGATGGCCTGCAACACTACCGCTTGCCCCGGGATCTGGAAATTGCCGTGTTTGACCAGCGGCGGGGCATTGGTAACGGTGCCCTGATTCCGGTCGGTCCGCTTCGCGAGCCGGTAACGCGGCTGGATTCGGTGGATTTTGTTATCGTTAACGGAGCGCAGCCCCTGGCCCAGCCCATGGGCGAGTTTGCCGGCTTTGAGCATGAAGCGATCCATGGCATGGCGCTGGCGCCGACCGTCCTGGTAAACGTTCGGTCCAACGAATCCCGGCCCGTCGAAGATCTCCGTGGCCGGACGGTGAGGGCGGTGGCCGGTATCGGCAACCCGGAGCGGTTTTTCGAGACACTCCGTGGCCTGGGTGCCGAGGTGCGCGAATCGGCGTTCCCGGACCATCACCGCTTCCGGGAGGCGGACCTGGCAGCTGACGGCGCGGAGCTGATTGTCATGACCGCCAAGGACGCTGTTAAATGCCGGGCTTTCGCGCCTGACAACGCCTGGAGCCTGGTGGTGGAGGCCCGGTTGTCGGATGAGTTCCGGGAGACCTTCCTGGACCGGGTCCGGCACTGTTCTGAACAGATTAATTCCTGAGAGTGAGCAAGCACCATGGACAAGAAACTTTTAGCGATGCTGGCCTGCCCGGTTTGCAAGGGCGACCTCAAGCTCAACGAGGCCCGAACCGAGTTGATCTGTTACCAGGATGCCATGGCTTTCCCCATTCGTGAGGGGATTCCGGTGATGCTGGCGGCCGAGGCACGAACGCTGTCCACCGACGAGCGCCTTCACAAGCGTTGAGTTCGAAAACAACAGGGTTGATGTGATGTCTTTTACCGTTGTTATTCCCGCCCGGTATGCCTCCAGCCGGTTGCCCGGAAAGCCGCTGGCGGACATTGCCGGAAAACCCATGATCCAGCACGTCTGCGAGCGGGCCGGCGAGAGCCGGGCGGCGCGCGTAGTGGTGGCCACAGACGATGAGCGGGTTCGTGATGCCTGCGAGCGGTTTGGAGCCGAGGTCGTAATGACCTCTCCAAACCATGCAAGCGGGACGGATCGCCTTGAGGAGGTGGCCCGGCGGCTGGCCTTCGAACCCGACCACCGGGTGATCAACGTGCAGGGCGACGAACCCCTGATTCCTCCTGAACTGATCAACCAGGTGGCGGATAACCTCGAGTTCCATCCGGAGGCGGCGATTGCCACCCTGTGTGAGCGGATCCACGATCCGGCCCAGGTGTTTAATCCGAACGTCGTCAAAGTGGTGTTTGACCATCAGGGCATGGCGCATTATTTCAGCCGGGCACCGATACCCTGGGCCCGCGACCAGTGGAGCGAAGGCAAGCCCCTCGCCGGCGGCGACGTATCCCTCCCCGAACACACCGGCTATTTCCGTCACATTGGCATCTACGGATACCGGGCCTCGGTGCTCGCCGATTTTGTTACCTGGGCGCCGGCACCGATTGAAATCACCGAGTCACTCGAGCAGCTGCGGGCGTTGTACAACGGCGCCCGAATCCATGTGGACATTGCGGCCACCAACCCGCCCGGCGGCGTCGATACCCAGGCGGACCTGGACAAGTTGAGAGAGTGGATGGAGAAAAGGGGGTGACGCGTGACTGAACAATCCATAAAGGTACTCTTCGTGTGCCTGGGCAATATCTGTCGCTCGCCCAGCGCCGAGGGGGTGTTCCGGGCGCTGGTAGAGCAGGCGGGCCTGTCAGGCACCATCGAGATCGACTCCTGCGGCACCGGTAACTGGCACGTGGGCAAAAGTCCGGACGCCCGGGCCCAGGAGGCAGCAAGGCGCCGGGGTATCGACATCAGCGGGCTCAGGGCGCGCCAGATTCACGAGGGGGATCTCGATCACTTCGATTTTGTGCTGGTGATGGATCGTCAGAACCTGGCCGATGTCACCGACCTGTGGCACCAGAACGGCGGAACCCGCCCGGCCCTGTTCCTGGAATACGGCAGCTCCGGCCATTCGGAAGTGCCCGATCCCTATTATGGCGGTCATGAAGGGTTCGAGTGGGTGCTGGACCTGATTGAAGAGGCAGGCAAAGGGTTGCTTGCGGATATCAGGGGGCGGCTGGCTTGAGCCTGGGGCCCGAGATTCAGGAGAACGTCGAGCTTGGGGCGTTGAACTCGCTTCACGTGGCGGCCGTCGCCCGTTTTTACGTGGAGGTCGGCAGCACCGACGAACTGGTCAATGCTCTGGTTTGGGCCGATTCCCACGGGCATGAGGTGCTTATCCTTGGTGGCGGCAGCAATCTGGTGTTTGCCGGCGATTTCCCGGGTCTGGTGGTGCGGGTGGCGATTCTCGGGCGCCACTGGGAGCAGATTGAAGAGCGTGGTGCGACGCTGGTTCTGGGCGCCGGGGAAAACTGGCACGAGGCGGTTATCTACGCCGCCAGGGCGGGCTACCGGGGCATCGAGAATCTGGCGCTGATTCCGGGCACCGCAGGGGCCGCGCCGGTCCAGAACATAGGTGCCTACGGTGTGGAGCTCTGCGATACGCTGCAGTCGGTGTCGGCTTTGGACCGTACCACGGGCGAGCGGGTCACACTGGGGGCTGACGAATGCCGGTTTGCCTACCGGGACAGCCTCTTCAAACAGACGCCGGGCCGTTATGTCATCACCGAAATCCGCCTGCGGCTGTCACGCACCCGACCGCTGGTTCTGGGCTATCGGGATCTCGAGGAATACCTGGGGCCTGTGGACGCGGATCGTCTGGAGCCGATGGCGGTGGCCGAAGCCGTCATGGCGATTCGGCGGCGCAAGCTGCCGGACCCCGATATCCTTCCCAACGCGGGTAGCTTTTTCAAGAACCCGGTGGTCGATACCGCCCGGTTCGAGGCCCTGAAAGCCCGTTACCCTGACATCGCGGCCTATCCCCAGGCCGTAGGCGTAAAGCTGGCCGCCGCCTGGTTGATTGATCAGAGTGGTTGGAAAGGGTACCGGAATGCCCGGGTTGGCGTTCATAACCGACAGGCACTGGTTCTTATTAACCATTCTGGCGGCACCGGGCGGGATATTCTGGCGCTGGCGGAAACCATCCGCGGCTCCGTCCAGGAACGCTTTGGTGTGATCCTGGAAATGGAGCCCGGAATCGTTGGAGCTCTGGCCTGAAGTCCTTCCTGGCTTAGAGGCCTTTTCTGGGTGAGGCATTAATCAGGAAGGGCAGCGCCTCGGCCACCGGCACATCCTGTTTTTCCTCGTCCCGGCGTCCCTTGTACTCGAGGGTGCCGGCAGCGAGGCCGCGATCAGACACCACAAAGCGGTGCGGGATACCAATCAGTTCCATATCGGCAAATTTCACGCCCGGGCGTTCGTTGCGGTCGTCCAGCAGTACATCGTATCCCGCCTGGCGCAACTGCTCGTACAGCTTCTCGCCCGCCTCGGCTACCGTCGGAGACTTGTGAGCGTTCAGGGTAACAATGGCCACCTGGAAGGGGGCGATCGCATCCGGCCAGATGATGCCTTTGTCGTCGTGGTTCTGCTCAATGGACGCTGCCACAATGCGGGAAACGCCAATGCCGTAGCAGCCCATGTCCATGACCACGCTCTTGCCGTTCTCATCCAGCACGGTGGCATTCATGGCGGTACTGTACTTGTTGCCGAGTTTGAAGATGTGGCCCACTTCAATGCCACGGCGGATCTCGAGGGTGCCCTTGCCGTCCGGGCTCGGGTCGCCTTCCACCACGTTACGCAGGTCTTCGACCCGGTCAATGGCAACGTCACGCTCCCAGTTGACGCCGGTGAGGTGATAGCCGTCGCGGTTGGCGCCGCAGACAAAGTCTGCCAGGTGTGCGGCGCTGCGATCCACGATCACGGGCACGGGCAGGTTGACCGGGCCGATGGAGCCGGCTTTGCAGCCGACCGCCTTTTCGATCTCTTCATCGGTGGCCATGGTCAGCGGCTCGGCTACGCCGGCCAGATTTTCCGCCTTGATCTCGTTCAGGGTGTGGTCGCCGCGAAGAACCAGTGCCACCAGGCCGGCCTGCCCGTTTTCATCCGCCTCTCCCTTCACCAGGAGGGTTTTCACGGTGCGGGTTGCGTCAACGTTGAGGAGCGTGGCGACGGACTCAATGGTGCGTTGGTCCGGCGTTGCCGCGTCTTGCATGGTTTCGCTGGGTGCCGGGCGGTCACCGGCCGGAGCGACCGCTTCGGCTTTCTCGATGTTGGCGGCATAGTCGCTGTCGGTGCTGAATACGATGTCGTCCTCGCCGGAGGAGGCAAGCACGTGGAACTCGTGGGAGGCGCTGCCGCCGATCGCGCCGGAATCCGCCTGGACCGGGCGGTACTCAAGCCCCAGGCGATCAAAAATGGCGCAATAGGTGCGGTGCATGACCTGGTAGGTCTCATCCAGGGACTCGGCGTTCAGGTGGAAGGAATAGGCATCCTTCATGATGAACTCCCGGGCCCGCATTACACCAAATCTGGGCCGCCGCTCGTCGCGGAATTTGGTCTGGATCTGGTAGAAGTTGGCGGGCAGTTCCTTGTAGCTTTTGAGCTCGTTGCGGATCAGGTCGGTGATGACTTCCTCGTGCGTGGGTCCGAAGCAGAAGTCGCGACCGTGGCGGTCGTTCATGCGCAGCAGCTCGCCACCGTACTGGGTCCAACGTCCGGATTCCTGCCACAGTTCGGCGGGCTGAACGGCCGGCATCAGCACTTCCTGGGCGCCGCTCTTGTCCATTTCCTCCCGCACAATCCGCTCGACCTTGCGCAGGGTACGAAGCCCCATCGGTAGCCAGGTGTAGAGGCCGGCGGCCAGTTTCCGGATCATCCCGGCCCGTAGCATCAGCTGATGACTGATAATCTCGGCATCGGCCGGTGTTTCTTTCTGGGTGGCAATCAGGTAGCGGCTAGCTCGCATCGTGTTTTCCGTTTGTCAGTTGGCATTCAACTCTGAGTGGCCCGTATTGTACGGAGCCTGTCCGGGAAGGTACAGATGGCAAGCGGAGTCCGCCAGCGTTCAGGTACCCGGTCAGGACAGATAGCCCAGGGGCAGGGCGGTACTGTCGATCACCCGGCGCAGCACGAAGCTGGAATGCACACCGCTCACCCCCTGGATTCGGGTAATCCGGTTGAGCAGAAAGTGGTGATAGTGGTCCATGTCCGGCACCACCACCTTGAGCATGTAGTCGGCGTCCTGGCCGGTAATCAGGTAGCACTCCTGAACCTCTGGATACTCGGCCACCTGCTCCTCGAAGGCGGCAAAACGCTCGGGGGTATGCCGGTCCATGCCAATCAGGATGATGGCGGTCAGGGACAGACCCAGCTTCTTGTGGTCCAGGATCGTTACGGTACGGACGATGATGCCCGCTTCCTGCAGGGCGCGAACCCGGCGCAGGCAGGGCGAGGGTGACAGCCCAACTTTTTCTGCCAGTTCCTGGTTGGTCAGCGATCCGTCTTTCTGCACCTGGGCGAGAATTTTCCGGTCAAGATTGTCAATCTTAACGAGTGTTTTCTGATTTTGCGCCATAGTGTGTCTCTAAATAATTTTATCGGGCAATTTTGTATCAATAAAATAGTCTTGCATGGCTTATTTCGCAAACAAATACCGTTTTCTTTGCGTTAAGCTGTAGGCATTGAGTATTTCATCCGGAAAACCGCAAGGAATCACCATCATGGCGTTCGATCACCGCAAATACGTTGCGTTCAAACCTGTTGCCAAAACCGACCGTCGCTGGCCGGATAAGGTTATCGAGAAAGCACCGACCTTCTGTGCAGTGGACCTTCGCGATGGCAACCAGGCTCTGGTAAAGCCCATGACGGTGGCCCAGAAGCAGCGGATGTTCGATTTGCTGGTTAAGCTGGGCTTCAAGGAGATCGAAATCGGATTTCCGGCGGCCAGTCAGCCGGACTTTGATTTCTGTCGGAAGCTGATTGAGGAAAACCGGATCCCCGAGGACGTCAAGATCCAGGTGCTGACCCAGGCGCGGCCGGAATTGATTGAGCGCACCTACGAAGCGCTGGCCGGCGCCCGCAAGGCCATCGTGCACGTGTACAACTCGACCTCGACGGTGCAGCGTGAACAGGTATTCGGCCTCGACCGTGACGGCATCCGTGACATTGCCGTGAATGGCGCGAAGCTGGTGAAAGAGATTGCCGCCCGTCATCCGGAAACCGAGTGGACCTTCCAGTATTCCCCCGAGAGCTTCACTGGTACCGAATTGGACTTTGCGGCGGAAGTGATTGATGCGGTCAGCGATGTCTGGCGGCCCGAGGAAGGCCAACCGATGATTATCAATCTGCCGGCCACCGTGGAAATGGCGACTCCGAATGTTTTCGCCGACCAGATCGAGTGGATCTGCGACAACATCAAGCGTCGGGAGCACATCAGTATCAGTGTCCATACCCATAACGACCGGGGCTGTGCGGTGGCGGCCGCCGAACTGGCAGTAATGGCCGGCGCCGACCGGGTGGAAGGTACGCTGATGGGTAACGGCGAGCGCACCGGCAACATGGACCTGGTCACCATGGCCATGAACCTCTACTCCCAGGGCATTGACCCGACCCTGGACCTGTCCGGCATGGCCGAGATCACCGAAGTGGTCGAGGCCTGCACGGAAATCTCGACGCATCCGCGCCATCCCTACGCCGGCGAGCTGGTGTTCACCGCGTTCTCAGGCAGCCATCAGGATGCCATTCGCAAGTGCCTGGCGCGTCGCAAGGAGGGCGAGGTCTGGAACGTGGCCTATCTGCCCATCGACCCCTTTGATGTTGGCCGGCGTTATGAGGAAGTGGTGCGCATCAACAGCCAGTCGGGCAAGGGTGGTGTGGCCTATGTGCTGGAGCGGGACTACGACATCAGCCTGCCGCGCTGGCTTCAGATTGAATTCAGCAAGGTGGTGCAGCGAGAGGCCGAGACCAATGGTGGTGAGATCGACTCCCTCACCATTCACCGGCTGTTCGAAGAGCGCTACCTCAAGGTGCATGCGGACTGGGCCCTGACCTCCTACGACCTGCACCGGGATGAGGACGGTGTGCGGGCGGAAGTGGTGGTTGGTCGAGAGGCCCGCCCGATTCGCCTGGAAGGGCGCGGTCTGGGTGCCGTGGAGGCAGTGTCAGAAGCGTTGGAGCAGAGGTTTGGCATTACCATTGCTGTAGAGGCGTACGACGAGTTTGCCCTGGGTGAGGGCACCAATGCCAACGCTCTGGCCTGTATCCGCCTGAACGCCAACGGTCGTTTGTGCAGCGCTGCTGCGTTGGCTGAGGACACCACGTCGGCGACACTGCAGGCGCTGTTCTCGGCGGTGGCTCAGGCGGTGGGCACCGAGATGCCGGCTACCTCCAGGGCGGCTGAGACCGAGGGGGCCTGATAACCGGGGCCCAGAAACGACACAAGCCGGCAAGTCGCCGGCTTGTTGGTTTTCCGATGCCCGTGAGGGGCAAAGGGCAGAAACCTGACCCTGGCTCAGACCGGGGTTACGTTTTCCGCCTGGGGACCTTTCGGGCCCTGGGTTACCGTGAACTGTACCTGCTGACCTTCGGTCAGGGTACGGAAGCCACTGGCATTGATTGCACTGTAGTGAACAAAGACGTCACTGCCACCGTCCTGGGCGATAAAGCCAAAGCCTTTGGACTCGTTAAACCACTTCACGTGGCCAGTTTTAGTTTCGGACATTGATCTTTCCTGTCTTCCTGTAATTTGCCCTCACGGGACCTTCAATACGCCTCGGGACACACCCAAAGGCGAATCATTGCTGAGAAATACCAGAGAGTACTGAGGGAAGGGGCAACGAAGAGCACTTCGGCAGGACGTTGTAACGCATTCACCAAATACCGCTGTATTTTCACAGCAATTTCAGTATAGACCGACTTTGGGGGGCGTCAACGAAATTTTTGCACCGCCGATGCAGGTTTTAAAATAGCTCAAAAACAAGGGCTTGGGGCTCCAGGAACGGCGTGGCCCGGCCCGATGTGGAGCTCGGGCGGGCCGGTGGTTCGTTGGCAACCTCAGCGGCGGAACTGCTCGCTGATTTCTTCCAGGATGGCGGGGTCGTCAATGGTGCTGGGTACGGTGTAGTCCTCGCCGTCGGCGATCTGGCGAATGACTCGCCGCAGAATCTTGCCAGAGCGGGTCTTTGGCAGTCTTTCAACCACCAGGGCGCGACGGAAACAGGCGATGGCGCCGATCCGGTCGCGGACCATCTCCACCAGTTCGTCTTCCAGCTCGTCGTGGTTGATGGTGGCACCGTCCTTGATCAGAACGAGGCCCACGGGCACCTGGCCCTTCATGTCGTCCTGCGCGCCCACCACGCAGCATTCCGCGACCGCAGGATGGGAAGCGACGACCTCTTCCATTTCTCCGGTCGACAGCCGGTGGCCTGCCACGTTGATGACGTCGTCTGTCCGGCCCATAACAAACACATAACCGTCCTCATCAATAAAGCCACCGTCTCCGGAGCTGTAGAAGCCGGGAATCGGTTCAAGGTAGGTGCGCCGGAAACGCTCGTCGTCGGCCCAGACCGTCATCATGCAGCCGGGCGGCAGTGGCAGCTTGACCGCAATTTGCCCTTGTTCGCCGGCAGGCATCTCGCGGCCGCTGGCGTCGACTACCTGGACATCAAAGCCGGGAGAGGGGAACGTGGCCGAGCCCGGTTTGGTGGTCATCAGTTCAATGCCGACCGGGTTGCAGCAGATGGCCCATCCGGTCTCGGTCTGCCACCAGTGGTCGAGCACAGGCAGCCCGGTGTGTTCCTTGAGCCACTCGTAGGTGGCCGGATCCAGGCGTTCGCCGGCAAGGAACAGTCGTTTCAGGGAGCTGATGTCGTAGCGCGACAGCTGGTCGGCTTCGGGATCCTCCTTGCGGACAGCCCGGAAAGCGGTTGGTGCGGTAAACAGCATGTTCACCTTGTGATCCTGAACCACTCGCCAGAAGGCGCCGGCGTCGGGCGTTTTAACCGGTTTGCCCTCGTACAGGATGCTGGTGCAGCCCGCGAACAGCGGGGCATAGACGATGTAGCTGTGGCCGACCACCCAGCCAACATCGGAGGCGGCCCAGTAGACATCGCCAGGTTTGGCGTCGTAGACCAGTTTCATGCTGTAGTTGAGTGCCACGGCATGGCCGCCATTGTCCCTGACCACGCCCTTGGGCTTACCGGTGGTGCCGGAGGTGTAGAGGATATAAAGCGGATCGGTGGCTTTCACCGGCACCGGGTCCACGGGTCGTGCGACTGCCATCAGCTCCTGCCAGTCGTGATCCCGGCCGGTCTGCAGGCTGGCCTGTACCTGCGGTCGCTGGAACACAATGCAGGTTTCGGGCTTGTGTCGGGCCTGTTCGATGGCCTTGTCCACCAGCGGTTTATACTCAATCACCCGGGCCACTTCGATGCCACAGGAGGCGGTGATCACGGCTTTTGGGGTCGCATCGTCAATGCGCACGGCCAGTTCGTGGGCGGCAAAGCCACCGAACACCACGGAATGGATGGCACCAATCCTTGCACAGGCGAGCATGGCCATGACCGCCTCAGGGATCATTGGCATGTAGATGATAACGCGGTCGCCCTTGGTAATGCCCCGGTCCGTCAGGGCTCCAGCGACCCGTGCCACTTCGGTGGTCAGTTCGTTATAGGTGTAGGAACGCTGGTTTCCGGTAACGGGGGAATCGTAGATCAGGGCCTTCTGGTCACCCCGGCCCGCGCGTATGTTGGCATCCAGAGCGACATCACAGGAGTTGAGGGTGCCGTCCGGGAACCACTGTCCATGGCCGTTATCGGTTGGTTTCCAGATGGTTTTCGGCGGCTCAATCCAGTCGATCTGGTTGGCCTGTTCGCGCCAGAAATCTTCCGGATTGTCGATCGAACGCCGAAATTCTGAGTGGTAGTCCATACATTCCACCTCATCCTGCCTATTGTTGTTGTGATGCGTTTTCTCACAACTTTAGGCCGTTTGAGCGCACGGACTAGTAGACCATAGGCTTAGTCTGGCGGGTTTGTGGTCATGCATTTGACGGAGATCACTTCCGCCGTTATTTCGCCTCTGGCGACCCGGGCAGATACCCGCTCGCCAGGTGCAACCGTCTCGGCATCGCGCACGATGTCGCCGTCTCCGTTGCGGACGATGGCATAGCCCCGGCCGAGCGTGGCCAGGGGACTCACCACGTGGAGGGTCTGTGCCGAGTGCTCGAGGCTGCGACGACGGTGTTTCAGGCTTTGCCCGATGGCATCCGTCAAGCGTTCCCCGAGTCTCTGGACAGCTTCCTGGCCTGCCACGAGCTGGCGACGTGGCGATTGCATGAACAGGCGTTGATGAAGATGCTCTGATGTCACGCCCGCACTCCCGAGGCGCTGACGGATGGCTTTGCTGAGTCGGAGCTCCAGGTCATCCATGCGCTGGGCCTTCTCCAGGAGTTCCCGTCTGGGGTCCCTAAGGCGGGCAGCCAGATGGTCAAGTCGGGTACCCAGGCGCTTGAGGTTGAGGTTGAAGGCATTGACCAGGCGCACCCCCCGTTCATCGAGCTGTTTCAGCCAGGTTGACTGATCGGGCGAGATCTTTTCTGCCGCCGCCGAGGGCGTGGGGGCCCGAAGGTCGGCGACGAAATCGGCGATGGTCACGTCCACCTCGTGGCCGACGGCGCTCACGGTGGGAATGGTGCAGTCCGCAATGGCCCGGGCGACAGCCTCTTCGTTGAAGCACCAGAGATCCTCAAGGGAGCCGCCGCCCCGGCCGATGATCAGGACATCGGCAACCCCGTGTTGCTGTGCCGAGGCAATCGCGCGCGCAATCTCCGCCGTTGCCGCCTTGCCCTGAACGGCCGTGGGGTAGAGTGTCACCGGGATGGCGGGGCAGCGCCTGGCGAGCACCGTGAGAATGTCGTGGATGGCCGCACCCGTGGGTGACGTCACCACGCCAATGTGGCGGGGCAGGGCCGGTATGGGCTTCTTCCGGGCCTGCTCGAACAGGCCTTCGGACAGCAGTTTGCGCTTGAGCTCCTCGAACGCCTGTTGCAACGCCCCGAGACCCGCGGGTTCCAGATGCTCGACAATGATCTGGAAGTCGCCCCGGTTCTCGTAGAGCGTTACCTTACCGCGAATCCGTATCTGGTCTCCTTCTTTCGGCAGGGTGCGTATGCGCTGGTTCATGCCGCGGAACATGGCGCAACGAACCTGGCATTTGCGGTCTTTGAGGGAGAAATACCAGTGGCCCGACGATGGGCGGGAAAAACCGGACAGTTCTCCCTCAACCCACACTTGCATGAAACTCGACTCCAGAAGGTGCCTGGCCTGGTGGTTCAGCTCGCTGACGCTCAATGCCCGGGGACGGGTATCCTGCATGGGGGAGGTCGCCGGTCCTGCTCCATCGTTATACATACGCAATAGCCGAAAAATAGGAGGTTAAAAATAGCGGAATTTCAAAAAGATGCAATCGAACCTTCAAAACTGTGCGGTTTACTGTCCCCGAGCACACCTTTATAATAGATCGATTAAGGATTTTGCTCTGCTGTGCCGCCGCGGGCATGGCATGGAAATTCCAAACTTAGCACGTTCAAAAGGCGGATCCCAATGCTGCGAATTGCCGAAGAAGCCCTCACATTCGATGACGTTCTGCTGGTTCCCGGTTACTCGGAAGTGCTCCCTCACCAGGTCAGTCTGCAGACCCAGCTGACCAAGGGTATCACGCTCAATATTCCCCTGCTGTCTTCCGCGATGGACACGGTCACCGAATCGGAACTGGCCATTGCCATGGCTCAGGAAGGCGGAATCGGCATCATGCACAAGAACATGACCGTGGAGCAACAGGCGGCAGCGGTTCGCAAGGTCAAGAAATTCGAGAGTGGCGTGGTGAAGGACCCGATCACCGTTTCCCCGGACACCACCGTGCGGGAACTGGTGGATATCACCATGGCCAACAGCATCTCTGGTCTGCCGGTGGTGGATGGTCACGACCTGGTAGGGATCGTGACCGGTCGTGACATCCGGTTCGAAAGCCGCATGGACACGCTGGTTCGGGACATCATGACCCCCAAAGAGAAACTGGTTACCGTCCGTGAGGGTGCCAGCCTTGATGACGTCAAAGAACTGCTGCACCGGCACCGGATCGAAAAGGTGCTGGTGGTTAACGATAATTTTGAGCTGCGCGGCCTGATTACGGTCAAGGACATCCAGAAGGCCAAGGATTACCCGCTGGCCTGTAAGGACGATCAGGGCCGACTGCGCGTTGGTGCCGCGGTCAGCACCGGTGGCGACACCGAGGCCCGCGTTCGAGCGCTGGCGGAAGCAGGTGTCGACGTGATCGTGGTGGATACCGCACACGGCCACTCCCGTGGTGTGATTGATCGCGTGCGCTGGATCAAGGAAAACTATCCGGACGTTCAGGTAATCGGTGGCAACATCGCGACCTCCCACGCGGCGCTTGCCCTCGCGGATGCGGGAGCCGACGCGGTGAAGGTAGGAATTGGACCCGGCTCAATCTGTACCACCCGCATCGTTGCGGGTATCGGCGTGCCCCAGATCTCCGCGGTCTCCAACGTGGCGGCGGCGCTGAAGGACCGTGGCGTGCCGTTGATTGCCGATGGCGGCATCCGGTTCTCCGGTGACATTGCCAAGGCTATTGCCGCCGGCGCCCACAGCGTCATGATTGGTAGTCTGCTGGCCGGTACCGACGAAGCACCCGGCGAAGTGGAGCTGTTCCAGGGTCGAAGCTACAAGGCCTACCGTGGCATGGGGTCGATCGGTGCCATGGGGCAAGGCTCCAGTGACCGCTACTTCCAGGACGCCAGCAAGGGTATCGAAAAGCTTGTTCCTGAGGGTATTGAAGGCCGGGTGGCCTGCAAGGGTCCGATGCGCAACATCGTTCACCAGTTGGTGGGCGGCCTGCGGGCGGCAATGGGCTACACCGGAAGCGCCACCATGGAGGAGATGCGCACCAAGCCGGAATTTGTACGCATCACCAACGCCGGCATGCGTGAAAGCCACGTTCACGATGTGACGATCACCAAAGAAGCGCCCAACTACCGTATCGGTTAATCACAGCCAGACCAGACGCGGCCCCAGGAGGGCCGCGTTGTTTATTCAGCTCCGAGGATTCCATGGCCCAGAACATTCACGATCACCGTATCCTGATTCTTGATTTCGGTTCCCAGTACACCCAGTTGATTGCGCGCAGAGTTCGGGAAATCGGCGTTTACTGCGAGATCAAGGCGTTTGATATCAGCGATGAGGAGCTCAACGAATTCAATCCCAAGGGGATTGTGCTGGCCGGTGGACCTGAGTCGGTTACCCAGCTGGGCGGCCCCCGGGCCCCTGAGGGCCTGTTTGATCGCAACATCCCGATTCTGGGCATCTGTTACGGCATGCAGACCATGGCCGAGCAGCTCGGAGGCCGGGTGGCCAGTTCCGAGAAGCGTGAGTTTGGCTACGCCCAGGTGAAGGTTCGGGCCAAGGGGCCGCTGCTGGCAGACATTACGGATCACCTGACACCGGCCGGTGAATCCCTGCTGGATGTGTGGATGAGCCACGGCGACAAGGTGGTGGCCATGCCCGAGGGCTTCGAACTTCTGGCGTCTACCGAGAGCGCGCCCATCGCGGCCATGCAGGACGTCAGCCGCAACCTCTACGGCGTACAGTTCCACCCGGAGGTGACTCACACACTCCAGGGCAAGCGCATTCTGGAACATTTTGTCCTCAACATCTGCCAGTGTGAGGCACTGTGGACGCCGGCGAAGATCGTCGATGATGCCGTTCAGCAGATTCGCGATCAGGTAGGCGGCGACAAAGTGCTGCTGGGTCTTTCCGGGGGCGTGGACTCCTCGGTGACCGCGGCACTGCTGCATCGGGCCATCGGCGACCAGCTTACCTGTGTGTTCGTGGACAACGGCCTGCTGCGCCTGCACGAGGGCGACCAGGTCATGGACATGTTTGCCAGCAACATGGGTGTCAAGGTTATCCGGGTGGACGCGGAAGACCTGTTCCTGTCCAAGCTCAAAGGCATCAGCGATCCCGAGCAGAAGCGCAAGATCATCGGCAATACCTTCATTGATGTCTTCGATGACGAGGCGGCCAACATCAAGGACGTGAACTGGCTGGCCCAGGGCACCATCTATCCGGACGTGATTGAATCCGCCGCGTCCAAAACCGGCAAGGCCCACGTGATCAAGTCCCATCACAACGTCGGCGGGCTGCCGGAAACCATGAAAATGAAACTGGTAGAGCCTCTGCGTGAGCTGTTCAAGGACGAGGTGCGCCGGATTGGCCTGGAGCTGGGGCTGCCCTACGACATGGTATACCGGCACCCGTTCCCCGGACCGGGCCTGGGTGTACGCATTCTCGGCGAAGTGAAAAAGGAGTACGCCGACATCCTGCGCCGGGCCGATGCCATCTTCCTCGAAGAGCTGCACCGTGCCGACCTGTACCACAAGACCAGCCAGGCGTTTGCCGTATTCCTGCCGGTCAAGTCGGTGGGCGTGGTTGGTGATGCGCGCCGCTACGAATACGTGGTCGCCCTGAGAGCGGTCGAAACCATCGATTTCATGACGGCGCGATGGGCACATCTCCCGTATGAGCTGCTTGAAACGGTGTCCAACAGAATCATCAATGAAATCACCGGTGTCTCCCGGGTCACCTACGATGTGTCCTCCAAGCCGCCGGCAACAATCGAGTGGGAATAACGGCCAGGTAAGCCTGCCCGATGTCTGAAATAACGGCGGAAGATGAGCGTTGGATGCGGCGGGCGCTGGCTCTGGCCGAGGAAGCGGCCGGCGCGGGTGAGGTGCCGGTTGGCGCGGTAGTGGTGCTGGACGGCAGGGAAGTTGGCGCCGGCTTCAATGCGCCTATCTCCGGCTGTGATCCCACGGCCCATGCCGAGATTCGGGCCCTGCGCGACGCCGGCGCCCGGGTTGGCAACTACCGGCTGCCGGGCGCCACGCTTTACGTTACGCTCGAGCCCTGTACCATGTGCGTGGGCGCTATTGTCCATGCCCGAATCAGTCGATTGGTTTACGGTGCGTCTGAGCCCAAGGCTGGCGCTGTGGAGTCTGCCCGGCGCACGCTGGAAGAGCCGCACCTGAACTGGCAGGTAGAACCCACCGGTGGCGTACTGGCCGATGAGTGCAGCCAGACCATCAGCGCGTTTTTCAGTCGGCGTCGGGCGGAAATCCGGCGGCGTCGCCAACAACCTTCAGGGAAGGAGTAGAGACACCCATGAAAGTCCTGGTTACCGGCGGCGCCGGTTATATCGGCAGCCACGTGGTGCGTCAGCTCGGCGAGGCCGGCCACGACATCGTGGTTTTTGATAATCTGTCCACCGGCTATCGATGGGCGGTTACAGCCGGTGAGCTGGTGGTGGGGGATCTGGCCGACGAGTCCGCCCTCGAAGCCCTGTTCTCCCGTCACCAATTCGAGGCAGTACTGCATTTCGCAGCCAACATCGTGGTGCCGGAGTCGGTAGCCAATCCCCTGAAATACTACGGTAATAACACCCGCAATACCCTGAACCTGCTCAAAGCCGTACAGGCCCACGGCGTGCCCTATATGGTGTTTTCCTCTACGGCGGCTGTGTACGGGATGCCGGAGCAGACCGTGCTCGCCGAGGACCTGCCGCTTGCGCCGATCAATCCGTACGGTGCCTCCAAAATGATGAGTGAGCGGATGATCATGGACCTGGCGGCGGCATCAGGCCTCAATTACGTGATCCTGAGGTACTTCAACGTGGCCGGTGCCAATCCGGACGGTCTGCTGGGGCAGGCGACGCCGGAAGCCACTCACCTGATCAAGGTGGCCTGCGAGTGCGTGACCGGCCAGCGTGAAGGCATGAGCGTGTTCGGTACCGATTACGATACCCGGGATGGCACCTGTATTCGCGATTACATCCATGTGGAGGACCTGGCCAAGGCCCATGTGATGGCCCTTGACTACATGGCCGAGGGCGGCAGCTCGAAGGTTCTGAACTGTGGCTACGGTCGTGGATTCACGGTTCGCGAGGTGATCGATGTGGTCAAGCGGAAATCCGGCGTCGACTTTCCGGTCACCGAAACCGCGCGAAGAGCCGGCGATCCGGAGGCGTTGATGGCAGATAACACGCGCATTCGGGAGACCCTTGGCTGGACCCCCGATTACGACGACCTGGATACGATCGTGGGTACCGCGCTGGCCTGGGAAGCGCTCTGGCAAAAGAAAAAGGCCGAGCACAACGAATGACTTGCTGACCCTCAGCATCATCTTACTGTCTGACTCGCTATCGGGATTTAAAGGATGAAAATAACGATTTTTGGTACCGGATACGTGGGCCTGGTCACTGGTGCCTGCCTGGCGGATGTGGGCCACCACGTTCTGTGCATGGATGTTGACCAGGGCAAGATCGACAAGCTTAAGAACGGGCAGATTCCCATCTACGAGCCGGGCCTTGAGACCATCGTGAAGCATACGGTTGAGGCGGGGCGTCTCGCCTTCACCACAGACACCGAGGAAGCGGTGCGCCACGGTGCATTACAATTTATTGCCGTTGGCACTCCACCGGACGAGGACGGTTCGGCGGATCTGCAGTACGTGACCGCCGTGGCCCGGGCCATTGGTGAGCACATGACGGACTACAAGGTGGTGGTCGACAAATCCACGGTCCCGGTCGGCACCGGCGATCGGGTAAGGGCAGCCGTGCGAGCGGAGCTCGACCGTCGTGGTCTGGAACTGGATTTCGACGTGGTCTCCAACCCCGAGTTTCTCAAGGAAGGTGCGGCGATCAACGATTTCATGAAGCCGGACCGGATTATTGTGGGAACCGACAGCGATCGTGCCGCGGAACTGCTGCGGGAGGTTTACTACCCGTTCAACCGCAACCATGATCGCATGATCTTCATGGATGTCCGCTCCGCTGAGCTGACCAAGTACGCCGCCAACTCCATGCTGGCCACCAAGATCAGCTTCATGAACGAGATCGCCAACCTGGCGGAGCGCCTGGGTGCCGATATCGAAGCGGTCCGTCGCGGCATCGGTTCCGATCCGCGCATCGGCTATCACTTCATTTACCCGGGCTGCGGCTACGGCGGTTCCTGTTTCCCCAAGGACGTACAGGCCCTGGCGCGCACCGCCAGTGCTTGCGGTTACGAGGCGCAACTGCTCAATGCCGTGGAATCCGTGAACTATGCCCAGAAGCACGTGCTGTTCGACAAGATCAGCCACTACTTTGGCGGCGAGCTGAACGGCAAGGTCGTGGCGCTCTGGGGGCTTGCTTTCAAGCCCAATACCGATGATATGCGTGAAGCCTCCTCCAGAACGCTGATGGAAGACCTCTGGAAGGCGGGCGCCACGGTTCAGGCCTTTGATCCGGAAGCCATGGAAGAGACTCAGCGTCTGTATCCGGACCAGGCCGGGCTGACACTGTGCGGCACCAAGGAGCAGGCGCTCAAGGGAGCGGACGTGCTGGCAATCTGTACCGAATGGAAGGAATTCCGTTCCCCGGACTTCCAGTCCATCGCGGCGGCACTGCAGGAGCCCGTGGTGTTCGATGGCCGCAACCTTTACGAGCCGGAAATGCTGGAGCGTTATGGTCTGATCTACTACGCCATCGGCCGGGGCCGCAACCAGTTCCACGCGGTTTAACAGCTGGAGGTTTCATGCCCAGATCAACGGAATTCCGACTTCACGAACGGCTTCAGGCGGACACCCTCCAGCTGGGTTCGACGCCGCTCTGCGAGATCCGGCTCATGAACGACCGGACCTGGCCCTGGGTGCTGTTGGTGCCGGCAATGCCGGACATTCGTGAAATCTACCAGTTGCCTGAGCAGGATCAGCACCAGTTGCTGACGGAGTCATCGGTTCTGAGTAAGGCCATGATGGACGTGTTTGGCGGGCACAAGATGAACGTGGCCGCCCTCGGTAACATGGTGCCGCAGCTCCACCTTCATCACATTGTGCGCTTCGAGGGTGACCCGGCGTGGCCGGGCCCGGTATGGGGGAAACAGGCGCCGGTGGCTTACACGGACGAAGGTCTGGCTGAGGTACGGGGGCGTCTGGAACCTGTCCTCTCCCGCCTGCGGTTGGGCAGCTGAACGGGCAAATCTGAGCCGGGCATAAAAAAGCCCGCCAGTGGGGCGGGCACAATGCTGCCGTATCAGGCAACGACTCAACAATAGGAAGTGTATCGTCTTCCACTGCCTGACACGGGGTTTGTCCAGAAAGGTTCCAAAAAAAATCTACAGATTCATGACGCCTGGCGAGATGCCATGGTCTGTGAGCCCACCAGAATCATCCGCAGTTCCGCCTTCAGCTTGGTCTTGAGCTCTTCCCGCTCCCTCGGCGTGCAGTCCAGTGCCTCGGCCCCCTGATTGAACACCAGCGTTACCATGGCTTCGGCCACCACCTTGGGATCAGAAAGCGGCTTGTTCTTCTCGTCCGCGAAGCGCTTGAGGTCGTCGGCCAGTTCGGTGGCAAAATGGTCGATCTCGGCCTTGACTGCGGTTCGGAAGGGTTTGGACACCCCTGTGCGTTCACGGAGCATGAGACGGAACAGGTTGGCGTTGTTGCCCAGATACTCCATAAAGGTGTCCACCGAGGTGGAGATGGCGCTGCCGTCCCGGGCAATCCGCTTGCGGGCCTGGCGCATCAATTGGCGCAGGGCAACGCCCCCTTCGTCCACAAGGGCCAGGCCAAGCTCATCGAGCTCGGCAAAATGGCGGTAAAACGAGGTTGGAGCTATCCCGGCCTCACGGGCCACTTCCCGCAAACTGAGGCTGCCAAACCCCCGGTCGGCACTCAGCTGCGAAAGCGCTGCATCCATCAACGCCCGCCGGGTTTTCAGTTTCTGCTCCGCTCTGGTCGCCAAGGTAAAACTCCCTGCCTGTGCCGTTTAAAATCAGCATTCTAGCTGCCCGGACTACGTCAGTCACCCTGGCCGCCAATTTACCCGGTTCCACGCCTGATTTTCGGGGTAATTGTGTTTATAATGGGCGGCTTTTCCGCTATGGTCGCTGACATTTACAAGCGGCCTCAGAGTGGGTGCAAGCAAGCCGGTGGGGATGGCTTTCCGAAACACGCTGTGAATACGTCCGTGTACGCTCGGCTCCGCCATCCATGGCTCCGCACGGTTTCGGAAAGCCATCCCCACCAGCTTGCCCAGACGCCACGAATAAACGAACACATTCAGAACACGGGAACCGGTATGCGCAGTCACTATTGCGGTGGGATCAACGAATCCCACATCGATCAGGAAGTCACGCTTTGCGGATGGGTACACCGCCGCCGAGACCACGGTGGGGTTATCTTCCTGGATCTGCGGGATCGGGACGGCATGTCTCAGGTGGTGGTTGATCCCGACACCCCCGAGAGCTTTACGCTGGCAGAGAAGGTGCGCAGCGAATTCGTCATCAAGGTGACTGGTCGTGTACGTCGTCGCCCTGCGGGCACCGAGAACAACAACATGCCGACCGGGCAGGTTGAATTGCTCGGCAAGGAACTGACCATCCTCAATGCCGCCGCCACGCCTCCGTTCCCGCTGGATGAACACGTGGACGTAGGCGAGGATGTTCGTCTGCGCTACCGCTTTGTTGATCTGCGCCGGCCGGAGATGCTCAACCGGCTTCGCTTCCGGTCCCGGGTCACCAGCTACATCCGTAACTTCCTGGACAGCCGCGGCTTTATGGACGTGGAAACGCCCATTCTGACCCGGGCCACCCCGGAAGGTGCCCGTGACTACCTGGTGCCCAGCCGTACCCATGAAGGCTCCTTTTTCGCACTGCCGCAGTCCCCGCAGCTGTTCAAGCAGTTGCTGATGGTGTCCGGCGTTGATCGCTATTACCAGATTGCCAAGTGTTTCCGGGACGAAGACCTGCGCGCTGACCGGCAGCCCGAATTTACCCAGGTGGACATCGAGGCGTCCTTCATTGACGAAGAAACCCTGATGAACCTGAACGAGGACATGGTGCGCTCCCTGTTCAAGGATGTGCTGGACGTGGAGCTGCCGGAGTTCCCGCGCATGCCGTACGCCGAAGCCATGCGCCGTTACGGCAGTGACAAACCGGACCTGCGGATTCCGCTGGAACTGCTGGATGTGGGTGATCTTGTCGAAAACGTCGACTTCAAGGTGTTCGCCGGCCCCGCCAAAGATCCCAAGGGCCGCGTGGCGGCCCTGCGTGTGCCGAAAGGCAGTGAGCTGACCCGCAAGCAGATTGATGACTATACAAAGTTTGTTGGCATCTATGGCGCCAAGGGTCTGGCCTATATCAAGGTGAACGAGCTGGCCAAGGGCGTGGAAGGCCTGCAGTCGCCCATCGTCAAGTTCCTGGGTGATGATGTCGCCATGGCGATGATGGAGCGGGTCGGGGCAGAAGATGGTGACATCGTGTTCTTTGGTGCCGACAAAGCCACCGTGGTGAACGAAGCCCTGGGTGCCTTGCGCATCAAGGTCGGCCACGATCTGGACATGCTCACGTCCGAATGGGCGCCCATGTGGGTGGTGGACTTCCCGATGTTCGAAGAGTTGCCGGATGGCAGCCTGACCGCCATCCACCACCCGTTCACTGCGCCTTCGTGCAGCCCGGAAGAGCTGGCTGCGGATCCGGCCAATGCATTGTCCCGGGCCTATGACATGGTGCTCAACGGCACCGAGCTGGGCGGTGGCTCCATCCGTATCCACAACGAAAAAATGCAGGAAGCGGTGTTCCGTATTCTTGGCATTGGCGAGGAAGAGGCCCGGGCCAAGTTCGGATTCCTGCTCGACGCACTCAAGTTCGGTTGCCCGCCGCACGGTGGCCTGGCCTTCGGCCTCGACCGTCTGGTGATGCTGATGACCGGCGCCACCTCTATTCGCGATGTCATTGCCTTCCCGAAAACCCAGAGTGCCACCTGTCTGATGACCCAGGCGCCGGGTGAGGTAGACGAGAAGCAGCTTCGCGAGTTGCACATCCGCCTGCGCCGTTCGGCGAAAGCGGCAGACGGCAACAAGGCTGAGGGTACCGAGTAAATTCTGGGCGCCGGGAGCGGGTCCCATCCGCTCCCCGGACGATGGACGGAGGTTCGCATGGCTGGTCACAGCAAATGGGCCAACATCAAGCACCGCAAGGCGGCACAGGACGCCAAGCGGGGCAAGATCTTCACCAAAATCATCCGGGAACTGACCGTTGCCGCCCGTCTTGGCGGCGGCGATCCCAACGACAATCCCCGTCTGCGGGCCGTGGTCGACAAGGCTCTGACCGCCAACATGAAGAAAGACACCATCGAGCGGGCGATTGAGCGCGGCGCAGGCGGTGGTGACGACAGCAACTACGAAGAGCTGACTTACGAAGGCTACGGGCCAGGTGGCGTAGCCGTGTTTGTCGAGGCCATGACCGACAACAAGAACCGTACCGTTGCCGAAGTTCGTCATGCCTTCAACAAGTTTGGCGGTAACCTCGGCACCGATGGGTCGGTAGCCTATCTTTTCAGCAAGCAGGGCATCATCAGCTACAGTCCGGAAACCGACGGCGACCGGCTTATGGAAGCCGCCCTGGAGGCGGGCGCCGAGGATCTGCAGGAGCAGGAAGATGGCTCCTACGAGATTGTCACTACGCCGGAAGAGTACCTGGACGTGAAGGAATCACTGACCGGAGCCGGGCTGATTCCCGATAACGCCGAGGTAACCATGGTGCCGTCCACCCGCGTTGAACTGGATCGGGACGGCGCTGAAACCACCCTCAAGCTGATCGACATGCTCGAGGATCTGGACGACGTCCAGAATGTGTACCACAACGCCCATATCTCCGCCGAGATCATGGAGTCGCTGTGACCGGACTGGACGACTGACGTGGCAATCATCCTGGGTGTCGATCCCGGATCACGGATCACCGGCTATGGCATCATCCGGGCCGAGGGCCGTTTGATCGAGTACATCGACAGCGGTTGCATCCGGGTTGGTGAAAAGCCCATGGCCGAACGCCTGCAGACCATCTTCCAGAGCCTTGCCACACTGATTGGGGAATACCGGCCGGAACAGTTCGCCATCGAGCAGGTGTTCATGGCGCGCAATCCGGACTCCGCCCTCAAGCTCGGCCAGGCCCGGGGCGCGGCGATTGTCAGTGCCGCCAACAGTGGCCTGGCGGTGCACGAGTACTCGGCACGGCAGGTGAAGCAGGCGGTGGTTGGCAAGGGCGGGGCTGACAAGTCCCAGGTGCAGCACATGGTGCAGGCACTGCTGTCCCTCTCGCGCAAGCCCCAGGCCGACGCCGCCGATGCCCTGGCCATTGCCCTGTGTCATGCCCATATGAGCCAGAGTATCCTCAGGGTGGCCAGTGGCTCCGGAAAAGTTCGCAGCGGGCGCGTGCGGCATTCATAAGCAGCTTACCTGAAAAAGGAGTAGTCCCTTGATTGGTCGTATCCGAGGTGTACTGGTTGAGAAAGCTCCCGGGCAGGCGCTGGTTGAATGCGCTGGCCTCGGTTACGAGGTCGATATTCCTTACACCACTTTCTTCCACCTGCCCGAAACGGGACAGGAAGTCACCCTCCACACCCACTTTGCGGTTCGTGAGGATGCCCAGAGCCTGTATGGCTTTGCGTCCCGACTCGACCGGGACCTGTTCCGCCTGCTGATCAAGGTGAACGGGGTAGGGCCGAAACTTGCCGTGGGTATTCTCTCCGGGCTTGATGCCCAACAGTTCATTCGCTGTGTCGAAAGCCGCGACTCGGCGTCGCTCGTCAAGCTGCCCGGTGTCGGCAAGAAAACCGCCGAGCGGCTTCTTATTGAAATGGCAGACCGGATAGGGCAACTTGAAGGGCAATTTGTGCCAATGTCGCCGGAAGCGGCGGGTGCGGGCCAGCAGCCGGAGATCGCAGCATCCCGCGGGGCTTCAGCCACCGAGGAAGCCGAGGCGGCCCTGATCGCGCTGGGGTACAAGCCCCAGGAAGCCGCCAAGGCGATCAGTAAGGTGTCGGAAGAGGGCATGAGCAGTGAAACCCTCATTCGCCTCGCGCTGCGAAACATGATCCCGGCCTGAGCCCGCTACCTGTCGCGAATCTGTAGAGAGCGTAACGTGACACCCGCATAGCCCTTTGTACAATTGGGGCAAGCTGCAATTCAGGGGTAGTCAGGCACGATGTTGATTCCCAACCAATGGGTGATGCCATGATTGAATCCGACCGGTTGATTTCGGCCCGGGCCGGTGAATACGAGGAAGTCCAGGACAGGGCCATCCGGCCGACGCTGTTGACGGAGTACGTGGGGCAGCCAACGGTCCGGGAGCAGATGGATATCTTCATCTCTGCGGCCCGTGGGCGCCAGGAGGCCCTGGACCACGTGCTGATCTTCGGGCCGCCCGGCCTTGGTAAAACCACGCTCGCGAACATCATCGCCAACGAGATGGGTGTGTCCATCAAGACCACCTCGGGCCCGGTTCTCGAGAAAGCCGGCGACCTGGCGGCCATGCTGACCAACCTCGAAGAGGGCGATGTTCTCTTCATCGACGAGATCCATCGACTGAGTGCGGCAGTGGAGGAAGTCCTCTACCCGGCCATGGAAGATTACCAGCTGGACATCATGATCGGTGAGGGGCCGGCGGCCCGTTCGATCAAGCTCGATCTGCCTCCCTTCACCCTGGTTGGTGCCACTACCCGGGCGGGTCTGCTTACCTCGCCTCTTCGCGACCGTTTCGGGATCGTCCAGCGGCTGGAGTTCTACAACACCGCCGATCTCACCAGCATCATCATGCGGTCTGCGCGGTTGTCGTCGGTGGCGATCGACGAGGCCGGGGCCTTTGAGATTGCCCGACGTTCCCGGGGGACTCCACGAATAGCCAACCGCCTGTTGCGCCGGGT
This sequence comes from Marinobacter sp., assembly GCF_041984545.1. Classification (GTDB taxonomy): domain Bacteria; phylum Pseudomonadota; class Gammaproteobacteria; order Pseudomonadales; family Oleiphilaceae; genus Marinobacter. Next base: position 116,135 of record NZ_JBHIXV010000005.1, on the reverse strand, counting down.
TCGCGATTTTGCCGAAGTCCGGTCCGATGGCCATATCAGTGCCGACATTGCAGACCAGGCCCTGAACATGCTGAAGGTAGACAACCAGGGATTCGATCATATGGACCGGCGTCTTCTTCTGGCCATGATCGAAAAATTCGATGGCGGCCCGGTAGGGGTGGAAAGTCTTGCCGCCGCCATCAGTGAAGAACGTGGCACCATTGAAGATGTACTGGAACCCTTTCTGATTCAGCAGGGTTACATGGTGCGAACTCCCCGCGGGCGCATGGTGACATCGAACGCCTACCAGCATTTCGGCGTGGTGCCGCCCAGGTCGGGCAAAGAGGAGGATCTCTTTGGCTGATCAGTCCCCAGGCGCGAGCTTTGAACTGCCGGTCAGGGTGTACATCGAGGACACCGATGCCGGCGGCATCGTATTTCACGCCAAGTACCTGCATTACATGGAGCGGGCGCGCACCGAGTGGGTACGCAGTTGCGGCGTCAGTCTCCGCGCAGGTCTGGCAGACAACATCAGCTACGTGGTGCAGCGGCTGACCCTGCATTATGCAGTGCCGGCAAAGCTGGACGACGAACTGCTGGTGACTGCCGAGCCGGTGAATTTTGGCCGGGTATGGATGGATTTCCGGCAGCGGGTCCTGCGGGCCGGCGACCGGACTCTGTTGTGCGATGGGCAGGTGCGGGTTGCCTGTGTCGCCCTGGACAGCGGGCGTCCCCGCCGGCTGCCCGACAGCATGCAGGCGTTGCTGGCCGACAATGCGCGGCCTGAAAACACCAATAACTGAGCGAGCCAGGAGTAAGAAGTGGATTCAGAACTTTCAGTCTGGTACCTGATTGCAAATGCCGGGGTTCTCGTGCAGCTGGTGATGCTGCTGTTACTCCTGGCGTCCGTGATTTCCTGGGCCCTGATCTTCCAGCGCCTTCAGGTGTTCCGGAAAGCCCGGCAGGCACAACTGGCCTTCGAGGAGCGTTTCTGGTCGGGCATGGACCTTGGGCAGCTGTACCGTGAAGTGAATGCCGAGCCGACACCCTTCTCTGGCATGGAATCGCTGTTTCGTGCCGGCTTCAAGGAGTTTTCCAGGCTTCGCCAGCAGAGCCGCGACGCGGACGCGGTCATGGAGGGCACCCAGCGTGCCATGCGGGTGGCCTTCTCACGGGAGCAGGAGCGTCTGGAAACGCACCTGCCATTCCTGGCGACGGTGGGCTCCACCAGTCCCTACATCGGTCTGTTTGGCACGGTCTGGGGCATTATGAACTCCTTCCGGGGGCTGGCCCAGGTGCAGCAGGCAACCCTGGCAACGGTGGCCCCCGGTATTTCCGAGGCATTGATTGCCACAGCGATGGGCCTGTTCGCGGCCATTCCTGCAGTGATTGCCTACAACCGCTTCTCCGCTATGTCGGACGCCTTGCTCAAGAACTACGAAACCTTTGCCGACGAGTTTTCCAGCATTCTGCATCGTCGGGTGCATCAGAGCGAAAAGGGCGCAGCCTGATGGGGCAGGGATACAGGGTCAGGAGCAAAACCGTATGAAAGGCATGGGTATGATGCCCCAGCACAAGCGCAAGCCAATGTCGGAAATCAACGTGGTTCCGTACATTGATGTCATGCTGGTGCTGCTGGTTATTTTCATGGTTACGGCACCAATGCTGACGCAGGGTGTGAAGGTGGATTTGCCGGAGACCACGTCGGATCCGATCCAGCCCGACAAGAACGTTGAGTCGATCATCGTCTCGGTGGACGCCAATGGCGCCTACTACGTGGAGGTGGGTGACGAGGGCAGTGATCCCATGTCGCTCGGGGAGCTTCGTGACCGGGTTGCGAAGATTCTGTCACAGCGGACCTCCAGCGAAATTCTGGTGCGTGGAGACGAGCATGTGGAATACGGCACGGTGGTTCGACTCATGGCCGAGCTGCAGGGGGCCGGAGCGAGCAGCATCGGTCTGATTACAGAATCACCCGGAAACGAAAAGTGACAGCGGTGCGGGCGGGGTTTTTGTGAAAGATCACCAGCGCGAGGTCATAACAACCGGGCAGCCACCCTGGAAATCTCCGGTGGCCATATCGGTGACCCTGCACCTGCTCATTCTGGGCGTTGCTCTGGCGGGCTGGTCCTGGACCAGCCCGGATCATGAACCCCCGCCCAGAAGCATTGCTGCACGGCTGATCACTCAGCAGGAGCCTGAGCCAAGTCCGGTTCTGGAACCGAACAACGAGCAGCAGCGTGAGGATGAACGCAAGGCCGAGGAGCAGCGCAAGCAGCAGGAAGCCGAACGCAAGCGCAAAGAAGAGGAAGCGCGCCGCATTGCCGAGCAGAAACGGCAGGAGGAGCTGAAGCGCCAGGAAGAGCAGAAGCGCCTGGAACAGCAGAAAGAGCGGGAGCGTCAGGAAGCCGAGGCGAAGGCCCGTGAGGCAGCCAAAGCGAAAGCCGAGGAAGCCGCGCGTCAGAAAGCGGAAGCCGAGGCCAAGGAGCGTGCCCGACAGAAGGCGGAGGAAGAGAAACGACGCCAGGAAGAGGCGCGCCGCAAGGCTGAAGAGGAAAAGCGGCGTCAGGAAGAGCAGCGCCGACGGGAAGAAGCGGAGCGCAAACGGCAGGAGGAGCTGGCGCGCCAGGAAGCCGAGCGCAAACGGCTGGAAGCAGAACGCAAGCTCCGGGAACAGCAGTTGGAGGCCCAGGCAGAGGCCGCACGGCAGGCTCGCGAGGCAGAAGCCCGGCGTCAGCAGGAAGCAGCCGCCGCGAAGGCCAGAGAGGCGCAAATGCTCTCGGAGAGCGAGAAATATCAGGCGCTGATCCGGGAGCGATTGAGTCAGGCCTGGTATCCGCCCTCATCGGCCACGGAAGAGATGACGGCGCGGCTTCAGATTACCCTTCTGCCCACCGGTGAACTGGCAGGTGTCCGGCTGGTCGGAAGCAGTGGCAATACCGCTTTTGATAATTCTGCGCTCAGCGCGGTGCGCTCCCTGAATCGCTATCCGATTCCGGACAACAGGGACACCTTTGAGCGGTATTTCCGACAGTTCACGATTGAGTTCAATCCGCGCAGGATGAACCGATAACGAGATGGATGACACCATGAAGGTTTGGAGTTGGCAGAAACCATTGATAACCCTGTTCACCGTGCTCGTGCTGGGTGTTGCGACGGCTGGCGGTGCTCGGGCGGAACTGTTGATCCGGATTACCGAAGGCGCCGGGTCGGCCATTCCGGTAGCCGTGGTGCCTTTTGCTGAGTCTGGTCAGATGCCCCCGGGCGACAAGGTGAGCAGTATCGTTCAGTCAGATCTGACCATGACGGGAGAATTCCGTACCCTGCCACCGGAAAAAATGCTGAGTCTCCCGTCCAGGCGAGAGGACGTCTTCTTTCGCGACTGGCGCCTGCTCGGCCAGCGCTACGTTCTGGTGGGCAGTCTTACCCGCAGCGCCGATCGGGTTCAGGCCCGCTATGAACTGTTTGATGTGAACCGCGAGGAGCGGATTCTCGGCGAGACCGCCGCGGCACCGGTGTCCAACGTCCGGTCTCTGGCGCACCACATCAGCGACAAGGTCTATGAAGCGATCACCGGTGTGCCGGGTGCCTTCTCTACCAAGCTGGCGTATGTGACCCTGGATACCGCCAACGGCAAGCCCCGCTATCGACTGCAGGTCAGCGACGTGGACGGCAAACGGGCGAGGATTCGGCTGGAAAGCCAGGAGCCGATTCTGTCGCCGGCCTGGTCGCCGGATGGTGAAAAGCTGGCCTACGTGTCGTTCGAAACCGGCAAACCGGTAATCTTTGTGCACGAGCTGGCGACCGGGAAGCGCACCAAGGTAGCGGATTTTCCGGGGCTGAATTCCGCGCCAGCCTGGTCCGAGGATGGCAAATCCCTGCTGATGACCCTCTCCAAGGACGGGAATGCGGAAATCTATCGCATGGATCTGGCCACCCGGCAGTTGACCAAGCTGACCAACCACTGGGCCATTGATACCGAGGCAAGCTGGGACGCCAGCGGAGAGGGCATTTTCTTTACCTCGGACCGGTCCGGCGGGCCGCAGATCTATCACATGGAGACCCCCGGCGCCGAGCCCCGGCGTATCACATTCGGCAGCCGGTATAACGCCCGCCCGAGGCCGGATAACAAGGGTCGTTATGTCTATTATGTACACCAGCGGGATCGGGCGTTTCACATTGCCCGTACCGATCTGAGAACCGGGGAGGAAACCATCCTTACCCGCACGGAATCTGATGAGTCTCCGAGCGTCGCGCCCAATGGCCGCATGTTGATTTACGCAACGCGGCAGAACGGGACGAATGTGCTCACGGTCATTTCCGCGGACGGCGGTGCTGCCTACAGCCTGCCGGCCTCGGAGGGTGATGTCCGTGAGCCGGCCTGGGGGCCATTGGTTCGGTGATGGCACGGGACAATGGACCCGGGTCATTCCGTAAAAAATTAACTCCATCAACTGTAAGGAAGGCATCATGATTTTTTCAGCACAGACCAAGGCATTTGCGCTTCTGCTCTCCGTCGGGCTGGTCGCGGGTTGTAGTTCAACCGGTGGCACCCAGGAAGAGGGCGAATACGGTTCCGACGTAGCGGCTATTGATCAGGAAGGCGGTTCCACCGTTTACGGTGGCGAGGGCCAGGATGGCGTGTCCTCTTCGCAGCTAACTGAGGAAGAGCGGATGGCCGCCCGTCAGCAGGCAGAACAGGCTGCGCTGCGTGAAATTACCACCTTCTACTTTGACTTCGACACCGCTGAGATCAAGCCGGAAGCCCGCGACGTGCTGGTGGCCCATGCCCAGTACCTGGCCAACAACCCGGGCCAGAATGTGCGCCTGGAAGGCCATGCGGATGAGCGTGGAACCAAGGAATACAACCTGGCCCTGGGCGAGCGCCGTGCCAATGCCGTACAGCGCTTCCTGATTGTTAATGGTGCTTCACGTGGCCAGATCGAGACCGTAAGCTATGGTGAGGAAAAGCCGGCTGTCATGGGTTCCACAGAAAGCGCCTGGGCCCAGAACCGTCGGGTAGAACTCGTATTCAAGTAAACACACAGGACGCACCATGAGAAAAACGCTCATGGCGGCAGTGCTGCTCCCGCTTGCCTTCGGGCAGGCGGGCGTGGCGTTGGCGCAATCCGCCCAGAACACCAGCCCTGCCGGTAGCAGCCAGGCCACGGCCGAGTTGTTCTACATGATCCAGCAGTTGCAGGGAGAAGTTCGACGCCTCCAGGGCGAGGTGGAGGAACAGCGCCACCTGATCAATCGCCTGCAGGAGCAGGGGCGGGATCGCTACATTGATCTGGACCAGCGCATCCTGGAACTGTCCGAGAAGCTGGCATCCCAACCGGCGGAGACTGCCGCAGCCAGCAGTCCGGCCGCTGCGGGCACCGCGCCCCAGATGAAGGAGTATCGCCAGCCCGGTGCGGAAGAACGCCAGGCCTATGAAAAGATCCTTGACCTGATTCGCAACCAGAAAAAATACGATGAGGCGATTACCCGGATTTACGAGTTTATCGACAAGTATCCGGAAGGGGATCTCACCGTGAACGCCTACTATTGGCTGGGTGAGGTGTACCTGGTGAAGCCGCAGCTGGAACAGGCAAAACAGGCATTCACCATCGTTGCAACGCGGTATGCCGATCATCGCAAGGCGCCGGACGCCGTGTACAAGCTCGGAATTACCCAGGACCGGCTCGGTGAAAAGCAGGATGCCCGCCGGACCATGAACAAAGTACTTGAGGATTATCCCTCAAGCAGCGCCGCTGATCTGGCCCGTCGTTATCTGGAATCCGGCAACGGCTGACACCACGGGTAAAAATGTCCGGGATCCGGAAAAAAAGGGGTTGATCAGGCGCCAAAAATCATTACTATATGCGCCTCGTTTGGGTCGTTAGCTCAGTTGGTAGAGCAGTTGGCTTTTAACCAATTGGTCGAAGGTTCGAATCCTTCACGACCCACCAAACACGAAGTGCCGGGTGGGCTGAGTCATTCGGTACGGATTGGGGCGAAAGCGCCAATCGCCAGTCAGGGGTCGTTAGCTCAGTTGGTAGAGCAGTTGGCTTTTAACCAATTGGTCGAAGGTTCGAATCCTTCACGACCCACCAAATAACGGAAGCCGGCGGTTTCCGTGAAAAAAGAGCCTCCGGGCTCTTTTTTTTTGCGTATATGTTCCCACCTAGGTAAACAAGTATCTGAAAGCCCCGAGTGTCAGGGTGATTTGTTTCAGAATCATTAAAGCCCGGACGGCAATGCTATAATGCCCCGGTGAACGCAACACAGAGATGCAGTAATGACCCGAGCCGAAGACCGTATCCTTGTTCAGGAACATCTGGCCCACGCCGCCGAGCCCAAGCCCCTGAGCGCCAGTGAGAAAGCTGACCTGGAATCCCGAATCAAGGCGGCCCTGAAGGCCCGGGATGCGGTTCTCGTGGCGCATTATTACACCGATCCGGACATTCAGCGTCTGGCCGAAGAGACTGGTGGCTGTGTCGCCGACTCCCTGGAAATGGCCCGGTTTGGCAACCAACATCCCGCCTCCACGGTGGTGGTTGCCGGGGTCCGGTTCATGGGCGAAACAGCCAAGATCCTGAACCCGGAAAAGCGGGTGCTGATGCCAACCCTCGAGGCGACCTGTTCCCTCGACGTGGGGTGCCCGGAGGACGAGTTTGCCGCATTCTGCGACCAGCACCCAGATCGCACCGTGGTGGTGTATGCGAATACCTCCGCGGCGGTGAAGGCCCGGGCTGACTGGGTGGTAACCTCCAGCTGCGCCCAGGCGATCGTGGAGCATCTTGATGCCCGTGGTGAGAAGATTCTGTGGGCACCCGACAAACATCTTGGGCATTACGTGCAGAAGACGACCGGTGCCGACATGCTGCTGTGGGACGGCTCCTGCATCGTGCACGAAGAGTTCAAGTACCGTGGGCTTGAGGACCTGAAAGCAGTGTATCCGGAGGCCGCTGTGCTGGTGCACCCGGAGTCGCCGGACGCGGTGGTGGAAATGGCGGACGTGGTCGGCTCAACCTCGCAGCTCATCCACGCGGTGCAGACCCTTCCCAATGAGCAGTTCATCGTGGCAACCGATAACGGCATCTTCTACAAGATGCAGCAGTTGGCCCCCAACAAGACTCTCATTGAGGCGCCAACTGCGGGCAATGGGGCAACCTGTCGCAGCTGTGCCCACTGTCCGTGGATGGCGATGAATGGCCTCGCCAACCTGCTGCACGTGCTGGAGCACGGCAATCAGGAAGTACTGGTGGATGCGGCTTTGCGGGAAAGGGCATTGAAGCCGCTGCACCGTATGCTGGACTTTACCGCCCATATGAACCTGAAGGCCGCCGGTAACGCCTGAGGCGTTAACTGACTGCCTCAGCCGTTGTTTCTGGCATAGAGTCGGCTGGTGATCTCGGCCAGCCGCTCGGTCACTATCTGTCGCTGGGGCGCGCCGGCGGGCAGCTTTTCCTGGGCCTGCCTGAGTTGCCTCTGGGCTGACTCCAGGTCGCCCATGAGCACGTCGTATTCCGCCCGCGCGCGGTGAACGCCGACAATATTCCTTGCCATTCCCTCCGCTTCGGCAAGCTTCAGCCAGAGGTGCTCCTGGCCTGGCAGCCTTCTGGTCAGTTGTTTTAGATGTTCTGCTGCTGCCGCGCCGTTACCGTCGGCTATCTCGGTTTCCGCCAACTGGAAAGTGATCGGATAATTGCCCGGGTTGCGCGCAAGTGCGTCCTGAAGGATCGAACGGGCGTCATCCATCCGTTTCTGGGCCAGGCGTACTTCCGCCAGGGTTACCAGAAAGGTAATTCGACCGGGGTTCCTGGCCAGTAGATCGTTCAGAAGCTCGGCGGCTTTCTCGTGCTGTCGATTGGACAGGTAGGCGACGGCCAAACCGTAGCGAATGGCGTCGTTGCGCTTGGCGTCTTCACGATCCAGATAGGCCTCGAAGGTTTCCACCGCCACATCGGCCGAGGGCGCGTAGTGTACTTGCAGCCGGCTGCGCATCAGGTGGTACTCCTGGCCATCACGGATGCGTTCGTCAGGGTATTGCTCGGCCCGGTTTCGGGTGTCGGCAACACGGTTCTGGGTGAGCGGGTGGGTTGAGAGGTATTCCGGCAGCCGATTCCCCTGCATCCGGTTCTGCCGCATCATGATCTCGAACATCTCGGGCATGCCTCTGGGGTCCATCCCGGCGTTGGCCAATATCTCAAGGCCCACGCGGTCTGCTTCCTGCTCGTGGGCCCGGCTGTACGCCAACATGTTCTGTACCGCCAGTGCCTGGCTGCCTGCGATCGCCGCGATACCGATGTCAGACTGGGTAACCGCTGACAGCACGATACCGGCAATCATGCCGGCCATGGTGAGGGGAGCGCTGGTTTCCTGCTGTTCCATGCGCCGGGCAAAATGCCGCTGGCTGAGGTGTGCAAGTTCGTGGGCGAGTACCGAGGCGAACTGCTGTTCCGTTGCAGCGTTCAGGAACAGGCCGCCATTCACCCCAACAATGCCTCCTGGCACGGCAAAGGCGTTGATCGCCGGACTGTCGATCAGTGCCAGGGTCAGGTCGCGGTCCTGCAGGGGGGCGAAGGGAACCAGGCGATAGGTAATGGCATTCACGTAGTCGTAAACCAGAGGGTCGGTGATCCGTGGCGCCGAACGGCGGATGGATACCATCACCTGTTGGCCAATGTCCGACTCCTGCTGGCCAGCGATCAAACCGCCGCCACTGCCACCGATGCTGGGTAAGCGGCTATCCTGCTGCCCCTGTGCCGGCAGGGCAGTGCCTGCCAGAGCGAGGGCCAGCAGGGCGCTCCTCATCAGTGCGGGAAACGGACGGGTGCGGAAATGTCTTGCCATCATCTGATACAGAATGCCTTTGCCTGGAACTGCCGGTTGGACAGCAGTGCATTGTGAAAAGTTCGGGCCCCCGCTTGCAGAGGACTGTAATGCAGTACATTATCACTCCCGGCACAATGCCCGCTTGTTAAATTCCCTTACAGTTTGTCCGTATGGTGTGTAATCCCGATGGTTGATCGTGTTCTTGATGCGTCCGGGCTTCGCTGCCCGATGCCGTTGCTGAAGACCAAGCTGGAACTCAACAGTATGTCGCCTGGCGAAGAGCTCGAGGTGATCGCCACCGACGCCGGTTCTGCCCGGGATATTCCCGCTTTCCTCGAGTTGTCCGACCATAAGCTCATGAGCAGTTCGGAGTCCGCCGGCCAATACCGGTTTGTGATAAAGTGCGGCGGTTAATGATTCGGAGTTGTCGATGATCAGGACGTTACGGGGTCTTGCCCACAAATATTTCTCGGATGAAGAAGCGGTCATCCTTTTTCTGATACTGGTCACTGGCACTGTCTTTGTGATCTGGTTCGGGGCCATGCTCGCCCCGGCCATTGCCTCTCTGATCGTTGCCTTTATTCTGCAGGGGCTGGTAACCAAGCTCAACCGGCTGGGGGTCCCGGAAACCCTCTCAATCCTGACGGTATTCCTGGTATTTCTCGGGGTGCTGGTCGGCTTTCTGTTCGGGCTACTGCCACTTATCTGGACCCAGCTCAGCAACCTCGCCGGTGAGGCGCCGCGCATCATCCGTGAACTGCAGTCCTACCTGGAGCTGTTACCGGAGCAGTACCCCCATTTGATTTCGGGCCAAGCGGTTGCCCAGGTTTACAGCCAGGTGAGTACCGAAGTGGGGCACCTGACCCAATGGTTGGTGTCGTTTTCCCTGTCAAGTATTCCCGATCTGGTCGCGCTGCTGATCTACATGGTGCTGGTGCCGATCCTGGTGTTCTTCTTCCTGAAGGACCGCGAGGTGCTGCTGGGGTCCATTGCCCGTCTGCTGCCTCCGCAGCGGCCCATGATGCTGCAGATCTGGCACGAGGTGAACCTGCAGTGCGCCAACTATGTTCGCGGCAAGGCGCTGGAGATCCTCATTGTGGGCGGTGCCACCTACATTGCGTTCAAGCTGCTGGGCATGCCGTACGCGGCTCTGCTGGCGCTGCTGGTTGGCCTGAGCGTGGTGATTCCATACATCGGCGCTGCCGTGGTCACCATTCCGGTGGCGGTGATCGCCCTGTTCGCGTTCGGCTGGGGCAGCCACTTTATCTGGGTGATGGTGGTGTACGGTGTCATTCAGGCCCTGGACGGCAATGTTCTGGTGCCCATCCTCTTTTCCGAGGTCAACAACCTTCATCCGGTCGCCATTATCGTGGCGGTGCTGTTCTTCGGCGGTATCTGGGGTCTCTGGGGTGTGTTCTTTGCGATTCCCCTGGCTACCATGCTGAAGGCGGTCTTTGCGGCCTGGCCGGTCAAGGATTCCGCCTCTGCTCCGGTCGAGACCACGCAAGTAAAGTAGCCTTTCCCGACCAGACAGCTAGACGGGCGCTCGTCAGAGCGCCCTGACTGCCTCCAGCACCTCGTCGGCATGGCCCTTCACTTTCACGCCGCGCCACTCGCCCCTGAGAACACCCTCCTTGTCGATCAGGAATGTGCTTCGGTCCACGCCCATGTATTCCTTGCCGTACAGCTTTTTCAGTTTGATGACATCAAACAACTGACAGAGCGCTTCATCCTTGTCGGAAATCAGGTGGAACGGGAATTCGTGCTTGGCGCGGAAGTTCTCGTGGGCCTTCAGACCATCGCGGGATACCCCGAGGATCTCGGTGTCCAGCTCCTCGAACTGCTGCATGCGGTCCCGGAAATCCTGGCCTTCGGTAGTGCACCCCGGCGTGTTGTCTTTGGGGTAGAAGTAGATCACCACATTACGACCCTTCAGATCGTCCAGTCGGATGGTCTGGTTTCCCGTGGCCGGTGCTTCAAAATCCGGCACGGGTTTGTTTAACTCAACGGAGGGCATGACATCTCCTTTAATTCCCTTGTGTCAGTTCGTGCCCAACATTACCATATCGGTTTTATTCGGACGGAGCTTTTATGATTACGGGTAGCCTTGTCGCACTGGTCACGCCCATGCATCCAGACGGTGAAATTCACTGGGAAGATCTGGACAAGCTGGTGGACTTTCACCTGGATAACGGTACTCACGGCATTGTTGCCGTCGGAACCACCGGCGAGTCGGCAACGCTGGATCCGGAAGAGCACTGCCGGGTAATTGGCCACATCATCAAGCGGGTTAACGGTCGTATCCCGGTAATCGCCGGCACCGGGGGCAACAGCACCCGCGAAGCGATCGAGCTGACCACCGAAGCCCACAAACTGGGCGCTGATGCCTGTCTGCTGGTGGTGCCGTACTACAACAAGCCCACCCAGGAAGGCCTGTACCGCCATTTCAAAGCCATTGCCGAAGCCGTCCCGGGCATGAGCCAGATGCTGTACAACGTGCCTGGCCGTACCGCGTGCGACATGCTGAACGAGACCGTTCTGCGCCTGGCTGACATCCCGAATATTGTCGGTATCAAAGACGCCACCGGGAACATCCCCCGGGGTGCCGAGCTCATCCAGGCACTCGAGGGCCGACTTGCCGTGTACTCGGGTGACGACGCCACCGCCGCCGAGCTGATGCTGGCGGGTGCCAAGGGCAACGTGTCGGTGACCGCGAACGTGGCACCCAAAGGCATGTCACAGCTGTGTGAAGCCGCCATTGCCGGCAACCGGGAGGAGACTGAGCGCCTGAACGAGCTGCTTATGCCGCTGAACCGCAAGCTCTTCCTCGAAGCCAACCCGATTCCGGTAAAATGGGCCCTGCATCGGATGGGAATGATCGGCGAGGGCATTCGCCTGCCGCTCACTCCGTTGAGCGAGAAGTTCCACGGAGAAGTGGAAGATGCCCTCAAGGCCTCAGGTGTACTCTGAGATTGTCCAAACGTTTCCAAGCCCGGAGTCACCTGATGCAGGTTCCACAGAGAACCGGTAGTACCCTCATGTCAAAGAAATTGCCCCTGTTCCAGCGTGCTGCGGCCGTGTCCGGCGTTCTGCTGCTTACGTCAGTTGCCGGCTGCAGCCTCGTTGAAGACCGCTCGGAGCGGTATGTGAATGCGCCGGAGGGGCAGCCGCTTGAGCTGCCCGAATCCGCTGACAAATCCCGCTTCAGCCAGACCATGCCGATTCGCGATGTCAAGCCCGCGGACGCCAGCAAGATGTACCCGTCCGACATCCCTCGGCCCCCGGACATGACCTCCGATATCCTCGACGAGAATTACGCGATTGAAGAGCTCGACGGGCGTGTCTGGCTTTTGGTGAACGACGTGCCCGGCCGGCTCTGGCCAGCGGTCAACAGCTACCTGAGCGATCGTGGGCTGGGTGTCAGTTTTGATAGCCCGCAGCTCGGGCTGTTGCAGACCGAACTGGTGAATTTCAGCAAGCGTGCGCGGCAACTGGCGGAGCTACCCGACAATCCGTCTGCCGGTGAACAGAAAGTGCTGGTGCAGGTCCGGATGGCGCCGGGCGTTCGTCGCAAGACCACCGAGATACAGGTTCGCCGGGTGAACGTTGAGGACCAGCCCGATGAACTGATCCCCTGGAGCACCACCGCCGAACCCACAGAAGAGGCACTGGCGTTCCAGAAACGGCTGCTGGCAGACATGGGTGACTTCCTGCGTGCCCAGGAAGAAACCAAGGCATTCTCCCGGGCGGCCTCAGGAATGGTGAGCGATCCCCTGGTGAGGCTGATCTCCGAGAACGACGAAGCCGTGGCCATCCGCATGGAACTGGATTACGGTCGCTCCTGGGCCGAGGTGAACCGGGCCCTGGGCGATTCTGGGATTCCGGTGGTTGACCTGAACCGCAGCGAAGGCTGGTTCCAGGTGGACTTCCGTAACGAGGATGAGCGCGACCCTGGCTGGTTCAGCTGGTTCAGTTCAGAGTCCTCACCAGAGCATACCCACACTGTCATGCTTCGCCAGGAGGCAGAGGCCGTCGTGATCTCGGCGCAGCTACTACCGGGTACCGAGGCCAGCCGATCGCCGGCCGAGTTGCTGGAACAGCTGTTCGATTACCTATACTGATTGAGAAGGTGGCCGCCCGTGGCGGCCGTTTTTCGGAGATTTATAATGGAAAAGCGCGAAGAACTCTACGCCGGCAAGGCAAAATCCGTCTACCGTACCGACGATCCCGAGCGGTTCGTCATGGTGTTCCGGGACGATACCTCGGCCTTCGACGGAGAAAAGAAAGAACAGCTGAACCGCAAGGGCATGGTGAACAACAAGTTCAACGCCTTCATCATGGAAAAGCTGGAAGCCGCCGGCGTGCCGACGCATTTCGAGGGTCTGCTGTCGTCTACCGAATCTCTGGTCAAGAAGCTCGACATGATTCCGGTGGAGTGCGTCGTTCGCAACGTGTCTGCGGGCAGTCTGTGCCGCCGGCTGGGTGTTGAGGAGGGCAAGGCCCTCAATCCGCCCACCTATGAACTGTTTCTCAAGAACGATGCGTTGCACGACCCCATGGTGAATGAGTCACTGGCGGTCAGCTTTGGCTGGGCCACCGAGCAGGAACTCGGCCAGATGAAGACACTCACCTACAAGGTGAATGATGTGCTCAAGGCACTGTTCGATGATGCCGGAATGATGCTGGTCGACTACAAGCTGGAATTTGGTCGCAGCGGTGGCCAGATTGTTCTGGGCGACGAATTCAGCCCGGATGGCTGTCGGATCTGGGACAAGGAGACCCGTAAGAAAATGGACAAGGACCGTTTCCGCCAGGGATTGGGCGAGGTTATTGAAACCTATGAGGAAGTCGGTCGCCGGCTGGGCATCCAGTTCGACTGATTACCACTCACTACAATTCCAAAAGGTGCGTTATGCGTAAACTGATGCTAGCTGTAGGCGGTTCACTGATTCTGGTGGCGCCGATGTCCCAGGCCGATGTGGTTGGGCTGGGTGCCAGCGTAAGTTACTGGGATTCTGATCTTTCCGGTAAGGCTGCTACAAACAACGATGTAGTGGATGTTGAGAACGATCTGAACCTGGACAACGACACCAACGCCAATGCCTCGCTCTACGTTGAGCATCCGGTGCCGGTGTTGCCGAACGTTCGCCTGAACTACACACTGGTCCAGCAAAGTGGCCAGGGTGAGCTGGGTGCGGATTTCGGCGATATCACCACGGTAGGTACCGGTGTGGACGTGCGCTCGGACCTGGATCTGGAACAGCTCGACTTTACCTTCTATTACGAAGTGCTCGACAACTGGGTCAACCTCGACCTGGGCGTGACGGCGCGTGACCTGAGCGGTGAGCTGGTAGTTCAAGAGATCCAAGGTGCTCGTGTAAATCGCACGGAAGTGGATGCCGTGATCCCCATGGGCTATCTCGCCGCGCGCTTTGATCTGCCTTTTACCGGTGTTTCCGTGGGCGCCGAAGGCAACCTGATCAGCTATGACGGCGATTCCCTGCACGATGTCAACGCCTTTGGTCAGTTTGAAATCGCGCTGGTTCAGTTGCGGGCGGGTTACCGCCAGATGTCGATCGATTACGAAGACGGAGACGATCGGCTGGACGTTGAGATTGGCGGGCCGTTCGTTAGTGCGGGCGTAACCTTCTGATCCCGACACAGACTCCAGGGAGAGACACTTGAAGATTCTTGTCACCGGTACTGCCGGCTTTATCGGATCGCACCTTGCCCATCGCCTGCTTGATCGCGGCGATGAGGTGATTGGCGTGGATAACGTCAACGACTACTACGACGTAAACCTAAAGGAGGCCCGGCTGGCGCGTCTGACCGGCAAGAAGGGTTTCCTTGAAGTACGTCAGGATGTCGCCGACCGTGCGTCCATGGCGTCGCTGTTTGCCAAGCACCGGCCCGACCGGGTGGTGCACCTGGCGGCCCAGGCCGGTGTCCGATACTCCCTGGAGAACCCCCACGCTTATGTGGACGCCAATCTGGTGGGGTTCATGAATATTCTGGAGGGCTGTCGCCATAATGGTGTGCAACACCTGGTGTACGCTTCCAGCAGCTCCGTCTACGGTGCCAACGAGACCATGCCGTTCTCGGTGCACGACAATGTGGACCACCCCCTCAGCCTCTACGCCGCCTCCAAGAAGGCCAATGAGCTGATGGCCCACACTTACAGCCATCTGTACAACCTGCCCACCACCGGTTTGCGGTTCTTTACCGTCTACGGCCCCTGGGGCCGGCCGGACATGGCGCTGTTTATCTTCACGAAGAAGATCCTCGCCGGGGAGCCCATCGACGTGTTCAACCACGGCCATCATCGCCGGGACTTCACCTACATCGACGACATCGTTGAGGGTGTCATCCGCACCCTCGATCATGTGGCGGAAGCCAACGATGACTGGAGCGGCGCAACGCCGGATGCTGGCACCAGCAAGGCCCCGTACCGGCTATACAACATCGGCAGCAACAATCCGGTGGAGCTGTCACGCTTCATTGAGATTATCGAGGCGAAGGTCGGCAAGAAGGCTGAGAAAAACCTCCTGCCACTCCAGCCGGGCGATGTGCCGGCCACCTACGCCAATGTCGACGACCTGATAGCGGACGTCGGCTACAAGCCGGCAACGCCCGTGGAAGAGGGCATTGGCCGGTTTGTGGACTGGTATCGGGATTTCTACCAGGTATAACGTTCAGTCAGCAGCCACTGCCTCAAGGCAACGCCGGATGGGCGCAGGAATGCTGACCGAACGGTTCTCTTCGCGATCCACAAACACATGTACCACCTGGCCGACCGCTGAAGCTTCGCTGTCCGATTCCCTGAATATGCCGAGCTCGTAGGTCACCGAACTGTTGCCCAGTTTCAGGACCCGGAGGCCGACCGATAGCGCGTCGGGGTAGGCCACCGGCCGGCGGAACTGGCAGGACGAGCTCACCACAAAGCCCACTACCGGCGCTTTGTGTATATCCAGGCCACCTTCTTCAATCAGATACCGGTTGATGGTTGAGTCGAAATACGAGTAGTAGGTGACATTGTTCACGTGCCCGTAGACATCGTTATCCATCCAGCGGGTGGATACCGGGTAGAACACCCTGAATTCGTCTCGCTGCATTATTTTCGCCCCTTAATACGCGGCCTGGTAGATGGCCAGGGCGTCTGCTTCCGTCACCTCCCTGGGGTTGTTCACAAGCAGTCGGGTCTGCTTCATGGCGTCCGCGGCCAGAACGGGCAGATCCGGTTCGGTAACGCCAACCTCGCGAAGTGTCTGCTCCAGGCCCAGATCCGCACTCAGTGCCTCCATGCGATCGATAAACTCCCGGGTTCGCTGCTCCGCAGGCGCTGAGGCAAGATCCGGAAAGGCGTCGGTTGCCAGGACGGCATAGGATTCGTTACAGAGCTTGGCGTTGAAGCGCATCACATGGGGCAGCACCAGCGCGTTGGACAGGCCATGGGGTACATGGAAAATGCCACCAATCGGATAAGCCAGGGCATGGACAGCGGCGACCGGAGAGTTGGCAAAAGCCTGGCCCGCAAGCATGGCTCCCAACAGCATGTCGGAGCGCGCCCGGACATTCCGGCCGTCCTTCACCGCGGTTTCAATATTCGCGCCCAGCAACCGCAGGGCTTCACGAGCGAGCGCCCGGGAGACGGGATTGTTGTTGGCGGAGGCCGAGGTGTAGCTTTCAATGGCGTGCACCATGGCATCGATGCCGGTGGCGGCGGTGACATGGGCCGGGAGCCCTAGCGTCAGCTCGGCATCCAGCAGGGCGATGTCTGGCAGCAGCTGCGGTGCCACCACGCCTTTCTTCTCGGTGTCGCCGACCGTGATGATCGAGATGGGCGTTACCTCCGAGCCGGTTCCCGCCGTGGTTGGAATCTGGATCAACGGTAAACGCTGCCCCTTGGCCTGGCCAACCCCATACACGTCATCGAGCTTTTCGCCACTGCCAATGAGCAGTGCGATCAGTTTGGCCACATCCATGGAGGAGCCACCGCCAAAGCCGATTACGCCATCGATGCTGGAAGCGCGTGCCTGCGCCAGGGCTGCCTCCACCACCGAGACGGGTGGGTCGGCGACCACGTCTCCGAATAGCTCGTAATGCACGCCGGCCTCGTTCAGGGAGTTGATAGCCGGGTCAATGATGCCTGCCTTCACGAGGCCGGGGTCGGTAACAAGCAATACCCTGGCGCCGATCTGCTCCCTCGCGAGAGTCCCGAGGCGCTTGATGGCACCAGGTTCGCAAATAACGCTTTTGGTGGTGTTGAAGGTGAATGCAGTCACAGGGTCCTCCAAAGTCAGCAAAGCCAGCGTAGTGGAATGTTGGAAGACTAACACGGTTAGGCGTTCGATGGTTTGCTTCGCAGACGGATGGGACAGGAGAAACGGTCAGCCGGGCGGCTAACCAGGGGAGCGTTAGTTTTCCGGGACACAAAGCAGGTATGATGAAGTGGTCTTACCGACCCTGCAGATGTTCACGGATGATTGGATAATGAAAACGATGGTTCTATGCCGGTCAAAGGCTACAGCAGTCAACCGACGGAGTCGCTTCAGAGATTGGCTCCCTGTGTGTCTGTGCGCCGGCATCAGCTGCTTTGCAACGGCAACGTCCGCAGATCCGGGAGGTGCGGTAGTCGAGCAAGACCATCAGGTAGCCTCTATCCATTATCCATCAACAGAGGGCGGCGAGGAGCGTGCTGTGGGTGGCTCTTCACTGCGGCCAACGATTCATCTGACAGCGCCTGAAGATGCCTTCGTGCAAGATGTTTCAATCAGGGTTTTGCGTAAAGCCTACGACAGGTTGGGTTACGAGCTCGTTGTCCACAAACTCCCCAACCTTCGTTCATTGATATCCGCGAACAACGGTACCTACGATGGTGAAGTGTCGCGGGTTGCAAATCTGGGATCGATCTATCCCAATTTGCATACGGTGCCGACAGCCATCAACGCCGTTAATGTGGTGGCAGTTGGACAGCAGGGCACTGCCGAGATCCGGAAAGTTGAGGATATTCGAGACGATCCGCTGTGTGTGAGAGGCGTTGTCATAGTAGAGCACCTGGTCAACGCCCATCGCATCAAGTGCATGTTTGTGGTCAACATCAATCAGGCGCTGGCAATGGTCAGTCTCGGAAGAGCGAAATACACGCTACTGCCCGATATCAACGCACGAATCTCCGTTTTGCATTCGCCCTTCACGAATGTGGAGGTAGTGAGCCCCGTACTTCATTCGGAAGCGTTGTATCATTATTTACACAAGAAAAATCTGAGACTTGTCGAACCACTCGATAAAGTATTGAGTGAGATGCGGTCGACGGGAGAGATAGACGAGATACGCTCGGATTATTTCAACAGCATCCCTGGTCGCAGGGGTACGGGCCTGGAGGACAATGACAGGTTCTAGGCGTCACTAATAGCGACACTCCATCCGGGGCTCACCAGACCATTGATCCGCATTTGCTTCAAGCAAACGTCCTTGTGCGACCTATCAAAAGGAGTGGGGTTACTGGAAACCTTACCAAATTCTTATCGGGGGCCACCCGGGGCTTTGTTCAGCACCAAGAAAACCCCGATTGTCATCACGCCTAAACCAGCCAGTCGCTTCAGGCTCATGGCGAATTTCTGAACGCCCATCAAGCCGAAATGATCAATGAGGCTCATTGCGATGAGCTGCCCCAGCAAAACAAAAGCAATTGAATTGGATATGCCAAAACGAGGAGCTACCCAAGTAATAGTTAGGATGTAGAAAAGGACAAAGAAACCCCCGAAGTAAAAGTGGAGGGGCACGTCGGCGGAGAAAACGGTCTCAGGAAAACCCTCGGTAGTTATTAAATAAGAAAATGCGAGAACCAGGGCAACGAAAAAAAGAATCGTTGCTGCGAGGGCGGGGCTCTGGAGTCTTGCACCGAGTCCACCGTTAAGCGTCGCCATCACGGGTATTCCTATCCCTGCGATCAGCATGAGAAGAGCATAGGTGAGTGAATTGTTCATTCTCTTTCCTTGGCTGTTTTGGAGTATCTCCCGCACAAACCGGAGGAGTGAGGCTTCCAGCCATACGAGGGCAGGTGCCCCGAAATTTGACGCCGGGGCACCGTGATTGTTTAAGGCTTTAGTTCATACCGCCCAGGCAAAGGTATTTAAGTTCCATATACTCGTCCAGACCATAGTGGGAGCCCTCACGACCAAGGCCGCTCTCTTTCACCCCACCAAACGGAGCCACCTCTGTAGAAATAATGCCTTCGTTTATGCCAATCATTCCTGATTCCAGTTCTTCCGCTACGCGCCATACCCGATGTATATCCCGGCTATAGAAATAAGCGGAGAGTCCGAATTCCGAATCATTCGCCATTGCGATTGCCTCGCTGTCCGTTTCAAATCGGAACAACGGTGCAACCGGGCCGAAGGTCTCCTCTCGAGCGATCAGCATTTCCTGTGTGGCATCAGTAAGGATTGTGGGTTCAAAGAAGGTACCGCCGAGTGCATGAGCCCTGCCTCCCAAAGCAATCTTGGCACCCTTCGAGGTAGCGTCCTCGATGTGTCGTTTTACCTTGGCAAGCGCGGCTTCGTTGATGAGCGGGCCCTGCTGGGTTTCGCCCTCCAGTCCGGGGCCCACTACCATTTTGCTGACAGCGGCCTTTAGCTTCTCTGCGAAGGCATCATAAACGCCTGCCTGAACATATACTCTGTTTGCGCAGACGCATGTCTGTCCCGTGTTGCGGTATTTCGAGGCCATGAGGCCTGCAACAGCCGCATCCAGGTCTGCATCATCGAAAACAATGAAGGGGGCATTGCCGCCAAGTTCCAGGCTGACCTTTTTGACGGTGTCGCTCGCTTGTCGCATGAGGAGCTTCCCGACAGGCGTAGAGCCGGTAAAGGACACTTTGCGAACTACAGGGTTGCCGGTCAGCTCGCTACCCACCGAGACTGCATTAGGTTTGGAGCAGGTAATGATGTTGATCAGACCTGCGGGTACACCAGCTTCTTCCGCCAGGGCGGTAATGGCCAGTGCGGAAAGAGGTGTATCCTCCGCAGGCTTTACCACGACAGGGCAGCCTGCCGCCAAAGCGGGCGCGACCTTCCGGGTAATCATCGCTATCGGGAAGTTCCAGGGAGTGATTGCAGCAACAACACCAACGGGCTGCTTGATCACGACGATGCGCTTATCCTTTCCGTGCCCCGGTATGACATCACCATAGGCCCGCTTGGCTTCCTCAGCGAACCACTCTATGAAGCTTGCACCGTAACCGACTTCGCCACGGGATTCTGCCAGAGGCTTTCCCTGCTCTGCCGTCATCAGGCGCGCAAGATCCTCCTGATTGGCGATCAGCAGATTGAACCATTTTCGCAGAATGTTTGCGCGCTCTTTGGCGGGAGTGGAGCGCCATGCTGGCCACGCGGCGGCAGCAGCCTCAATCGCCTCACGAGTGTCGCTGTCATCCATGTCTGGTACTGTTGCCAATTGCTCACCGTTGGCAGGGTTGGTGACGGCAAACGTCTTTCCCGACTTCGCCTGTGTCCATTGGCCGTTGATATAAGCCAGTTCGCGCAGAAGTTCGCGATTCTTCAGTTCAAGAGACATGAGTAACCTCAATCAAATAAGAGAATGGCCAAATTAAAAAGCGGCCTTGTAAATTGCCAGGGCGTCAGCTTCAGTCACTTCCCGGGGATTGTTTACAAGCAGACGGGTTTGCTTCATGGAATCCGACGCCAGGATGGCCAGATCGGCCTCGCCAATTCCGACCTCGCGCAGGGTTTGTTCAAGCCCCAGGTCAGCGCTCAGCGCCTCAAGACGGTCGATGAAGGCCGTGACTCTCTGATCGGCTTGCGTATCAGCGAGGTCAGGAAAAACGTCGGTGGCCAGAACTGAGTATGCTTCGCCGCAGATCTGAGCGTTAAAACGCATCACATGAGGCAGTACCAACGCGTTGGATAGGCCGTGAGGCACGTGGAAAATACCGCCGATTGGATAGGCGAGGGCGTGCACCGCCGCAACCGGAGAGTTGGCAAAAGCCTGGCCTGCGAGCATGGCGCCGAGCAGCATCTCCGAACGAGCTTTTACGTTACTGCCATCCTTTACGGCTGTCTCGATATTGGCTCCGAGCAAACGCAGGGCCTCGCGGGCGAGAGCTTTTGAAACCGGGTTGTTGTTGGCGGAGGCTGAGGTGTAGCTCTCGATTGCATGAACCATGGCATCGATTCCCGTGGCCGCGGTAACATGTGCAGGCAGCCCGAGAGTCAACTCGGCATCGAGCAATGCGATATCGGGAAGCAACTGAGGCGCGACAACGCCTTTCTTCTCCGTTTCGCCGACGGTAATGATTGAGATCGGCGTGACCTCAGAGCCTGTTCCTGCCGTTGTTGGAATCTGAATAAGGGGTAAGCGCTTCCCTTTGGCCTGGCCAACACCGTAAACGTCGTCGAGCTTTTCTCCACCGCCAATGAGAAGTGCGATCAGTTTGGCAACGTCCATGGATGAACCGCCACCAAATCCAACGACACCTTCCACCCCTGCTTGTCGCGCTTTGGCCAACGCCGCCTCTACAACCGAAACCGGCGGATCGGCAATGACGCCATCGAATAGTTTGAACTGGACGCCTGCTTCGTTTAGAGACTTTGTAGCTACCTCGAGTAATCCGGCCTTTATCAGCCCGGAATCTGTAACGAGCAGTACCTTTCTACCCATTTGTTCTTTGACGATTTGCCCGAGACGCTTAATGGCGCCGGGTTCGCAAATAACGCTTTTTGTTGTATTAAACGTAAATGAGGTCATTTATTCCTCCTAGCTCATCGACGCAATTGGTTCGACGCTTCCACGTTCGATCTGAAAGGCTTTGTCGACGAGGTCTGCGGAATGCGATTGGTCGGATTCAGACAGCAACACGGTCAGGCCTTCGTCTTTGAGTGTGCTCAAGACGCTGGCGAGTCGTCTGGAAAGCGCTGGTGCCACTCCCTCGAAGGGTTCGTCCAATAACAGTAAGTTGGTCCCAGTCATCATCGCCCTGGCTAATGCAACCAGCTTTTGTTGACCACCGGATAACTGGAGCGCTCTGCGATCGGAGAAAGCTTCAACCTCTGGCATCATTTCGTAGATCCAGGCGAGCCTGGCTTCTGCGTTGACGAGTTGGCAGGCCCATGCCGGCGCCATGATATTTTCTTCGACCGTCAAATCAGGCACGAGCCGACGATCCTCTGGCATGTAGCCAATCGACATTCCTGCACGCTCAAAAGAACCCTGATTGGTCATGTCCTCGCCATTGATGAGTATCTGGCCTGCTTTCGGCTTAATGAGACCCATGATTGATCGAAGAGAAGTTGTCTTACCGGCTCCATTTCGCCCAATCAGCCCAACCATAGAACCCTTGCTGACCGAAAAGCTGACGTCACGGAGAATCGTGGTGCCGGCTATCTCTGTCGTGACATTTTTAAGTTCTAACATGGGCAGACTCCTTGCTGTTGCTGGCCTGGCTTTCGCTCAGATCGAGGTGATGCCCAACCACCAATTCCTGGACTTTGGCATCTGACAAAACTGTTTGGGTCGGACCGTCTGCGAGTACCCGGCCGTCGTAAAAGGCGAGAACCCGTTCTGCGTACCGCAGAACCACTTCCATGTCGTGTTCAACGAACATCGTCGCAGCACCACTTTTCCGGACGGCGGCCATAACGGTATCCATCAGCACGAACTTGTCTTCGATCGCTACGCCTGAGGTGGGCTCGTCCAGTAGCATCAGCCCGGGCTCGGCGAGCATCGCCATGGCGATGTCCAGCAGCTTGCGAACCCCCTGAGGCAAAGTCGATACAATCTCCTCCGCATAACGCTCAATTTCATATTCGCGAAGTACAGCTCGGGCTTTTTCAACTTTTTCGGTGGATCTGAGAGGCTTCAGAAAGCTCAACTTCCGGTCGACGGAGAAGCCGAACGCGATCAGCATGTTCTCCAGAACCGTCAATTCCTGGAATAGTTGAGGCACCTGAAACGAGCGACCAACCCCAGCTAAAGACACGTCCCTGGGGGACTTTCCGACTATGGATTGGCCACGCACGAGGATGTCGCCGCTGGATGGCTGAATATAGCCGGTAACCATATTGATGAAAGTAGTCTTGCCAGCGCCGTTGGAGCCGATGACGCCAACCACTTCGCCTGAATTCAGTTCGACATTGATGTCGGTCGCTGCAGTTACGGCGCCAAAAGTTCTTTCCAGGTTTACAGTTTTCAGCAAAGCGCTCATCACGTTTTCCTCGCTTTCTTGTTCTGGAATCGTTCGACCAGTGACCACAGACCGGAGGGCATGAAAATTATGATTGCCAACAGCGCAAACCCGAGAATCATCTGCCAGGTGTATGGAGCAACGGCGAACGCATAGGTGCGCAAGGCCTCAAACAGAACGGCTGCAACCAGCGGAGCTGCTACGTGGGCAGTTCCTCCCATGAGAGCAATAAAGACGAACTCCCCGGAGGTGGTCCAATAAGCCATCTCGGGATCAACGTGGCCGCTCACCAAAGCGGTTATGGTTCCGCCGATAGCGGCAAGGGCGGCAGCAATGATGTACTTCACGTAAACGACGCGGAAAACAGACCCGCCCAGATACTCCAGGCGGATTTCATTTTCCCGCACAGCTTCCCCGGCATAGCCAGAGAGAGACTTGAGGTATCGCCATCCCAAAGTTCCGAGAAGCACTACGAGGCACACTGCCACGACCAGAACGAGATCCGACGCAGAATCTGCGTCTGGCGCCCAGCCGAGAAGGCTTGGGTTTGCCACGTTAAAGCCGTCAGTGGAGCCGAGAAACTGGTTACGCACGAGCAGCCCGTAGAGAATCATTGAAAATGCCATCGAGAACATGGCGAAAAAGATTTCTCGATACCGGCACAGGAGCAGGCCAATAACTGCTGCGATACCAACACTTACGGCAACTGAGGCAAGCATAATCACGAGAATGTCTGTGACTCCCATGAACTGAGTTAGCATGCCCGCAACGTAAGCGCCGACGCAGTAGTAAAGGCCTTGTCCGAAGGACACAAGGCCTGCGCGCATGAGTAGTACCAGGCCAAGCACTACGAGGCCTTTTCCCATTGCGATGGTGAAAAGGTAGGACATCCATTGTGGAAGAAGCAGACCGCCAGCTATGACAGCCAAACCGAGAATAAATAAAAGCGCTAGGGATCTTGTTGTCATCAGATTTTCCTCGCGTTGGCAACCGCAAACAGGCCCTGTGGGCGGAATGCCAGCACAAGCCCCATAACTGCATAAATAACGAACAGCTCAACATCGGGGTACAAATGCACGGCTGCCGCTCGGGCCATCCCGACGATAAGAGCGCCTACGAGTGCGCCAGTTATGCTGCCAAGACCGCCTATCACCACTACCGCAAATGCGAGCACAATGACCTCTATCCCCATGCCCGGCACAACCGAGAGGCCCGGAGCGGTCAAAGCACCAGCCAATGAGCCTATGCCGGCACCAATCAGGAAGGTGATTGTAAAAATCCGAGCAACGTTAATGCCGAGGGCGCTGGCGATTTCACGATCGTGGATAACGACTCGCAGCAGCTTGCCGTTGCGGGTGCGGTTGAGGCCATACCAGAGAGCAAGTCCAATAAGGATGCTCACACCAATAAGCATGAAGTCGTAATTCGCAAAGGATAATCCCGCGACTTTTGTGCGTCCGAGCAGGGTATAGGGCTGGTAGGCGAAGTAGGGCTCGACGCCCCAGATCAACTTGATAGCGTCTTCCATAATAAGCAGGACACCGTAGGTGACCAGAATCATCACGACTTCGTCCCTGCCATACATGAAGCGCAAGAGGCCGCGCTCGACCAGCAGCCCGACGGAAATGCCGGCGACAAGGGCTGCAGCGATTAGTGCGACGAAGCTGAACCAGGGAACAGAGCCGGTAGAGAAATACCAGCCAACCATGGCAGCACCAGAGTAAGCACCAAGTGCGTAAAAGCTGCCGTGGGACATGTTGAGGATTCGCATGACCCCATAGATCAGGGTCAGACCGGCAGAAATAATGAACAGCCATGACGCATAGACCGAGCCATCCACCAGTATTGCAAGAAATTGTTTCATTGTAGGACTCCCGATGCTTTGCACAGACCTCGCCTGTTGGCCGGGTTACTGACCGGTTGGGGAGGGGTGAAAGATCGTTGGAAAGCCTCATCGGGACCGGACGGTCCCGATGAGTATGTTGCTAGGTCAGTGGCTTCAGTTGCACTCGGCACCTGGCATGCCGGCCTTGATCCACTCTACAGTCTCTGTACCTTCGGGCGGGTTGACGCAGTCCGCCGGGTAGCGGGTAACGTCGGTAAAGGTGATCTCACCATTAACTCGTTTGAGGCGACCGTAGACCATCTCTGTTGCAGCCTGGTGGCCCTTACCTCGACTCATCTCCACCCGGCCGCCAGGGCCGTCAAATTCCAGGCCCTCAAAGGCTGTGATAACTTCTTCAGTCGAGGCACCAACTCCTGCCTTATCCTGAGCCAGCTTAAGGCCAATCAATGCATGAGCCATGTGGTAGGCAGGGAAGGTTGGAGGGGTGCCGAACCGCTCAGTAAACTCAGTCTGAAACCAGGTGTTCAGTTCGCTTTCCGGGGCAAACGGACCAAAGGGACCGCGGGCACCGATGATGGCGCCGTCTGGCAGGTGCTCGCCAAGGCTGTTGAGTGCCGTTTCGCCCGCCGTGAAGATGACTTGGTTGTCTGCCAGTAGACCTCGAGCCGCCGCCTGGAGTACGAATGCGTCTGTGTCACCGCCCCAGAAAGACGTGTGGATAACATCCGCTGAATTCACTTGCAGAGCAGAAATCTCGGCGCCGTACTGGCCTGCAAACAGTTTGGGGAACTGTTCGGTGGTGATTTCGATATCGCCGTCACGGAGGACCTTGAGAGTCTCTGTGAAGTCGCGCCAGCTGTCGTGGCCCCAGGAGTAGTTCTGGTTAATGC
The DNA here is from genome assembly GCF_041984545.1 of Marinobacter sp. GTDB lineage: Bacteria > Pseudomonadota > Gammaproteobacteria > Pseudomonadales > Oleiphilaceae > Marinobacter. The sequence continues at coordinate 90,397 of NZ_JBHIXV010000005.1, read as the reverse complement.
CTGCTACAGACTTCAGATCAGGGATGTTTTCGTGAACGTACCGGGCCGCTGCGATGTTGTCCATGCTCGCGGTGGAGTGGGTGCGGAAAACGTATTTGTAATCAGCTTCTTCGAAAACCCGAGGTGTACCACAGTCGAAGAGTACGGTAAGCATCTTGAGCTCTTCAGCAACCGCCGGGATAGCGAGGCAGTCTCCAGAAGAAATGTAGCCAACGACGGCGTCGACGCCATCCCGCTCGACAAGGTTGCGAAATTCGGAGGTTTGTTTCGTCGCACCGCCAGCTTCGTCAACGTAGATTGGCGTAATCATTCGACCGTCAATTCCCTTCCCTTCAATGGGTGCGGGCAGGGTACCGTCGTTGATGGCATCAATTACGAGGTCTGCAGCGTTCTTGGCGGGAATTCCAAAAGGACCGGAAGCTGCGCCTGAAAGGAAGGTTACGAGGCCGAGTTTGTACTCTTCATTTGCGTGGACGTTGAGGCTGAGCGCGCCAGTGGTCAGGGCGCATGCTACCGTCGCTGCGGTAAACAGGGGACGTTTCATATCAGATCTCCAGACTGTTGTTCTTATGTCGGTTATTTGGACTACCAGTGTGCTTACTCCGGTGTCCTGCTCGACGTTTTGAAGCCGGCCTGTGTCTGTTAGCACGCCCTATGCCAAAATTTCTAGATCCTTAAGGTGCTGTTTTAATGGAATAAATATGGATTGTTGAGATTGGTTTTGAGGGTGATGAGCGAAACCCGCCCATTTCGAGGGAGCGAGAATGAGCGGATTTCGCTCATTCTACTTCGGAGTGGACCTTCTCATAATCAGAAGGGTAGTAAACTCGCCAATTACCGAGCATTACCTTGGCGGGAGGGTATCTCGGGTCGTTTACCGTTTCACCAATCGCCATTACCTGACGGATTTGATGAGTCAATGGATCCATCGAGGATTGGAAGCCTTGGGGGTCCTCGGGCGTCATCAGGCTTAATTGTTCGAAAGCCCGCTCGATCCCTTGGAGATCGCTGTAGTCGCCACCTGCCTGTCGGGCTGCTTCAGCAATCGCGAGTATACCCGTGAACGCGCCTTGCGCCCCGGAAGAGGGATAGTAACCGGCTTGCCGTTTAAATTCTTCAACGAACCAACGATTGAAGTCTGTTTCTGGCCAGTTGTTGTGGTGCCGGGATGCCAATAATAGTCCCAGCGGCATGCGATCCCCCAGGTGAGCGAAAATCTCGTAATCACCACCTTTCTCAAAGTTCGCGAAGCGTGATACCTCAAACAGCCGGGTGTCAGTAGCCTGAGTAACGAAAGCGACAAAATCGCCCCCCCAAAGACTATTTACGACCAGGTCGGGTTTCTGGCGGATCAGTTCATTGATGTAATGGCTGTAGTCTGGCTCACTCAGCCTCGGCCAGAGTGCTCCGACAATTTCGTAATTCACTCCCAATCGATTCAGAGCCTCACGGAAGTCCGCCCAAACCTGGTAACCATACTCGTAATCGGGGCCAAGGTATGAGATTCGCAGGGGCTTTTTCCTCAACTGCTCTCCAAAATAATCTCTGATGAAAAGAGCACCTGCGGTCATCGATTGGCGTGTGTCATTCGTTACACGAAAATAGCGATCATGGAAAAATTCATCTGTGAGTCTTGATGAGGCGTGGTCTGTACCGATAAAAAAGGTATTCGACGAGGCCGCAATTTCGGTAACTTGAATTGCGACTGATGAGTTAACGACTCCACAGAGAAATGTGGCTTGATCCTCCTCGATGAATCGTTTCGCAATTGCTACTGCGGTTGATCGTTTGGATTTTGTGTCCCCCAGCAACACCCTGAGGCGTGGTAGTTTCGAGGTTTCTTGCTGTTCGATGTACTCAAGCGCGAGTCGAATACCCACCACAGAATCCCGACCCAACACACCTGCTCGTCCGGACATGGGATAAAGGCACCCGACGACAATATCCGCTGTATCCTTGCTGGCGCCCAGAGACTCCTGCGCCCAGGACGGCATAGCGAATGTAATGGTAATCAGCCAAAGGATGCCGAGTGAGATAACTCTGGAGCGGTTTGGGCGCGCTGGGATCACAACTCATCTCCTGTGAGTCCCAGCTTTTGCATTCTCCTTTTCAATGCGTGTCTGGAGATTCCAAGGGAATTTGCAGCATCGCCTTTTCGGCCATTGGATTTAGCCAGCGCCTCCAAAATACATTGAGCTTCCCGTTTTGCAATTTCATTCGTCAGGGAACCTTGCATTTCGTTGCGCCAGGGGTCCGTGCCCGACGCAGAGTTTTTCAACTGAGGTGCGGACTCGATGATTTCGGGTGGCAGACGATCGACACCAATGCTCTCACCGGCATGCAAGATGGTCAGTCTCTCGATGGTATTACGGAGCTCGCGGATATTTCCCGGCCAATCGTAACTGCCAAGCACGGAAAGGGTTTCGGGGGGCAGATCGATCGGCTTACAGCCCTCCTGAGCTGCCAGTTCTCTAGCAAAGTTCGATGCCAGGAGAGGAATATCTTCCCTGCGCTCAGCGAGCGAGGGGATTGTCAGTGGCATAACATTGAGGCGATAGAACAGATCCTCACGGAATGTTCCAGCTTGCGCCTCGGTTTGTAGATCTCTGTTGCTGGCGGTTATGACGCGAAGGTCAGCATCGATTTCCTTCTGACCACCGACCGCGCGGAAGCGGTGGGTTTCAAGGAAAGTTAGGAGTTTAGCCTGAAGGGGCAAGGGGAGTTCACCAATCTCGTCCAGGAAAAGCGTGCCTCCGTTGGCTAACTCAACCAAACCGGTTCTGCGTTTATCCGCGCCAGTGTACGCCCCTTTTTCTGCGCCAAACAGCTCAGCCTCCAGGAGGTTCTCAGGAAGCGAAGCGCAATTAACGGATATGAAAGGGGCAGCTCTATCTCTCTTGGCGTGTAACGCCTTGGCAATGAGAGTTTTCCCGCTTCCCGATGGTCCCTGAAGAAGAATCGTGCGCGCTGAGCTCTTTCCGATGCGATCGACTTGATCGAGCAGCTTTTGCATCGTGGCGGAGCGGCCTACAAGGCCGTGGACATCCGCTTCCCGCTCTCTCCGATAAGCCACTTCCTCTTTAAGTTGGCGATGATTGTGATTGCGCTGGATCAGAAGAATCAGTTCGTCAAGGTCAAATGGTTTGGTGATGTAATCCTGAGCACCTCTTTTTACTGCTTCAACAGCTGCACGGGTATCGCCATGAGCCGAAATCATGATCGTGATGGGCGGAGCCGGGAGGGCCTGGATTTGGTCGAGAACTTCAAAGCCAGACTGATCAGGTAACTTCAGATCAAGCAACACAACGTCCGGTGTTTGTTTTTCGATCTCGGCGATTCCGCTTCTTCCGTTATAAGCAGCAAAAACGGTCATCTCCTCTTCTTCGAGCGAAAACATGAGACTGTTAACAAGGTTCTTTTCGTCATCGATGATAAGGACGGTTGGCTTTCGCATTAAACTGATTCCTGATTCTCGTTGTTCAGATAAAGAGGCAGTTTGAGCGTCACTTTCAGGCCCTCACCGGAAACGCTCTGGAAACGAAGGTTGCCTTGATTAGCTTGCGCGAGCTGTCTGCAAATGGCGAGGCCAAGGCCGGTGCCGTTGGTTTTCGTGGTAAAGAACGGCTCTGTCAGGTGGCTCAGATGGTCGGCGCTTACGCCAGGGCCGTTATCGCTTACAGAAACATAGACTGCCAAGCCTTGTTGTTTGGTTCGAATAGTCACCCGCCCGCCAATGCCCTCCATAGCCTGAATTGCGTTCATAACCAGATTCATAACTATCTGGCGGACCTGAGAGGCATCTGCCCATGCGTAGACTGACTCGTGCTCTACCTGCACCAGCTCAATTCCGTGGCGGTGAGCCACTGCATCAGCCAGAATTTTTACTGTTTCAACCACCTCGATAATATTGACCTTGCTTGCCTTGGCTTCCCTCGGACGAGCGTAATCCAGCAGCAGTTGCACAACGTCGTTAACCCGGTCGATTTCATGATCAACCGATTCCATTAATTTCTGGCGTTTGGGGTCGGATTCCTTGCGCGATAGGGCCTGAATTGTCGTCTTTATGGTCGCGAGAGGATTCCTAATCTCATGTGCCACCCCTGCAGAGAATTGCCCAAGTATGGCGCGGCGTTCAACGTCCACCATGCTCTTCACAAGACGGCGTAGACGTAGGCGCATGCGTTCGAGGGCAAAGGCCAGATAGCCTATTTCCGCCGTCCCCTCTGTGTGTAGCGGCGTGTCAAAATCGCCTCCGGCAACCCTGTCTGCTCCCTCAATTAAGGGCGTCACCTGCTTTTCCAATCTTTTGGAAAGATGCCTGGACAACATAATAACGGCCAAAGCAGCTCCTGATGCCAGAAGGATTAACCCGAATCTCGCTGACTCCAGGGGGCCCAGGAGAGGGTCACCCAGCCATTGAAGTCTTATATGCCAGCCCTCGATGAAATCGTTAGAGTTGATGTCTTTGGTCGATTGGGATGAGTTTTGGGGAATGTTTCCTACGGCTGTTACCGGAACATTTTGTGGCGTTACCACAAGAGGGTTTTGTAAGCCGGTGAGGCTTAGGTCCTTTACCTGATCGGTAAGGCTCGCCAGTCGGATAACCAGGCCGACCCAGGCATCCGGAGCCGGATTGAGTCCAGTCGGACTGAGCCTGAGAATAAACCATCCGGGCCGGCTATCGGTGGGTAGTGCCGGGCCGATTATTTCTCCATTGTTAAAGGGTGTGACGGGCAGTTTGTCTAACTCGACTTGGTCCAGTAACGTCTGAGTCAGGTACCAAAGGGGCTCTTCAAATTTTGACGGTTTGACCACTACTCCATAGAGGTGAGGACTATCGAGAGCCTGGCGAAGCTGTGCCATTACCACGGGACCAGGCTCCTCACTCGGGCTGGCCGTGGTTAACCACTCAAATACCTCAGGTATGTCCGCAAGAGCCTCAAGCTCATAAACTCTTTCCTGGAGAAACGTTCTCAAGAGGTTTTCCGCACCAGCAAGTCGAGCGTTCGTCCGACTCTCTGTCACTTTCTCAAGGGCTTTCACGTATTGAGTGTCGTACATGAAGGCCAGAACGATGAGTGGCACCAGGGCAATGAGAAGTGCGCTGAATAGATAGCGACGGGCGAGTCCGTTTCGACGAAGGACCTTCATTCGAGGCGGAGATGAGGCATCGTGTTTTATTATGCTTTTCATGCGGAGATCATATCGAGAGTTTTGGGGGGTTGGAATGTTCCGCTGATGTGTTCGAACCTTTACCAGTGGAAAAGCCTCTAATTTGGATGAGAGTCAGTTCTTTCTACTGGGGGCGAGCAGTCTGAAGCTGTTCAAGCAAAGGGGAGGATTTTCAGGCATAAAAAAAGCCACAAGGTTCGAACCATGTGACTCTCTTGACTGCAGGATTGGTAGGACCACGCGGATTCGAACCGCGGACCTCTACCATGTCAAGGTGAAGCCGGAAGGCGTGTAAGCCCCAGTTTTATATGGAAAACGCGGGATTGTAGTGGCGAACAAAACGAACATAGCGAAACCAACGAAAACAACGACTTAAAACACTGTATTTTGCCAGCCCTCTACTATGGCCTTTCAGCGCATAGACCGGCTATTGGACTCTGCTCTCCAGCATGAATTAAACCATTACACCGGGCCTCGATCACCATCAAACTACCCGTGGTGAACATCGCCCCGATCAACCAAGCGCAAGCTGCAATTGCAAGCATGGCGATGAACCCATTCCAATACTTTTTCATCCGAAAATCTCACTAACATCCAATTCGGCTTTCACACGAACCCACTCCTGTTCATGCCCCTTTTGGTATTCATCCGTCATTTTCTCATCAGCATGGGCCATCAACGGCCGCACGTAGTTTTTCTTGTCGAAGCCCTGTTTCTTGTAGAGCCATGACCCCAGCGCACGAACCTCGTGGAAGGTTGGCCGCTCTTCCCGAGGCATATCGTCAAAAAGTCCAGTCTCGTCCCGCACCAGCCGGAACTCGGCGCTGAAATGGTTCGCTGTCAGCTGTGACCAGTGCTGGCGGCCCTTGGCCTTGTTCCGGCGCTCTGGAACTCGATGCACGATGAAAGGGCTCACTATACCTGATCGCCTGGCCCGGGAAATAATAGAAGCGAGCCGGGGGCTTTCGATTATCAGGTATGCATGCTCATGCTTCTGCACCTTCTGGCGGACCACTTTCAGAGCTCCAGCCTTTTCGTCAAATTCCGAAAACTGCATATTGATCACTTCCGTGCGGCCTTGCAGCGTCACCAAGGCCAGCTGCATGGCAATCTGCAGCCATTCCGGTGCAGCGGCATAGATCGCTTTGAATCCATCCAGCGTTAGCCTCTGGCGTTGCTTCTCGTAGCCTGCTTTCGGATAGGTGGCCGCTGCCGGGTTAGGCAAGTCGGCAGGGTAGAGGCCCTTCATCTGAGCGAACCTGAACAGATCAACCAACGTGGTCCGGTGCTTGATATAGCTGTCGCGCTGGAAGTTGTCGTCCAGGTATTCGGCGCAGGCTTTCACGTCGAACGATTCCACAACCTGCTCACCTAGGTCTTTCTCAAAGCGGTTCAGACGATAACCGATCAGCTGAACAGTGCTGTCAGCAAGCCCCTGCCCCGGCAGAAACTCTTTCCGGTAGCGGCCAATCAAGTGGCTCATGGTCTGCTCGGCAGTGCCCATCACCCGGCCAACTCGATCTGCGGGTTTCATCAGGATGGCGTTGAGCTGGCGGGCATCAGCGATTGCCGCACCCTTTACCGTGCCCAGGCTGTGGAATGTGCCAGTATCCGGGCGCCGGTATCGATAATAAGTTACCGCTCCGACCTTGTTGGAGTAAAGGTTCGGCGGCAGGTCTACGTTTCTGCGCAGTCTTTTCCGTGGAGCCATCAGCTTGCCAGCACCTTAGCCACCCGTGAGTTTCCGGCGGCCTGTTTCTCAGTTGCTTCATCAACAAACCATAGACCACCGATCTTTTGGGCGCCGGCAATGTGGCCCTGCTTTGCCCAATTCTGACAGGCTCGCAGAGTGGGGCGGTTGCCTCCGAACGTCTTTTCACGCCATTCGTTCAGTGTGATTTTGCTCATGCCACTACCTCACTGGTAAAACTCAACCGGGCTCCACAGACTGTGCAGACTGTAAAGCAACCCACAGCACGAGCACGCGCATTCAACCCGGTCAACAAACTCGCGGGGTTGGTATTGCGAGGTGCCCGGCAATACCGCATTGGTCGCGCCGTCGATGGTTGTCACGAGCACAACCTTTACTCCTCCGCATTGGCAGATATCGTTTTTGTTCATAGCTTTATCACCTCATCTGGTAACGGCCATGCTTCAATGAACTGTTCCATCATTTCCTTGGTGGCAAAACCGATCCAGGTCCAGCCCATGACGGTAGCGCCGCCTGAGTGCCACTGGCCGGGCTTTCCGTGAATCGGCCACGCCTCCGGCCCGAAGTTGTCGTGGCACCACTCCATAATTTCAAAGTGCCTTTCGTCTTCATGACTGCCGGTGTAAGCGTCGATCATCCACGGCGTTCCGTCCCACACCTTGTGCATAAGTTCGTCGCCGCACTCGGCGATCTGGCGCTGGTAAAGGTCTGATCCGCTCATCCCTCACCCCCAATAAACCCCTTCGCCCTCGCAAGATGAGGATTGCCTGGGTCATTGCATTCGGCGTATTCCACCAGTTCGGTGATGATCTGGCGGGCTTGGTCAAGCTGCCTGCACTTCTCATGAATCTGCTCAACCCTGATTTCCATCTCTGCCCGCAGGTCTGTTATTTCCTTGTCTGCCCATTCAATGAACTCGGAATTTGCCGCCGCAACTTCGGCTTGAGTCATGCAGCGACCAGTGCGGAGCGCTGTCTGAATAACCTGGCTCTTAAATTCACTCATTCTCACTCTCCGCTGCCTGCTGTCGAAGGCGCTGGGCTTCAGCAAGAGCCTCGTTTACTTCCGGCCAGCCGTTCTCCGGATAATAGTCACCACACCACCGATGCTTCCTCAGCGCAGTTTTTGATTTCGCTATCACATCTTCCAGCTCCCCACACCGCCCCCGCAGCCTTTCTACCTCGGACTGGAGGCGGGCATTCTCATCCTTCAGGAACACCGGGCAATCCTCATTATGGCGATCTGGGTTCCATTTGCAGGTGCATTTTGTTTCACTCATTGCTCACTGCTCCTGTGGTGGAACGGCTTCAGTCAGGCCTGCCCGCTTGATCCCTGCCTGAACAGCTTTAATTATTCTGCACAGGTACTGATAGTCAGGATTCGGCTTGCTAGGGATGGAGTGCCACCACTCATCGCCGAAAACTTCCCGCATTAGATTGCGGTCAAGCTGATCCAGGTTTTCGGCTTCCTCTAGCCTGTAGCACTGGTCAAACAAATCCCGTGCCTCGCATTTGTTCAGTTCGCCGTCACGGCGAAGGCAAACAACCTCTTCCCTGGCCAGGATGCCCAGGGCTTCATAGTCAGCAATGTCGCCGGAAATTCCGCTCAACTTGCTGGCAATGTAGTGCTCGTCACACCGGCAAAAGAAAGTGGCAACGCTTTTCGCGCCCATGCCTCCCCAAAATGCACTCCACGACTGGCCGTAACATTCAATGATGATCTTGCCTTTGCCCGGCTCGTAGTCCTCCAGGATCACGGACACTGGATCAAGTTTATGGGGCTCACTCATCAGGTCAGTCAGGCTTAGTTTTCGGACGGTTGAAAGCTCCACTTGCATCATTCGCCCTCCTGCGCTGTTGGTGGGGCTGGAAGTTCTCGCCACTGATCTCGCTCAAAATCCACGGGCGGGTTGTTGTCTTGAATCTCGAAATCCCAGAACAGGCCGTCATCATCCTGATCAAAAACGGGCATGTGGTGCTGAATAACGCCTTGCGAAAATAGCTGAACGCGCTGGCCCAGCTTTGGCAACCGATCCTCACACTTCACCCACTCCGCTTCGGGTGTGGTGGCAGGTGTGGGGGTGGCCGGCGCCTCCGGGGCGTTTACCAGAAACGACTGATATATAGTATCTGCCTCCTCAATATTCAGCGCATGGTTGTGCCACGCAGCAGTTAGCTGTCCAGCAGTTATTTGCAGGGGAACCAACTTCCACCCCTCCGGCACCTTCGCGGGTGGGTGGGCAAGGGCAAGCCGAGCCATTCTTTTGTAGATTTTTTTGCAGATATCCCACGGCACCGTCACTGCCTGCTGGTGGGTCAGCTCGCCCCCGCAAACTTCGCAGTCCTCGTCTCCCCCTTCGACCAAGCATTCGCCGCATGGCACATCAAGCATGAAGGAAAACTTACCAATACACTCGGCTTTCATTTCATTGGTTATTACCGGCTCCACCTCCCCACTTGCGGGCGCTTGGGCGGCTTCAGCCGACACTCCCCGGCGATACAGAGGCTCGGTATACCCATTGGTCTTCGCCCCAGAGATGAACACCAGGCCACCGCTGAGCAGGTCGTATTCTGTCTGCGGGTTGTAGTAGCCAATCGGTTCTGGCTCACCGGCGTCTTCAAGAGCTTTCCTCTCCTGTTCTTTCAAGTTGCTCACAGCAATCTCTCCTGTATTGCGGTTCTGGGCTCTGGCCGGTTGGTCACATCCACCAAGTGGACGAAAGGCTCCGGCTCGTGGCTGTTGCAGATTTCAGTGGCGAACACCTCGGCTCCGTGCAGGCCACACCGGCCATAGGGCGTGCGCGTTGGTTTTGGTGCGCTGGCGGACGAGCGGCTGAACGGGCAGTGCTTGTCCTGGTCGTAACCCTCATGGCGGTAGTGGTGACAGCTGATGCAGGAACGAGGCATCTGCAGCTGTGGCTCTGGCATACCCATTACGCTGCCTCCTGCTGGCGGTCTGCCAGGTAGAAGCGATGTTGGTAGCCGCGGTAGTTTCCTTCCCGGGGTGAGCGGCTTCCGTAATACACCGGCTCAGACTCAATCAGCCCCACGTCCCGCATCAGGTCGAGGTGACGTGATAGCGTGGCAGAATCCACAGGCCAGCCCACCTTGGCGATTTCCAGCCAGTGCATAGGGCCCTGGCGCAACTGATCGATCACCAGGTCCATCAGCCACAGCAGCACGGGGGAGCGGAAGCGGCGCATGCCATGCTCGTCTGCATAGGTGGCCGGTACCTGCCGGCCCCGGTAGATATGCTTCCCGGTCGGGGCATAGCCACCAGACTCTGGCGCTGGAGAAGTGACTGGATCCTCGATGAGCTCGATCTGGTTCATGCGGCCTTCCTCCGCTCCTGGCTATGCATCTCCGCCCGGACTTTGTAGATATGCCGGAAGATGCTCATCACTGAGATCTCGTAGCGCTCGGCCAGAGTCTCCAGCCGGTACTCCTGCATGCGCTCATTGGTGAGCTGCCAGATCTGCCGCCGGCGCTTGGCCTCGTCCGCCTGTGCCTGGGTAAATCCGCAGTCCGGTGACCAGCGGAACGTGCCCCGTTCGATCTTGGCCATGGTCCCCTCATCGATCCCCAGCTCCAGTTCGAGTACCGGCCTGGTGTGCTCCGCCATGATGTGCTGGAGTTCGAATCGCTGCTTCAGGTCGGCGTGTAGATCTGCCACCTGGTCGTCTGAAAGGTAGCGCTGGCTTTTCATGCTCCACCTCCGTTGCGTTTGTTGACCCGCAGAACTCTGCAGAGCACCCACTCGTTGGCAGGAATGACCCGGCCGGTGGTTGTGACACAGCCACCCCGGCCGCACAGGTTCGCCACTTCAAAATGCTCACCGTCCGGGTGCAGGTAGACCTTGGCCTGTTCCAGATCGAAAGCCGCCTCGTCGTCGGCCAGTTGCCCGGCCTCGAACTGCTCCCGGATTTTGTGAGGATCGGTGACCACCAGCTTCTGGTAAGCGCGGCCAAACTCTGAGGGATCGTTGAAGTTCATGCTGAGGCCTCCTGCTCTACAGGGATGATTTTGCTAAGCTCGTCTTCCATAAGAGCTCCCTTTGGCATGAATCGGCCGAGCTCGTCCCACGTGAAGCGCCCCGCTTCCACTGAATCAGAGGTGTAACCAGAGAAACTGGATCGGTGATAGCAGCGGTGCTGTTTGTGCCAGACCAAGTACAGGCGCTCAGGTTGGGGAAACAGAATGTCCTTGATCACCTGGGCCCGATGGAAGTCCATTGATTTCACTGCTTTGGAAAGTTCAGATTCAAGGCGATCCCGGCGGAGTCTGCCGTTACGCTTGTGCCTGGGGTTTTCCGGACATTGAATGTAGAGGTTAGAGGCGGCTTCATTCCTCACGTCATACTTCCCGGTCACCACCCACCACATGTTGTTGATGTTGTAGTAGGCGATGCCGGTGCAAACCCGCCCCTTGCGATCTGCGAACCAAACACGCTGGCCGTGGTTTAGCATGGCGCCATCGGCCGATTCTCGGTTGTAATCAGCTATGGTGTATTTGCTGGTATCACCCTTGAAATGCCAGCTGCTCTCGTAGCAGCCGTCCAGCCATTCAAGCGCAGCCATGTGGCCGGGGCCAAGCTTATTCATCCGACCGTCACGGCGGTCAGTCCGGAATTCGTAGCCCGAGAAAACGTTGCATAGATAGGACCCAAGCCGGCGGCGGGTACGCTCCATTTCCAGCCACAGCAGGTAGGGCATCCGCTGCTCTTTATCGAAGTCATAACGGCCACCATTCGGGTTCTCGCCGTTCGCAACGTCTTGCCACATTTCGAACTTAATGCAACGGCCACTCAGATCCAGAAAGCCCTGAAGGTCACCTTTCCTGCAGTAACGATGGTTTTCAGCAAAACTGCGGCTGTATTGTTCGATCATGTCTTTCGGGACCTCAACGCTCCATCCGAGGCGGTTCAGCTGTTGAACGATCCGCTTGAAAACCTGGCGCTTGAAGTTCCGCTCATATTGCTGCCACTGCTCCCAGCTGGTGCGGGCGGGGTTCTCCCAAACCGTCAAGCTGGCATCCCCAAGGCGAACCTCTCCGCTTCTGTTAATCTGGCTCATGCTGCCTCCTCGCCGACGAACATATCGGCCTGCTTGAGATCCTGAAGGTTCAACGGCTCGGGTGCGGGCAGGGCGGCTTCATCGGCTCTTGAGCCCATGGCATAGCCCCGAGCCAGCTTGCTATCCCACAACCCCATGATGTGTGCCGGCGTGTACCAGGCCTCCCTCATCTCCATGGAGAGGGTGTTCCCGATAATCACAACGGCTGGAACGTGCAGCAGTGACAGCTGGATAAACGCCATGTGGGCTGCCGTGCTGTCGATATCCACGCAGGTAGCGTGCAGGTGCTGCTGGTAATTGATCTTGCGGGCCTGCATGGCGTAGGCCAGGCCGAGCACCATGCCTGCCGCGCCGCATGCCGGATCGCTCACGGTGACAAACCCGCGTTCCTCGATGACGGCCTCTGCCGTTTCACCGATGGTGATTTCTCCCATGGCCTTGGTAAGTGCGATCGGCGTGAAGAACTGCCCGTGCCAGTGGCTGCTAAGCTCCAGTGACATGAACATCTCCCCGAGGAAGTCAGTGTCGTAGCCTTCCAGCGCCATGGTGGTGATGCCCAGCAGCTGGGTGATGCTGTTCAGCTCGTCCCGGTCGTAGCGCTTCGCCAGTTCCAGGTACCGGGCTTCACGCTTGTCCCGGGCTGGGCCAAAGGTGACGGCGTTGGCCAGAGAGATCGCGGCCATTTCGCAGAAGTCTGAGAACACCTGCCAGGTGTGGTGCCGGCGGCTGGCGGCCCGGATGGTCTTTTCGAATTCGCGGTGGTAGTTCATGCGGCCTCCCTCACAGCGGTGATGATCTGATTCACCGGCTCAGGGCAGACAGCATTACCCATCAGATGAACGGCCAGCTTGTGGTTGTCTGGGAGCTGGTAGCTGTTTGGGAAGCTCATAGCATCCCGGCACTCAAAGCGGGTGAACATCCGCATCCGGTCACCGTCAACGATGGCCCAACGATCCCGGGTGGTAATGGTGCCAACGGGACGATCGAGACTCCGCCCGGTCTTCCCGGAGCCATTGCCGTAGTAAGGCATGATGAAGCGATCACCAAACTTGCGCCGCCCGGCCTCAACTCGCTCGATTGTGGCTTTGCTGCGACCAGGCTTTTTGACCGGGCTCCATTTGCCGACTTCGAAGTCGATAAAGTCTCTGGCCGGCATGTGCTGACCTTTCGGGATCTGCAGGTGCAGAGGGTGTTCTGACTGAGCAAGGATCAGGAATAGCCGGACCCGGTGCTGAGGGGCTCCATAATCTGCGGCGTCAATGATGTGCGGCGCAACCGAATAGCCGAGAGCATGCATGGCCAACTCCCATGGGCGGTAGAGCTGCCAGTTCACGAACTCGGGGACATTCTCGACCACAATAATCTCGGGCCGGTGGTACTCCGCTGCGGATACAACCGCCCATGCGGTTGATCGGCTGGCGTCGTGCTGTGCGTTACCGTGCTCTTTTCCCCGAGCCTTGCTGTGACCCTGACAGCAGGGAGAGGCCAGCATCATGTCGTGCCTGGGTACCTGAGACCAGTCGGCCTGATGCAGATCCTGGCAAAGATGCTGGACGCCCGGATGGTTACGCCGGTGCCACTCCACCGCATCCGGCCAGTGGTTCGCAGCCCAGACAACTTCGCAGCCTGCCATGGTTGCGCCAGTGCTGAATCCTCCGGCGCCAGCGAACAAGTCGATCGCCTTCATGATTCAGCTACCTCCGCCTCTGCCTCCCTCATCTGCTCAGCAAGCGCCGCCAGACGATCGGCCGCATCCTGGCAGTCCAGAGAAGAGCCGAAGAATATAGTCAGCGTGCCGGTTCGTTCCTGCTGCTCAGCAAAGTGGGCGTAGCCGATGGTGTTGCTGTCTGCTTTCTGCACGGATACACCGCACAGGCAGGCTTCGTGCATTGAGACGTTCATGCGTCTGCCTCCCTCGGAGCTCGCATGCCCAAGATGATTCCAATGCCGTCTGCACACCTGAATGCCAGGCCGGGAGAGTTGCTTACATTAATCGCGGCAATCTCAATATTGGGAACATGAGCTATGCGAGACATAAGCCCTGGGTTCATGTCGCAGGGAATGCCATCAACTTTCATTCGATCAGCTTCTGCCCACCGCTTTCCGCTCCCGCCGCAGAGTTCGCAATCCTTGCCGGCATTGTCACAATCGACCTTTCCCTCTCCGCTGCACGTCCGGCATTCAACTTCGTAGGTGTTGTAGTCGGTCTCCGCTTCTGCGGTGCCGAACCCGCGGCACTCAGGGCAGTCCTTGAGTGAGTGCTTGCCAGATCCTCCGCACCGGAAGCAGTCAGTCATATCTGGAAACTCCAGCTTTGGCATCGGCCGAAACTCGGCGGCGGACGCAATATCCAGAAAGTCCTCAAATCTTTGGATGTGGGTTGTTTCAGGGTCTGGCAGGTCGCACTCAAGGTTCGACCAGAAAATTGACTTCCCGTCTGTGGCGGCCAGTCGCCCTGCAATTTGGATGGGCTCCTGCATCCATACTCGAATGTCGTTCTTTCCAACAAAGTCCTGGATACTTATTGATTTGCTCATGCCGCCACCTTCTTGATCCGGGCTTCCTCGTTCTCCAGAAGCGTTTCCATTTGCTGGCGGATTACCCAAAGCTTCAGGTGTGACTCGGGCTGATCGATGAAGCAGTGCAGGTAATCAACCGGCGCATGCGACCCTTTCGGATAGATGAAAGCACAGAAGTGCGCCGACTCACCGCCGAAGTTCACAACCACCTGGTGCCCGCCCAGGGCGTTGACCATAAGTGCGAGGTTCACGATCTGAAGGATTTCAGTTTGAGTGTTCATGCTGCCGCTCCTTGAATGTGCGCCCGAACACGATCTGCATAAGCAGCCGCCCTGCAGCGGTTGTCGAAGTCCTGGCGGTGGATCTGTTTCCGCAGGTAGGCCGGCATGTCGTAGAAGTCAGCCTCCCCAGTGCTGGCGGTATCAAAAAGAGCGGCGACTACTTTCTGCCGCTTACCACCAAACGCTTTCCGCGTCTTGAGCCGGGCCTGCACCCGGTGAAACTGTTGCGTCAGGAAAGAAAGGGCGACTACGGACTCCCCCGAAACGGCCTCGCTGTTGGCCTGGCCTCCCTGGCTGCGCATGCAATCGGTTGTCTGGTTCATCAGATAGCTCCCTGTTGGTAGGTCGAGAGTTCACGCTGGCGGAGACGGCTATGAGGAAGGCGGTTGCCTCTCAACCCAATATCCCCGAAGACCGCCGGCATCATCAGCGCGGCCAGGAGGACGGCGGCAACGTGGACGACGATCTTGTGAAGGATTGCCTCGCGCACCAGGGCGCACCGGCAGTCAACGCCGAACAGGCAGAAAAGGATCTTGATGTGGGTTTTCACTGTCTCAGGGCTGCGATCAATCGCCTTGGCGATCATCTTGTCCGACAGCCCCATGCAGACCATGAGAAGAATAATTCGCTGTTGCCCGCTGAGTGATTCAGCATCGGCGCCCAGCTCGATTCTTGTGGTTTTGAATTTTTGGTTCATGGCGCTTTCTCCTACTTTGTACTTTCAGTTTAGACCCGAAGTACAAACCGCGCAAGAGGGGAAAGCAAAAAAAGATACCAATGGTACAAATCTGATGTGAGCTGGCTTGAAGCCGCTATTTTTTATGCTGATTTAGTTGCAGAGAACACTAATTGGCTGGCGAGAATGGTGAGCACGTCATTTGGAAGGCAGTCCACTGCCTCTGGTGTGTGGAACACCTGTAAAGGAGAAAGAATGAGCGCTTCACCCTCGCTGCTGAGGAAGGTGAAGTGGTTTGTAAAAAGGCAAATGCTTAGAAGTGTCATCCTTAACTCCGCGAATATCTGTACGTCCATACAGTAGTGCAAAGATTGAGCGCTGGCAACGTAGGCCTGGCCCTAAAAATTGATGACAGTATGTTCAGCTTTGGTGCACAAGGGGAAGCGGGGAGTGTAAAAGTTTGTAAATTTCTGGAGAGCTATCGCGTTAGCGGTTGTTGGGCAATGGAGATCATAGTACCGGCGATGACTGGATCGGGCCCCAGGTTGATGGGCGGGAACGCTGGGTTTGGTGGAATGATCGTGTAGTTGCCTCTCTTGACCAGGCTGCCGGCTATGAACGAGCCCTCAAAGTAAACCACCCCCAGATCGTCCGGGCCCGGTGACCGCTTATAGTCCACCACCACGTACATGCCTTTCAGCACACGATCAGACAAGGAGTTGTCTTCAACTTTGATGGCGTAGGCGACCTGGGGTTTTGGTCCGGTCGTTAAGACGGTTTCCAGCGACTCGAGCGGAACATCGCCATTCACAAAATCTTGAAAAAGCTCAGGGGTAATGACTGGGATGCTGTGGATTTCCACCTTGCGGGCGTTGCCCTGAGAGTCTACGCCCTCCACTTCGCGCATCGGTCCCTTGCCAGAACGCAGCCACTCCGAACGAACGCCGTAGTAATTTGCCAGGTCGTCGATTTTCTCGTGGGGGATGGACTCTCCCAGGAACCACTTTTGTACCGCTCTCGGTGTAACCCCAAAGTGCCGGCCGACCGCAGTATACATGCCGTAATAATGCATGTTCGCGGCTTTTGCGGCCTCTTCCAGGCGTTTCCCGAACGCTTGTTTTTTCATGTCGTTGTTGAATTCCATGCGGCGAACTTTAAACCATCCCTGAAAGTAAATCAGACCAAAGCTGATCTAAAATAACGGTTGCGCAGATTGTACCGAGAATCTAAACTCCGAGTATGACCAGTCTACAGCAAGCTCAGAAGATCCTCGGATACGGTTGCTTCAGCATCATCGCTAGAGCATGCCGCAAGACGCCCCGCGCGGTTCAGAAATGGTTTCAAACCGGGGTTCTTCCCGAGTCTGAGATTACGGAGGTTTTTGGGCAGCGAAAAACCGCTTACGGATTGGAGATCGAAAGGCTGACCGGCGGGCAGGTAACGGATGCCCAGCTGCGCCAGGAAAACTTCGAATATCGCCAATCGAGAAAGTCCGCCGCATGACTCTTTCCTCCACCTGTTCATCGCAGGTTACCGGAAAGATGAGGTTTGCAACTTCCCCCTGATAGGGGAAGCCCCTGAGAAGGGGCGCATCCGGGAGGGCTCTGTCCCTCTGACCAAGGTGGCCCTGGCAACTGCGCCAGCGTCAGCAGAGCCTTCCACGGATGCGGTGAAGCGCTTCGGCGTGAAGTGTTAATCGAGGGTGAAGGCGACACCCTGCGTAGCAAAACAAACGTTCGCCGGGTTTGAGCAGCCTGGCCACCGCATCAAACGCAATGACAGCAGTGAACTTGTAGCAGTAGGCCGAGCCCAGGCCGTGCGGAGGGGGCAGCCGGGGTAATACCCGTAAGCGGACTCCGCACAACCAATCAATTTCAACGGAGGCCGTCATGGCTGGACTACTCAGATTCGGATCACCGGAATACTTCCAGGCTCTCGACCAACAAGTGACCGCCATTCTCGCCCCGCAGCTGGCTTCCGGAGCGATGAAGCAGGAGCAGGCGAACGAGATTCGGGCGACCGCTCAACGCAGAGCACACAAAAAGGTAAGCAGATTTTACGGCTTGAACAACAAGTATGACGGGCAGGGCCGCCTGAAAGCTTAACTGCTCTTCGGAGTACGAAGCCGGAAAGGGCTTCCGAGCGAGGCCCTTTCTACGGGTTCGGAAAGAACCAAGCTTGGAACTCAAGAGGGAATTCAGATGATCAAGAGCATCGAGCAAGCGAAGAGAATTCAGGATCGGCGCTATCGCTCTGGCCGCCGCGGCCATTCGAAGTCCGTTAGGAGCTTCATTAAGTCGAATTTCCCCGAGGACTACCAGCGGATCAAAAGAAATTTGCCCGCCAACTGGTAGGCAATAAAAAACCCCGGCGCTTGGTAGGCACAACCGGGGTTTCACATCACAAGGTGATAGGAGAATTACAGCATGAACCTCAAAAGATTGCAATCAGCTGCGGAACTGCTCCGCCTTCGCCTGAGGGTGGGGCTCACGTGGCTGATCGTTGAGTTGGAGCCTGCTGGAAGCACAGAGCGCCGCTCACTCATGGCCGACTACAAAACCGCCAATCACCAGTACAACCAGGCGCTGCTGAGGCAGCGAGAGGCCCGCATGAATCGGAGGGCTTTCTGATGGCACGTTCCCGAAACATCAAGCCCGGCTTTTTCCGCAACGAGCACCTGGTTGAGCTGCCCTTCGAAACCCGCCTGCTGTTCATAGGCTTGTGGACGCTGGCGGACAAAGAGGGGCGCCTCGAATTCCGGCCCAAGAAAATCAAGCTGGAACTGTTCCCTGCAGACGACATTGATGTGAGCCGTGAAATTTCACGGCTTTTCACGGCTGGCCTTGTAACGGTTTACCAGGTTGAAGGAAGTCAGCTCATTGAGGTGGTGAACTTCAAAAAGCACCAAAACCCTCACCCGAAGGAAGCGGCGAGCGAAATCCCGGGGCCGGACGATGAGCGAGCGCAACCCGTTGATTTTATGGAGGCCGCGAAAAGTAACGGAAAGCCATGTAATTTCGCGGCTAGCAATGCTGATTCCCTCTTATTGATTCCTGATTCCTGTTTCCCTTCTAATGGCACATCCGAGTCGGATGCGCCGTGTGAGGCGAAGCCGCCGGCAAAGTCAAAAGCGAAGACCGCAACCTACCCAGAATCGTTCGAAGAGTTCTGGGCCACCATGCCCAAACGCCCGGGCAGCAACCCAAAACGTGATGCCTTCGGGTGCTATCAGGCCCGCCTCAAAGAAAACCACTCTGCTGACGAGATCCTTGCCGGTGCCAAGCGCTACCACGTGTACCTCGAGGCCATCGGCAACCTGAATACCCCGTACGTCATGCAGGCCAAGCGCTTCCTCGGACCAGCACTGGAGTTCACCAACGACTGGACGCCTCCGCCTTCGGTTCGCCCCCTTGGCTCGATGAGTCGTGAAGCCGCCCTCGAGGAGCGTTCCGACCAGACCGCTGAGGAATGGGCCAGAGGGGAGGACTGGGCATGAACGATCAGGACAAGATGGAATTTGCCAAGGTCTGGGGCGCTGCCTACCAGATGTATTCCAAGGAGGCCACCAAGCCCGTTTTGTCGATGGCCTTCAACGCCCTGCGGAATTATTCGATCGAGGATATTCGCCGCGGTCTGTCTGCCCATATGCGCAACCCAGATACCGGCCAATACGCGCCGAAGCCAGCCGATGTGATCAAGCACATCAGCGGCAACAGCCAGTCAGCCGCCGGCGAAGCCTGGGCAAAGGTGGATTACGCGGTGCGGTGCATCGGCCCCTGGCGCTCGGTGGTTTTTGATGACCCGAAGATCCATGCCGCGCTGGAGCGACTGGGTGGCTGGCAGAAGGTTGCGAACACTGACGGCAAAGAATATCCCCACCTCCAGAACCACTTCCTGAAGCTGTACCAGGGCTTCACGGTGCAGCCACCGGCCACGTTCCCGCGGAAGCTGATCGGCACCTCGGAGCACGAGAACAGCCTGAGCGATGGATTTCTGCGCGGCGCCCGTAAAGAGGAACCCGCGCTCATTGGCGATCCGGAAAGGGCCCGTTTGGTGTACCAAGGCGGCTCAGAGCAGGGCGTGGCTCAAATCACCCAGGCCGGCACCCAGCAGTATCTGGAGACAGCCGTTGACGGCCAGGTGAAACGCCTGTCTGGGGGTGCCGCATGAAGCGAAGCCGCCTCTGTGAAACAACCCAGGCCCGGCTGGCCGCCGAGAAGTACGTTTCCGGTGTGCCTATCCGGCAACAGCAGCAACAGCTCACGGACCAAAGCCTCGCCGCGAAGTTCGAGTGCTCAGCCCATACCATCAAGCGCGTGAAAGCCAATGGCCATGTAACCCGCCTGTCGGAATCTGACCAGCAGCTGGTGCGCCAGTGCTGCCGAGAGCACGACCGGCTAGAAGCCCAGGCCATCTTCTTCACGAAGACCTACCTCTCGAAGCACTACGGCGTTCCGATCTGCGCCATTGATCGGGAGCTGGAGCGCATGGGTTTCAAGAATCCGCTGAATCGAAAAGACAAGCAGGGGAGGGCTGAGGCATGAGACAGCTACCAGGTAAAACCACAGTGGCCGGGGCCGTGCTTCGCCTCATGATCGATGGCCGTGCCCGCACCAAGCTGCAGATCACCGAGGAGTTGGGCCTGCACCCAGCCAAGGAAGTGACCGCCCGCCTGCGTGATTTCCGAAAGCCTGAGAAAGACGGCGGCTTCGGGATGCACGTGACCTGCGTTTCTCACCACGAGAATGGCCAGCGCCTGGACGTTTACCGGGTTGCCTGGTGCCCCGCGTGGATCCGCAAGGCTATTCGGGATGAGTCCCGGGCAGACGAGGAGGCCGTGGCATGAACGAGCAATCCGAGCTGCAGGACTTCGTGATTGAGTGGGGCTCGCTCTTCCGGGTCCGCGAGACGGTCCAGTCAACCTCAGAGTCTGCCCTCGAGAAACACTTGATGGCCATCCGCCCCGAGATTTTCCCGGTGCAGATCCAGCGTGTGCTGACCTGGAACGAAATGGGCGTGGATATCAACGGGGTGGCGGCATGAGGTGGACAGTACAGCATGATGCCTGGCTCCGGGACCTGTACCCGGACACCCCAAACAAGACCATTGCCAAGATCATGGGGCGCTCCGAAGCGGCGGTTGATAACCGGGCCGTGAAGCTCGGCCTGGTGAAATCGCCCGAGTACCTGGCAACCAAACCCGGCTGCTTCAAGCCAGGCCTGAAGCCATGGAACAAGGGCAAGCCCTTCAACCCGGGCGGACGCAGCGCCGAAACCCGGTTCAAGAAGGGGCATAACCCACACAACTGGTGCCCGATCGGCCACGAGCGCGTGAGCAAGGACGGCATTCTGGAGCGCAAGGTCACCGATACCGGTGTCACCAAGGCGGACTTCGTGCCCGTGCACGTACTGGTCTGGGAGGCAGAGCACGGCCCGGTGCCCGAGGGTCACATCGTGATCTTCAAAGACGGCGACCGCCGCAACTTCGATCCATCAAACCTCGAGTGCATCAGCCGGGCAGAAAACATGCGCCGGAACACGGTGCACCGTCTGCCCAAGGAGGTGGCGCTGACCTGCCAACTCCTGGGTGCACTGAATCGTCAGATCAACAAGAGGGCTGGGGCATGAAGAACAAGATTGAGGATCTGCGGGACCACCTGTTCGAGACCATCGAGAAGGTGAAAGACGGTGATATGGACCTCGACCGGGCCCGCGCCATTTCCGGCGTGGCCCAAACCATCATCAATTCCGCGAAGGTGGAGAACGACTACTTGAAGATTACCGGCCAGGCCAAGGGCACAGACTTCATTCCGCCCGCGACCGGCCGTCCAGCCCTCCCGATGGCTCGGGGGAAGGGGGAATGACCGTGCGTAGCCTGACAAAGCTTCAAGCGTTCGACGCCAAGGTTGTGATGTTTCTGGATGGCCAGGAGCCTCAGACGGTATGCAACGTGGCCATCGGCCTGGGTGTGCCGGCACAGGATGCCCGGGCTTCCCTGCACCGCCTGACGGAATCGGGCCAGGTGCTGAAGGTGGTGGTGAACGGAGGCCCGGAGACCTTTCGGTTGAGCGCTGGCGGATTCCCGCCAGATCCGAAGGGGGCAGCTTAATGGATCTGCTTAGGGTGTTCGGCGGAGTTATGGGCGGATGCGCGGGTTTCTTGTTCTGGGCGTTCGTGTTCTGGACATTCAACTTTGGCGGGCTGGGGCCGGGAACCAGAGCGCTGCTCGGCCTGACAATCTTGCTTGCGTCCGGCGTTGGGGTAGCCGTCGCGGACCAGTGGATAAAGGGAGCGAAATGAGCCAGACAAACCGCCACCACATTTCAGTTTCTGGTGACAGTTTTTCTGGATCCCGGTTCGCCCGCCGGACGGTGATCTTTCCGAAGAGCATCGGCACCGCGGTTGGCTTCCTGAATCCCGGCGACAAGCCGAAAACCCGGGGCGCCATGCTGAACGGCAAGTTCCAGGTGTACTGGGTGAGCAGCCACCGCAGCCCATCGGGCGTGAAGTACAACCGGCTGCTGCGTTTACGTAGGCGCTTGTTCATGAGTAATGAACAGGCCTCTCAGGTGAACGGAGGACATTGATTGAAGCGTTCCGGCCCATCGTTCCAGCAGGAGCAGGTAAAGCTGAAGCGTTGTGGCGAGTGCCACGGCCGAGGCGTGGTGAAGCCGATGTTCTACGAGATGCCCTGTACCGGCTGCAACGCTGGCGGAATGGTGAATGCAGAAACAGGGGAGGCTCTGAGCCTTGAGGATCTGGTTCTGCAGCTGAGGTTGGAGGCGAACAGGCTGGAGGAAGACAACCAACGCCTTCGCCGGGACTTGATGGAATGCAGCGGCCCAGAGCGCGGCTACGGCCCACTAGGAGCCCGATACACAGGCGACTGACCCACAGGAGGACGCCATGAAAAAGCGAATCACCCCGATCGAAGCTCTCTGGTACGGCCTGGCTTTCGTTGTGTTGATCGCGATCGTGGCGCCCAGCGCCAACGCCAAGATCGGCCAGCCGGATGAGTGCGCCCTGACGGCCATCGCAGCGCTGAAGGTTGCCCAGATGGGGAAGGCCAAGGCCTCCAACTACATCGAGGTCTATTTCATCAAGCTCAGTGGCTACCTCTGGTATCACGCCCGGGGCGATGAGGGCCGGTTCCTTGGCTGGTACCGCGAGGCCTGCGAGATGAGAAGGGCGCCCCGGTTCATCCGCGTACACGGCGATCGGGTTGTGAAGGGGCAAGGGGCATGAAACGGACACCTCTCAAGCGTAAGACACCTTTGAAGGCTAAGGCGCCGATGAAGAAAAGATCCACCAGGAAGAAGCGTTCGGGAGACTGTAGGCGCTACTTGGATTGGGTAAAAGCTCAACCGTGTGTTGTTTGTGGGCTCCCGGCAGATGATCCCCACCACATCATTGGCGTTGGCTTTGGCGGCATGGGCATGACAGCCCCCGACATTTTATCGATGCCGATGTGCCGCCAGCATCACCAGCAGCTCCACGAATCTCCCGAAATGTGGCCACAGCAGTTTGAGTGGGTTGTTAAGACAATCGACAAGGCAGTGAGAGCAGGGGCTTTGAGCTATGAATGAGCGCTCACGAGTAAAGCGCACAGAAGTGATGCCAGTTTACAAAGTTTGGTCATCCATTATTCAGCGGTGCACCAACCCGAGAAATGCGAAATACCAGGATTACGGCGGCCGCGGAATAACTGTCTGTGAACGATGGCGGGACTTTGATCATTTCTACAAAGACGTTGGCCCCAAACCATTCCAGGGCGCCCAAATTGACAGGATCGACAACGATAAAGGTTATTTGCCCGGGAATGTTAGGTGGGCAACTCGCCAGGAAAACCAGAGGAACCGCCGGGCAAACCACACGCTGACCTGTAAAGGAGTAACCAGGTGTATACAGGAATGGTCAGAGGTCACCGGCATAAAGCCCAACACGATCCTGACCAGGATACGGCGCGGGTGGCGCCCAGAGCAGGCTCTAGAGATTGAGCGAAGGGAGCCGCTGAATCGGCTATCCGAAGCAGAGAAAAAACGGAGAACCCGGGCGTGCCAAGAGTGCGGGTCAGATTTTATCCCCCGCCCGACTCAAGTCCGAGAAGGCGGTGGTAAGTATTGCTCCAACAAGTGTTCTCTAAAAGCTGGGCTTCGAGCTCGCTGGGCCCGGGTGAAGGCATGAACGTGGTTTTCGATCTGCCCTGGCCGCCCTCGGTGAACACCTACTGGCGCCACACGATCGTAAACCGCCGCCCTCGAGTCTTGATCAGCAAGAAGGGCCGGGACTACCGGAAGGCGGTGCTTCGTAGCATCGGCATTCGACACCAGAAGATCCACGGCCGGGTATCCGTGTGGATTGGGGCCCAGGCTCCAGACCGCCGGGCCCGTGACCTGGACAACCTGCCAAAAGCAATACTGGATGCACTGACACACGCTGGGGTGTGGGGAGACGACGAACAGATTGACCAGTTAACGATAGTCCGCCAGCCGGTAGTGGAGGGTGGGGCCATTCGGGTGGTCATTTCTGACGAGATCGAACCGGAGAGGACCACAGCATGAAGCACACCCTGGATAAATCGCTGCTCGAGCACGGCACGGAGCGACAGAGAGAGGTCTACAAGGTCTATTGTCAGTATGGCTACAAGGAAGCAGGCGAGCGCCTGGGCATTGCGCCCCGGAACGTGCTGATGGCCGTTGAGCGCCTGAGGCGGGCCGCTGCCGAGGCAGGGGTTACTTCCCCGGTCAGGAAGGAGGAGCTGGACGCGGTTGAAGAGCACCGGCTTCGGAAGGAAGTCGCCGAGAAAAACCGCAAGATTAAGGAGCTGGCGGAACAGCAGGTGGTTGACGAGCGGTTCCAGCGGTTCGTCGGCAAGCTGATGACCTGCACCGTGGAGCCACCGAAGTGGCTGCACAGCAAGAAGCGGGGAACGGACCGGGCGATCGCCACGGCCATGCTCTCCGACACTCACTTCGATGAGGTCGTCCAGCCCCGGCACATCAACGGCGTGAACGCCTACAACCGGGCCATCGCCACCCTTCGCCTGCAGAAGTTCTTCGAGAATCTGCTCACCCTCTGCAAACACCACTGCGGCGGTATCGATATTGAAGGCCTGGTTCTCGCCCTGGGCGGGGACATGGTGAGCGGCAACATCCACGAGGAGCTGGCGGAGACCAACGAAGCCCCGATCATGGACACCGTGCTCTATTGGTCTGGCCAGATCATCGCGGGCATTGAGCTGCTGCTGACCCACTTCGACCGGATGTACGTTCCCTGTGTCACTGGCAATCACGGCCGCAACCACAAGAAGCCGAAGGCCAAGACCCGGGCCAAGGATTCGTTCGACTGGCTGATCTACAAGCTGGTGGAGCGCCACTTCGAGGGCCGCCCGGAAGTGGTGTTCAACGTGCCTCTGGAAACCGATGCCCGGTGGAACGTCTACAAGACCCGGTACCACATGACCCACGGCGACCAGTTCAAGGGCGGCAACGGCATTGCCGGCATCTTCTCCCCGATCATGCGCGGTCACCACAAGAAGATGACCCGGGAACAGAGCGTGGAGACGCCCTACGACATTCTACTGATGGGGCACTTCCACCAGCTGATCGACATGGGCAGCGTTATCGTCAACGGCTCCCTCAAGGGATACGACGAGTGGACCGCCAGCATGAACTTCAACTTCGAGCTTCCGAAACAGGCGTTCTGGCTCACCGATCCGAAGTGGGGCAAGACCATCACCGCCCCGATCCGAGTGCAGAGCGACCAGGAAGACTGGGATTTCGATGATGCAGACAACGAGGCCAGCTGGCTGAAGGGGGCCGCATGAAGCAAACCGAAATCTCATCCACCAGCGGGCCCATTACTATGTCCTCGGCACCCGTAATGGCGGGCCGCGACCGTTACGCCGCAGGCCCATACAAGGCAACGGACCCAGTCGTCTCCATCTGGTCCGATGGGCGGTGGGTCAAGGTGCCCGTTCAGTGCGGAGGGCCGGCCAAGTGACCATATCAATATCATGGTGGGCAATGCCTGTATTCGTGGTCATCTACTGCCTGTTTTTGACCAGGCGACTCATGCTGTCCGACCTGTTCGCCATTATGGTGGCTGGCGCATTTTCCGCTGGCATGGGATTGGTGGCCGCGCTTCTGACTGTACTTGTATGGGGAATTACTCGATGAGTGGAGAAAATACTTTCCATATCGGCGATCAATGTCCGCATTGCAAAGAATTTCCGCCATCGCACAAATTGGACTGCGTTCTGTCCGCTATCGCTCAGGGTGCGCCATACAACGAAATTGCCGAAAGCTTCAGAAGGGAATACGAGAGTGCCGGCCATCGCCTAATGGACAGGTTACGAAAAGAGCCGGGAATCCCATACCACGAACTGATATGCGGCCACCCAGAGCCCGAGAAGAAGCAGGGCATGAAACTGGTCTACGTGGCCGGCCCATACCGGGCAGAAACCCGTGAAGGCGTTGCCCAGAACGTGGCAGCGGCCCGGCACGTTGGCCAGCTGTGCGTCCGGAAAGGCTGGTTCCCGGTCCTACCCACCGTCAACACCGCCCACTTCGACCACGACTTCCCAGGGCTGGCGGATGACCAGTATTGGCTGGATGGAACCATGGAGCTGATGCGCCGGTGTGATGCCGTTGTTCTGGTGGATGGCTGGCAGTACAGCTCGGGTGCGCTGGCGGAGATCGAGGAGGCCCGGAAGCTGGGCTTGAAGGTTTACCTGAGCAGCAATCTGCTGCCTCAACTGCAGAAGGTGAGCGCATGAAGATGAAACGGACTCACAAGGGGCTGATGTATGGCGTCGTGCCGGTGTACCTGGACTTCACAAACCGGGAGTGCCCGGGGGTCGAGGGGCGGTTCTTCGGTTGTGAGGCGCTTCTCACACTTTGCGATCTCGTCTTTGAGGTTACCTGCTACCTGGTAACTCTGGCCCGCCCTGATTTTGAGCCGATGTTTCCTATCAAGGTTACGGGTGTTCTGGACTGGGATGGCGAAGTCATTGGAGGTGCCGAGAGATGAGACTGATTGGAATCGCCGGGAAAGCCCGAAGCGGTAAGGACACGGCAGCCGCCCGCCTGATCGAGAAGCACGGCCTGGTGAAGTACAGCTTTGCTGATCCGCTGAAGGCCGGGATCAAGACCATGTTCGGCCTCACCGAGGAGCATGTGAACGGCAGCCTGAAGGAGACCGTTATCCCATGGCTCGGAACCTCTCCCCGGAAGTTGATGCAGACCCTGGGCACTGAATGGGGCCGGGAGATTATCCGGCCTGATCTGTGGGTCCTCATGGCCCAGCGTCAATGGGACCAGGTGAGCGTAGCTACCTGTGACACCTTCCATGGCGGGATGATTGTTCCCGACATTCGGTTCGAGGAAGAGGCCGGGTTCATTCGCCGCAATGGTGGGCTGGTTATTCACCTGATTCGCGACGAGCTGGAGCTGGTCGAGACCCACAAGTCAGAGGCCGGCGTCCGTTTTATGGATGGCGACTGGCTCATTGAGAACAACGGGACCATTGAGGATCTGCACCGGGAGCTGGATCGGGAGTTCCTCAGCCGCGTTCGGCAGGTGGCGTGAGTGAGGCCAGAACACATAGAGGCCAACAAGCTGGTGGATCTGGCCTACACCGAAGATCGGGAGGCCTACAAGGCAGCGCTGATCGATCTCTCCAAGCGGTATCCACCAGCGCTCTACGACACCATCAAACGTAACGCGGCCAGGCAGTACAGAAGCGAGACCAAAGACCACCGGTTTACCGGCTGGCGGGCTGATTGGATTAACGAGGGGCGAGGAGGTAGTGATGCAGCTGACACCGAGAGAGCTGGCGGAGAAACTGGTTGATGTGTATCTGGCTTGGCTGCAATCGGCAGACCGGGATGCAGGGTGGCATGGGCAGCACATCATTGGACGGTTGATCGACTTCAAAGGCGATCTGCCAGGGACCAGTGGTTACATGCCTGACGATGGAATGATCCGAGAGGTTCGTTTCCTGAGAACGCCCCATGCACTGCTGAACGAGGCCAAGGCGCTGATCGGTGAGATGGACCGCCGGCAGCGCGATGCTGTCCTCCTGTCGGTGCTCTGCAAACGCCGGGTGCGGATCGTCAAGGACGTTGAGGTGCCTATGAGCCTGTTCCACATTGCTGATGCCGCCGGGGTCAATCCGAACACCTTCCGGACCAGAATCAAGCGTGGTTGGGAGTGGCTGGAAAAGGAGCTGGAAAACAGCCACTTGCTGGCGGCCTGATTGGATATACAGCACATATGCTGTTACAAAGCTGTCCTACACCCACTATATGTTGACCGGGTGAAACGCCAGAGGTACGATTTTTCTATGTTGGGGCGTTGCGCCTCAAACCGAATCCAGGACCCGCAGCCTCTCAGGTTTGCGGGTTTTTTTATGCCTACTCCGCGCCCCAGCGCGTTCCCTCCCGTCCCGGAGGGCTTTTTATTCCCGGAGGCCTTCATGGCATTCAAGCTCAGCTCTCGATCATTGGGGAAGCTGGCGGGTGTACATGATGACCTCTTCTCCGTCGTAGAGCGTGCCATCCAGATCACTGAGGTTGATTTTACGGTTCTGGAGGGTTTGCGCAGCAAGTCCCGGCAGAAGGAACTCTTCGAATCGGGCGCATCGAGCACGATGAACTCTCGGCACCTGACCGGCCATGCCGTCGATCTGGGCGCCTGGGTGACTGGCGGTGTCCGCTGGGACTGGCCGCTGTACTACAAGATCGCTGATGCCATGAAGGAAGCTGCACGGGAGCTTGGTGTTCCCATTGAGTGGGGCGGCGACTGGCAAACTTTCAAGGACGGCCCGCACTTCCAGCTGCCCTGGAAAGACTATCCAGCCTGATCGTGAACGTTAAACGCTATGGACAAAAAGATGCCTGAGAAAACCATCGCCATTCTACTGGCCAAGATCGCGGAATATTGGGACGCCATCCTGGCAGTATTTGTCGGGATTTTTGGCGGTGGGCTTGCTTACCTGGGAGAGGTCAACAACGGCTCCCGCAAATGGAATCTGACCGCTTTCCTTCTGTCCGTTACGTCGGCCGGCTTTTTCGCCTTTGTCACCTACATGGTCTGCATTGAAATGTTCGGCTGGACGCCTGGGCTCTCGGTGGCCTGCTCCGGCATGGTGGCTCACTTGGGCGCTGAGAAGGTCAAGCAGCTGCTCACCGAATTCTTCACCAAGAAACTGAGATGAGCGGGATTACGATCGGTGCCATTGCCGTCCTGGTGATCCTGCTGGGCATTGCCGGCTACACCCTGAAGAACCTCTATGAGGAGGTCGGGGAGCTCGAGCAGGCCAACGCCCAGCTTGAGCAATCGCTGAGTGAGGAGGTGGACGAGAACGCCGAGCTGCAAACCGAGATCCAGCGCCGGGATAACGCGGTGCTCGCCGCCAAGCGTGCCCGGGAACGGGCGGAATCCGAAGCCGACTCTATCCGTAGCGACCGCGACAAGGCCCTGAAAGATGACCCGTGGACTCGTAAGCCTGTGCCTGCTGCTGTTGTTAACAGCCTGCAAGCCGGCGCTCGTGCAGACCAAGACTGAGTACCGCTACCCGCCAGCCTACCTACTGGAGCCGTGCCCGATTCCCTGGCCTGGAGACTCCATGGAGAACCTGGACTTGGCCGACTACGCCAGCGAGCTGCAGACGATGCTGAGGATCTGCAACTCCGACAAGGCCGAGATTCGAAATTGGCGTGATGATCACCAATCACCCAAGTAGTTTCAGCCTCCGCCTGATCCCGATAGCGGCCAGGCCCAGGGCCAGCAGGGATAGGGTGGCGGGTTCTGGAACCTTTGCATATCTGAACTGAAGTCGGTCGATCGTTGTTGGTTCGCTCCAACCTCCGACAGCGAGATAACCGATATCCGGCGAAGAAAATTCATAGTTGAAGTAGGCGAACGGGTTGTTTTGATACTCGTCAACCCCGGGCAAGTGGATTCTACTTGATTCTGTCTGTCGGCTTATGAGATTGCCGTCAGAGGAGAAAGCCCAGAGCAGTATCGGGTCATGGCCACCGCCGTAGCCTGCGTCACCAAATAGTTCCATCGTTAAAAGACTGACAAACTCCACGGGGTTTTCGAACTCCACCAAGAAGGTGTAGATCGGTAGATAGCTTGTCAGCTGTTCGATATTCAAAAGCGTCGGCATTTCCAGCCGTGGCAATATCCACTCTATGTTTTGCGTTGGAGAGCTGGAAAAAACCCGCTCGCCGATTGGACCGCTGTCCACAAAGCCAGTGGGAGTGACCTGCCCATCTCCAATCAATGGTGCTGCGTAAACGCTGCTGCCGTCGATGACCCTTATATCGAGACCTTCGAGATTGCCGGTGATCAAACTTCCCGGCTCGAAATCATCCGCATCGACGGTGATGAGAGATGCATGGGAGCTCAGCGCGATAGCTGAAAGCATCCCTGCAATTATTAGCTTGGCCATCATTGGCAAACCCTCGTTGTTGTGCTCGTTTTGAAGCAGGCAATAAGCATGCCCAGCCCAGAATTCAAACGGTTGCCCGCATCTGGGTCACCCATCTGTAAGAAATCCTGACATGAACTCAGCTATTCCGACTCGGAAAGAGGTTGCAGTCGATGCCGAATAACCAGGCACATGATCCCAGAGTGGCAACTGCGGGTGAGCGCGTGGCGCAACCCGTGGGGCTGTCTGTGGCGGCTGTGGCCAGTGGTGCGGCAGGAGTCACCGGCACTTGGCTGGAAGGACAAACGCTGACCATCTCATCTGATGGCGTAAATGGCTTCGGCTCTGGCGCTTATCGCGAAGAATTGTTTGACGATTTTGCTGGCAAAACACCCGGTGCTACACAGCAAACCACTGACAAGACCGGAGGTCTTGGTTCTTACAAGGACGGCGGCGGTCTGTTCAGTGATGCCTACTCACACAGTAAGGGTGTCAGCCTGAAGCAGTTCGATGACGCCACCAGCTTCTTCAACATCACGCGATTGGTGTTGAGCCAGTCCACGCAGGTCTTTTGTACTAGTTACTGGGTTTTCGTGCCGACAGGTAAAGCCCTGCCAGGCATGAGCGTGGATTCGTACACCCCGGGCGGCAGCAACTGGAAACTGTCCTGGGCGTTTGCAGCGGAGCCTGATACGGCGGGGTCGCCCGATATTTGCTTGCCTAGCAACAATGGTACTGACGCCCTGACGCTGGACGGCAACGAAAGCAGCATGGCCGACTTCGGCAACCACGCCAACCTTTCGACCGTCCATACCTATGGCGAATGGATGTGGGTTTACGTCCTCGTTGATGGGGTAAACGGCGAGTTTCGGGTTAAGTACCTCTCGCAATCGAAAGGCCTGTTTCAGTATTCAAAGTCCTTTGCTGATCTCTGGGGCACAACGTCTCCGCAGTATTTCGCGGAATGGCAATATCCCGGGTTTGTGCAGAACGCAGCAAATTGTGAGATGTACTATGACGACGTAAGTGTTCATGCCGGGCCAGCCGCTGGCGGGCTTGTCTTGATTGGCAATGCTTCTACTCTGGCAGCCTGTACAGAGCTTTCCATTCAGCGGATCAGCTCTCGCTCTGACTCTTCCATCGCCATCTCAGCCCAGCTCGGGCCGTTTGCAAGTTTCGCCGGGACATACCTGTTCGTCCTTGACCAATTGGGCAGTCCGGTGGCCTACGAAGGCGCCGAGGGGAGGTTGATCGCATGACCACGGTTAACCTGGCCTTTCAGGCAAACACGACCACCACCCTCCCAGCGGGGTGGAACCGTGTGCTGGATGCGGCTGTCACAGGCCAGAAGATCGCTGACCTCGTTGACTCCACGGGTGCCTCTACAGGGCTCTCGCTGTGGGTGACTACAGCATTTACGGGCAACTTGGCATCTGGTGGTTTGGCAACGGCGGACGCGCATGGAATACCAGAAGAAGCTCTTGAGCAATACTGGTACTCTTCCGCCGCCTCCAAGATAGAGATTCGTGGGTTTGCAGCCGGTCAGACAGGCACAATTAGCGCTTTGGGTGACGGAGGCAATGGAGACAGAAATACTGATTATATCGTTAATGGCGGCTCGCCAGTTCGATACGATGCCAACGGCGGTGAGCCGTTTACTGCCCCGGTATCCATAGCCTTCACGGCCAATGGATCTGGTGTTGTTGAGATTTCCGGCGCTGTAGTCAGTACTTTCTGGTACCTCAATGCGGCCATTTTCGATTACACGGTTTCATCCGGCCCCACCATCACCAACATCGACACCGACAACGCGGTTAATCAGTACCAGCAGGCCGTGGTCAATGTCTCTGATTTCACCGAGACCATCACCTCGGTCACCCTGGGTGGCGTAGCCTGCACGGTCCCTGAGAACGATCCGACTGACAACCAGATCACGGTTGGTGTCCCGGGCAGCCTGATCACTGGCACATATGACCTGGTGATTTCGGGTGCCACCGAGACCGATACGCTCACCGGCGTAAGCTACACCCAGACCCACGCCCGCCCGGCCTTCGATGGCCTGGTGGACAGCAACTCCATCCTGAATGGCCAGAGCTACACGCCGGATACCTACTTCCGTTTTGTGACCAGCTTCAGCAATGGCACGCTGGATCTGGCGGCTGGTGATGCGGCGGAGTGGGCCGGGGACATTGCGGACTACTACACGCCCAATGCCGGGTTCACCGGTGACGACACGGCCAGCATCGAGTTCCTGTACTCCGATGGGACCACTTCGGCGGCTGTCCCGGTCACGATTACCGTGCCGGACACCCTGAGCCCGGCAATTGATTCCGTGACGGTGCCTACTGCCGGCACCTACATCGCAGGCCAAGCACTGCAGTTCACGGTGAACTGGAATGAAGTGGTCAATGTCACTGGCACGCCAGCCCTGAACCTTCAAGTTGGTGGCTCGCCTCGGCAAGCCAACTATGTCTCTGGAACCGGTACTGCAGCCCTGGTCTTCAGTTACACGGTGCAGTCTGGCGACGAAGACGCGGATGGCATCGTTGTCTCAAGCCTGACGCTTGATGGCGGGACGATTCAGGATGCAGCGACCAATCCCGCATACCTGACGCTGAACAGCGTTGG
The DNA here is from genome assembly GCF_041984545.1 of Marinobacter sp. Lineage (GTDB taxonomy): Bacteria > Pseudomonadota > Gammaproteobacteria > Pseudomonadales > Oleiphilaceae > Marinobacter. The sequence continues at coordinate 57,901 of NZ_JBHIXV010000005.1, read as the reverse complement.
CGACACTTCTGGCGTGTTGGTTGACGGCGTTTCACCGGTAATCTCCATCAACCCGCTGACAACCCTCGACACCTCCCCGATCGTCTCCGGTAGTGCAGGGGATGCGACCAGCCTGACCCTGGTGGTCACCGGTGTCGGAACCTACAACCCTGTTCCATCCGGCGGCTCGTGGAGTCAGCAGTTGCCAACTCTGGCGCTGGGTGATTACCCGATGACGCTGAACGGGCAGGACTCGGCAGGCAACCCGGCCACTGAGGCCAGTGCAACTCTGAGTATTGTTGAAGAGATCGTCAGCGTGGACGGAGGTTTGTTCAGACCATTGTTCCGGTCCCAGGGCCGCGGACTATTCAGAAATCTATTCAGGTGATGAGCCATGCCAGTAAACACTCTTTCCCCCGACACTTCGGACCAGCTCTTCAAGGATAACGCTCACGCCCGCCAGCACTACCTCCACAGCGAGACAGTGAACGGTACGGGCGAATGGCTGATCATCCCGGCGGGCCTTGAGGAAGTGTTCGTTTCGGTAGAGCCGAGCGCTGGTTCGGCCCGTGTTGAGTACACCCAGGCGCCGGTCTCTGACCTGGATGCTGGAAGCCCGGCAGCCAAGCCTTGGGATCATGGCGACGTGACAGCTTACAAGGGATCGGTGATGCCGGCCGTGGTAACCGCTATTCGCTGTTTCAGTACGGCTCCCACCACCTTCAAGGTGACAGCGTGATCCACTTTCGATTGGCCGAAATGACGGAACCCCGAAAACAGCCGGGGACCCTGGGCCGGCCGCTAGCCCGCGGGGGCGGCGCATCCACGCGGTTTTTGTAAAATTTTTGGCGCTATATGGGGCCTCACCAGAGCCCCCTTATTCCGCCAGCAAAAACAATTACTTGAATCTGATTCATCTGGTTATTAGAGGCAACGAGAGAGAACGATGTGGCGGGCGAAGTCAACAGCATTGCTGATGCGCACAATTGGTCGATCAGCCAGATTGCTCGTGCGTTCGGCATGGACCGCAAGACCGTCGCTCGCCGTCTCGAAGATGCCCGGATCACACCAGGTGGAAAGCGCAACGGTTACCCGACCTACGCTCTGAAGGATGTAGGGCCAGCCCTTTTCTCAGAGCACGTTCTGTTTGACCCGGAGGATGATCCCTCCACTCTCCCGCCTTCGGATCGGAAGGCCTGGTATCAGTCCGAGAACGAACGGGTGAAGCTCGAGAAGGAGCTTCGCCAGTTGATCGCGGCTGAAGAAGTTCACCTGGAAATGAGCAAGCTGGCCAAGGCGGTGACGACCACGCTGGACAGCCTGCCGGATATTCTCGAAAGGGATTGCGACCTGACACCCGAAGCGATCGCCCGGGTGCAGGACAGCGTTGATGCTCTCCGCGAGCAGATGTACCTGCGAATAGTTCAAGACGAGGACGACGAAGAGTGAGTTCACTGGCCTGCGCATCACAGATCAAGCGCCAGGTCGCCGAGCTCATCAAACCGCCCCGCCGCATCAATGTCAGCGATGCTGCTGTTGAGTACATGAAGGTGGTGGACGGCGGCGGCAAGATCGACCAGTTCCGCAAGGACCTGACCCCGTACATGAACCGGCCGATGGACTGTCTGTCCAGCCGGATGTACGACGCGGTGATCTTCGTCGGCCCGGCCCGGTCCGGCAAAACCAACTGCCTGCTGGATGGCTGGGTTGCCTACGTGGTGAGCTGCGACCCGGGCGACATGCTGATCGTGCAGATCAGTGAGGAAAAGGCCCGGGAGTACAGCAAAAAGCGGATCGACCGGATGCTCCGCAGCTCTCCGAAGCTGGCGGATCTGATGAGCCCTCACGGCCACGACAACAACGTCCACGACAAGACGTTCAAGGCCGGCAACTACCTGGGCATCAAGTGGCCAACGGTCAACGTCCTCTCCAGTTCTGATTACCGGTTCGTGGCGCTGACCGATTACGACCGCCTGGACGAAGACCTCAACGGAGAGGGGGACCCGTTCAGCCTGGCCTCAAAGCGGACCCAGACCTTCATGTCCTCCGGCATGACTCTGGTGGAAACCTCCCCGGGCTGGGAGATTACCGACGCCGACTGGAAGCCGGATCCCGACCGGCCGCACCTGGCGCCACCCACGAAAGGAGCGCTGGCGCTTTACAACCTCGGCACCCGGGAGCGGTTGTACTGGCAGTGCACCAGCTGCGACGAGTGGTTCCAGCCGGTGCTGGAGAACTTCAACCTCGATGCGGCCAAGCCGTTCTGCCCGCACTGCGGGGTTCTCGCCGAGGGCAAGCGCCAGTTGAACGCCACGGCCCAGTGGATTCCGGAAGGGTGCAGCCTGACGGCGGAAGGCGAGCTGATTGGCGAGCCCCGGCAAACCCGGATTGCTTCGTTCTGGATGGAAGGGCCCGCTGCCACGTTCCAAACCTGGGAGAGCCTGGCGGCGAAGCTGCGACAGGCCGAGGAAGTCTACGAGCAGACCCGCTCACAGGAGAAACTGAAAACCACTATCAACACCGACTGGGGCCGACCGTACCAATATCGGAAAGCCGAGAACGTCCGGAGTGTCGAGGCCATCCAGCAGCGTGCTGAAGGTCTTGGTGAAAGGGTTGTCCCGGAGGGTGTTCGCTGCCTGTTCGCCGCGGTGGATGTGCAGGGCGGTAAGAAGCGGCGCTTCGTTATCCAGGTAGTCGGTTACGGCGAGCGCGGTGAGCGGTGGTTGATCGACCGCTTCAGCCTCCGCAAGTCCGACCGGAAGAATGAGGACGGTGAGCTCTGCCGCATTGACCCGGTCGGGCACATCGAAGACTGGGAACTGCTGATCACCCACGTCATCACCCGCAAGTATCCGCTGGCGGACGAAAGCGGCCGCGAGATGCCGGTGCTGCTGACCGCCATCGACTCCGGTGGTGAGGGTGAGAAGGGCGGTGGCGCCAGTGTCACGGAGAACGCCTACCAGTTCTACCGAACCCTGAAGCGTCAGGGCCTGCACCGGAAGGTGATGCTGGTGAAGGGTGGCAGCTCCAGGAGTGCGCCCCGGATGCGGGAGACCTTCCCGGACAACACCGGCCGGAAGGATCGGCACACCAGTGCGAAGGGTGACATTCCGCTGCACGTTCTGAACACCAACTTGATCAAGGACACGATCAGCAACGCCCTGGAGCGTGAAGAGCCTGGACCCAATTACTGCCACTTCCCGGACTGGCTCGGTGATTGGTTCTTCGAGGAGCTGACCTACGAGCAACGGCTCGACAACGGCAAGTGGGAGAAGCCGGGCAAGGGGCCCAACGAGGCCTTCGACCTGTTCGTTTACGTGGATGTGGCCGCCACCAAGAAGGGCTACGACAAGATCAACTGGGCATCGCCCCCGCCGTGGGCCCGGGACTGGGATAGCAACTCCGAGATCCAGGCAGACGGCGAACGCTCAACCTCTCGCAAATCAACAGTGCCTCCGGCTCAACGCCAGAAGCGGCGCTCCCGAATCAGGTTCCAGTGATGGCATTTACCCAAGACGATCTGACTGCGATCAACGACGCGATTGCGACCGGCGAGCTGGAGGTGCAGTTTGCGGACGGCAAGCGTGTGCGGTACCGCTCGATCAATGAGCTGATGAAGGCCAAGCAGCACATCGAGGATTCAATCTCGTCGGCCTCCGGCAAAGCGCCGAAGCGCGGCCTGCGCCTGAACGTGTGCAAGGGGGTTTAAGGTGGAGAAACCGAGAATCCGTGTTCGGGCCGGTGAGGTTCCGAAGTTCAAGGCTCAGGCCTATGAGGGCGCGACCCATGGCCGCCGTGCTACTGGATGGAACGCCCCGGCCACTGGCCCTAACCGGGCGCTGAACAGCTCCCTGTCTACGCTGCGCAATCGGGCCCGGCAGGCTTTCCGCAACAACCCCTGGCTTGAGCGTGGCATCAGCCGGAACGTGGCCAACGAAATCGGCACCGGCATCACGCCCCTGTTCGAGTCCAGCAACGATGCGTTCAACGAATCGCTGGCGGATCTCTGGACACCGTGGACCGGCATGGCCTGCCCGGATGGAACGCTCGACTTCTACGGCATGCTGGCTCAGGCCTGCCGCAGCCGCCGCAGTGCGGGTGAAGTATTCATCCGGCTTCGCTCCCGGCCCGCCTCCTTTGGCATGGCCGTCCCGATCCAGCTGCAGGTGATCGAGCCAGACCACGTTCCGGAAACCCTGAACCGCACCCGGCGCAACGGCAACCGGATAATCGCCGGCATCGAGTTCAACAAGCGTGGCCAGCGGGTGGCGTACTGGATGTACCCGGAGCACCCACAGGACACCGATGGCATGTCCATGGCGACCAAGCCAATCCGGATCCCGGCCAACCAGGTGATTCACCACTACCTGCCACTCCGGCCCGGCCAGGTCCGGGGCGAGCCCGATGTGGTGCAGGCTCTGTTGCGGGCCAAGACCTACGACAGCTACGAAGACAGCGAGCTGGTGCGCAAGGAAACCCGCGCTCCGTTCACCGGCTTCCTGCAGAAGGAATACTCCGGCGATGCCGACTGGAAGTTCGACCCGATCACCGGCGAGCCGGTGGACGAGGACGACCCGCTTCCGGAGATCAACGCCCAACCCGGCACCGTTCTGACCGGTGCGGCCGGTGAGAAGCTGACCCTGTTCGATGGCGACAACACCGGTGCCGGGTATTCCGACTTCCAGCGCCAGCAGCTGCTGGCGGTTGCCGCCGGAACCAAGTCGCTCTACGAGCTGATGACCGGCGACTGGAAGAACATGAACGACCGGGTGTACCGGGCAATGATCAACGAGTATCGCCGCGAGATCGAGATGGCCCAGGACCACCTGGCAATCCATCAGGTGTGCGAGCGGGTTGGCTTCTGGTTCACCGATGCCGCCGTTCTTTCCGGTGCCGTTCGCGCTCCTGGCTACGCCGACCGGTATGACGACTACAACAAACGTGACTGGCGCACCCAGCGCTGGCCGCACATCCACCCAGAGCAGGACGTGAATGCCGTGGTCAAGGAAATCGAGAACGACCTCGAAAGCCTTGATGCCGCCAACGCCAAACGTGGCTACCGAGGCAAGGACATTCAGCAAGCCAACGTCAACGCCCGCAAACGCAAATCAGACATGCTCCGTGAGGCGGAGCTCACCGAAGAGGAATAACCCATGACATGGTTTACAGCACAGGCTTCCGGAGACCGGACGGCCAAGGTGGTTATTGACCGCGCCATCGGTTCGGACTGGGCTCCGGACTGGGTGGCAGACTTCACCGGCGAGCAGCCCGCCCGCGAATTCATCGAAGCCGTGGACGCTCTCGGTGAACTGGATCGGATCGACCTGGAGCTGAACAGCCCCGGCGGTGATGTGGCCTCGGGCGTTCGGATCATGAACTACCTGAAGAACCACCAGGCCGAGGTGCACGTTCGCGTGACCGGCATGGCCGCCAGTATCGCCACCGTGATCATGCTCGGCGGTGACACCCGCACCATGGGTGTCGGTACCAGCATCATGACTCACCGGGCCTCAACCTTGATGCTCGGTTTCTATAACCGCAAAGAGCTGGAGGAGCACGCAACCGGAATCGCTGCGATTGATAACGCCATCGTTGATGCCTACGTGGCCACCACCGGCAAAACTGCCGACGAGATCAACGCTCTGCTTGATCGTGGTGACGTGTACATGGGCGCCGACGAGGCCATCGAGTGGGGCTTCGCCACCGACAAGGACGCCAAGCTCAAGGCCGTTGCCTCTGCCGATCCCGCCCAGTTCCGTCAGCAGATCGAGATGCAGGGCAAGATCCGCGCCGCTGAAGCAGAGGCTGCCAGCTACAAGGCCAAGCTCGAAGCCCAGCAGAAGTCCATGGAAGAGCTGCGAAGCGAACTGGAAGCACTGAAGAATCCAGCCGCTGCCTCCGCCGACGAGGTAATCGCCCTTTGTTCCGAGGCGGGCTTCGATGCCATGGCCGTGGCTCTGGCGAAAGAGAAGCTGCCCATGGCAACCGTTCAATCCCGACTGAAGTTCGCTGCCGAGGTGAAAGATATTGCCGCGGCTGGCGGACTGGATGCCGATGTGCTGATGAAGCACGTCTCCAACCCAACCCAGATGCTTCGGACTGCGATCGCCGAGGTGAAAGCCCTGACCGATCAGGATCTGGAGCATCATCACCAGCCCGGCCCGGGCAACGAAAAACGGCCTGACGGTAAGAAGGCCTATTCGCAACTCAACAATCGAGCGTAACCCTGGAGGTTAACCATGAAAACTGAAGCAACCCGTGCCGGTGAATTTCTGGTCTCAGAAGCCAACGGCAAGCGTTCCCGCGAATCCATCACCGTGACCGGTGGCCCGTACCCGGCCGGCCAGGTGCTGGGCAAGATCACTGCTTCCGGTAAGTACACCGCATATACCCCGGCCGCCACTAATGGCACCGAGGCAGCCGCCGGCGTGCTGTGGGATGCCGCTGACGGCTCAGCAGCCGATGTGAGCGCAGTCGCCATCGTCCGCGATGCAGAAATCGACGCTGCGACCATCACCGGTGCCGATGCCGACGCAATCACCGATCTGGCCGCTCTGGGCATCATCGCCCGGTAATCCCGGCTACCACTGAATTCAACCTGAGATCAGGAGAAACAACATGGCTTCTATGGATATTTTCAACGATGACGCATTCTCGCTGTCCAGCCTGACTGCGGCCATCAACGAGACCCCTTATGTTCCGGGCCGCCTCGGCGCCCTTGGCCTGTTCGAGCAGGAAGGGATTAACACCACTCACCTGAGCATCGAAAAAGACGGTGCCACCCTGGCACTGGTGCCGGCTGCCGACCGTGGCGCACCAGGTCTGCAAGTTGGTCGTGATCGTCGAAAGATGATCCCGTTCGAAACCCTGCACCTGCCTCAGGAATCCACCATCATGGCTGACGAAATCCAGGGCCTGCGCGCCTTTGGTGCGGAGTCAGAGGTGGAGGCGGTGGCCAACTACGTGGCCCTGCGCCAAGCCAAGCACCGGCGCCAGCTCGACGCCACCATGGAGCACCTGAAGGTAGGTGCGGTGAAGGGCATCATCATGGATTCGGATGGCACCACGCCACTGGTAAATACCTTCACGTCCTTCGGCATCAGCCAGACTACCCACAGTCTGGTGCTGGGCACCGCCTCCACCAAGGTGCGCAACAAGGTGCTGGAGCTGCTGGACAAGATCGAAGACCAGCTGGCGGGAGTATCCTTCACTGGCGTTCGTGTTATCTGCGGTCGCACTTACTTCAAAAACCTGGTTGGTCATGACAGCGTGCAGAAGGCCTATGAGCGTTACCAGGATGGTGCAAAAAACCGGGATGATGTTCGTGGTGGCTTTGAATTTGGTGATGTAATTTTCGAGCAATATCGCGGCCAAGTTGGCGGTGTGAAGTATGTTGCTGATGATGAGGCCTACGCCATTCCGGAAGGTGTGCCCGATCTGTTCATCGGTCGCTTTGCACCTGCCAACTACATGGAGACTGTTGGCACCAACGGCCTGCCGTACTACACGAAGATCGAGCCGCTGCCCATGAACAAGGGTGTGATGGCGGAATCGCAGTCCAACCCGATCTTCCTGTGTACCCGCCCCAACGCAGTGGTCAAGCTCACCGGCTGATCTCTGCAAATCCAAGCGGCCCCATCCCGGGGCCGCTTCAGTTTGTGGAGATTGACCTATGAGTGAGCGAACGTTCAAGCGGTCGGCCCGGCGGCTGATCGAAACCCAGGGTGTGCCCTGCACCCTGACTCGCCACGAAGGCGACGAAGTTGTTCCCGATCTCTACGTCCACCTGTCCCGGGACGTGGAATTCGTGTCCGCCGGGGAGACCCAGACCAGCGGTGTGCGCACCGAGGCGGAAATGCTGACCGAGGATGTGGGCACCCTGAAGAAGCGGGATGTGATCGAGGTCGGGGTAGAGCAGTGGCGGGTGGAGAGCAAGCTGGCCAATGACGGTTACACAGTGCGCGTGGTGGTGATCGAGGTATGAGCCAGACCTATGCCCGGGTAGACCCGGCGAGCCTGAAAGACGTTCTCAATCTGCTGCAGGCATACCGTGAAGGTGGCAAGAAAGCGCTCCAGCGATCCGTGAACCATGGCGCCAGGCAGGGCCGGAAGATCTCGGTTGATGAGATGGCCCGGAAAGTGGCCCTCAAGAAGAAGGTCATTCGCGCACACACCTCCATGTACTTCGCCAGCCTGAGCAACCTCAGCGCCAAGCTGGTGATCAAGGGCAAGCCGGTTCCACTGATCGAGTATGGCGCCCGCCAGACCAAGAAGGGCGTTACCTTCAAAATCTGGAAGGACAGTAAGCGGGAGCGTTACCGGCACGCCTTCATTGCCCAGGTCACCGGCGCCCAGGCCAAAGGTGTCTATGAACGTGATATTGGTGCCTCAGACTACAACGGCAGAACGCCCCTTCGGGCCAAACGTGGCCCGGCCGTGCCCAACGTCTACGACAAGACCCCAGGCCTCGCGAAAAAAGCGGAGGAGCTGGCGGCCAACGAAATGCTGAAAGAGCTTGACCGCCAGATCGGGCTGATTGAACGAGGATTCTTCTGATGGACACCATTCGCGAACAGGTGGTGAAGGCCATCGTTGCCCGGCTCGATAGCCTCACCACCGGAGACGTTTACCGCAGGGAGCAGTATGAGGACGAATCCGTCTTTGTGTGCGTCTGGGACGGCGAGCACCAGACGGAGAAAACGCAGTACGGCAAATCCCGCCACACCATGCAGGTGGTTATCGAGTACCTGAAGAGTGAAGCGGCAGAGCCGTATGCGGAGGCCGCGAACGCCATGTATGGCGAAGTGGTTCAGAAGGTCTTCAGAGACCTGTCCAACACCCCGGACCCAACCCTGGGTGGGCTGGCGGTATCCATGATGGAAACCGATACGCTGATCCTGACCCCGGATTCCGGCATGAAGATCATCGGCTGCTCGGTGACCATGGATGTGATTTTCGAAACCGACAATGGCGACCCTTTCAGCCAGTAACCCCAACCACAGACGACAAACCAGCACGCCAATGAGCGGGCTTTTTTGTGCCTGACATTTGAAAACCGCCCTGACTGGGCAACCCATGCCGAAGAGGAATGAACCATGGCAAACGCTGAAAATGCAAAGATCCAATACGAGGGCGGCCAGAGTCAGTCACCAATGGCTGCGCTGACCGATTCCGGAGACGCAACAACCTTCGAGTCCAACGCATCCCTGTGGTCCCGGCGTACCGGCTTTGAGCCTGTTGTCCGCCCGGATGGCCTGATCACTGGTGGCACCATTGTCCCGGCCGCTGCTGGCAGCGACAACACCGTGGACGTGTCCGCCGGTACCGCCTACGTCGGAGGCCAGGCAGTGTCGTTTTCCGCTGAAACCGGTCTGACCTGTGCGCGGGCTGTGTCCAGCAATACCCACATCATCCACTCCATCACCGTGGATGCGACCGGCACCGTGGCCACCACCGCCGGCACCGGCGGCACGTCGTTCAGTGAGACTCGCGGTGGCGCTGGCGGACCGCCCTTGATTGCTGCAACCAAGATCGAGATCGGCCAGGTTCGCCTGCAAGGCACCACAGCAGCCCCGGTCACGGATGCCAACATCTTCCAGGTGGTTGGTGTTCACCAGGAGCGCTACGATTTCCCGATCTACGAAGTGGACTACCGGAATGGCAACGTGGTGTTCAACTCCGCACTGCAGTCGATCCACACTGGAAACGTGCCGAAGAAGGTGTTCGCCAGCTTCGCTGAGCCGATCTTCGCGGACGTTCCTCGGGGTTCCGATTTCGTGCCGTCCGAGACCTCGCACTCTGTGAGCTCCACCCAGATCTACGGCACCACCCTGGGCTCCACCAGTTCCACGCTGAACCAGGCGACCTTTACCGCCTACCTGAACGACGGTATCAGTGATGGCCTGGTGAAACTGAAGAACGAGATCCTGTGGTTCAAGTTCTTCCCCAACAAGTTCCAGGGTGGCTACATCCTGGAGCAGGGCAAGTTCGGCATCAGCCGTACCTTCCCGGCTGGCGACGAGATTCAGGCGGCTTGCACCATCTCGCCGGAATCCGCAGGCGTTGAGGTCACGGCGTAATGCTGGACCTCAAGAAGTTCCAGAATGCAGAGTTTGTCCCGCGTGAAACGGAAGTCACGCTGGAGGCTCTGGCCGAAGCCGGTTTCGGTGATGGTGTCGTGAAAGTGCGCGGGCTCACCGCGCACGAGCTGGCCACCGCGGAAGAGTCGGCGTCCAAGGGTAAGCTGCTGTCGGATCTCGTGGAGCGCCTTTCGGGTGCCGGCAAGGAAAAGGTCGGGGCCCTGATGGACGGCATTGGCTACCATCAGGATGTTCCGGCCGCTCTGGCCAAACGCCTTGAGCACGTCCGCTTGGCCACCGTCGAGCCGAAGCTGGAGCTGGCGGACGTTGCCAAACTGGCCGAGGCTTTCCCGATTGAGTTCAGCATTCTGGCCAACAAAGTCATGGAACTGACCGGGAAAGGCCAGCAGGCCCAGGTAAAGCGAAAGCCCTCTGGCGGCAAAGCGACATCCAAGCCAGCCTAGCCCTGGCCGATCGCAAGGGCCGGTATCTTTACGAGACCCGGCCCGATGTGTTTCCAGAGGGCTATCTCACCGAGGCTGAAATGAATCTGTGGGCCATGTGGTACAGGCGGAAGTGACTTCCCCTGTTATGGGGACGTGTAGTCGCCTCGCTTTGTGCTACATTCGATCAGGTACATGACAAGGAGGTAACCATGCGCCTGATTCTGATTTTTCTCACAGCCCTTTCATTCCCCGCATTCAGCCAGGTCTACAAGTGGACCGACGAAAACGGCGTTACCCATTTCGGCAACCAACCACCCCCAGGTGAGCAGGAAGAGGTACACATTCGGGAGAGCAAGACCGGCCCGATGATTACCGACCGTCAGCGGCTGATGATGGAACAACGTGATGCCCGCCGGACCTACCGCTCGGAACAGAGCAGCTACGACAGTGACGTGGACTATGTGTGTACCGGCGCCCGAAACCGAGTGAAGAACTGGGAAGAGCGCTGGGATATTGCCAAACGGCAGGGCTACAGCGTCAGTGAAAAGCAGTATTTCGACCAGCGCATCCGGGAGGCCGAACGCCACCGAGATAACGTCTGTCGGTAAACAAACGAATTCCACAGAACCCCGCTCCGGCGGGGTTTTTTATTGCCCGGAGAAAACATGGCCGATAAGCAGAAAACGGTTGAGATCATCTTCGGTGGCGTTGACCGCACCGGTGGTGCCATTACCTCAGTCGGTCGCAACCTCGACAGCCTGTCTGGTCGGGTAGGGGATCTCACCGGCCCGCTGGCAAACATCACCGACAGCATCATCAAGCTGGACACGGCCCTGGCCGCGGCCGCCATTGGTGTGACCGGCTACGCGATCAAGATCGCTGATGACTTCGATACGGCCTTCGGTGAAATTGCCACCCTTATCGGGCAGCCCGCGGATAACCTCCGCGACTTCCAAGCCCAGATCCTCGAATACTCGGAACGATCTACCGCTTCGCTGGATCAGATCACCAGCGCCACCTACGGTGCCATCTCTGCGGGGGTGGATTACCGCAACTCCCTTGAGCTGATCGCCGCCGCTGAGCAGCTTTCCCTGGCTGGCCGCGCCGATCTGGGCGCTACCACCACGGCCCTCGTCAGCACGCTCAACGCCTTTGGCGCTGAGGCCAGCCAGGCTGGCGACTACGCTGACGATTTCTTCACCATCGTGCAGCTGGGCCAAACCACCATCCCTGAGCTGTCATCCACCATTGGTCGCCTTGCACCGATCGCAGCCGCCGCCGGGCTCAGCTTTGAGGAGATGGGCGCCGCCATCGCGACCATCACGGCAGAGACCGGTACCAATACGGCCGAGGCCATCACCGGCATTCGCGCTGCAATCAACTCTCTCCTGAAGCCCTCGAAAGAAGCGTCTGATCTGGCCGCCGAACTGGGTATTGAGTTCAACGCCGCCGCCCTTGAAAGTAAGGGTTTCTCCGGCGTCTTGACGGACGTGGCGGAAGCCACTGACGGCAACACCGAGCTGATGGCCAAGCTGTTCGGCTCGGTGGAAGCGCTGGCGCCGGTGCTTGCCCTGACCGGTAACGCCTCCGAAAAATTCGCTCAGAACCTGGACGCCTTTAAGGATAATGCCGGCGCTGCCGAGACTGCATCGAAAGAGCTGACTGAAACGCTGGCTGCCCTTGGCCAGACCCTGCAGAACAACCTGAATTCTGCGTTGATTGGCCTCGGATCCAACCTTACCGACGAAACCCGCTCCATCGTCCAGTCCATCACCAGCATCTTTAATTCCCTTGGTTCCGAGATCCGCCTCGAGGACGGCGTCTTCGCGCCCATCCTGAATGGTCTGGAAGGGCTCGCTCAGAGCATCGACGAAAAGCTCTCGGTCATCGCCGCGAACTTTCCCAAGGCTTTGTCGGGCATTGACCTGAACGAACTGCTTTCTGCCTTTGGCGATCTGGGTGACGAACTGGGCGACCTGTTCACAGGGCTCTTCGGCGACGTGGATCTCTCCACCGTCGAGGGGCTGGAGGATGTGCTGCAGAAAGTGGTTGATGCATTCACCGCGTTGGTGAATGTGTCTGCTGGTATCGCCAATGGTCTGGAGCCGCTGTTCATTGCGATCGGTGAGGGCATTGAGCAGTTCCAGTCGCTGGACGAGGAAACCAAAAAGACCGCCGGCGAAATCCTCGGCCTGGCCAAAACCATCAATACGGTGCTGCCGGCCGTTGGTGGTCTGGCTGGCGGACTGGAATCTATCGGCGGCGGTCTTACGGCACTGGCTGGTGCCCAGGGCTTCAAGGCTGTCATCGGCAACCTGAACACAATTAAGAGCATCGCCTCATCCACGGTAGGAAAGGGCGGCCTGCTCGGCCTGGCACTGACCGGCGGCTACGCCCTTGGCTCCTTCATCAACGACTACTTCGAGGAGGAGCTGAACGCTCTGAATCAGAAGCTGTTCGAGTATTTCAACGCAGACGAACTGCAGGAGATTGCCCAGGCTTTCGCGCCCCTGACCGGTGAGGCGAAGAAGCTGGCGGAGGAAACCAACGAGCTTCGCAAGATCAGCCAGCGCTACCAGGAGATGAATCAAGCCCTTGGTCAGACCATGGGCTACACCACCGAGATTACCGAGGAGCAGCGGCAAGAACTGAACCGGTATGCCCAGCAGCTGGTGGACAACGCCAACAAAACGGAACAGTTCACCGGCGCCCAGCGGGAAGTAACCAACGCGCTGGACGAACTGAACCAGAGCGTAGAGGCCAGCGGCGGCGCCCTGGGTAACGTCTCGAAAACCACCGAGCAGCTGGCGGCCAACAACAAGTCACTGCAACTGGGCTACGACGAGACCACCGGGAAGATCAACAGCTTCTCCGGCACCATCGTCAACAGCAACAAGGCCCTGGACGAGGCTGCGAAGAAAACCGAGGAAGTCGTCAAGCAAACCGAGGAGTACCAGCTGAAACTGCTGGAGCTCAACAGCAACGAGCGCATCAAGCTCATTGAGGCGAAGGTCTCGCTCGACATTGCCGAGGTGGAGGCTGGGGCTGACCGTATCGAGGCCATCGCCAAGACGATCAGCGAGACGTTCAGCAACTCCGGTGACGTGATTGCAGACCTGTTCGGCGGCTTCGATGACGCTTCCCGATCTACCCAGATTGAACTTTCCAAGCAGATCCGAGAGGAAAGGGAGCTTCGCCAGCAGGCCCTGGACGACCAGAGCAAGCTCACCCAGGCCGAGGTCGATTACATCAAGGAGAAAACCAGGCAGTTGGCCCGGGGCGATGCCCTGATCAAGGTGGACGGCGCCGGTCTTCAGCCCCACCTGGAGGCATTCATGTTCGAGATTCTGAGAGAGATTCAGGTTCGCATGAGTGCGAATGGTGAAGAAATGCTACTGAGGCTGAACTGATGCTGACCATCAATGCCCCGATCTTTGATATCGACGGTCACGAAACCATCGACTCTCCAGAGTTGCCCGGCCTCTCAGACTTCAGTCGGCGAGTGACGCGGACCCCCACCCTCGATGGTGGGGCAGCCATTAACGATTTCGGGTACTCGGATGCTGACCGGGTCCTCGACATTGAATGGGTGCCGCGCAGCCAGCGACAGACAGACAACCTCGCCCGCATGGTCAGGACCTACGGCCGACTCATTGTCTCCTGCAAGGAGGGCTGCTTCCTCGGAGCGCCCGAATCCTTCTCCCCCGGTGATGACACCACCCAGATCCGCATTCTTGTTGAGAGGCGATTGGACCAATGAAGATTCAAACCGCTCTGCGTTCAACCATGGCGCAGGCCATGATTGCTGCCATGGCCAACGGCACCTTGGCCAGCCCGAAACTGGAAATCTACTCCGGATCGATCCCGGCCACGATGGGTGGATCGATCACGGACACGCTGCTCACCGAGCACACACTGACCAACACCGTCGCCACAGAATCAAACGGCCTCATTACCTTCGAGGCCATTGGTGAGGATCTGTCGGTTAATGCCACCGGCACGGCCGGCTGGGCACGGATCATTGATCGGGATGGCGCGGAAGTTATCTACCTCACCGTGAGCGCCACCGGCGGATCCGGGGAGTTGAGACTTAATACGGTGAACCTTGATGCCGGCAGTTCGGTGACTATTACCAGTGGCGTAATCACAGCGGGTGCCTGATGGCTGAACTCAGCGGTTTTAAATCAGCGACCCTCACAGCAAACGGAGGAGCTTGCGCAGCGGTAAGCACCGCCAATGAGGTTGTCACCTGGGGCGACCCTCCGTCAGGTCAGCCGGCCCTGACAGACGCAGTATCCATCCAGACCAACTACTTTGCGATGGTCGCGCTGAAGTCAGACCGCACCGTGGTTGCCTGGGGTAGTAGTAGCTATGGGCTGCTCACGATCCCAGCTGGGCTCTCGGACGTTGTCCAGATTGCGCTGGGAGATAACCACTGCCTGGCACTGAAGGCAGATGGGACAGTTGTCGGGTGGGGGCGTGACGACAGCGGCCAGGCAAGCCCACCCGGCGGACTTACTGATGTTGTCCAGGTCGTTGCCGCCGGCAACGCCTCGATGGCGCTGAAGTCTGACGGCTCGATCGTTACCTGGGGGTCAAATTCAAACTTCCAGCTGATTGTGCCCTCTGGCATCGGCCCCGCGAAACAGATCGCCCTTGGCAATGAGCATGGGATGGCGCTGCTGGTCGATGGTACTGTCGAGGTGTGGGGCATCGGCAGTCAGGGCCAGAACTCTGTGCCGGCGTCTGTATCGTCTCCGGATGCTATTGCCGCAGGGCGCTACTACTGCATGGCGCTGCAGAACGGCGGAGTCATCTACTGGGGCAGCACATCCTATGGCCTGAATTCGCCGCCGGCTTCTACCACCTCTGGTGTGGTCGCAATCGCCAACTGCCCGAACGCCAGCCAGGCGATGTGCCTTCTGGATGATGGTACACCGGTTGTTTGGGGGCAGGATATTGCTGGTGAAACGTCGCCGCCCGCCGGGCTGACTGCACTCGCCCCCGGCGTTCCTCCAACCGAAGGCACCATCACCGCCTCCGTTCCGTTCTCGGCCTTATTTCAGGGTGAGCAGGTACAGAACCCCGGGGAGATTACAGCAAGTGTAGACTTCACGGCCTCCTTCACCGGGTTCGACAACTGGATTGATCGCCTCGACCCGATACAGTTGCAGGAGCTGTACTTGCTCACCATCACCGGGGCAGCCAACGGGCTGAACGACCTGGATCTGAGCATCTCCAGCTGGCAGGCCACGAACCAGGCAGGCACTCGGCAATCCTATTTGCAGGCGGTTATTCCGGCAGCGGTGGATCTCATAGACGAGATTGAGGCCCGGCAGGACGGTGAGCTCATCCTGAAGAAAGGCTTTCGGTTCTCTGACGGAACGGTCCGGGCCGAGGAGATCCTGCGTTCCAACTTCGACACCTTTCGATACGATCGGGGCCCCAGCTCCTTCTCTGTGACGGTATCTGGATACCTGGGCGGCAAGCAGTCGCAGAACGCTTCCCGCACTCTGAAAGGCGTTCGCTCCATCAATCTCACCAACGGCAAATACCGGGTAAGGGCTGACATTGATCTGTTCCTGCAGCCGGGCATGACCGTGACGGCGGACAACGTCACTTTAAAAGCCGACTTCATCAATTACTACGTGAGTGATGCGGACAAATTCTGTGAGGTAAGTGAGCGGTAATGGCCAAGGGAGAGATCGTTGAACACATCGGCGATGGCCAGTACCGGGTCTCGTTGAAGTATGGCACTGAGCGAATCCAGCAGGAACTGGAGCAGATCGACGAGCGCATTGCCGAGCTGGCGGTCATTGTTCCACAGAAGAAACTGGCCCTCTTGCAAGCCGATGCGGCGGTGGACGATGTGGCGGATGCCATTGATTCGCTGATCCCGGACTACCAGGCAGGCGTAAATGGCGCCGCCGATCAGATCCGGCTACTTCAGATCGACCTCATGGAACTGCAGGGCGAACGGGCAAAGGCGAACCGGGCCGCCAAGGATGCGATTGCCGAAGACCTGGCGCTGAAAAAGCGCAGGACGCAGATTGAGCGCGTGCCCACGGAAAAGGAAATCACCGCCTGGTGCGCCGACTTTGTGACCGACGCCACCGGTGAGGTTGGTCTGATTGAAGTGAACGACGAGAGCGACAACAACCTCATCATTCACCCGTCGTTCGATGGCAGTGGCAAGTACAATCCCAGCCGTGATGGTCAGTTGGTTCCCCGGGCGGCACAGACCGGTGCCCAGCTTTGGTTCAATGCTGCAATCCTTCCCGCTGTCCAGAAGTGGCAGCCGGGCTACCGCGTTGGAACAATCACCCGGATTGAGGGTGAGACCTGCAACCTGTCACTGGACCCAGCCCAGAGTTCGGAGCAGGGGCTCGATATCAACCAGACCCTTGTGCTCGAGAAGGTTCCTGTCCAGTACATGGATTGCGACGTAGTTGCCTTCGAGTTGGGTGACCGGGTACTGGTGCGCTGGTTTCAATCCGGTCCGCAGGTGATCGGCTTTGAGAGCAACCCGAAGCCCTGCACCCAATCCGGATTCTACTTTCTCCCGACCCTGGCCCTGGGCAACAACAGCTTCACCCAGTATGGCGAACCGTTCCTGGATGGAGCCGGTACCGAAATCAACCCTCCACTTGGAACTGAGGGCGGCATCAACCCTGCATGGACTCTGGTGCCTGCATTCCGGGAGGAGCCGTACACGATCGCCAAGGGCATCGAGAACTACCTGACGGGTAACCGCAATTATCTTGGCCCGACTCCGGAGCTGATTGTGTCGTGGGACGGCCCGCCATCTCGGTTCTTTGATCCGAAAAACGAAGTGAACCTCGGCACCGGCTGGCGGAGCAGCTGGGTGCGCGGGTCCGTGGTTTACCACAAGCTCAACGTTCTGGTGGATCTCGGCGACTACACGGAGACGGATGGATTTCAGAAGGTGGCCGGCGCGGCCATCCGAAGAGTGTCCGGCGGCCTCGAGCTGCTGGTTATGGGCAAGACTCCGCAGAGCCAGGGCGAGGCGTACAAACTCTTCAAGTTCAACCTGGCACAGGACAAGACCGTCAATGGGCTGCCCGACGTAGGCCCGGAGATCGATCTGGCCGACGACCTTGCGGGCGTGACCGACTGGTACTTCAACCACGACGCCAACAGGGCGGTGCTGACCGTTCGCCATTACGCCACGGAGCTGGAGCCAGATCCGGATGGCTCTCGTGTTTATCTGTATGAGTGGTCCGAGGTTGGCGGATTCACCAGCCAGCTTATCTACGACAAGGATGCCGAGCCCCGGCCATATCGTGTTGACCAGGTGAACGAATACCTCATGAAGGACCCGGGAGTGGTTGGACTCACGAGGAAGTACACCCGCGATGCCACGAACCAGGGCGCCTCGGACGAGGTTGATATTCCGATCTACGTTGAATACGTGGGCAACCAGAAGGTTACCGCCTACCACCGCATCCCCGCCAAGACGTTCGGCACCTCCCTCCAATACGACCAGAGCTTCTACGACCAGGAGTACCCGCACCCGTGCGCCGGAGAACCCATCCCGAATGGAGGAGGCGCCACGTATCCAGCTACCTTTGTGGATGAGGGCGATCAAGACCAGACGATCGACTACGTGATTTCTGAGGGCTCCAGCAGTTTCGAGAGAATCGTGGACAGCAACGGCGTGACCCTGGCTGAGATCCCGGTCATCGAATACAACAACCGCACGAGCAATACCTTTCAGCACAATCGCAATGTGAGCCTGGAGCTGGCGTGTGGCAGCCTCATCATCGAGGAGAACAACTACACTGTGACGCTCTCGCAAGAGGAAGTGTGGCGGTCGGACCTTGGCCGGTTTGATGAGTTCTCAATCGACCTGCGTTCTCGGTTCGTTGTTGCCGGCTATGAGGTTTCAACGCTGCGGCGAGAGGGCGTGAGGACTGGGCAGAACACTGGCGACGATATCCAGTTTGATCCCGGCGCCCCACCGTTTGACCCTGGGTACCTGGAGGTTACCTGTAGCCTGGCGGAAACCAGGGTGCAGAAGTTCGTGTCGGTCTTCCTTAATGGCACGCTGAAGAAGTCTGTGCAGCTCGAGGATACCACCGACGCACTCAGCCCCCAATTCAGGCTTCAGGGCGATGCTGTCGTCATCCCAGGCACGGACCTCGATTCCCAGATTTCCTCGGGCACCATTACGGACCAGGAAGGGCCGACCACCATCTACTTCAGCTATCCGACTGCCACCACAATGATTGCGGGCCTGCGGCTGGCGGACTGTGCCGCGGTCACGATCGGCAACCGAACGGCGGTATCGACGCTGCTCGTCTCCAATCTGTACCCGATGTTCTCCTACCAGACCCTGGACGAGCTGGGTGATGTGGTGACGGAGCTGTTCCAGCGACCGGCCGATTCCCTCTATTCAATGCACAGACTCTCAGCCTTCTGAATGTTGCACCTGCCGTAAGCTCCAGGTCCGGGGCGCTGGCAGGACTTTGCACTTTCAGAATTCGTGATAATTTGGCTGTGAATGAGGGTTCGTTGCGCGCTGGCGGATCTGGCGGTGGTAAGCTGATTTGGTGGATTTCAGAAAGAGGGTAAGCTGATTTGAAAAAAAGTTTTCAAAAAGACTTTAAAAGCTCGCATTTCTGGTTATTGCTTCAAACAAGTGGGGGCAAGAAGGGATGTAAACAGTGTATCTAAATTACGATTTCGGGAAAGCGAACTATAATCCGGAAGGAGCAGGCGACCCCACTGCCATGGGGCCGCCTGTGGAATGCACTTTAATCGACGGGTATCAACTAAAGGAGGTCCTACATGACCCTACCTAAGCCTATCACAGAAATTACACCTTGCAAGGTGTACGAACCCTTTGACATTGGCCTGGGTGATTTCGGTTTACCGAAGCTTGTACCTGAGTCATCAATGATCCGCTGCCGAGCTGATCTCTCGTTTACCGGATATGTGCCCGGTGAAGAGCGCCTGGTCGGCTGGTTGCCGGTCAGAGTTCCGGACCAATCCGGTAGCTGGTTAAAGGAATCTCAGTACGGCGAAGCCCATGGTCACGAGCTTGTAAGGCTTGCGGCCAACGACGAGGAAGAGTGCTTCAGAGCTATTGTGCATGCAATAACCAGTGAAAACTGGGACGGTTCGAGGGGCGCAGAAGCGGGTGTTGCCAGAGTGATTGCGACGTTCGCGGTGTTGGGAATCATATCATCTATCCGGAACAAGCATCGTGATGAAGACTTGTAGAGCCCGCCGGATCGTTTGAGAAGAGAGCAGGGGGCCAGGAGTAAACGCCCCCTGCTATCAACCCCGGTTGGATTGGCCGGGCATTTCCGCTCGCTTCCTTGCTGGCGGAGTCAGGTGCATTCTACCGATTGGCCTGGCCCCGTATGTCAGATAAGGCTCACACCCCTGTGCGATATGGATTAGGGAAGCGTGAGACTGCAGGGCCGATAGGCGGAAAATCAGAATTGGGACAAAGTTGGGACACAAAAAAATCAGCGACCCGTAGGTGGCTGATTCTGTTGCTGCGAATTGGTCGGGACGGCAGGATTTGAACCTGCGCCAGACACGAAAAAGCCGCCCGGAGGCGGCTCATTCTGGATACTGTATAGCCTGATTATTTTGCCAATTTATTGCCAAAATTTTGCCAAGGCTTTTGCAGGATCAGCGTAAGATGCTGATTTATTGGTAGGACCACGCGGATTCGAACCGCGGACCTCTACCATGTCAAGGTAGCGCTCTAACCAACTGAGCTATGGTCCTGTGTCCTGCAACGGGGACGCAATATACTGATTCCCTGGGGGCTGGTCAACCTCTTTTAAGCGGTTTTCCGGTTCCTCAACTGCGCTTTGAGCGCCTTGCTCAGCACCGCCCAGCGGTTGACGATCAGTGCCGCAAAAATGAGTCCGCAGCCGCCCAGCTGTATGGCTGTCATGGACTCGCCGAACCAGGCAGCAGCGAACAGCGCCACCCACACCGGTTCCAGCACCAGGATCACTACACCGTGGCTGTTGGCCGAGAGGCTCTGAGCCAGGGTTTGCAGCAGAAAGCGACCGGCGGTACCGATCACGGCGCTGGCGGCCACCCACCACACCAGTATCGGAGTAAGGTTGCCCAGTGTGGGCTGCCAGGGTTCCAGCAACAGGGATTCCACGAGTGTCAGCACGCCCACGGTCAGCAGGGCAATGGCGGTCAGGGGCAGGGCTGGTACCCGGTGTTTTTCCACGGTTTTGCCCAGGCGGTTCACGACGGTTCGCTGGTTTGCGGCCCGGGTATTGAGGTTGAAGTAAAGGGCAAAAATGCTGGCCGCAAGCACAAAGAAAATCTGACCGGCTTCAGGCCGGAAGCCGTTCTCCAGCGATAGCAGGGCCAGGCCCGCAACCGCAATGGGGATTGCCAGCCAGGTGCTTGGTGGCTGGGCTTCGCGGAAAACAAGGCGGGCAATGATGGGCACAATCACCACGCCGAGGCTGGTGAGAAAGGCGCCTTCGCCAAGGCTGGTGCCATGAACCAGCCCCATGACCCAGCAGGTCATGGCGGTGCCGAATACCAGGCCAACGCCAACACTGCGGCGGAGCTGATCCAGGCTGAGTTTCATCAGCGAACGCCGTGCAAAGAAGGCCAGTACCGCACCGGCAATCAGGAAGCGGGCGGCCATGAACATGAGCGGGGGCATCAGCAGCACTGCTTCCTTGGAAAACATCCAGCTGATGGCTGCAAACAGGGTAACCACCAGCAACAGAAGATCGGATTTGTGGGAGTCAGACATGGTATTGCGCCCGCCGGCATTGGCTCAGTCAATCGGGAAAGCGCACCAATGTATAGTTTGCGAACTAAAAAGAAAAGATGGGTAGAACTACCGAGGAGTGGGTGGGCTCGTCCCTGAGCCGCACTTGCGCAGAGCTTCAGTTGTTGAGGGTGGTGTAAACCAGGCTGGACATGTCGGTCTGGTCGGAGCCCGGTACTTCAATGTACTGATCACCGGAACCCCACCACTGCCACCAGGCCCGCTGGTTGTAGGTGCGGCTGGCGAAGTCGACCCGCAAACCGCCCAGGGTGGTGTTGTTGACCACGGGCACCGAAATATTGCCGGTTTCCGAGCCAAGCACCCCGCTGTGGCTTGCGCCCTCGTTCATCAGGATCGGGTAGTGGTTGTAGTAAAGGGCATCCGGGCCGTTCTGGCTGGTGACCTTACCCGCAAGGCTGATGCTGTTGGAGCACGAATCGATGCCCGCAGCCGATGTGGCGCCGCAGGCCGAGTGGGTGGGCACCACGCCGTCATCGGTGCCTTCGATGAATGGCTTGGTGATGCCGCCGTAAGAGGAACCGCCGGCCACGAACCGTAGTCTGGGGATGTTGTTGGGGCTGACGGCAAGGTTGCGGGCGGCGTTGGTTTGCAGGTCGTTCACCACGCCGAGTTTGCCCGGTTCCGGCTCAATGCCGGTAAACGCCTCCACCGCGGCGCGCAAGGGCCAGTTGTACCAGCTGTCGTTGTAGGCCAGGCTCATGGCGAGGTTGGCGAGCTCGGTTCCGCCACCGGCGCCGGAGTAGTCCAGGGCCGCCAGGATCTTCAGCGGCGGCAGGCCTTCGGCCTGAAGCCAGCGCGCCTGGTTTTCCAGCAGGTAGCGCGTTACCAGGTCGCCCGTGGAGTGGGACACCACCAGGCACCAGTTATTGCACAGGCCCTGCTGGCTGATCTGGCGCAACTGCTGGTAGGCCTGCTGGGCGATACCGCCCTCGACCCGACCGTTACTGCCCCAGTCGATACGCGCTTCGGAGCGCGATAGCCAGAAGGTTCGCCAATAGTCTTCACCGGCACTCTTTACTTCCTGCAGGTTGGCGGGTGGATTGGCCAGGTCTTCCTGCTGGAAGCCGTGTACCAGGATGACATTATGCCCGGCCAGCTGGGCCTGGGCGGTACCGGCAAACAGGCTGCCGGTGATGGCGACCGCCAGGGCGGTCTTACAGGCACTTCCGATTGTTGTTGATTTCATGCTTGCTCCGTCTTCGCTGATTATTGTTGTTTCAAGACGTTTCACCGCCTTCATGGCGGTACTTCCCGGCGTCAGCCGGCTCAGGGCCGGAGCCCTGTTATCAGAACTTGTCGGCCAGCTGCCTGAGCAGCGCTGCCCGTTGTTCCGATTCGGGATTCGCCGCCGGCGTATCGGTAAGCCGGTCCAGATCCGGCGGCGTGAAGGTGTAGCCCTCGTCGGGCCCGTAAGCGTAATGGGTGCGGTCGCCGGGTTTTGCCGGTAACTGGCGAATCTGAAGGTGCCTGAGCTGGAGCTGTCCATTGAAATTACGGTTGGCCAGCACCGTGCCGTGGGCCCGGAGCTCGATAACATCGCTGGTGCTGTCCAGGCGTTTCTCGGCCTGGAGTTGCGCAACCGGTTGTTGTCCCGCCCAGAGCTGGGCAGAAAGAGCGTAATAGCCGGGTTCCTCTGGTGCGAAATTGACCGGTATCACCAGGTTGTTATTGCTCAGGTAAGAATCGCCCAGACCCTCGAAATCACCCAGGTCAGGCTCAATGGTAAGTGCAGAGGCGTGGCGCACCGGCCGGCCGTCCACGCTGGCCTCCACAATAAGACGGTATTCGCCGGGCTCGGCATTGGCGGTCAGGATCCCCTCGTAATAGCCGGGGGAGCCGGCTTCCTCCAGGCGCGTACTGACAACCGCATCCCGGCTTTGTGGTGTTTCCAGGGTTGCTTCCATGGTATTTCCGACCACCTGGGAGCCCTCAATGGCGGCGGCCACCAGGATGGTGTCTCCACGGGTGTAGCGAAACTTTTCAAGGGTGACCGTGAATCGTCCATCACCCGGCAGTGGCAGGGTTATGGGTTCATAGTGGTTAGCCCGGTAGCCACGGGCCTGGGCCGGGCTGAGGGGGATCGACCAGTCCGGATAACGGCTGGCCTGTTCGTACTGATCGGCGACGCTCGCGAGCATGAAGACCAGGGCATTGTCGGAGGGCGGCTTGGGTGAGGTCGCTTCGGGCGACTTCCGGCTTTCTGCCGTCGTGGTGGAATCAGGCGTGGGCGCCGGTGAGCTGCCAGCCAGGCTGCGCAGCCATTGGAATTCAGAGCGGTTCTCGGCAGACAGAAAATAACCGGTGCCAATAACCGTCGTCAGTATGAGGACTGGAATCAGTAGTGCCTTACCGGGCATGCGGCAGGTCCCTGTCTTGTTCTTGTTTCCTTAACCATAACGGGAATACTGCCGCACCCCAAAAATCCGGGCCGCTTTTGTAACAAAATGTTTCCAGGGTGTGCGCTGGGTCACATCGCAGACATCAAGAGACTCTGTTGATCTGAACGCCTGTTCAGAAAAGACCGCCGGATTCGCGAATGGCCTCGAACCCGAATCTCAGCGTCACCTCATCGCCCACCATGGCCTGGTCAATCCCGTAGGTCATACCCCATTCGCTGCGCTTGAGTGTCGTGGAGGCGCTGATGCCCAGGGTGTACTCCTCATGCCCGAAGGGATAGACAGCGCTCTTGTTGAGGGTCACGTCCAGCACCACGGGTCGGGTCTGGCCGAGCATTTCGAGGTCGCCGGTCACCTTGCCGGTATTTTCTCCGGTAGTTTCAAACCCGGTCACCGTGTAAGTGATTTCCGGGTACTCCTCACTGTTGAGGAAGTCTTCATTGCGCACGTGTTCGTCCCGCTTCTTGTGATTGGTGAACACGCTGTCGCTCTGGAACACCAGTTGACCAGACTTCAGCTCCCGGGCTTCCTCGTCGTAAACGAACTGGCCTTCAACCTCACGAAACATGCCCATCACCGGCGCGTAACCGATGTGCATGATTTCGAACACAATGGAGAAGTGTTCGTCGTCCACGATAAATTTTCGGGGTTCGGCCATCGCCCCGGTGCTGATCGCCAGCGCGGCGGGCAGGGCAACGAGGGTTCTGGTCAGCGTTCCGGTGTTAACAGCTGTCATGGCAATGTCTCCTTTGGTAGAGCCAGCGAATGTCCAGGGAAAAGGACCACGCCAGCAGTGCCAGGGCAGTGGCCAGTGTGGTGCTGGCAAACAGGGGTGTGGCCGGTGGCAGGATCGCCACAAGCAGGGTGACGATCTGCCAAACGCAGATCGTTTTGCGTCGGAAACTCTCGGGCAGGGGCTGGTTCATCCAGGGCAGTACCAGGCTGGCGGCGACGAAACCATAGCGCATCAGGCCGAGAGCCAGGACCCAGACGCCGGCTTTTCCGAGCGCCAGAACCGCAACGCATAGCCCGAGAATGAACAGCGCATCCAGCTCCATGTCAAAACGGGCGCCGAACTCGCTTTGCGAACCGGTAGCTCTGGCCACCTTGCCGTCCACGCCGTCCAGCAGCAAAGCCAGCAATGCCACCACGGAGTACAGCCAGAGCCCGCCTGTACTCCCGTTTTCGCCGTTCAGGTTTCCTGCGTAGGGAGCCAGCGCAACCAGCGTTATTACCAGTGTGCTCCGCAGAAGGGTTGCGCGATTGGCCCAACCGAAATCCCGGCCCCGGGGCCACGCGAAGCCGGCGCAGGCGCAAACGAGCAGATACAGAATGGCGGCCAGGGCGATAAACGTCAGCGGCGGCTGGGCCAGCCAGCCAGTCAGAAGGCATAGCAACGCCAGCAATCCGCCTGCCCAGGCAAGATCGAACCCCAGCGAAAGGCGGCCTGGGGAGGTGTGCCCATTAGAATCCATCATCAGGCTCCAGCGTATACATTGGCAGCCAGCGCGGCCTTGAGCCGCGCTGCCACGCCCCGAATACAAAGACTATAGTAGTCGGGAGGGTGTGAACATTTACGAGAAAAGACCGCGTTCAGACCGTCGGCTTCGACGCCCTTTCCCAGGCGCCGCGGAGCGAACAGGGAGCGGGTAGCAAACAAGGAGATGGCAGTGCCAAAGGAAGCCGGAGCAACGAGTTCGCCATGTGAGGCCAGGGCCTGGTGGGTGACCAGTCCCGGAAAGGGCGAAATTCTGGAAACGTCATTGGCCGGAGGCAGTCGTGAGAGCCGCGGCGACTGGGTAACGGTCCAGGCACTGTATTCCGGGATCAGTCGGGGCACTGAATCGCTGGTATTCCATGGGCGCGTGCCGAAAACCGAGCATGAGCGTATGCGGGCGCCTTTTCAGGAAGGTGAGTTCCCGGGACCCGTCAAATACGGCTATGCAAGCGTTGGAAATGTGATTGAAGGACCGGCAGAACTGGTGGGGAAGACGGTTTTCTGCCTGCACCCCCACCAGGACCGTTACCAGGTTCCAGAGTCAGCGGTGACGCCTCTGCCCGAGGATCTGCCGCCGGGGCGGGCGGTGCTCGCGGCCAACATGGAGACTGCCGTGAATGGTCTCTGGGACGGTCTGCCAGGAGTGGGGGACAGGGTTGCCGTCGTTGGCCTGGGCGTTGTCGGGCTCCTGGTGGCCTGGCTGGCCAGCCGGATTCCCGGCACCCGGGTAATCGCTATCGACACCAACCCCTCCCGGGCGTGGGTGGCGGAGCAACTCGGCCTCGACTTCAGCGACGGCACAGAACCACTGCCGGACGATCACGATCTGGTCATCCACGCCAGCGGCCATCCCTCCGGCCTGGAGACTTCTCTGGCGCTTGCCGGCGCGGAGGCAACCATCGTGGAGATGAGCTGGTACGGCGATCAGCCGGTCCCGGCGCCCCTGGGCGCGGCCTTTCATCCCCGGCGCCTGACACTCAAATCCAGCCAGGTGGGGCAGTTGGCAGCGGCCCGACGGCCCCGCTGGGATCATGGCAAACGGCTGGCCCTGGCCTTGAGCCTGCTGCGTGACGAATCCCTGGATTGCCTGATCACCGGTGAAACCCCGTTTGAAGATTTGCCCCAGGCCATGAACCGCATTCTGATTGATGGCAGGGATACGCTCTGCCATCGCATTGTCTACGCCTAGACAACCAACCACTGCTCACTGCTAAGGAGAGACCATGTTCGGCCTGACCGTCCGTGACCACATGATGATTGCTCACAGCTTCAACGGCGAGGTCTTCGGGCCCGCGCAGAAACTTCATGGGGCAACCTACGTAGTCGACGTAACCTTTGAGCGGCATCAACTGGACGAGGACGACCTGATCGTGGATATCGGGCTGGCATCGGAAGTGCTTAAAGACATTCTCTCGGAATTCAATATGAAGAATCTCGATGAGATTCCGGAGCTGGCGGGGCGCAATACCACCACGGAATTCATGGCCAGGATGGTGTTCGATCGCGTGGCCCGGGCCATTCACGAGGGTCGTCTTGGCGAAACCGGCCGCGGCATCGCGAGTCTCAAGGTAACCCTTTCGGAGTCGCATATTGCCTGGGCAAGCTACCATGCCGGAATCTGAGGCGCCGCGCGTCATCGAATTTCTGGTGCCGGGCGATCCGGACCAGAACACCGGCGGGTATCGCTACGTCCGAAAACTGGTGCAGGCCCTGAATGAACAGGGCCAGCTGGCCCGGGTAACCGGGCTGGACGGGCAGTTTCCTCGGCCGGACAAAAAGGCGTTCGAAGAACTCGACCAGCGCCTGGCGGCCCTGCCGGAAGGCACCTGCGTGATTCTGGACGGTTTGGCCATGGGTGGGTTGCCAGACGTTGTGGCAAAACACCACGGGCGGCTTCTGTTACTGGCGCTGGTGCACCACCCCCTGGCGGATGAGACCGGGCTGAGCGAACCCGACCGGCAATGGTTTCTCGATTCGGAACGGCGGGCCCTGGCGTTTGTGTCGGGCGTTGTCACCACCAGCCGATACACGGCAGCACGGCTGGCGGACTACAACGTTCCGGAGGCATTGGTCCGGGTCGCGGAACCCGGACTCAGCGTGTTGGCCGGCAAAATCAAGCCTACACTTGCAGAAGATCCTTTGGATGCTCCGCACTTGCTCTGTGTCGCGCATCTGTCCCCTCGCAAGGCCCAGCACCAGCTGGTGGCGGCGCTGGCAGCTCTCAAGTCCTTACCCTGGCACTGCACGCTGGCGGGTTCAGACACACGGAATCCAGGGTACGCTTGCCAGTTGCGCAAACAGATTGCCGAGGCTGGCCTGTCGGACCGTGTTGTCCTGACCGGAGAGCTGGACGAAGACGGTTTGAGAGACGTGTACCGTCGGGCCGACCTGTTTGTGTTTCCCTCGCTCTACGAAGGCTACGGCATGGTGATCGACGAGGCGCTGGCTGCCGGTCTGCCGATCATATCTTCCGACGGCGGCGCGTTGGCAAACACCGCGGAAAGACCCGGCGTAGTGCAATACAGTGCCGGTGATGTTCAGGCCCTGACGGCACGAATCGAACAATGGCTGACCCATCCGGAAGAGCTTGCTCACGCCCGTAAACTGGCGGTTCGGGAATCGCGGCAGGTGCGGTCCTGGCAGGCTGCGGCAGATGATTTCCTTAGCGCAGTTGAGCAATTCCGGTACGGAGAGTCCGGATGGCATCAGCACTCTGCCTTTGACAGCCAATGGCTCTCTGCCCGTGAGCCAGCCGATCACAGGGCTCGCTCCAGGGAACTGACGGCGGCTCTCAATCAGTGGCTAGCCGATCGTTACGAGCGCCAAACCGGAGCTCAGGCGCGGCCCTGCCGGATTGTCGACATTGGTACCGGCCGAGGCTCCAACGTTGTGTACCTGGCGCCGGCCCTGCAGGTACCCCAGGCCTGGCTGGCAGTCGATCAGGACCTGGCACTGCTGCGCGAGGCCCGGGAGCGCGCCCGTGGTCTGGACGTGCCCTTTGAAACGGCACCGGTGCAGCTGACACCGGAAAACATCGAGCAGATGTTGCCCCGGGAAACGGCGCTGGTAACGGCATCGGCCCTCATTGACCTGGTGTCCCGCCCCTGGCTGGCGGCACTGGGCCGGGCGGTGGCGAACAGAAACGCCGCGGTTCTGATTGTGCTGAGTTACGCCGGCCGGTTCGAGCTCAGCCCGGAGCATCCTGACGATGCGCTGCTCCGGGATCTGGTTAATCGGCATCAACACGGTGACAAGGGCACCGGTGCCGCCCTGGGGCCAGACGCATCGGACGTTCTGGCAACCTTGATGGCCGAGGCGGGCTATACGGTTCAAACCGCCGAGTCCTCCTGGGTCCTCGGTGGCCCGGCCCGTCCTGGCGAGAGCTCTGACACCGCCCTCATACGAATGCTGATGCAGGGCTGGGTGGAGGCTGCGACAGAACAGTCGCCGGAAAGCCGTCCGCAACTGGAACGCTGGCTGTCCGCCCGGGAAGCTCTGTTAGCCGGGGGAGCGCTTCAGATCGTGGTGCACCACACCGACTTGCTGGCTGTGCCACCGGAGCCGGCCGTTTGACCGGGCTGCAACGCCGGCGAGTTGGTCTGGCCGGTCGCTGGCTGGTTACCGGCCTGGTGATTGGTCTGGTCGTCCAGGCCGTAGACGGGCCGGCACTGTGGCGGGAACTCTCCGGCATTGCCCTGTGGGTGCTGGTGCCGGCCTTGCTGTTGTCTGTCTTGCAGGTAGTGATCTCCGCGTGGCGATGGCGGTATACGGCACAGAGGTTGGGCGTCCCCCTGAGACTCGGCCTCGCCGTACAGGAATATTATCTGGCGACCTTCCTTAACCAGGTGTTGCCCGGCGGGGTGCTGGGTGATGTCCACCGCGCCTGGCGTCATGGCACCAGCGCCGGTGAACGGCTGGCGGCGGCCCATGCGGTTGCCATTGAGAGGTTGTCGGGGCAGGTGGCGTTGCTTCTGGTTGTGCTGGCTTCGGTCATCGGGCTTGTTCAGGCCGGCCATCTCCATGTCGGGGCGCCCGGTGGAGGCTGGTGGCCGGTGGTGGCGATTGCCATTCCCGGGCTCGCCGTCTGGCTGGCGGCCCGATTGGGTGCTGGCGACTATCTTGTGCGCCTCAGGCGCGACCTTCACCGTGCGCTTCTGAGCGGGGCTGCGTTGCCCGTGCAGATGGCCTCCTCCCTGCTGGTCCTGGCCAGTTATCTCGGTGTCTTCCTGCTGCTGGCCGCTGGCGCCGGCTATCTCGCCGGGCTGGCACCATCGCTGGTGTTGGTCGGCCTGTGCAGTGTTCTGCTGCTGAGCATGGTGATTCCGCTGACAGTTGCAGGTTGGGGTGTTCGGGAAGGCACGGCCGCCGTGCTGTGGCCTCTGGCGGGTTTGCCAGCAGAGCAGGGCGTGGCCCTGAGTGTCGGGTACGGGGCCCTGGTTCTCATCTCGAGTTTGCCAGGCGCAGCGATGATCTTCATGGGGCGGGGCACGGCCAGGAACGTCCGCCGATCAGGTGCCTGAGAAATCCAGGTCGAACAGCATGTCACTACCGAGATTGACCAGTTGGGCCCGTGGGCGCAGCGCGTCGTCCAGCAGATCAATCTCTGGCAGTGAAAAGGCCGGGCGACCGCTGCCAATGATCATGGGCGCCACCATCACGTGCAGGCGGTTCAGAAGGCCGGCGTTCAGGAAAGCGGAAACGGTAACGCCACCGCCTTCCACGAAAATCTTTCTCAGCCCGTAGTCCGCCAGAACTTCCAGGATGTGCGCGGGATCTGCCGGTGCGTCATCTCCGGGCCGCCCGAGGCAGGGCACTTCGGTCACGCCCGGCGGTACTTCCGCATGGGCCGGCTTGCTGTAGGTGCCACTGATCAGGCGCAGGGTTGGTGCCTCGCCATCGGTAAACAGGTGGTGGCTGTCGGGAACCCGGCGATGCCGGTCGATCACCACCCGTACCGGGTTCCGGCCATGGGTGCGTCGCACCGTGAGTCTCGGGTTGTCGGTCAAGGCGGTGCCCGCGCCCACGATCACCGCGTCGGACACCGCCCGTATCCGGTGCAGATGGGTTATGCCGTCGTCGCCATTTATGAATCGTGACCGGCCGGTTACCGTGGCTATCCGGCCATCCAGGCTCTGGCCAAGCTGGCCGATCACGTTCAATTGAGCGTTGTCTGGCAAGGGCCGGCACAAGGGCAGGAATACCGATAGCAGGCTTTGGGCCTCACGGGTGGCGGGTTGCACGAGTTTCCAGCTGCCCTGACCATTGATCCTGACAGCGGGCGTCTCGGTGCCCGGAAACGGCAGTGTCACATTGTTGCGGTCTACTGCACTGAGGACCAGTTCCCAAGCCGTATCGATATCCAGAGGTCTCGCTGCCATAGTCCTTCCGTCAGGTTTCATTCGCCCTTTATGCACCCGAGGTAACGGTCGATTGTGTTTCTGGCTATATGTACGTTACATTTTCGGTTTGTTTCACTTCTCAGGGCATTTTCCGGCCAGTGTGCGCCGGATTCAATGACGAGGTCAGGGCCATGCAGGACATGCACCCCATTCAGCACTGGGATCCGGAAGCGCCCGGAGACGATGGGCAACTGGAACTCCCGGGCATTGCCCTGGACCGCAGTGACGAGCTTCTGGAATCTCTGGAGGAACTGGAAGATGTGCTGGACAAGGTCCAGCTGACAGCGGAGGAAGTGGAATTGCTACGCCGGTTTCGCCGAACAACGGCGGAGAACCGGCGCATGATCCTGCAGTTACTGGCCCGCTGAGGCGGGCCCGGACCTTACTTCTTGCCCTTCTTGTAGATATTCTCGTACACGTAATTGGTGGCTTCCACAAAGCCATCGATGCTGCCGCAATCAAACCGCCGACCCTTGAACTGATAGGCCAGTACGCAGCCGTTGCGTGCCTGCTCAAGCAGGGCATCGGTAATCTGAACCTCGCCGTTCTTCCCGGCGGGCGTGCGCTCGATGATCTCAAAGATATCCGGCGTGAGGATGTACCGGCCAATAATCGCCAGGTTGCTGGGTGCATCCTCGGGCGCCGGCTTCTCCACCATGTCGGTAATGCGGTACAGGCCATCTTTCATGGATTCACCGGCAATCACACCGTACTTGTGGGTCTCGTCGGCCGGTACTTCCTCAATGGCGACAATCGAGCAGCGGAACTGGTTGTAGAGCTTGACCATCTGAGCCAGCACGCCGTCTTCACCCTCTGGGCCAATGCAGAAGTCGTCTGCAAGAACCACGGCGAAGGGGCTGTCACCCACCAGGTTGCGACCAGTGAGGATGGCATGGCCGAGGCCTTTCATCTCGTTCTGGCGGGTGAACGCGAAGCTGTTGTTGTCGATCAGCTCGCGGATGGAGGTCAGCAGATCCTCTTTCCCGGAACCGGCAATCTGGTGCTCCAGTTCGTAGCTGATGTCGAAATGGTCCTCAATGGCGCGCTTGCCGCGACCGGTCACAAAGCCGAATTCATGAATGCCGGCTTCTGCCGCTTCCTCAACCCCGTACTGGACCAGGGGTTTGTTCACCACTGGCAGGATTTCCTTGGGCATGGCCTTGGTTGCGGGCAGGAATCGGGTGCCGTAGCCGGCAACGGGGAACAGGCATTTCTTGATCATGGGTTTCGTCCTTTGATGTTCGGTTTCACGGCCTGTGGCTTCGCAGTGACGACGCTGTAGTGGGGCCTTTTCAGCTGTTAAATCACAAAGTGTGCCGAGTTTACCCAAGTTGTTGCCACAAATGCAGGGGGGAGGCTGGTTTTGTAACCGGGCGTATCATCGGGTGTTCCTGGGCAACGCCGGTATACATTCAGATACAACTTTCATATTCGATTGTAAGTAACTGGTTTTCAAAAACATTAAAATTGTAAGTTTTGGAAATATGGGATGGTCTGAGGCCTGTCCGTCTTTTAAAGTGTCGGTAATCTTTCTTCCGGCCCCGAGACATTTGCGTTGCGTAAGTACGGTTTGTTTGCACTAATTTGGTGCGCTCCCGCCAGTGCGGTCTCACTGGCGGACGCGGTACCCGAGAATCTGGCAGTCTGGACACAGTATCCGGAAAGCCTGCTTCGATCCGTTACCCACTATCTCGCCTCCACACTACAGTTCTCGGGCGATTCCGTTCACACCGATGAGTCGGCCAACGGAAGGCTGCGCATGGCCGGCAATGACATGATCCTCTCCCGCCACGATATTGCCCTGGACTTCGAGGATTCGGTGTCCCGGACCGAAGGCGGCGAATGGCAGTCGCTGGCGTTACGCTACGGATTTCCGGTGGGCGGCGTCGATTTTGATCTGACTGTGAAAGAAACCGACCAGCACCTCGTGACTACCCGTTCGGGCCAGCAGCTGGATACCCGGGTTGATTACCGGGGCCTTGATCTTTCCGGCAGTCGGGCGCTGTGGTCCTGGGAGGGTTTTGAAGTGGACGGCGTGTTCAGCCATGCCACCGGCACCAGTGACTGGTTTGAGGAGTCTTCCTGGACATCGGAAACAGAACACCAGCTTTCCAGCCTTGCGCTGAAGTGTTCAGGGCAGCGGGAACTGGCGGGCGGCTTCCGGGCGGGCTCCATGGCGTTCGCACTGGCGGGATTCGAGAGGCTCGAAACCACAACGTCGACCGACCTCAGCGAACAGTCCGCCGGGTTCTACCGGGTAACACTCGGGGCATCGCTCAATCGCTCGTGGCGTGCCTGGGATCTGGGCGTTCAGGGCCGTTACCAGATAGCGCCGCCGCAACTGGCTTCGTCACAGTACCTCCAGATTGCAGGGCCCGCCATGATGCACGGGTTCAACGGCCAGTCGATGCACGTGGCCGAGGGCGGGTGGCTGCGCATGAATGCCCGGAGCCCGGGTTATTCCATCCCCTTCACATCGGCGCTCTATTCCCGTGTCACGTTTTCTGTGCTGAGAGGGTGGGCGCCGGCCCGGACGACAGACCTGAGAAGGTTCGAGGCCAGCTCCGGAGAAATCGCCCTGCAGCTCGAGGGCCGGGGCTTTAACGCCAGCATGAGTGTTGGCCAGATTCTCGACCTCTCCGGTGAAGCGATGGAGCGCCCGGACACTCCCGACGTCTCCCTGTCCCTGTCCATGGTCATGTAAGCCTACCCGCAGCTACCCACCACAGAACAATCCTTTCAAGGCGTTACGAAGATGTCACTTGAGGCGATGCCAACACCAGGTGCTACATTCTTCTCATGGCACGGAAGGGATTTTCTGCATGAAAGGTTCAGGATTACCGAAACCCCACCTGGTGGTGCTTTTGCTTTTGGCGCTGCCTTCGATGGTGAGCGCATTCAGCTATGACGATGTGCTCAGCAAGGCGGAGAAGCTGGCGGGCAGTGACTACCAGGCACCCTCGCGGGCACCGGAGTTTCTCCGGACAATCGACTTTGCCACTTACCAGGCCATTGGCTTCAAACCGGAAGCTCGCCTCTGGCAGGGCGGGCGCTCCCGGTTTCAGGTGGCGATGGTCGCCCAGGGTGCTCATTACCGGCACCCGGTGACCATCAACCAGATTGACAGCGAGGGCGTGAGGCCGGTCAATTTTGATCGCACAGATTTTACCTACCCCAACCCCGAGCTCGCCAAGCGCATTCCCGCAGACCTTGGTTACGCCGGGTTCCGGCTGTTTTTTACGCCCGAGAAGGCATCCGCCGGCGAGCCGTTCATGGTGTTTGCCGGCAACAGTTACTTTCGCGCCGTCGGCAAGGACCAGCGGTTTGGCCTGTCCGCTCGGGGTATCTCGGTGGATACCGGTCTGCCATCGGGCGAGGAGTTTCCGTCGTTCAAGGAGTTCTGGATTGAACGTCCGGCTGCCGGAAGCGAAACGCTGGTGGTGTACGGACTGCTTGATGGCCCCAGCCTTACTGGTGCCTACCGATTTGTGATCCGGCCAGGTGAGAGCACGCGGGTGGATGTGACGGCCGAGCTTTTCTTCCGGGAAAACATTGAACAGCTGGGCCTTGCACCGCTGACATCCATGTTCTATTTCGGCGAAAACTCCGTGCCGCCACGGGGAGAATGGCGTCCCCAGGCGCACGATTCAGACGGCCTGCTGATTCATGACGGCAAGTCCGGTGAGTGGCTCTGGCGGCCGCTGGTTAATCCTGCTCAGTTGCATCTGAGCTTTCATCAGGTTGAGGAGCTGGCAGGGTTCGGGCTGATGCAACGGGATCGCGCCTTTCATCAGTTTCAGGATAGCGAAGCCCGCTACGATCTGCGTCCCAGCGCCTGGGTCCGGCCCAGCGAATCCTGGGGAGCCGGGTCGGTGGTCCTGGTGGAGATCCCTTCAGGCGCGGAAACCAACGACAACATCGTTGCCTTCTGGCGACCCGACGAACAAATAAAGGCCGACGGTAGCAAACGCTTCGAGTACGAACTGAAGTTTGGTGCCCCGGATATTGCGGGCCATCCCTCCGGCCGCGCCGTTCATACATTTCTGGGCCGGGAGTCACCCGGAAGTGGACCGGAAGATCTGGGCGCCTACCGGTTTATCGTTGATTTCCGGGGCCGGGAGCTCAGTGCCCTGAAAGCGGGGGCGCCCGTAGTCAGTGAGGTGAGCGCCAACGAGGGCGCAGAGGTGGTTGAGCACTTTGTGGAGTACGTGCCCGCCAGTGATGTCTGGAGGTTGTCGGTGTTGGTCCGCCCGCCCGCTGGCAAGGCGTTGTCGTTACGGGGCTTCCTCAGTCTTGAGGGCAAGCCATTAACCGAAACCTGGACCTATTCCCCGGGGCCGTCTTCGGGAATATCCGGCATTCCAGACTGAGCGGTAACAAGGAGTCTCGATGAACGTTAACGTGCTGCATCTGACCCTGATCCGGACATCCGGTTACCTGGTGGCCTCCGGGGTTCCGATGACCACGGCCAATTGCCGAGCCTTGCTGGCCATGATTGACCGCCTTCTCTCCGAACTGGAGGCGGCCGGTGTTGCGGGAGAGGAGCTCGAGAACCAACTGCTCCGCATGGCCATGGATCGTCTTCCGTGTGAGTTTCCTTTCCCCGAAAACCAGTCGCCTGAAGTGACACCTGCGCTTTCACGCGGCAGCATCGGGTACGCTGCCCATGGCTGACGTTGCTGTTGAGATGCCAGGGCGGGTCCATCGCTGGCGCCATATCGCCTTTTTTCGCCGCGCCCTGCTGATTGTCTTCGTACTTGGGCAAACGGCGGTGGCCAGCTACTACCTGCTCTGGGTGCTGCCGTATCACGGCGGAACCTGGGTAGAGATTGGCATGACCGCGCTTTTCGCCATTCTCTACGCATGGATTGCCGTTGGCTTCTGGACAGCGGTGTTCGGGTTTTTTCTGCGTCTTACTGGTGGGGACAGGCACGCGCTGTTACGGCGCCACTCGGAGGACGCCCTGGCAGCCACGCCGCTGGCGAAAACTGCCATTGCCCTGCCGATCTACCATGAGCCCGTGCAGTGGACCCTGAGCGGTCTCAGAGCCGTGTACCGGGACATTGAGCGTACCGGGCTGATCGAACACTTCGAGTTCTATATTCTCTCCGACAGTCGCGATCCGGATGTCTGGCTCGAGGAGCAGCGGGTATGGGCGGAGATGGTCAGTGAACTGGGGGCAGAAGGGCGCCTGTTCTATCGGCGACGATCAGTAAATCTCAACTACAAGAGTGGCAATGTTGCGGATTTCCTGCGCCGCTGGGGGCGCCGCTGCCGGTATATGGTGGTGCTGGACGCCGACAGCCTGCTTGCCGGTGACACCATCGTGCGCATGGTGCGGCTGATGGAGCGGGAGCCGGGCGTGGGCATTCTGCAGACCAATCCCACGATCATCAATGCCGAGTCTTTTTTCGCGCGTATCCAGCAGTTTGCCAATCGGTTCTATTCCACCCTGTTCGCCACGGGGCTTGCGGCCATCCAGATGGGCGATGCGGCCTTCTGGGGCCATAACGCCATCCTGAGAATCGAGCCCTTCATGAAACATTGCGGCCTCCCCAAACTTCGCGGGCCCGGAATCTTTGGCGGCCCGATCATGAGCCATGACTTTGTGGAAGCGGCCTTCATGGGAAGGGCCGGGTACGAGGTGTGGCTGGAAACCGGGCTGGGTAACAGCTTTGAGGAGTCGCCGCCCACCCTGGAAGACGAGCTGACGCGCGACTTCCGCTGGGCCAAGGGCAATCTTCAACACCTCTGGGTGATGCTGCGGGAACCGGGCCTGCGGTTTGCCCATCGAATGGCCTTCCTCAACGGCGCCATGGCATACCTGGCTTCGCCGCTGTGGCTTGGGTTTCTGGTGCTGACCACACTCGAAGCTGCGCGCATGACACTGGCGCCGATTGAATATTTTCCCGAGGGCCATCAGGGGCCGTTCCCACTCTGGCCCGAGTGGCGGCCAGGCTGGGCGCTGATCCTGGCCCTGAGTACCTTTGCGCTGCTGTTCCTGCCAAAGTTCCTGGCCCTGCTGGATGCCCTGTGCCACCGCTACGCCCGTGATTTCGGCGGGTTCCTGAAGTTGTTCGGGAGCGTATTGCTGGAAATTGTGATCTCGATTCTGCTGGCGCCGGTAAGAATGTGGGCACACAGCCGGCACGTACTGGTGGCCCTGTTCAGCCTTTCCCTGTCCTGGGCCGGCCAGAACCGTACCGAGGAAACCACCTGGCGCAAAGCGCTGGCGGCCCAGTTCCCTGGAATGCTGGTGGGCGGCTGCTGGTCGGCGTTTGCCTGGAGCCTCGACACCATGTTCTTCCTGTGGTCCCTGCCGGTGGCCATTCCGCTGCTTCTGGCCGCGCCCACGGCGGTTTTTATCAGCCGCAAGGGGCCTGGCGATGCACTCCGGGGGCTCGATCTGTTGCGAGTGCCCGAAGAGAAAGAGCCTCTTAGGCCCATACTCGCCGATGCGCGCAGGTTCCGCCAGGCGAGAGCACCCAGTGAGGTCTGGCGCCCGTTTGAGCAGGCGGTGCTGGATCCTCGGTTGAATCGCCTGCATCAGGCGCTGGCGCGCGATCATCGCAGGGGGCCAAGGCGCAGGCATCTTGAAGCCGCAGTTGTCCGGTGTCTCGTGGACGGACCCTATGCGCTCAACCGCGGCGAACGGAGCGACCTTGCCCGCGACAGGCAATCCCTCGCAGCCTTGCACGAAGGCGCCTGGCGCGCGCCAGACAACAGTTACTGGGGGCAGTGTCTGCGAAGGAAATCACTCCAGGGAAGTGCTGGAACATTGGCGCAACCGGAAAGTGGGGCGACATGAATCTGTTGAGCAGAAGAGACGGAGGAGCCGGAATGGACAAGATCGAAAGGCGACGTGTGTTGAAGGTTCTGGCTGCGCTGGTGGGCAGCAGTGCGGTGCCGCTGGCGCCAACGGTGTTCGGGGCGAGGGTCAAATCGGTTGCCGGCGGCGAGGCCCAGCCTTTCAGTTATGCCTGGCTGAAGGGCCGCGCCCGGGAACTGGCCGGGAAGGAGTACGTTTCTCACAAGGGTGAATTGCCACCGTCTCTGAAAACACTGTCGTGGGACGATTACCAGGCCATTCGCTTTCGCGAGGATCAGGCACTCTGGCGTGACAGTGACAGCGCTTTTCAGGTTCAGCTCTTCCATCTGGGGCTTTATTTTCAGGAACCGGTGAAAATCCATGAAGTGGAGGAAGGGCAGGCCCGCCAGTTGGCCTATCAACCCGACCTTTTCGACTACGAAGGCGTGCAGCCGCTCGGCGACCTCCCGGAAGATCTGGGCTATGCCGGCTTCCGCGTCCACTATCACAACAACTTTTCGCTCGATCTGGCGGCGTTCCTGGGCGCCAGTTACTTTCGTGCGGTGGGCTCTGAAATGCAGTACGGCATGTCGGCCCGCGGGCTTGCCATTGATACCGGCATGAACCGGGAGGAGGAATTTCCCCGGTTCTCGGAGTTCTGGCTCGAAAAACCGGCTCCGGGGAGCCAGGTGATGCGGGTATGGGCCCTGCTGGACTCGCCGAGCGTCACCGGCGCCTATGCCTTTGTGCTGGACCCCGGGCGCAATATGGTGATGGACGTGGATGCTGCACTCTACCCGCGTCGGGAGATTACCCGTGCGGGCATTGCGCCGCTGACCAGCATGTATCAGGTGGGCGAGAACAGCCAGCGCATGGATTACGACTGGCGCCCAGAAATCCACGATTCCGATGGCCTGTCGATGCTCACCGGCGCAGGGGAATGGCTCTGGCGGCCCCTGGTGAATCCGGCCAGCCTGCGCTTCAACAGCTTTCAGGACAACAATCCGGGTGGCTTCGGCCTGTTGCAGCGTGATCGCAACTTCGACCACTACCAGGACGACGGCGTATTCTACGATCGCAGGCCGAGTGTCTGGGTGCAGCCCAAAGGCGACTGGGGCAAGGGCAGTGTGGATCTCGTGGAGATTCCGACGGTGGATGAAACCTTCGACAACATCGTTGCCTTCTGGCATCCCCAGAACCCTATGCAGCCAGGCCAGGAATATCGGTACAGCTATCGCCTCCACTGGGGCGCCGAGCCCCCCGTTCGTCCGAGGGAGCTGGCAACGGTGCAGGCCACGCGCACCGGACTGGGCGGGGTTGTCGGCCAGAAACGCGAGTACTTTTCCTGGCGTTTTGCCGTGGACTTTGCCGGCGGGGCGCTGGAGATGCTGAGCAAAGAGGCGGAGGTAGAGCCCGTGATTAGCGTCAGCCGTGGCGATGTGGAAATCACCTCGGCCCGGCCATTGTCAGCAATCAATGGCTACCGGGCCATGTTCGACCTGGTGCCCGATGACTCGCAGGAGCCCATTAATATCCGCCTTTACCTGCGTCTGGGCGACGAGGCGCTTTCGGAAACCTGGCTTTACCAGTATTCGCCGCCTCCGGCTTCGGAGCGCCGGCTCTACTGAGTGAACCCCCGGATGTTTACAATTCCGGGGTTCGCTTCCTTCGCATTGTTGACAATCCATGGATCCAGGCGTAGATTTGCGCAAAATAACCTGGGTTTTGTTGACAAACTATGCCTGAAATCCTGTCTCCTACCTACACGCGTGCTGACGAAGCCTTCGATTGTCTGCAAACGGCCATCGTAAAGGGCGATCTGGCTCCCGGTGAGAAAATCGGTGAGCTGGAGCTGTGTTCCCGCTTCAACCTTACCCGTGGCCCCCTGAGGGAAGCTCTGGGACGCCTTGAATCCCGGGGCCTTCTGGTGCGGCGACCCCATGCGGGTGTAAAGGTGGTTTCCGTCAGTGCGTCCGAGTTGATGGAGCTGTACCGCATCCGGGAGGTAATGGAGGGCCTTGCCGCGCGCCAGGCGGCCGAGCGCATGACCGATCAGGAGATTGCCGATCTCCAGGCCACCCTCGACAGCCACGAGCGAATGATTGACGAAGCCCAGGGGCAAGCCTACTACCAGGCGGAGGGCGACTACGACTTTCACCATCGCATTGCCACCGGCAGCCGCAACGCCAAGCTGGCCCAGATGCTCCTGGGCGACCTGTATTACATGGTGCGCATGTACCGCTACCGGCTAAGCACCTCCACCGGGCGCCCCCAGCGGGCGCTCGGTGAACACCGCCGTATCGTCGAGGCCATCGCCCAGCGCGACGGTGAGCTCGCCGAATTTCTGATGAAACGCCATATCAACGCCGCTCGACAGAATATCGAGAAAAAGATCCAGGAAGGCGAAATCTCCATTTAAATGAAAGAGGCCAACACCATGACCAGCAAACTCAGCCCGGGCGCCCGTTTCCGTAAGGCGCTGAAAGAGAATCAGCCCCTTCAGATTGTCGGCACCATCAATGCCTACGCCGCGATGATGGCCGAGAAAGTCGGCCACCAGGCCATCTACCTCTCCGGCGGTGGTGTAGCCAACGCCTCCTACGGCCTGCCGGACCTGGGCATGACCACCATGAACGACGTGGTGGAAGACGTTCGCCGGATTACCGCAGCCACCGACGTGCCGCTGCTGGTAGACATCGACACCGGATGGGGTGGCGCTTTCAACATCGCCCGCACCATCCGCGAGATGGAACGTGCCGGCGCTGCCGCTGTCCATATTGAGGATCAGGTTGCCCAGAAGCGCTGTGGTCACCGTCCGAACAAGGAAATTGTCTCCCAGGAGGAAATGGTCGACCGCATCAAGGCCGCCGTCGATGCCCGTGAAGACGACGATTTCTTCATCATGGCCCGTACCGATGCGTTCCAGAAGGAGGGCCTCGAAGCCGCCATCGAACGCGCCAAGGCCTGCATCGACGCCGGCGCCGACGGCATCTTCGCCGAGGCGGTCACCGAACTGGAGCACTACAAGGCGTTTTCAGAAGCCCTGGACGTGCCCATCCTGGCCAACATCACCGAATTTGGTGCCACACCGCTGTACAACCGGAAGGAGCTGGCCGAAGCCGGCGCCGACATGGTCCTGTACCCGCTCAGCGCCTTCCGTGCCATGAACAAGGCGGCCCTGACCGTTTACCAGAACATCCTGGAAAAGGGCGACCAGAAAGACGTGGTAGACCTGATGCAGACCCGCATGGAGCTGTACGATTTTCTGAACTACCACGAGTTCGAGCAGAAGCTGGACGAGCTTTTCAAGCAAAGTAAAGGCTGATCAGGTTTGTTGGATTACGCCCTTGGCTAATCCAACCTACAAAAATTCGGCATCAATGATGTAGGTCGGATTAGGCAAAGCCGTAATCCGACACACCAGACAAGATACAAATGGGGGAACAACCATGGCTGAAGCAAAACAACTGAGCGGCGCGGGCCTTCGTGGCCAGGTGGCCGGCGAAACGGCCCTGTGTACAGTCGGCAAGAGCGGCGCAGGCCTGACCTATCGCGGCTATGACATCGCCGACCTGGCGGAGAAAGCCCAATTCGAGGAAATCGCTTATCTCCTGCTGCGCGGCAAGCTGCCAAACCGCCAGGAGCTGGATGCTTACAAAAAAAAGCTTCAGAGCCTGCGTGGCCTGCCCGCGGCCCTGAAAACCGTACTGGAGCAGATTCCCAAGAACGCCCACCCCATGGACGTGATGCGCACCGGCTGCTCCATGCTGGGCAACCTGGAAACCGAAGAAGACTTCAGCGAGCAGGACGACAAGATCGACCGCATGCTGGCGGTGTTCCCGTCCATCATCACCTACTGGTACCGGTTCGCGCACGAGGGCGTGCGCATTGAAACCGAGAGCGACGTGGATTCCATCGGCGGCCATTTTCTGGAGCTGCTGCACGGCAAGAAGCCCAGCGAGCTGCATGAGCGGGTAATGAACGTCTCACTGATCCTGTACGCGGAGCACGAGTTCAACGCCTCCACCTTTACCGCTCGCGTGTGCGCATCGACGCTGTCTGACATCCACAGCTGCGTGACCGGCGCCATCGGCTCGCTGCGCGGCCCGCTGCATGGTGGTGCCAACGAAGCGGCCATGGCCCTGATCCAGAAGTTCAAGACCCCGGACGAGGCCGAGCAGGGCCTGCTGGGCATGCTGGAGCGCAAGGAAAAGATCATGGGCTTCGGCCACGCGATCTACAAGGAATCCGACCCACGCAACGCCATCATCAAGCAGTGGTCGAAGAAGCTGGCGGAAGAAGTAGGGGACACCGTGCTGTACCCGGTATCCGAGCGCTGCGAGGCAGTGATGTGGCGCGAGAAGAAGCTGTTCTGCAACGCCGACTTCTTCCACGCATCGGCCTATCATTTCATGGGCATCCCCACTGAACTGTTTACGCCCATCTTCGTGATGTCTCGCGTATCCGGCTGGACCGCCCACGTGAAAGAGCAGCGGGCCAACAATCGCATCATCCGCCCGAGCGCCGATTACACCGGCCCGGCGGATTCGAAGTGGGTGCCGATCGACGAGCGCCCGTGAATAAAGCTCCCCTCTCCCCTGGCGGGAGAGGGGCTGGGGGAGAGGGGATGCAAACTCCGAAATGCTCGGTTTCCCCCCTCTCCCTGACCCTCTCCCACCAGGGGAGAGGGGATCAACTCATTCAATTTCCGAGTACCGCCCATGAACACCGACTACCGCAAACCCCTACCGGGCACCGACCTGGATTATTTTGACACCCGCCAGGCCGTGGAGGACATCCAGGCTGGCGCCTATGACAAACTGCCGTACACCTCCAAGATCCTGGCCGAGCAGCTAGTGCGCCGCTGCGATCCGGCCATGCTGACCGATTCCCTGAAACAGCTGATCGAGCGCCGTCGCGACCTGGACTTCCCCTGGTACCCGGCGCGAGTTGTGTGTCACGACATCCTGGGCCAGACCGCGCTGGTGGACCTGGCCGGCCTTCGGGACGCCATCGCCGAGAAGGGCGGTGACCCGGCCAAGGTCAATCCGGTGGTACCCACCCAGCTGATCGTGGACCACTCCCTGGCCGTGGAGCATGCCGGCTTCGAGAAGGACGCGTTCGAGAAGAACCGCCAGATTGAAGACCGCCGTAACGACGACCGCTTCCACTTCATCAACTGGACCAAGACCGCGTTCAAGAACGTGGACGTGATTCCCCCGGGCAACGGCATCATGCACCAGATCAACCTGGAGAAGATGTCGCCGGTGGTGCAGAGCCGTAATGGCGTTGCCTTCCCGGATACCTGCGTGGGCACCGACAGCCACACCCCCATGGTGGACGCCCTGGGCGTTATTTCCGTGGGCGTGGGCGGCCTGGAAGCCGAGAGCGTGATGCTGGGCCGTGCCTCCATGATGCGCCTGCCGGACATCGTGGGCGTTGAGCTCACTGGCAAACTTCGGCCGGGCATTACCGGTACCGACATGGTGCTGGCGATCACCGAGTTCCTGCGCAAGGAGCGCGTGGTGGGCGCCTATCTGGAGTTCTACGGTGAAGGGGCCGACAGCCTCTCCGTGGGCGACCGGGCTACCATCTCGAACATGACACCGGAATACGGTGCCACCGCCGCCATGTTCTACATCGACGGCCAGACCATCGATTACCTGAAGCTGACCGGCCGCGAAGACGATCAGGTGGCTCTGGTTGAGAAGTACGCCAAGGAAACCGGTCTCTGGGCCGACAGCATGAAGAACGCCGAGTACGAGCGCGTGCTGAAGTTTGATCTTTCCAAGGTGACCCGCACCCTGGCGGGCCCCTCCAACCCGCACGCGCACCTGCCCACCGCCGAGCTGGCCGAGCGCGGCATTGCTGGTGAATGGGAACAGGAAGAGGGCAAGATGCCGGACGGCGCCTGCATCATCGCGGCCATCACGAGCTGTACCAACACCAGTAACCCCCGCAACATGGTGGCGGCCGGCCTGATTGCCCGGAACGCCAACAAGCTGGGCCTGACCCGCAAGCCCTGGGTGAAGACCTCCCTGGCGCCGGGCTCCAAGACCGTCAAGATGTACCTGGAAGAGGCCAACCTGCTGCCGGAACTGGAGCAGCTGGGCTTTGGTGTGGTGGCCTTTGCTTGCACCACCTGTAACGGCATGAGCGGTGCACTGGATCCGAAAATTCAGCAGGAGATCATCGACCGGGACCTGTATTCCGTGGCAGTACTCTCGGGTAACCGGAACTTCGATGGCCGCATCCACCCCTACGCCAAGCAGGCGTTCCTCGCGTCACCGCCGCTGGTGGTTGCCTATGCGATTGCGGGCACCATCCGCTTTGATATCGAGAAAGATGCCCTGGGCTACGACAAGGACGGTAACCCCGTTACCCTGAAGGACATCTGGCCGGACGATGCGGAAATCGATGACATCGTGAAATCCAGCGTCAAGCCGGAGCAGTTCCGCAGCACCTACATCCCGATGTTCGACATTACCCGGGATGCCCAGGCCAACACCAACCCGCTTTACGAGTGGCGGCCCCAGAGCACCTACATTCGCCGCCCGCCGTACTGGGAAGGCGCGCTGGCCGGTGAAAAGACCCTCAAGGGTATGCGCCCGCTGGCGGTGTTGCC
Source organism: Marinobacter sp. (assembly GCF_041984545.1). Lineage (GTDB taxonomy): Bacteria > Pseudomonadota > Gammaproteobacteria > Pseudomonadales > Oleiphilaceae > Marinobacter. The sequence continues at coordinate 13,861 of NZ_JBHIXV010000005.1, read as the reverse complement.
GGACAACATCACCACGGACCATCTCTCGCCGTCGAACGCGATCCTGATGAACAGCGCGGCCGGTGAATACCTGCACAAGATGGGCGTGCCGGAGGAGGACTTCAACTCCTATGCTACCCACCGGGGCGATCACCTGACTGCCCAGCGGGCCACGTTTGCCAACCCGAAACTGTTCAACGAAATGGTTCGGGACGAGAACGGCAACGTGAAGCAGGGCTCCCTGGCGCGCATCGAGCCGGAAGGCAAGGTAACCCGCATGTGGGAAGCCATCGAGACCTACATGGAGCGCAAGCAGCCGCTGATCATCATTGCCGGCGCCGACTACGGCCAGGGTTCCTCCCGTGACTGGGCCGCCAAGGGCGTGGCGCTGGCCGGCGTGGAAGCCATTGTGGCCGAGGGCTTCGAGCGCATTCACCGCACCAACCTGGTGGGTATGGGCGTGATGCCGCTGCAGTTTGAGGAAGGCACCACCCGCAACACCCTTGCCATCGACGGTACTGAAACCTACGACGTGGAAGGCACACCGGCGCCGCGCGCCGAGCTGACGCTGGTTATCCATCGCAAGAACGGCAGCACCGAGCGGGTGCCCGTGATCTGCCGACTGGATACCGCCGAGGAAGTGTCCATCTACAAGGCCGGTGGTGTGCTGCAACGCTTCGCCCAGGACTTCCTGGAATCCGAGGGGGCCGCATGACACACGCGCCGCAAATCAAAATCCCCGCCACCTACATGCGTGGCGGCACCTCCAAAGGCGTGTTCTTCCGGCTGCAGGATCTGCCGGAAGCCGCCCGGGTGCCGGGCGAAGCCCGCGATAAACTGCTGCTGCGCGTGATTGGCAGCCCGGACCCCTACCAGAAGCAGATCGACGGTATGGGCGGGGCCACCTCCAGCACCAGCAAAACCGTGATCCTGGCGGAACCTACCGTGCCGGATCACGACGTGGACTACCTGTTTGGCCAGGTCTCCATCGACAAGCCGTTCGTGGACTGGAGCGGCAACTGCGGCAACCTCACCGCAGCCGTGGGGGCCTTTGCCATTAATAGCGGCTTCGTGGCCGAAGACCGGATCCCCGAGAACGGCACCTGCACCGTGCGCATCTGGCAGGCCAACATCAAGAAGACCATCGTTGCCCACATTCCCATCACCAACGGCGAAGTGCAGGAAACCGGCGACTTCGAGCTGGACGGCGTGACCTTCCCGGCCGCCGAGGTGCAGGTGGAATTCATGGACCCGGCCGACGGCGAGGGCGCCATGTTCCCCACCGGCAACCTGGTGGACGACCTCGAGGTGCCGGGCATCGGCATCCTGAAAGCCACGATGATCAACGCCGGCATCCCCACCATCTTCGTGAACGCCGAAGACATCGGCTACACAGGCACCGAGCTGCAGGATCACATCAACTCCGATCCCCAGGCCCTGGCCCGGTTCGAAACCATCCGCGCTCACGGTGCGGTGAAAATGGGGCTGATCCAGAACATCGAAGAGGCCGCCAATCGCCAGCACACTCCAAAGGTGGCCTTCGTGGCGAAGCCGTCCGATTACGTATCCTCAAGCGGCAAGCACATCGGCGCCGGAGACGTGGATGTACTGGTGCGGGCGCTGTCCATGGGCAAGCTGCATCACGCCATGATGGGTACGGCTGCGGTGGCCATTGCCACGGCGTCGGCGGTTCCCGGAACCCTGGTGAACCTGGCGGCCGGCGGCGGTGACCGAACCCATGTGACCTTTGGGCATCCCTCCGGCACCTTGCGTGTGGGCGCGGAGGCCAAGCAGGTCGACGGGCAGTGGACGGCAACCAAGGCGATTATGAGCCGGAGTGCCCGGGTGTTGATGGAAGGTTGGGTGAGGGTGCCCCAGTAATCCGGGAGTGTCGGGTTGCTTTACACTTCGCTCTGGAATCCCACATTGCTGTTTTGTAACGCGCTGTTTTCTGGTGACACTGTCGAAGGTGGCACGAAACGCGCGTTATGACCTCGCGATTCCCATTTTCGGGAATTCTGACAAACAGGAATAGTGGGGTCACAACATGAAGTATGGAAAACTAATCGCCGCTGCGGCAACGGCGGGCTTGTTGGCAAGTGGCAGTGCGAATGCCCTGTTGATCACCGTTGAAGCTGGAGGCGTATACAACAGCAGCGTGTCCGGCATTACTGAAATTGATTTCAGCAGTGGGTGTAGTTACGCGGGTGGTTGCTCCGGCAGCTTCGACGTCGTTACTGGCAGCGTAAGTGGCCAGTACGCAGCACCGTTTAACCTGGGCTCTGATAACCCGTACCTGACGGTGCCGGAACCCTACACCAGCGCACTGTCCGCAACTCTGGACCCGGGCGGCAGCTACAATTATTTCGGTCTTTTCTGGGGCTCGATTGATAACTACAACTCAATCAAGTTTTCCAATTCCGTGACCGGAGACGACTGGCTGGTAACGGGGCTGGATCTCCAGACCGTGGATCCCAATATCCTTGTAGAGGGTAACCAGGTAAGCCTGAACGACAACCGGTATGTCAATTTCTTCTTTGGCGCGATGTCTTTCGACACCATTGAACTGATCAGCACCAGCAAGGCGTTCGAGACCGATAATCATGCCTTTGCGCAGGTTCCGGAGCCGGCCACCTTCGCGCTGCTCGGCCTGGGCCTGATGGGTATGGGGCTCAGGGGCCGCAAGCGTAAAGCCTGATTGCTCTATTTGCTCCCAAAGTAAAGAAGCCATTCAGATCCTGTCTGAATGGCTTTTTTGGTGCGCCCGGCACGGGCGCACTCCTGGAGGTGCAAGTCCTCCCGTGAGCTGGCCACAGCGAACGAAGTGAAGCGCAACTGCGGAAGGGTGACCGACCGTGGGGAGGAGAGTTATGGTGATTTCTGGTGTATGGAAGCAGGTTGAAGGGGTGGCGTATCCTGTTGGTTGATCACCGCGACGATCACAACCAACAGAGGAATGATACGCCATGTCCAAGTCTAACCTGCATGCTCTTTCACAACCAGAGGTGACCGACAACGACCCGCTGCACGAGCTGATTCGTCAGGGTGCCCGCGACCTGATCGCACAGGCCGTCGAAACAGAGTTGGATACCTTGTTGAAGCAATACGCGGACGTCAAAACGCCAAATGGCCGTCGTGCTGTAGTGCGTAATGGGCACCTTCCCAAGCGTACGATCCAGACCGGCGTTGGCGACGTCGAAGTCCAGGTTCCCAAGGTCCGGGACCGCAGTGGTTCCGGCATCCGATTCAACAGTCAGTTGCTGCCGCCGTATCTGAAGCGGGCCAAGAGTCTGGAAGAACTGATTCCCTGGCTCTACCTGCGGGGCGTCTCCTCCGGTGACTTCCAGGAGGCCCTGAGCGCGCTGGTCGGCGAGCAAGCCAATGGCCTGTCGGCTAACACGGTCTCCCGGCTCAAGGCGAAGTGGCTTGATGAGCACAAGGACTGGCAGCGCCGGGACCTGAGCCAGAAGCGCTATGTGTACTGGTGGGCCGACGGCGTGTACAGCAACGTCCGCCTGGACGACCGGCTCTGCCTGCTGGTGATCATCGGCGTGACGGAACATGGCCACAAGGAGCTGGTCGCGGTTGAGGATGGCCACCGGGAGTCCGAAGCCAGTTGGCGAGAGCTGCTCTTGGACTTGCGGGAACGTGGCCTGGAGCCCTCACCCAAGCTGGCGGTTGGCGATGGTGCATTGGGCTTCTGGAAGGCCCTGAGCAAGGTGTTCCCGGATACCCGGCACCAGCGGTGCTGGGTTCATAAGACCGCCAACGTGCTGGACAAGCTGCCGAAGTCGGTGCAGCCGAAGGTGAAGTCAGCCTTGCATGAGATCTACCTGGCGGAGACCCGTGACAGCGCCCACAAGGCGTTCGACAGCACCTTGAAGCGGTTCCGGGACAAGTACCCGAAGGCCATGGAAAACCTGGAGAAGGACCGGGATGAGCTGCTGGCCTTCTACGATTTCCCGGCGATTCACTGGATTCACTTGAGGACCACCAATCCCATTGAATCCACCTTCGCCACAGTACGACTGAGAACCAAGCGGAGCCGCTCCTGCGGCAACCGCGACACCACGTTATCGATGGTGTTCAAGTTGCTCCAATCCGCCCAGAAACGCTGGAAGCGGATCAAGGGGTTCAACCAACTGAAGCTGGTCGTGGACAACGTGCAGTTTCAGGATGGAATACCGGTGGAGGATCAATCTGACAGGAGCGCTGCCTGATGGTCATACACCAGATTTGACAATAACTCTTCTGGGCTGTGGCAGGGGCAAAAGATTCAAGATCCTGTTTGTTCGCGTCGATCAGATACTTAACGAAATAGGCTAGCGCTTCGGAATCTTTCGGCGTGAACCCGACAACGCTATCCGGAAAGCAAGCATCGATGCCAAGAATGGCAGTATCAGCGATATTGGCCGCGATAGTTATGCACAGGGTTCCAGCAGGGAACAGACGACTCTGTTCAAGGCCAAACGCACTATAGAACCGAGTAGCTGACGTAATCTCACCAGTGGCGTTTGCCACCTCACCGGTCTGAATGAAGGGGTATTCTTCTCCGAATAGCCTGGGATCATTCCTCGGACGATGTTTTGATTTTCCCCTGGCGAGTTGCCCCACTTCGGAAAGGCGATTAAATGTCCAGGAGTCCGGATAGCCCTCGCCATTGTATGTCGAGTCCCCCCGCCACTCCTCCGTCAACCGCCCACTCACCGCCGCAGCCAGAACGGACTGGCGGAAGCGTTTGAGGATTTGCGGGATGCGTTCGAGGCGGGCTTTGGTGTTCTCCACCTGGGCCAGCAGCGTGTCGAGTTTGTCGGCGATGACTTTTTGTTCGGCGAGGGGGGGGAGCGCTATCTCTTGAGAATATGCATCCTCCCTGTTTAAGCCGGGAATTGCAGTAGCCCTATTCAGCTGATTTAGTGGCAAAAACCGGAGCTGATAAAACCAATAACGAATTGGCTGTCCATGGAAATTATCGACGTAGTATGTAGTGTCGATAGGAAAAAAAGGTTCCTCAGAAACATGTACTTCGCCGAATGAGCCCTTTCTCCCGACAATGAGCCCAGGCCTCAGTACTAGCGGAATACTGTGTTTGCCGACCACGCCATTTGAGCCAAAAACGGGAAACGAAACGCCGTCTCTTACTTTGGCGGGTAGAGATTTACCATAGACAAGTTCGATAACTGACCCGAGGGTCGTGGTGTGCCAGCATTCTGGGGAACAACTGCTGCTCATTGTAGTTCCCTGCCGAAATAATCATCTAACAAAACCCGAGCCCCATCAGCCTCCTCTTCAGCGCCCAACTCCCGCATCAACGCATCCAGTTCACCCAGCGCCTGCACCAGTTCCCCCATCGCCTCACCCGCCAACACACTCGGCTCCGGCAGATTGGCCGCATCCACACTGTCGCTGTCCTTCAGCCAGGCAATATCCAGCGAGTCGCCCTTGTGCTCGGCAATCCACTGGCGGCTGAAGCGGCGCCAGCGGCTGTGGGCCAGGCGGGGGTCGATGCCTTCGTTTTCGTCGCTGTGTTCGGGCAGTTCGATGGTTTCGGAGTGGAAGCTGTATTCGCCTTCTTTTCGGTTGGTTGGGTGGGCGATGGGTTTCTCACCCTCTCCCCCGGCCCCTCTCCCGTCGAGGGAGAGGGGGGCATAGACGGCTTCGAAGGGTTTCAGGTGCTGGTCGCCGAAAGGGGTGCGTTTGCCGAAGCTGGGCATGTTGGTGCGCAGGTCGTAGACCCAGACGTGTTCGGTGCAGTTCTCTTCCTGGTACTTGTCCGCCGCGCTGCCTTTGGTAAAGAACAGCACATTCGTCTTCACGCCCTGGGCGTAGAAGATGCCGGTGGGCAGGCGCAGGATGGTGTGCAGATTGCACTTGTTCATCAGGTCCCGGCGCACGTCGGTGCCCACACCGGCTTCGAACAGCACGTTATCCGGCAACACCACGGCGGCGCGGCCACCGGGTTTGAGGTTGCGGTAGATGTGCTGCAGGAAGGCGAGCTGTTTGTTGCTGGTTTTGTAGGTCAGGTCGTCCCGGGTGATGCTGGCGTCGCCGCCCTTGCTGGTGCCGAAGGGCGGGTTGGCGAGGATCACATCGGCCTTTTCCAGCCCGGCGCCGGTCTGGCCCAGGGCGTTGCCCAGGTGCACCACGCCTTCGGCGTCCCCTTCCATGCCGTGGAGCAGGCAGTTCATCAGGGCCAGGCGGCGGGTGCCGGGCACCAGTTCGATGCCCACGTAGGCCTGGGTAGTCTGGAAGGTTTTGTCTTTGTCGCTCAGTTCGTACAGGTCGTCGGTCTGGCTTTTGATGTATTCATGAGCGGCAATCAGAAAGCCCGCCGTGCCCGCTGCCGGATCCTGAATATGTTCGCCAGGTTGGGGTTTCAGGCAGCGCACCATGGCGTTGATCAGGGCGCGGGGCGTGAAGTACTGGCCGGCGCCGGACTTGGTTTCGTTGGCGTTCTTCTCCAGCAGGCCTTCGTACAGGTCGCCCAGGCCGTCTTTCTGGGCGCTGAACCAGTCGATCTGGTCCAGGGTTTTGATCATCTGCTCCAGGTGGCGAGGCTCCCGCAGGCGGGTCTGGGCATCGGCGTAGATGGCGCTGATCAGCGGGTCGTCGTGCACGCGATTGCCCTCGCCGTCCCGCCCGGTGGACAGGCTGAGCAGAATGCGTTTGTAGTCGTTCAGCAGGTTGATGCCGGATTTGCTGTTCAGGTCGCTCCAGCGGCAGCCCTCCGGCAGCGGGTGTTTTTTCAGGGTGCCGGCCTCGGTGTTTTCGTGGACCATTTTGATGAACAGCAACAGCACCAGTTCGGTGACGTAGTCCGAGTAGTTGATGCCGTCGTCCCGCAGAACGTCGCAGAGGTTCCAGAGTTTCTGGACGATGTCGTTGTTGGTCATGGGTACGTTCAGCCGTTGTTGGTGGTGGGGAAAATTTCTCTTCCCTCACAGATGTTAAGAAGTTGTGGGAAGGCGTAGATGGAAGGTCTGCGGCCTTGCCCCTCTTGCAGGATAATCAGCGGGCCATCGTCTTTTACCAGTTGGCGTAGCAAACCGTGGAGTGTTTGCCGGTGGATACCTGTCCATTTGGCAAAATCACTGGTACTGAAAATGGGCCGGTCAAAAATTCCGTCCAGAAGAAGAGGTGTGTGCTGGGAATGAGTTGTTTCCCGAATCCACGTCTTGGTGTCTTCGTAAAGTGCCATGATTTGTCGAACCCGCCGAAGGTTAACCTCTGCCTGCTGGACGATGGCTCCGAGGAAGAACTTGATCCACCCGGTCCAGTCCCCTTGTTGAGAAATGGCGGACAGCCGCTGGTAGTACTCTTCTCTGTGAGATTCCAAATAGTCAGAGAGGTAGAACATCGGGCTTGAGAGCCGCTTTTTCGAGTACAGGAAAAGCGGAATCAATAGCCTGCCAATACGACCGTTACCATCTTTGAATGGATGCAGTAATTCGAACTGCGCATGAACAATTGCGGTCTGTGCCAACACGTCAAAATCGTCCACCTGCAGGTACTGTTCCCAATGCTCCAGATAATTCGGCAGCTGCAGTGGGTTGGGTGGCACAAAAGTCGCCTGCTCAATGGCACATCCGGCACGTCCTATCCAGTTCTGTTCCTTTCTGAATTGGCCAGGGGATTTGTGTTGCCCCCGAACACTGTCCAGCAAAATGCTGTGAAGCTGCAGCAGCAAGCTCAATGTTATTGGTCTGCCATCCCTCAGGTGATCCTGGGAAAGGAGTAATGCCTTGCGATAATTGAGTATTTCGTTGATGTCTTCGTTCTTGCGGTCATCGAACTTTTGTCCGGCTTCTCGCTCCAGAACCTCCTCAACGGTTGCCTGTGTTCCCTCTATTTTGGAGGAAAGCACAGCTTCCTGCTGGGTAAGGGGGGAGAGCATAACTGCCGGATTTACAATGCCTTGCAGGAGGCCACTGTACTCAGCCAGCTTTGAATTGGCTTCCCCAACCAGTGTGATGATCTGGACGTAATCCAGTTTTTTGAGAGGCAGTGTGTCAGGGATATAGGGTTCCAAGGGGCAAGCATCCTTTTGTATGAAATTTCCGATTATCCAATACGCAAATCAATTTGTGTCGAATCTACCATACAAAAACCTCTTTGTGTATTGAGATTATGGAAGTGCCATACACAAACCTTTTACTGTACTAGCGGTCATACATAAGGATGCTTGTGTATGATCTGTTAAAAAATATCGGATACAAGTCGGACCAATGTCGATGCTGTAAACATAGTTTGATCAAGCACTCCGCTCCGGCCACATTGCCTCGTTCAACTCCTCCAGCACCGTATCCAGCTGCGCCCCCAGTACCTTGTCCATCTGCTTTGCACCGCCATCATCGGCAAAGCGGTGGTTCACAAACGCCCGGTCGATGATCACTTCGTGCACCAGTTGCTTGGCCAGGCGTTCGAGCCATTTGCGCTGGTTCGGGGTCCAGTTGTGCTGGGTGAGGATGCGGTCCATGGCGTTGGCGACACGCTGCTCGAAGGGAATCAGCGGCTCGCCCAGGGCGGCGCGACGAATGTAGCCGATGATGCTGGCGGCGATGTCCTTGTTGGTCTGGTTGCGCACGGCACTTTGCAGGCGGGCTTCGGAGTAGCCGTGGTTGTCCAGCAGCAGCTTTACTTCTCTCAGCTGTTCCCGGGTGAGGTCCCGGGGTTTGTTGACCACCACCGCCAGGGCGGCAGACTGGTTGAGCTGTTGTTTGATGAACTCGTTGAAGCTGTCCAGGTAGTCTTCGGGCTTGCTGTGCACGCCGTAGGTCTGGGTGCGCTCCTGGATCTGGTCGTCGTGGTCGGAGATCAGCGGCATGTACTCGCTGCCGACCAGCGCCTTCACCTCCGCCAGCTGGTTCAGCAGCCCGCTGTGCTGTTTGATGAATTCGGACGCCTGCCGTGGGCCGAGTTTATGCAGGTGGGTATGCAGGGATTTCGGCTCCACGCCCCAGCTTCGCTGCAGTTCGTTCAGTTTCTGTTTCAGCTCCGGGCGGTTCTCGGCTTTGTTGTCGGCTTTGCGCAGCACCCGCATGAGTTTCTGGCTGAGCTGGCTGAGTACCACATCGGCGTGGCTTTCGTTCGGGGTGTCGCCGGGGCTTGCGAGGGCCTTTTCCAACTGCTCGTTGTCGGTGAGTTCGCCCACCAGTTGCTCCAGGGTGATGTTGGGGTCTTTCACCAGGGGCTTCATGGTGTTCACATCCTGCAGCGCGGCATAGATGTCCACCGGATCGTAGATGCGGAACACGGTTTTGCCGATCTCGTCGCAGCGGCGGGTGGCGCGGCCGATCATCTGCTCGTAAAGAATGCGTGAGCGCACCCGGCGCATGAACACCAGGTTAGAGATTCTGGGAACATCAATGCCGGTGGTGAGCAGATCCACGGTGATGGCGATGTTGGGGTAGCGTTCGTTCTTGTAGCGGCGGATGAGCTGCGCCACCTTGTCGCTCTGGCCGGTGATCTTGGCCACGGCGGCTTCGTTGTACTGGCCGTTGTAGAGATCCTTGAAGGCTTTATCGAGCTGGCTTTTCACCATATCCGCGTGCAGGTCGGTGGCGCAGAAGATCATGGTTTTCTCGTCGCCGAATGGGTCCAGCTCCTGCACCAGCTGTTCGCAGATCACTCGGTTGAAGTTCTCGTTGATCACCCGGCGGTTGAAGGTGTCCACTTCAAAGGTGAGTTCGTCTTCCAGCTCGGTGGTGTCCACTTCCCCGGTCTGGGTGTTGATCACTTCGACCGGTTTTCCCTTCTCGAAGGTGATGCCGTTTTTGGTGAGCAGGGTTTCGTAGCGGATGGGCGGTTCGTGGTCGATCAGCCAGTCATCCGCCACGGCTTCCCGGTAGGAGTAGGTGTACACCGGTTTGCCGAAGATCTCGCTGGTGTGCTTGGCCGGGGTGGCGGTGAGGCCGATCTTCACCGCATCGAAATAGTCCAGCACGCGGCGGTAGCTGGACAGGTACTGGCTGGTGTCCCGCAGGGCCAGTTCGCCTTCGGTCATTTCCTGGTCCAGGGTGTAGCCGCGGTGGGCTTCGTCGATGATGATGCAGTCGAACTGGTCGACGGGCGGCCGGTTGTCGCTCATGAAGATGCGTTTGACCATGGCCTGCACGGTGGCCACCTGAATGCGGGTTTCCGCTTCGGCGGCCATGTCGCCCAGCTCGGCGACGTTGTAGATCTTGCTGAGGGTGTGGTTCTGCTCCAGCGGCGCTTCGTTGAAGGCGTCGATGGCTTGCTGGCCCAGGGCGGTGCGGTCTACCAGAAACAGGATGCGGTGAAAGCGCTCGGCTTTCAGAAACCGGTACATCAAGCCGATGATGGTGCGGGTTTTCCCGGTGCCGGTGGCCATGGCCAGCAGGGCGGTGCGAACGCCTCGGGCCAGAGCGTGTTCGGTGGCGACAATGGCCTGCTGCTGGTAATCCCGCAGTTTCAGGTAGCCGAAAGGCTCTTCCTTTAGCAGCTTCTCGGCGTTTTCCTTATCCCGTTCCAGCAAGTCCAGCAGGCCGCCGGGGGTGTGGAACTGTGGCAGTGCGCGGCGCAAGTTGCTGGGCTCGCGGACATCCCGGAACCAGGTGCCGGACTGCTCCGCCAGTTGTGGAACGTAGGGCCGGCCGTTGCAGGAATACACGAAGGGCACGTGGTAGTGGCCGCTTTCGTCGGCGGGCCAGGCAATGGTGCGCCCCATCAGTTCCCAGGCGCCGACCAGTGGCGCTTCCACTTTCAGGCCCTTGCTGTAACGCTCGGCCTGGCGGATTTTGCCGGCCACGTTGGTGTTTTCTTTCTTGGCTTCCACCACGGCGATGGGTGTCAGCCCGACAAACAGCACGTAATCGGCCCGGCCCTTCTCACCGTTATGGTTGGTGGGCCATTCGGCAATCGCGCGGTAGGTGCCTTTCTCCGGGCGGGCGCCTTTCTGGAAGGTGAGGTCCTGGCTGTCCGCTTCCCAACCGGCTTCCTGCAATTGCTGGTCGATGAGAATGCGGGTGAGTTCTTCGTTCAGGACCAGGGTGTCGGTGGCGGCTTTGGTCTGTTTGGCCACCTGCTGGCGCTGCTGATTGACGGTTTGCTCGCCCTGTCCGGTGAGCTGCTGTTGCAGGGCTTTGATCTTCTGCTCATAGGCCTGTTGCTGTTGGCTCAGGGCCTGTTCGTGCTGGCGGGCCTGCTCGGCAAGTGCCCGGGATTCTTCGTCCATGGCCACGGCCAGGGCTTCGTACTCGGACTTCTCTTTCTCGATCAGTTGGCTGAGCTGCTGGCTGTCGTCCAGCGCCATATTGGCGTGTTGCAGATCGTGGCGCAGCTTTTCGATGTCGCTCTGGAGCTGGCGTAACTGGGCGCTGGGGTCCACGGGCGGTACGAAGGGGCCGGGTTTAAAGTTGGCGCCAGCCTTGCTGAAGGAACGGTGAAACCAGATGGCCAGGGCGCGCGCCACCTTCAGGCCGTCCATCGCCTCTTTGTGCTGTGTGCGGAACTGGTGAGTGGCCTTGTTGCCTTCAATCCGCAGGATATGGAACAACTCTCTGATCTGCGGTTCCAGCCGCAATTCCCGGTTCAGGCGGTAAAGCAGTTCGGACTGACTGGTCTGGTCGTCAAACTCGATGCCGGAGAGCGCGGCCAGGTGCTGGGCCAGGGCTTCGCCAAGCTGGCGGAGTTTGATCAGGGTGGTGTTGGGGTCACTGGCGAAGGCACGCTCGGCGGATTCGGCCAGTTCCACGAACAGGGCGTCGTGTTCTGACAGAAATGAGAAGTTGCCGGATGCGAATTCCGTTGCCTTGTTCAATGTATCCCTCCAAAACAGCCGTACTGCTGAACATTAGCAGACTTGTGGAAGCGACAGAAACGCGCCACGGCGTCCGACAGGCATCGGCTCTTCAGGAATCTACCATCGAATCCCGCATGCCGCGGTGCTCGCGAGTGCGCCGAACACGGTGGCTTTCCGCGTAACGGGTGATGAGTTGTCGCAATGCGTCCATCCTGAGTGGCTTGGTGCAATAGTCATCCACCCCGGCTTCAAGGCACTGAAGCCGATAGCTTTCACTGGCGTTGGCAGTAACCGCGATGATGGGCGTATCCAGATTGGCTGGGGCTTTCAATCTGATCTCACGGGTTGCTTCAATACCGTCCATGACGGGCATCTGGCAATCCATGATAATCATGTCCCAGGGTTCATTGATGGCCGCTTGTACGGCTTCGACGCCATTCTGAACCCCTTCTGAAACCACCCCCATGTGCTCCAGTTGTTTGCGAAGAATCATCCGGTTGCCAGCGTCGTCTTCCACCACAAGAACTCTGGGCACATGATTCACGGCCCCAAGGCTTAACAGGTCTGGATCATGGAATTCTGACTGGTGAACGTCGCCATAGGGCACTGTGACTTCCAACGTAGTGCCCTTATCGGATGTCTCCAGGACTCTCATCTGGCCGCCAAGGGCATTGGCCAGAGAGCTGGCAAGCGGTAAACCAAGGCCCACACCGCCATAACGTCGGGTGAGACCCGCCTCACCCTGTTTGAACGCCTGGAACACTTTTTCTCTCTGGGAGTCCGGGATGCCCGGCCCCGTGTCTGACACCAGAATCCGCAAAACCGAATCGTCCGCAAGTCGGCTTGCCTGAACCAGTACCTCTCCTCCGGCAGGCGTGAACTTCACAGCATTGTCGATGAGCTGATAAAGCACCTTCTCCAGCATCAGTCCATCCATGAAGACCTTCCCAGGCACCGAGTCATCCACGCCGAAGGCCAGCGCAAGCGGTTTCGCTCTTGCGGCTTCCCGGAACTCGTACTCAAGAAGATCAAACAGGGATTGAGGCTCGAAGACCTGGGGCGAGCTGAGCAGGTTCTCGTCCTGGGCATCCACAAAGTCCAGAATGCCGCCGACCTGTCGGGTCATGCGCAGATTGGCGTACTCGATCAGACGGAATGCGTCGTTCTGCTCCCGGTTTAGCGGTGCTTCCCGAAGCAGATCCAGCTGGCCCTGAATGGTGTGTAGAGGTGTGCGCAGTTCGTGGCTGACCGCATTCAGGAAATCATCTTTTATCCGGTTACTGCGCTCGAGGGCTTTACGGGCTTTTTCACTGACTTCGATCTGCTGGGCCTGCAGCGTGTCCCGCTCATCGCGGAGGATTTTAATGCGAGATGCCAGGGCCAGGGAGAACAGGGCCATTTCCCATGACATGGCGCCGGGGATGTAGTACATCACCCATTGGCCACCTTTAATAACACCCAGCGATTCTAAAGCCGTTACATTTTGAGCGACGATCAGTGGAATCCAGCCAATGAGAAAATACAGAGCGGGTTGATACTTTCTCTTTGCCTGAATGAAAGCGAAAGGAAGGAATGAAAGGTATGCAGCCACCCCAATTGTTGCGCCAAGGAACGCAACAGTCTTGAATGACAAAAAAGGCATTGCAATCAAGAGGCCCAGATAGATGAGCGACAGCAAGCCGTACATCTGATTAACCCATGGAGCGAGCGCACCCAGTTGAAGAATTCTTGAGACGAATTGGATAGTAATAAGGGGAGTGAGGATCAAAAGAGCTTTAAACCAATTAAAGTGTTCCTCACTGATTCCCAGATAGGCTTGCAGGTTTGTCAGGCTCGAAGAGTAGATGAAAACAAGCGATGCGATTGCTACGTAGAAAAGGTAGATGGGGTCTCTGATACTGAAAAACAGGAAAAGGTTATAAATCGTTAGTGCAAAGATAATTGACGCCAAACTAACGCTGAGTGCGGTATGAAAAACCGCCTCGCTGAACAGGGCGGTTTGATCAAGAATTTTAACGGGCGTACTGATAGGGAGTTATGGTGATTTCTGGTGTATGGAAGCAGGTTGAAGGGGTGGCGTATCCTGTTGGTTGATCACCGCGACGATCACAACCAACAGAG
>NZ_JBHIXV010000004.1:0-158742 GCF_041984545.1 Marinobacter sp. | reverse complement strand
TGGCCAGCTCACGGGAGGACTTGCACCTCCAGGAGTGCGCCCGTGCCGGGCGCACAAAAAACGGCACCCCGAAGGGTGCCAATGAAGGAGTTTTTTTGCAGGGGGGTCAAGCCATGGACATCTCGGCGTCCAGATCGATACCGGCGTCTCGCATCTGGGCCAGTTTGTAGCGAAGCGTCCGGGGGCTGATGCCCAGTTGCTCCGCGGCCCGGTTACGGCGCCCACGCTCCTTGCGTAACGTCTGGATAATAATACGGAACTCTTGTTGCCTCAGATCATCTCCCAGCGATACCGCCTCGGAGGCCGACCCATGCGCCTCGCCCGGGAAAACGCCCTCGGACCGGTTGTCCGCGACGGCGTCGCCCGACTCAGTTGTTGACTCCGGTCTGGACACCAGTTGCGGTGTCGGCGCCGGTGCGTGCCCATCCTGCCGACCGGTAATGCCCAGTTCCAGGCAGAGATCGCCGGCATGAATCACGTTGCCCTGATGCAGCACCAGCGCCCGCTGTATGGCGTTGTCCAGCTCCCGCACGTTGCCCGGCCAGCGGTGGTTCATCAGGGCCGAGCGGGCATCCTGAGCAAAGCTGATGCCTGTGAGTTTCATCTTGCGGGCGTGCTGCTTGAGCAGAGAGGTTGCCAGCGGCATGATGTCCAGTGGACGCTCCCGCAACGGCTGCCAATGCATTGGGAACACCGTCAGGCGGTAATACAGATCTTCGCGGAATTTGCCCTCGCGCACGTAATCCGCCAGATCCCGGTTCGTGGTCGCCACCACCCGCACATCCAGGCTGATGGTCTTGCGACCACCCACCCGCTCGACTTCCCGCTCCTGCAGCACCCGCAGCAGCTTGGACTGGAGTCCCAGGTCCATTTCCGATATCTCGTCCAGCAGAATCGTGCCGCCGTTGGCCTGCTCAAACTTGCCCGGAGACGAAGACACCGCTCCGGTAAAGGCGCCTTTTTCGTGGCCAAAGAGGATGGCCTCCAGCATGTTCTCAGGTATTGCTGCGCAGTTAATGGCTACGAACGGCTGATCGGCCCGGGGGGACTGCTGGTGGATATACCGTGCCAGCACTTCCTTACCGGTACCGCTTTCGCCGGAAATCATCACCGTCGAATCGCTGGCAGCCACCTTTGCCGCCAACTGGAACATTCGCTTGCTGATCGGATCTTCTGCCACCGGCTCATCACCAGCCTTCCGGGTTCCGCCACCCACTACCTTGCTGACGGCATCGACCAGGAACCGGGGCTCGAAGGGCTTGACCAGATAATCGATCGCTCCCGCCTGCATGGCCGATACCGCGTCGCTGATCTGGCCATAGGCGGTAATCAGCATCATCGGCAGGCCCGGGTACAGGCGCTGCACCTCTGCCAGCAACTCGTGCCCGGACAACCCGGGCATGTTGACATCGCTCACCACCATGTCCACCGGCGACTCGGCCAGTCGGGCCAGCGCTTCACTGGCGTTGGACGCCTCGCGAACGCGGAATTTTGCCAACTCAAGGGTCGTCACCAGCGCTTCCCGCAGGTCACGGTCATCCTCAACGATGAGTATCTGGGCCTTGGCCATGGGTACCTCCGATCAATCTCTGTTGCGCAGTAACGGTAAACGCAGGGTGGCAACAGCGCCCCCCTGCTCTGGCGATTCGATGGAAAAACGGCCCTGGTGGGCCTTGATCACGGCCTGCACAACCGCAAGACCGAGACCGGTTCCGTGGGACTTGGTGGTGTAAAAGGCTTCCATAAGGCGGTCGGAGTCCTCCGGCGCAAAGCCCGGGCCATTATCGATGACCCGGACCACCAGTTCACCGGCATCCACCAGGGTTTGCAGTGACACCCGGGTAGCACCCGCCTCCAGACTGTTATTGACCAGATTGGTACACGCGCCGACAAGCGCGTCACGGTTGCACATCAAACGGCAATCACCGCTCAGCGCGTTGTCCAGGCTCACGGAGGCTCCAGCAGCCGGTCGAAGCCCTTCCACCGCCGACGCCAAGGCATGAACCAAGCGATCCGCAGACAGCTCTTCCGCCAGCCGGGTCTCGCCGCGGGCGAAGATCAGCATGTCCCTTACCTGTTGCTCCAGATGGGTCAATCGCGACATCAGACGTGAGGCACAGCGCTGGCGCATCTCCTCATCCAGGTCTTCTTCGCTCAGGTGACCGCCGTAGAGAATGGCGGCTGACAGCGGGGTACGAATCTGGTGGGCCAGAGAGGCCACCATCTTGCCCATCGCCGAGAGACGCTGGGCATGAGCCAGCTGTGCCTGGAGATGACGGGTTTCTGTCAGATCGGTCAGCAGGATCAACTGGCCGGGCTGGTTCTCCATGGTCCGGATCTCGATACTGACCCGGCGACCGTCTTTCAGGGACACCTCGTGACCATCGTCGCGCCTGGGCGCAAAGCAGCGATGGATCACGTCAATCCAGCGAGCGCCGTCGAGCGGCTCTCCGAGCAGGGCGATGGCCGCCGGATTGGTCTGGGTTACCACCCCCTGGCTGTCCAGAACCACCACACCGGCCGGCAGGGCCTTGAGCAGGGTCGAGAGCCGGTCGGCCAGCTGTTCCTTTTCTTCCAGCTCCTGCTGGCGCTGCCGGGATTCCTGATTGAGCTCGCCGGAGAGCTGGTTTACCCGGGATTCCAGGGTGCGGTAGGAATCAGTGATCTGGCGGGACATCCGGTTGAACAGTTCCAGGGCGGAATCGACCGCCTCGTCGTCCTGTTGAGGGAACAACGCGGTGACCTTGTCGTTCACATCCGCCGCGGCATTGGCCTGTTGCTCACCAACCTGCTCGCCAACGCGGGACTGCAAAAGAAACTGTGCCTGACTCATAACCTGACTCCCCGATCGGCCCTGGTTCAGCGGACCCTGTGTTCGGATACTTCGTTTGCAGGTTAATAAGCCAGCACCGTGCCAACTTGGTTTTTTCTTTGTATTTCAGAAGGAAAGGGAAAGAGAGAGGTCATTATTGACGGTTTTACGTCGGTATGAAGGTGGCGCGACGCCAGGATTTACGATCCTTTGACGCCGCTCCAATGTCACCCAGGGCTGTCTGAAAGAGCTCAAGGCTGTTCGGATTCCTCTTCACGGAGTCCGTACTTCCGGACCTTCTCCACCAGGGTGGTCCGGCGGATACGCAGCTTCTCGGCGGCCCTTGCGACCACACCACCCGCCTCGTCCAGCGCCTGCTGGATCAGCTGTTTTTCCAGATTGGAGAGATAGTCCTTGAGATCGATGCCATTGACCGGCAGCAAGGCCGGCGCATCGAGCCCCACCAGCCCGGGAATTCCGGAGGGCATGCCGGTGTCCTCCACCGGGCGGTTCTCATCGTAGTCATCCACATAGCGAAACTTTTTCGGCAGTTCCTGGACTCCGATCACGCCATACGGATGCATAATGGCCAGCCGCTCCACCAGGTTTGCCAGTTCGCGAACGTTGCCCGGCCAGTCGTGCCGACACAGGCTCATGATGGCCGCCGAATTCATCCTCAGTGAGCCGCGTTTTTCCTTTTCCATCCGGGAGATCAGCTCGTTGATCAACAGGGGAATGTCTTCCACACGATCCCGCAACGCCGGCATTTCAATCGGAAACACATTAAGCCGGTAGTAAAGGTCTTCACGGAAATCACCGGCGCCAATCATGTCCTCGAGATTTTTGTGGGTGGCCGCAATAACCCGTACGTCAGCCGACTGGGTACGGCTACTGCCAACCCGCTCGAAGGTGCGCTCCTGAAGAACCCGCAGGATCTTGACCTGCATGTTGAGTGGCATATCACCGATTTCGTCAAGAAACAGGGTGCCTCCCTCGGCCAGCTCGAACCGGCCAACCCGTGCGGTAATTGCACCGGTAAACGCGCCTTTTTCATGGCCAAACAGCTCGCTCTCCAGCAATTCGGCAGGAATAGCACCGCAGTTGACCGGAACAAACGGCTTGTCGCGGCGGGAGGAATGATAGTGCAGGTTCCGGGCAACCACCTCTTTGCCGGTACCGGATTCGCCGGTGATCAGCACGCTGACGTCTTTGTCCGCCACCTGCTCCATCAACTGGCGAACCTGCTGAACTTTTCGGCTGGTCCCGACAAGACTGCGAAACAATTGCAAACCACGCTGCTGCCCGCGCTCCCGGGAGCGGCTGAACTGGTCCCGGTAGATCTGGGCCCGGTAAAGAGAATCCACAAATTTGGTGTAGTTAAGGGGCCACTCCATGCGAGAGATGATCCGGGCCCCCGCCTCTTCAGGCAGCCCCTTGAGGCTTGGGTCGCCGGTAACCAGCAGCGGAATACCCTCGGCGGCCCGACAAACCAGTGAGATGTTCTCCAAGGCACCGGCGTCTTCGCCGTTCACCACGGCCACTGAAATATCCGCCAGACTGTCGTCGTCACCACTGCCCAAAAGCGCTCTGGCTTCGTCGCCTGCGAGAATCTGCTCCTCACCAATGAACTCAAGAATGGTCACCAGATCCCGACGTCTTGAATCGTCCTCGCTCAGCACCAGCACTTTGTTATTTTTAGACATTAAAACCAAACTCTTGGGGGATTTGTGCGGTATTTAAGACTGTAAGACCGGCCGAGTCAATTTTATGACGCTATTTTGACGGGTTAGACGAAACCTTCTGGTAGGCCCGTGCGGCGCTGCGATTGCGGTTGACCCCTTTGAGTCCGTCCTCGGCCTCCTGACGGGCCGCACGGGCCGACTGGTCGGCCGCGTCAATAAACTGCTGCAGTTCCTCGAGCCGGAGTCTCACCGGCTCGGCTTCTATCTCTCCCGCCTCCAGGCAGGCCATCAGTGGCGCCACCGCAGGCTTAACCTGTTCATTGAGACGGGCCATGGCATCCCAGTCCTGATCCGCGAGCGCCCGGCCCAGTTGCGCCATCAGTTCATCGAGTCGCGCCAGATGCGCTTGTGGGTCTGCCATGCCTTTCTCCCGGAGTATCAGCGGCGGGCGGCTCGACGGGCCGCTGAAGCGGTGAACTCATTGCCACGGTAACCCGGCTTGAAGTTGTAAGCCGGAAATCCGTTGTCCAGTCCGTCGATGTAGTAACGCCCAGCCTTGAGGTCGTAGGTCATCTCCATGGTAGTCCAGAACACCGGCTCACTGTAATAGCTGATGTTATGAGCCTCGGACACCCGCCAGAGGTTCCCCTGCTCATCGTACTCTTCAGACGCCAGAATCTGCCAGCTGTCCTCATCAATATAGAACACCCGACGGTCGTAGATGTGGCTGATCCCGGTGCGGCGCTTGGCTTCAACCACCCACACCCGATGCAACTCATAGCGGGTCAGTTCCTGATTGATGTGACCTGCGCGAATCACGTCTTCGGCGCGGACTTTCGGGTTGTGCAGCCGGTAGGCGTTGTAAGGCACGTAGACCTCGCGCTTGCCTTTGAGCTCCCAGTCGTACTGGTTCGGCGCCCCGTTGTACATGTCCTTCTGGTCAACCGAGCGCAGGGAGGACGAATTGGGCAGGTCGGTCTCATAGGCCAGGTTGGGTGACCGGCGGAGTCGCCGGGATCCGGAATCATAACGCCAAGCGAGGCGGGGCGAACGCACCTGATCCAGAGTTTCGTGCACCAGGGTGATGGTGCCCGCGAGGGCGGATGGCGATACCGTATCGGTTTTCAGGTAAAAGATCTTGTTGTCGATCTCGGCCAGTTCGGCGCCTTTCTGGCTGTACGCGAAGAAATAGTCGTAATCATTCACGACCGGATTGAAAGAACCGTCGACCTGCGGGGTTGCCGAGGCACTGCGCAGAGAGATGGCCTCACCACGATAACGCAGGATATGGTTCCAGATTGCTTCCAGTCCGTTGGATGGAATCGGGAACGGGCTGGTCATAATGGTGTCGCGCACCCCATTACCGTTGTCCAGCAGTTCGGCTGTGACAGCGTTTTCCCGGAATTTGTCATAGACATGCTCGGGAAACGCGGCACTGCGGCGGGTCTGATACACCGGCATGAAAAACTCGGGCCCGTACCTCTCGAGCATGGCTATGTGGCCGTCCGTGAGTTTGTCCCGGTAAAGGTCGAGGTTGCCGGCCGTAATCACGAACAGGACATCGTCTTCCGGGTACGGATCCACTTCCACCTGCCCCTGGCGCCAGGCCTTCGGCGGTGTCGCAAGCCCTCCGGTCCATTCAGGAATGGTACCTGCGCCATTGCCGGCCCGCTCGGCTCCGACCGGGGTAAGATCTCCGCCCAGTCGCTCGGCTTCAGCGGCTGCCACTTTCGACAGGACTTGCCCTGAAAAACCCATACAAAATACTGCAACACCCGCTAGAACGTGACTCCGCATCCCTCTGGCCTCCAGAAATTCATGCTGTTGGTTCGCTGCGACCGCTGTTCCCGACGCACGCTGGTGGCCCTTTTTGCCAAATTCAAACGCCCGTTTCAAGTGATCGTTTGTATTTTATTGTGAAACACGCATCTCGCGTGCCCCCATCGTGGCAGCGCTCATGCAGAATTCAGGACAAGGGCGAAATCTGCCAACAAAAATGGTATACTTCCCGGTCAACTTTTCCGGAGTTCGTCCGCGTCTGATCGCGCAGGTATCCCATGGCCTCTCAGTGGCATTCACTCGTTTCACAAAAACTGTTTCTGGCCGGCACCTTGCTTCGGCAGATTGAACGCGCTGCTGAGGCTGGCGCCGGGGTTGCCGGCACGGAACAGGCCCTGCAGCGCGAGGCGGCTCTGCAAGGCGCCATCGAGCTAATGCTCAGGGGCCGCCAACTTCTGTTGGTGATGATTGCCAGGCTGTATCAGGACAAATCAGGACAACCAGATACGCTCGGAGCGTTAGGCACATTGATCGGGAAGGAGTCCAGCGAGGTCATACGCTTGCGGGAGCTGGAGCAAACCGCCGGAAGCTGGTGGAACCACCTGGATCAGCTGGAAACGTCGCAGGGTCGGCCGCCGGCCACGCGGAAAACGGTCAGTGCCGAAAACATCATTGCCATCTCGGCCGAGACTGGCCCTGATCGCTCGGTATCGGCACTGCTCGAAACCCTCGCCGCTATCAAGCAGTTCGCCAATGAGCTGGAAGAGCAACATAGCGAGTGGTAGAGCCAGACCTGCCCCGGATACCACGAATTCAACAACGTAAAGGCTTAATGAATGTCACCGTCGTTTTTTGAAATTGTTCAACTCAGCAATGGCGATTACGCGCTGCGCCGCATTGACGATGAGAGTGCGCCGCTGGTGAAGATCTCTTTCTCTGCTGAAGCCCGCGAAATGATGGAAGATCGGGATATGTCGGTTGCCAAGGCCATGATCGCCGCTGGCATCGAGGCGGTTGGCAACGTCACCCACGATATTGACTGGGAGGATGATGAGCTGGATGCCGTGGAAGACGCCCAGCCTTCCTACACCCTCCACTAAGGCTCAACGCTGCCTGAGCACAACGCCGTGGCTGTTGCCCTTGGCCGATGCCTGCTGCAGTGATTCGAGCGCAGCCCTGCCGAGCTTGCCCGTCCACATTACGACAGCATGGCAGGTGCCCGCGCTCAGGGCTCTCTCTGCCAGCTCCTGGGCCGGATATTCCGGCGTTGAGCGGAGCACCAGCAGCTCGCCAGCCACGATTCCGTGCATTTTCTGCCACTTGCTGACGAGCGCCTGGGGAGGATCGATCCAGGCCAGCCAGCGCTTCTCCTGGTTCAGCTGGGTGAGCATGGGCAACAGCAACTGGAAATTCTCCACCTGACCCTGCGGCAGGATGATCTCGGTCACGTTACCGGGGGCTTGGGAACCGGTGACACCCTCCGGCTCCGGGTTCCGCCGGGCACGGATAACCGTGCGTCGCTCGCGCGTGGCATTCGCCGACATGGAACCGGACAGGGCATTCGGCTGGTAAGCGAGATTCTGGTTGAAGCTGAGTTGTTCCATAATTCACCCGTTATTCAAATGGTTCTGCCGTTGTCTGGGCCGATCAGTGCAGATCGGAACGACGGATAACACCTACACCAAGCCCTTCGATGAACAGTTCCTGTTCGGCCAGGTCCACCTCAATCGGCGCAAATTCCTCGTTCTCGGCAATCAGGTAAACCTTGGAGCCCTCGCGTCGAAAGCGTTTCACGGTGACTTCGTCACCTACCCGGGCAACCACGATCTGGCCGTTGTGGACATCCTGGGTGCTGTGCACCGCCAACAGATCTCCGTCAAGAATCCCGATATCTTTCATGCTCATGCCACGCACCCTGAGCAGGTAATCGGCGGATGGCGAGAAAAACTCAGGCTGCAGTGTGCAGTGGTCTTCTATGTGCTCCTGGGCCAGGATCGGGCTACCGGCTGCCACCTGCCCGATCACCGGCAACCCCAGATCCGGTTCCGCTTCCGGCAGGCGGATACCGCGACTTGCCCCGGGCACCATCTCGATGGCGCCCTTGCGGGCCAGCGCTCTCAGATGCTCCTCTGCCGCGTTGGCCGACCGGAAGCCCAGTTCCGACGCAATTTCGGCGCGGGTAGGCGGGTAACCGGTTTCATCAACGTATCGGCGGATGATGTCCAGTACCTGTGACTGTCTTGCTGTGAGCTTCATTGACCTACTCCGCTGGCTGAGGGCCTGAGTTCTGTCTTGACCGCTGTTTCAATGTCTTTACGAGCCGTTTCCAGGCCCTGTCTCAGGCCCTGTTTTTTTATACAGTAATCAGACTATATACAGTGTTTTATCCAGTGTAAAGCCGATCCGTCCAATTTCTTGCCGGCGCTTAACGGTGGTGTTCGCGGGTGTGTGTTATGGTGAACCAACGCCAACTCACACCAGGGAGTACCATGACACAGTCCAGAGCCTGCAGGATGCCGGATATTCTGAAGACAGGAGAGGGAGACGACCGAAGGGTTGGCGTAGAAATTGAACTGTCGGGTCTTGGCTATGATGATCTGGTCGCGTTGTCGGCAAAGCTCCTGAAAGGCATTCCCGATCTCAGATCACGCTATGTGACCACCATTGAAACCGGGCTGGGTGAATTTACCGTCGAGCTGGACTCGGATCCCATCAAGGATCTGGATCTGACCGATGAACGACTGCCCGAATCCATCCGCGAGTTCGGTGGCCAGGCGATGGATGTGATTGATGCCGCCGCAGAACGGATCGTGCCGCTTGAGATTGTCAGCCCGCCGATCCCGTTTGCCAATCTCGGCGTGATCGAATCCCTGATGGACAACCTGAGGGAGGCCGGAGCCCTAGGCAGCCGGGAAGCCATCTACTTCGCGTTCGGTCTGCAGCTGAACCCCGAACTGCCGGACCTCCAGCCAGCTACCCTGGTTCGGTACTTCCAGGCATTTGCCGGGCTCTACGACTGGTTGAAACATCGACATCAGCTGGATGTCAGTCGCAAGTTCACTACCTACATTGAGCCATGGCACACACGCTACACCGAGCTGCTAATGGAAGACGACTATCATCCGGATCTGTCGCAACTGATGGACGACTACCTGGAATACAATCCAACCCGGAACCGCGCCCTTGATCTGCTGCCCCTGTTTGCGCACCTCGACAGCGATCGCCTCGAACAGCACGTTCAGGACCCGCGCATCAAAAGCCGGCCCACGCTCCACTACCGCTTGCCCGACTGCGACATCAACAACCCCGACTGGCACTTTTCCACCGTGTGGAACGACTGGGTAGTGCTTGAACAACTGGCCAACCGCGCCGACGACCTCGCTGAGTTGCGGGCCCTGTTCCGGGAGCGCCGGAAACTGAGTCTCCACAACCTGACCCACAGCTGGCGGGAAACCATCGAGGACTGGCTGAGCAAGAAGGGCTATGTCTGAACGAAGGTTGGCAGAAGAGCCGGACGTACCCGGCCTGACCATTGGCATCAGCGGTCCCACACGAAAAAGCCTGGCTCACCGGCTTATCGGCCTGGGGCTTCGTCTACAGGGCGCGCGCACCTATTACATAAGGCCCGGCGCCCGTGTCGACGTGACCCTGCTGGACGGTCTGGTCCTCTCTGGTGGCACCCATGTGCATCCGGAACGCTTCGGACAGCAACCGCAGGTGAGCGCCCGCTATGACAGGAAACGGGATGCCACCGACCAGGCGCTTCTGGAAGGCGCAGAAGCCATCGGCATTCCAGTGCTCGGCATCTGCCGGGGGGCCCAGTTTATCAATGTGTTCCGGGGCGGATCCCTGTGCCAGAACGTCACGCCGCTGCGAGTGAACACCCGTCACCGGCCCCTGCTGTTGCCACTGCAAACCGTTCGCGTGGTCACCGCCAGCCGCCTGGAGCAGGCCATGGATTCGCCGGTTATCGGTGCCAACCGGATTCACAGCCAGGCCATCAAGCGGCTTGGCCGTGACCTCCGGGTGACGGCACTGGACAACGATCTGTTCGTCCAGGCCTTCGAAAACACCCGGGGGCAGTGGCTCATGGGTGTGCAGTGGCACCCGGAATACCTGTTGTACCACGGCGGACACCGGCGCATCTTTGCCCAGTTCGTGGCGGCCGCCCGCAAACTGAAACTGGCCCGGCTGGATCCGGATACCGGCGACATCTGACAATCGACGCGCAGATTCGCGCCCATAGGAGGCACACCATGTATCTACAGAAACTCAAACAGCGCCTCGGCGTCAGCCTTGTCCTGTTGGCGCCGGCATTGGCGGTAGCTGGAGAGGTCACACTCACGGGCGAGGGTCGGGTCCGCTATGAGCCCGACAGTGCCCGGCTGCAGTTTACCGCCAGTGCCGAGCATGCCCTGCCCCAGAAGGCCACCGAAAGGGTCGCCAGCCTCATGTCGCAGTGGCGTGAGGGCATTGCCGACTACCGGGACCGTCTTGAAGACTACAGCGATGCAACCGTCAATCTCTATACCCGCACCCTGCCACCGACAGACAGGAGCAAGGAGCCCGAGACGCGTGCGGTTGCCTCCCAGACCATCAGCTTCAGCATCAACGACCTCACCCTGCTCAATCCCCTGCTCCAGGAAGCCCAGGCCATCGGCCTGGACTACCATCTGGGGCCACACCAGTTCTTCCACTCCAACGAGACCGGACTGGAACAGGAGGCACTGGCGCGGGCCATTGCCGATGCCAGGGCCCGCTGCCAATTCGTGGCGAAGCAGCTCGACCAGGGATGCGGCGAGGTCGTAACCATTAACATCAACGGCGGACATCGCCCCGTTCCCATGATGATGGCGGAGGCAAAGTCCGCCTCGGACAGCATTTCAAGCGTTGGAGAGCGGGAAATCGAGGCGTCGGTAAGCGCTACCTTCGAGCTGGAGTGACGTCCGGAGCAGGCGTGCGATCAAAAATCCCGCGTGTAGAAAATGTCCAGTGAAGCCGCCAGACCACTGGCGGCTTCGAGATAGAAGTACCGCCCCAGGTCGTAACGCAGAGCCACGGTGGTGATGGGCTCGAATATTCCGACGCCGTAGCGAACGCTCAGTTCATCGGTCAGGTAACCACTGGCCACTACAGATGTCTGTTCACCCGTACCCTCCGCTTCGAGGGTCAACTGGCGGATACCGAACTCCTCGCCGATCTGGCCTGTCACCTTGTTGGCCTGCGTCAGTCCCAGTGACAGGGCTGCACGACTCATCTGTCCCTCGTCGCCGCGGCTTTGCGGAGCACGACCCAGAATCACGTAGGACAGGGCGTCGGTCTGCGGCATGTCCGGGTTGGAAAAGACCGTTGTCTCCGGCGACTGGACGGGGCCGCTCAATCGTATACCGGCGACAACCGTGCCCACCTTTCGAACCGCCTCGATGTCCAGATAGGGTTGCGTCAGATTGCCAACAAATAGCAGCCGCGCCTGTCTCAGCTCCAGCTCCTGGCCATAGGCCTCGTACTGACCGTTGACCAGCTGCAACGTACCGCGTGTGTCCATGTTGTCGCCAATTCGCAGCGACCCTTCCAGATCCCCGGTGACACCAAAGGCGCTGAAGCTTACCTCATCCTCACCGACAACCACCCGCACGTCCATATTGAGGTTGGTAACGAGGGGCTCCTCGCGCTCAACCCCGACAATCACCTCATCTTCAGATACCGACACGGCCTGCGCCGGCAACCCCTTGATCTCGATGTTCCCCCTGGGCACTGCAATTTCCCCGGACACCATCAGGGTGCCGTCCCGGAATCGGATGGTAAGATCCGGCGCCACCTCCAGCTGGGCATAGGGCTCGATGTGGAATGGCACCCGGTTCCCGGAAATGGTCACCTCTCCCCGGGGTGACTGCTCCCAGTCAATGTTCCCATCCAGCGTGGTCTGACTTCGGGCGTTACTCTGGATACGCCCGCTGATCTCGGCGGAATACCCCGACAGCTGAACGCTGGCGACCATTTCCTCGATCGGCACCGGCAATCTGGGGTCCGACACACTGCCACCCGTAAGGTGCAGTTCGCCGTTCACCGCCGGCTTCATCAGCGGGCCCGACAGCCGCCCCTGACCATCAATACGCCCGGCCACCTGGTCCAGCCCCGACAGCAATCCGGCAACGGCAATATCGAGATTCTGGAGTCGAAACTCGCCATCCACCGTCCGGTCCGGAGCGGTCGGATCCAGCCCCAGATCCAGAGCAAATTCCCCTACTCCGGGACCGGAGAGGCGCATGGCCAGGTCGGCTTGCTCCGGACGGAGGGTGAGCTCCGTTGACAACACGTTGTAGGACAGCGTCTCCCACTCGCCGTCCACCAGAATCTCGAACTGGCCGTCGCCCGCATCCAGGAAAACCCGTCCGTCCGGCCCCCGGTCGGTGGTGGTGAACTCGATGGTGCCGTCAATCCTGGCATCCCATCGCAGGGTGTCGGGAAGCACTGGCGCCAGGGCAAGCGCGGGGAACCGTTGAATGGTGTAGGCAATACGGGGCACAGGAAGCAGGGTCTGGTCATCGGCGCACACTGAACTTTGCTGCCAGCGCCAGCAGTGCTGGCCGAAGGTCAGTTCACCGGCCTCATAGGCCAGCGCTGCCGGCGACGCCAGTTGCCAGACCTGGGATTGCTCGGGTACCCGGATCTCCCCACGCGCCAGCGCACCCTGCCAGCCCTGCCAATCCTTCGGTGCGCCCCCTTCGAGAACAAGCTCAACATTCGCTTCCGGGTGGTCAACGGCGAGGCGAACGGAGTGTTGCTCACGGGTACCCTGCACCTCAAGGGAGGCGGTATCCAGCACCTGACCGAACCCGCGCAGCTCGGCAAGCTCCAGCCTTCCGTCCAGGCGCTGGCCCGTTTTGAGGACCGCCTCCAGATTCAGTGCATCGATGGCGACCTGATCCTGCCAGCGCATCTGCTGGCCGTTCACCATTAACGTCCCGGTGGGGTTGTCTGGAGTGCCGCCTGCGGTCAGCTCAGCCTCCAGGGCGCCTCCCAGTCCCGGCAGCAACAGTTCCGGCGTCGGCAGGCTCAGGGCCAGATCCCCGGCCAGGATGTCGCCCCAGGTGCCTGAACCCTTAACCCGGTTCTCGCCGACTACCAGCGCAAGATCCGACAACTTCCAGTTACCGGATGACGTGTCGAGCGAGCCAGACAATGAAGCCTCGTTGGAGCGCCATGTTCCGTCCAGTTGCCAGGATGCGGTGAGGTCCGGAATACGGTTTTCGCGAAGCTGCCCGCTACTGGCGACGTCGCCACTGAGACTCGCCTCAAGTACCGGAACCCAGTAACCGGGATTGAAATCCTGCAACTTCAGAGCAGCATCCCAGGACAGCGGGCCCGCGAACTGGACCGATCCTTTGCCCGCCAGTGCGCCGGCGCCGGTGGTGGCTGACAGGTCGGTCAGCGTCACCTGCTCCATGTCACCGCTCACCTTCGTCGCCAGGGTGGCCGTGCCCTGGGGACTGTCCACTTCGGCGGTCAGATCGGCCTGGTAGCGACCATCACTCCAGGACACGTTGCCGTCCAGGGCCTTCAGATTCACCGGTGACGGTTCTAACCCGGGAACCAGCGTATACCACGGAAATTCGCGCAGGCGAAGGTTGGCGCCCGCCTCCAGGCCCTCCTGCCAGCTCACCTGGCCACTGGCAACGGCGCTGCCCTGACCCTCGCCAGTTGCGCTCCGGGTGTTCAGCTCAATCCGGATATCGCGAGCGTCCCGGGTGGTCACCTTCCCCTGTAGCGCCAACTGCACGGGTCCCGCCGTGCCCGGCAACCGCGCCTCACCCCGGGTCTGGAAGCCGTCGGCAAGGCTGCCACGGGCCTCCAAAAACCAGTCATGCAACACCAGGGTATCGGGCATGGCGGTCACCGGCCGGAACCGCTCCGAATTGATCCGCGCCCGTGCCGGAAGTGAGGGATCCAGCGGCGCCACCCGCCCGGTCAGCTGAGCCTCCAGATAGCCGCTGCTGCGGGCCGACACCTGCACATCGCGAACTGTGCCCGACAGGCGAGCGTCGATAGTCCATTGATCACCTTCAGGTGGCGGCAGCGTGGCGGTAACATCCAGCGAAACCGGCCAATCCCGCCGGGTTTCAACGCGTCCCGAGGCGGAGACGGTGTAGTCCCCGAGCCGATACCACACCCGGTCGATTTGCCAATCGGCACCGGAACCGCCAGCATCCAGTTCAAGCCGGTCCCACACGGTATTACCGTTGAACGTAAAGGGCCCCAGACGCACGGCGTCTATCCGTACACCGAGGGGGAGGTCAACGCCGGGCAGTGCGATGGCACTGCCGCCATCGGCCGAAGGTTCTGCCGGCGGTAACTGGGTGACACTCAGCGCCTCCGCTTTGAGCTGATCAACACACAGCTGCTTCTGGAACAAACAGGAGGGCGACCAGTCCACGAGGGGCGACTGCACCACAACCTCCACGCCATACCCGCGCCAGACCAGATGCTGGGCCTGCCACTGACCGAACAGCGAACCGCGATCGGCTTCCACCTGAAGACCGGGCACCTGATCGATTACCCAGGCCGTGCCGGTCTCGGACCGAAGGGCCAGCAGCACCGCAGTCAGCAACAGAAGCGGCACCAGCAACAGCAACCCCAAACAAAGCAACAACCAGAACCGCAGCCCACGACGGCGCCGGGGAGCAGGCTTGCTGTCTGGTGTGTCCGGGGTCTGTGTCACAACTCGGGTCCCATGGAAAAGTGAATTCGCCAACCACCGCCGAACTCAGGGTCCAGGCCTTTTGCCACATCCAGACGCAGCGGACCGACCGGACTGATCCAGCGAATCCCGACGCCCGCGCCGGTGGCGAGAGGATCGTTGACATCATTGACGGCATTGCCGTGATCCACAAACAGCGCCGCCCGCCACCTGTCAGCAAACTGATACTGGTACTCGGCGCTGGCCACCATCAGGAAACGGCCACCGACAGGTACGCCGTTCTCGTTCTCGGGCGAGAGCGTCTCATAGCCATAGCCACGCACACTCTGGTCGCCGCCGGCAAAAAATCGCAGGGAAGGCGGCACATCCTCGAACCGGTTGGTGGCCACGGCGCCAGCCTGGACCCGCCCCAGGAAACGGTGCTTCTCGGCCAGCGTGAACAGACCCTTGGCAAGGGCGTTAACGTGCAGGATATCCACGTCCGATAACAACGCCCTGTGCGAGCCGGTCATATCCAGCTGCAATCGATAGCCCCGGGAGGGATCCAGCGGCGAGTCCGCATGAATGCGGGAATAACCGGCGCCTGGCAGGAACAGTGAGCTGGTGCCAGTTTCGTCGTTTCCAATGTTGAACCGCTCCCCTTCCCAGCGTAGTGACAGAACCTGTAGCCAGCCACTGTCCAGCTGATGCTGCCACTGCTGGCCGAGGGTCAGCAGTTCCGATTCGACGTTCTCTATATCCTCCCGCTGGTAACCAGCAGTCAGGCGGATCAGATCTGTCATCGGCGGATCCAGGGGCAGCTCGTACCAGGTGCTCAGATTCTGCCGGGGTACGGACAGCTCGGTTTCGGCCCCGCGCTTGTGGCCCATCGGATTGATCCAATGCTCCCGCCAGGTCCCGCGAAAGCGCGGCCCCACGTCAGTGGAGAAGCCCACACCGGCCGCCACCGAGCGCGCCTCGCGTCGCTCAAGGGCCACCGTAACCGGAATCACCCCGTTCTCGGCCTGGGACGGAGAAGCGTCTATATCAACGCCCCGGAAATAGCCGCTGCTCCGCAGATCGCGATTCAGCTTGGCGATTTCATCGGAATGAAAAGGCGTGCCTGGCTCAAACGTCACGAAATCCCGCAGCAAGTCCAGCTCGAACCAGTGTCCCTCCTCGAAACTCACCTCGCCCAACCGATAACGGTCACCGCTTTCATAGACCAGTGTGATTTCCGCGCTGCGCCGGTCTGGATCCACCCTCAAGGTCCGCGTCTCAAACCGGCCGTCGAAATAACCACGTCGGCGCGCCCGGTTTTCAATGGTATTGCGCAGAGTGGCGTACTCGCCGTGGTTGAGAATGTCACCTTCCGCTGGGTGGGCGGGGAGGTTGGCGGTAAACGCCTCATCATCGGCCGCGGCGCCCCGTATCTCCACCACCCGGCTTGTCACCCGCACCGGCTCTCCCGGGTTTATGGTCAAAACCAGCGTCGCCGTATCCTCGGAATCGCCCGCTTCAACAGTCCAGGTGATCAGCGGCGAATAGTAACCCAGGGCCCTGAGCGCTTTGCGGGCCTGATCAACGGCCGTGGGCGCAAAACGCCTCAGGTTACCCTCGCTCCGTCCTTCCACCTCGCCAATAAACGCCTCTGCGTTGTCCTTGAGCGCCGGGTAGTCGCCCTCCATCCTGATCTCCACCTGCTGCGCCAGCACCGGAAAGGACAGGCAGCACAGCCAGGCTGCAAGAAGCCGGACGAAGCCAGTTGGTACCTTATGATGGATTGACTGCATCCGGGCGTTCAACGTTGGTGAGTGCGAGGAGGATTTTCGTTCATGGAAAGGAGTTTACTGGCAGTGGGTGACCGAAATCCACGCTGAGTCGTGCGCCGCTCATAAATACGCTACCCTGTCAGAGACTTAGCACACAACCAGGCGCAGGCGAATGCTGAAAATAAACCGCGAGAACCTGAAATCCAGCCACCAGTTGATCTGGTTCGTCATCGACTTTCTGATGCTGGGTCTTTTGATCATCAACCTGGCCTTCATCATCTGGGATTCCATCTACAACTTCGTGGCGGTCCAGAGCCTGCTCAAAGAGCACGCGCCCACGCTTCAGTCGCTCTACCATCCCATCCACGAACGCTTCATTTTCTACGACCTGATTTTTGTCTCCATTTTTCTGGGTGAGTTCTTCCTGCGTTGGAGCTATGCCGTGAAGGCGAAGGTCTACGACCGCTGGTATTTCTATCCATTTATACACTGGTACGATCTGGTGGGCTGCATTCCGGTCGGCAGCCTGCGTTTCCTGAGGATTCTCCGGGTGATCTCGATCATTTACCGGCTGCACCAGTACAAGATCATCGACATTACCAACACGCGCATCTACCGGTTTATCAATTTTTATTACGAAGCATTCATGGAGGAACTGTCGGACCGGATCGTGCTCAAGGTTCTGACCGGTGTCCAGCAGGAAGTGAAGCGGGGCTCACCGCTCTTCGAGAAAATTCAGGACGACATTCTTTACCCGAGACGGGACATGTTATCCGACTGGATTTCGCAGCGGGTAGCCGAGGCCGCGCAGCAGGGCTATGTGCCCAACCGGGGGGCCCTGCGGAGCTACCTGGAGGATCGGGTCGACCATGCCCTGAAACAGAACCTTGAGTTATCCCGCCTGAAATACCTTCCCGTGGTGGGGCCGACCATCCAGGAGACCCTCGAGGAAGCAGTTGGCGACATCGTCGCCAACGTCATCCACCAGATCCTGGAAGATCTCGCCTCGGCATCCAACCACGCATTCATCGAAGACATCGTAAATGTTTTCCTGCCCTCTCCCGACGACGTTCGGGCCAACCAGGCCCAAAATGAAGCGCTGATCAACCTGATTATTGAGATCATTGAAGCCATCAAGGGCCAGGTCAAAGTCAAACACTGGCGAGCCGAACTGCCCTGATCCAGAGAGTTATTGCAAGCGACCAACAACAAGAGAATACCCATGGATTCACTGCATTATCAGTCGGCCCACACGCTTCTTGAACAACTGGACACCGGCGCCCTGTCCAGTGAAGAACTGACTCGCGCCCTGCTCGAGCGGATCCGGGAGGTGAACCCGCAAGTCAACGCCATTATCACCCTGGACGAACAGCAGGCACTGGCCAGTGCCCGCCAGGCCGACGCTTCCCGTGCGGCCGGGCAGGTAAAAGGCCCGTTGCACGGCTTACCCCTGACCATCAAGGATACCTGGGAAGTCGCCGGCATGACCTGCACCGCCGGGGCATCGCCGCTACGAGACCACAAACCCGAGCGCCACGCCGATGTTATCGAGCGACTTGAAAACGCCGGGGCCATTATCCTGGGCAAGACCAACGTGCCCATCTATGCCACCGACCTGCAGAGTTACAACAAACTCTTCGGGGTCACCAACAATCCCCATAATCCGGCCCATACGCCCGGTGGCTCCTCGGGCGGCGCCGCCGCTGCGCTGGCCGCGGGCATGACACCGCTGGAAGTAGGCAGCGACCTGGCCGGTTCCATTCGGACCCCTGCCCATTTCTGTGGCGTGTTCGGCCACAAACCGTCCCGCTCGCTGGTGTCTTTTCGCGGCCATATCCCCGGACCACCCGGCACCCAGTCCCAGCCGGACCTGGCCGAAGGCGGCCCCATGGCCCGAAACGCCCGGGATCTGGAATTGCTGCTCAAGGTGATTGCAGGCCCCCGGGCGGACCAGGAGCGCAGCTGGGCCCTCAAGCTTGCGCCCGCGTCGGTAACCAGCCTGGATCAGGCCCGGGTGGGGTTGTGGCTTGAGGATCCGCTGTGCCCGGTGGAACCGGAACTGACAGAGGCCTACCGTCATCTGGGTACCGCCCTTGCCGACCGCGGCGCCCTGGTAACCGAGGCCCGGCACCCTCTGCTGACTCTGGAGCACATTCTGCCGGCGTATTTCAATTTGCTGGGCAGCCTGCTCAGCACCTCGCTCAAGCCGTCCCAGCGTCGACAGATGAAATGGATTGCCCGGCTGGAGCCCTGGCTCAAGTTCCTGGGACCCGCCACAGCCTGCATCGGCGAATACGGCCGGGGCGTAAACCAGCCGGTTCACCAATGGATGGCGTGGAGTGAAATGCGCGAGAAAATGCGCGCCCAGATCGAATCCCTGTTTCAGGAAGTGGATGTCCTGCTGACGCCGGTTACACCGACCACGGCCATCCGCCACGACCATTCGAACCCGGTGTTCAAACGACGAATTACCGTGGCGGGCAAACCGAGGGCCTACCTGGACCAGTTCTGCTGGATCGCCCTGGCCACCCTGCTCGGCCTGCCGGCTACCTCGGTGCCCCTTGGACGGGCAAAAAACGGGCTGCCCTACAACGTGCAGGTTATCGGCGCGCCGGGAATGGATCTGACCACGATTGGTTTTGCCGGACTGCTCGAAGAGGCGGGACTGGCAGGATTTGTTAAACCGGAGGGGTTATTGAGAAACAACAGTGCCCGCTAGAAACAATAAAGCCCGCATAAGCGGGCTTTATTCAAAAGATGGTAGCGGGGGCTGGATTCGAACCAACGACCTTCGGGTTATGAGCCCGACGAGCTACCAGACTGCTCCACCCCGCATCAAACTGGTTGTTTCTCGGGGAAGCCCCCGATCAACGTGGCGCGCATGATAAGGGGTGAGGTCGCCCCTGTCAAAGGAAACCTCAGCCTGGCCGGAAACTTATCGCTCGAGAATCGCCGTTACCCCCTGACCGCCGGCAGCGCAGATGGAAATCAGGCCGCGACCGCTGCCTTTCTCCTCCAGCAATTTGGCGAGGGTGGCCACGATACGCGCGCCGGTAGCAGCAAACGGGTGTCCCGTAGCCAGGCTGCTGCCTTTCACATTCAGCTTGTCCCGGTCGATGCTGCCAAGCGGCTTATCCAGCCCCAGCCCCAGCCGCTCCTTGCAGAAAGCCGGATCCTCCCAGGCTTTCAGGGTACAGAGCACCTGGGCGGCAAAGGCCTCGTGAATTTCATAGAAATCGAAATCCTGCAGAGTCAGGCCGGCCTTTTCCAGCATCCGGGGCACAGCGAATGCGGGCGCCATCAGCAAGCCTTCCTTCTTGTCGACAAAATCCACCGCAGCCACCTCGGAGAAGGTCAGCCAGGCCTTCACCTCAAGGTTGTGCGCCTTGGCCCATTCCTCGCTGGCCAGCAGCACGCAGGAAGCGCCATCGGTCAGCGCGGTGCTGTTGGCGGCAGTCATGGTGCCATTCTCCCGGTCGAACACTGGCTTGAGCGTCGCCAGCTTCTCGAGGGTGGTATCCGGACGCAGCACATTGTCCTTCTCCAGCCCTGCCAGCGGCGTCATCAGATCGGCAAAGAAGCCTTCCTCATAGGCTTTCGCCAGCTTCTGATGACTCTCCCAAGCCAACTGGTCCTGATCCTCCCGGGGAATGGCCCACTCCTTCGCCGTAACCTGGGCGTGCTCACCCATGGACATGCCGGTGCGAGGTTCGCCGTTCTGCGGAATCTCAGGCTTCAGATGCGCCGGCCGGAACCGCGCCAGAATTTTCAGTCGCTCGCCAGCGGTCTTCGCGCGATTCAGATCCAGCAGAATCTCCCGCAACCCCTCACCCACGCCGATGGGCGCATCCGAGGTGGTGTCGGTGCCACCGGCAATACCACACTCGATCTGCCCCAGGGCAATCTTGTTGGCCACCAGAATAGCCGCCTCAAGCCCCGTTCCACAGGCCTGCTGAACATCATAAGCGGGCGTCTCCGGCGCCAGACCGCAGCTCATCACCGCCTCACGGGTAAGATTGAAATCCCGCGAATGCTTGATCACCGCACCTGCGGCCACCTCACCCAGGCGCTGCCCCTGCAAACCATATCGGTCCACCAGCCCACGCAGCGCTGAGGTCAGCATCTCCTGGTTGCTGATCTTGCTGTAGGCGGTATTGGAGCGGGCAAACGGAATGCGGTTGCCCCCAATCACCGCCACCCGACGAACGTCGGCCGGTGCGGCCGTGGCTTTCTTCGATGAACTGGTCTTCTTTCGCGGAGTCTTCGATGCTTCTGCCATAATTTCCCAATTCCTTTTCAGCGGATATCTGTGATGCCCGGGGATTATTGGGACAGCCCTTCCCAAAACCGTGGAGCGCCAGGGATGGCGCGACCGAGCCCTACAGGGACGTATTCACGGGCGTGTTTTGGGAAGGGCTGTCCCAATAATCCGAGCACCCAATTTTAGCTTTTGACTGTAAACAGTTTAGCGACAACCCGAAATGCCTCATTGGCACCCCTGACAACACCCTACAGGCATTGAGTCAATCCAAAAACTGGCCGATTCTTTAACCTGTAGGACGATTCGTAATCCGTCATTCGACTGCAACCACAAGGAACCGCAATGTCTGATCTCTACCTGAGAATAGTCAACACCCCCGTAGGCAAGACCGCTGCCCAGTCCCTGGGCCTGCCCGCCCCGGTGCCCCTGAAACGACTCAAACGCACAGACCAGCCGTTTATCGAAGGCGACGTGCTGATCGGTGCCGCCAACGGCGGCAAGGCCATTGCAGCACTGGGCGCCACGCTCGGCGCAAGCGCGGCAACACTTCACCACGCCAGTGGCAGCGACCGCCTGAACGACTCCGCCAAGGCCGGCAACAAGGCCCAGCCAATGGATCTTGCCTCCGAGGTATCACAGAAATTCAGTGCCCTGATTTTCGATGCCACCGGCATCCGTAACCCTGTGGAACTTCGGGCACTGTACGACTTCTTCCATCCCACCATCAAAAAGCTGGGCACCAACGCGCGCGTGCTGGTGGTTGGGCAGAACCCGGCCAGCTGCCGAAAGGCACCACAGGCAGCCGCCCAGCAGGCACTGGAAGGCTTCGTGCGCAGCGTTGGCAAAGAAATCGGCAAGAAAGGCGCCACCGCCAACCTTCTATGGATGGCACCAGGCGCGGAAAAGCAGCTGGACTCCAGCGTCCGCTTTTTCCTCTCGGCCCGCTCGGCCTATGTCTCCGGACAGGTGGTCCGTGTCAGCAAAAGCGAGCCGGCGTCGGCAACCAACCCGGTGGCGCCCCTGAGCGGAAAGGTTGCGTTGGTCACAGGCGCCTCACGGGGCATTGGCGCCGCCATCGCCCAGACCCTGGCCCGGGACGGCGCCACCGTAATCGGCCTCGACATCCCGCCAGCGCTGGAAGAGCTTGAAAAAGTCACAAGCGCCATCAAGGGCAAGGCCCTGGCGTGCGACATCACCGATGACAAGGCGCCGAAGCTGATCGCAGACTTTGTTGAAGAGCATTTCGGCGGAGTGGATCTGGTTATCCACAATGCCGGCATCACCCGGGACAAAACCCTCGGCAACATGCCGGAACATTTCTGGGACATGACCATTGCCGTGAACCTTTCAGCCGAGGAACTGATCGACGAGGAACTGGCCAAGCGGGAGCTCCTGAGAGCCAACGGCCGGATTGTCTGCATCTCGTCCATCAGCGGCATTGCCGGCAACTTCGGCCAGACCAACTATTCAACGGCCAAGAGCGGCGTGATCGGCTATGTCGAGGCAATGGCGCGACAGGTGAAGAATGGCGTGACCATCAATGCCATTGCTCCAGGCTTCATCGAAACCCAGATGACCGCCGCCATGCCGCTGACCATTCGAGAGGCTGGCCGCCGGATGAACAGCCTGTCTCAGGGCGGACTGCCGGTGGATGTGGCAGAAGCCATTGCCTGGTATTGCAGCCCTGCGTCCGGCGGGGTGAACGGTAATGTTGTGCGGGTGTGTGGGCAGTCTCTGATCGGCAAGTAACCTTACACCTGGATCGTGGTGTCGGATTACGCCTTCGGCTAATCCGACCTACGGGACTGGGCGTCGGATCATGCCTTTGGCTGATCCGGCCCCTCGAGCACAAAACACAAGCACAAAAAAAGGGCCAATCCTCTCGGATCGGCCCTTTTTGGAATATGGTGGGTGGTACTGGGATCGAACCAGTGACCCTCGCCTTGTAAGGGCGATGCTCTCCCAGCTGAGCTAACCACCCGGGAAAATGGCGGAGCGGACGGGACTCGAACCCGCGACCCCCGGCGT
Source organism: Marinobacter sp. (assembly GCF_041984545.1). Classification (GTDB taxonomy): domain Bacteria; phylum Pseudomonadota; class Gammaproteobacteria; order Pseudomonadales; family Oleiphilaceae; genus Marinobacter. The sequence continues at coordinate 135,731 of NZ_JBHIXV010000004.1, read as the reverse complement.
GACAGGCCGGTATTCTAACCAACTGAACTACCGCTCCGCATCAATTCGGGCCCGTGGGCCTGAACCTGAAACCGGATGGGGTGATCCGGTAATGCGCTTGAAAGTGGTGGGTGGTACTGGGATCGAACCAGTGACCCTCGCCTTGTAAGGGCGATGCTCTCCCAGCTGAGCTAACCACCCACTTTCTGGCTTCGTTCCCAAAGCTTTTACGGCTGGCGTAACGCTTTGTCGAACATCTGAAGCCTGTCACCCGGTTGTCAGCGCAGCTGTCTCAACCAAGTGAGAGGCGCATTTTAAGCATTTGGCTGACGGTGTCAAATATTTTCCCGGAATTTTCTGAAAAAACCTGCAAGCCTTTAAAAAACGGACAGTTTTCGTTCAATTTCCCTTTTTGCCAGCGGCACTGTCCGGCACGGATTTTACGCTACGGAGCGCCGGCTTGCGCTGCCCGGCCCGTTGGGCCTTTTCCTGCAGCGACAGCTCACTCACCCGGGCCCGACGGTCTTGAGGAACGGACCGCTCTGCCAGAGAACAATTCAGCGCATCCAGACGTTTCTGCAGATCGCCCCAGCCCTCGAGGAGCTGAGGCACAACATCATCCGTAAGTTTTTCAAAACGAAGTCTGAGAGAATCCTTGAGCGACATGGGGTTTCAATTCCAAGCGGTATACCTGCCAACAGTGTAGCCAGCCGTCAGAAAATCCACCAGCCACCGCCGGACTCCGCCTCCTCGCGACGCTCCCGCTCACGTTCAAGCTCGGCGTACTCGCGCTCGAGTTTCTCGATTTTCCGGTCTGTTTCCAGCGGAACGGTCGGGCCGCCACCGAAGGGCCAGAACCAGGACGCGGATTCATACTTGCCCTCAGCCTTCAAGCGCTCGAGCTCCAGTTCGCGCTCTTCCTCGAGCAATACCCGCTTGCGCTCATAGTCGACGTCTTCCGTTACTTCCACGATCGAGGTCGCCGCATGGTTTGGCGCCAGCAGGTCACTGTTCAGAAAACGGGTGGACACAAGCTCATCGGCCTGCATGGCATAGTCACGCGTTACCAGTTGCAGATCTCCCTGGGCCAGCGGATGGTCCGGATCCAGCTGCGGATGCCGCTGGTCGGGCTCTGTCAGCTCGTTATACCGCAGGTAATAGATCTTGCCTGGCTCAACCTTGAGGGTGGCGTCTGCAATAAGGCTCAGACTGAACGAATTGAGCCCCTCGAGACCCAGCAGCGGCCTGCGCATGGCAATGTGTCTCTCCCCTGGGCTGACTTCCAGCCAGGTGAAACTGTCATTACGTATATTGAAGTAATGGGTGTCGTCTATGTAAACGCTGGGCGCCTCGATCTCGTCGGCCGCCCACTGGGAGTGAGTGCGATAGAAATACAGCAGCGCGTTGCGACGGTCCCAGCTGTCGTTATCGATGTGAACGAAATCGTGCCCGGACACCGGATGCAGGAACGAACCGACACTCTTGCCAATGGACTGGTACACCGTACAGCCGGACAAGGCCAGCAACAGCAGCGCCGCAGCCAGCGGCCGGAGAAAAGCGGGAACGGAAGGCACTCGGGTTTTCATGGTTGGCAACTCTTCATCCTGATTGCGAGTTGCCCGATCATAACAACTGGCAAACGGTAGAAATGAGAGCTACCGCAAGGGCTGGCTACAAACCGTTACAAAACCCGAGATACCGCCCGTTCAGGCCAGCGTTTATTGCCCGCTGACCTGGGTCCGAAGCTGATTCACTTCTTCCGAAAGCCGCACCAGCCGCGAGGTGAGCTGCGACCGAGAGGCATCGATGGAGTCCACCGTGCGCTTCAGGTTTGCCAGCTCATTGCTGGGGGCCTGCACCCGACTATCCCCGGCGAGCTGATCGGTTTCCCGCTCCAGGGCGGCCACACGGCCCTCAAGCCCGCTGATGCCCAGCTTCTGCTCCTGCTCGAAACGCCGAATCCGGTTCTCGATCACCTGATCCACATCCGCCAACTGCTGGCTGAGACGGGTCAATTGCTCCGTTGCCTGCCGGTTCGCGTCCTGCAACGCCGCCACCGAGGTTTCAGTCTGGTTTTTCAGGGCAACAATGTCGGCGGACAACGACTGACGAGCCTGCTCAACCGATGCTTCAACCGCACCAATGGCCTTGTCATTCTCTGCCAGACCCGATTCCAGCGCGGCCAGCCGCTCCTGGTGCTCGTCCAGGCGCTTCTTGTTGCGCTCATTGGCCACCGCCCACAGCTTGCGGATCTCGCTGTCCGCGGTATCCAGCCGCTTCTCCTGAGCCGCAATCTTGTCCTCCAGCGACTCACCCCGCTCCTGCAGATTCTCGCCAGTTTCCGACAGCTCACCTTCAAACCGTGCCAACGCCAGTTTGCTCTGCCGCGCCCAGTAATCGGCCTCCTCAAGCTGACTCTCCAGCGCCTGAACCCGCTGCTCCTGGGTGTACCAGCCCGCTCCCGCGGCAGCGGCTACCACAACCACCAGCAGCCAAAGCAGGGCCGAACTGCCACGGCCGCCACCGCTTCCTCCTTTCGCGCCCCCAGACGGCCTGGCCGGACCGGGCGGCTCGGCCTTGCCTCCGGCCGACGGCTTCGGCTTGTTGTCTGCCGCTTTCTTCGGCTCGGCACTGCCGATTGGTCGTTCAGCCCTCAACTCATCATCATCTGGACGGATGGGTTCCATTACAGCTCCTGATATGGACGGTTACAGCGATAGGGATCGATAATACCTGTACTCAGGCGCAGGTAAAAATGGCGACGATGCCAGAGTGATGCTTGCAGAGGTTCTGGGGGGCAGGGTTGGTGTTCTTCCTGGAAATGTCTGAGGCCATGGATGGCCTCAGACAAGCGCTCAGGGATGAGCTTGTAGCGGTTTCCAGGAAGAACACCAACCCTGGCCCTCCCCAAGCTATAAGTTTGCATGGTAGGTAGGCAAAACATACAATGGCCGGCTTTCCAATTATCACAGGATGTTGCACATGCAGCCGCTTGTAGGACTCATCATGGGCTCCAAATCCGACTGGCCCACCATGGAGCACGCCGCCGCCATGCTAGACAAACTCGGCGTACCCTACGAAACCAAAGTCGTCTCCGCCCATCGCACCCCGGACCTCCTGTTCGACTACGCCAAAACCGCCGCCGACCGCGGCCTGAAAGTCATTATCGCCGGTGCCGGCGGCGCGGCCCATTTGCCGGGCATGGTTGCCTCCCAGACCGCCCTGCCGGTACTGGGTGTGCCGGTACAGTCCAAGACACTGAACGGCCTGGATTCCCTGCTCTCTATCGTCCAGATGCCCGGTGGCATTGCCGTAGGCACCTTGGCCATTGGCAAAGCCGGTGCCACCAATGCAGGCTTGCTGGCTGCCCAGATCCTCGGCACCTTCGATGAGAGCATTCGCAACGCCGTGGAAGAATTCCGTTCGACCCAGACGCAAACCATACTGGACAACCCCGACCCTCAGGATCCGTAATATTAACCTCGGTGCAAGAAACGGCAGGAGAGCTCAAATGAGAATTGGTGTACTGGGCGCCGGACAACTCGGGAGGATGCTGGCGCTGGCCGGGTATCCACTGGCCAAGACCTTTGTCTTCTATGACATGTCTGGCAGCCCGAGCGCAGGCTTGGGCGAAGTCATCATCGACCGCGATGGCGAATACCTCGATGACTTCCTTTCCCGCGTGGACCGCGTGACCTACGAGTTCGAACACCTGCCGGTGGACGTTGCCGAGCAGATCGCCAGCCAGAAGCCGGTGCACCCCTGCCCCAGGGCCCTGCAGGTCTGCCAGAACCGGGAAGCTGAAAAAACCCTGTTCGGGCAACTGGGGATCCCGACACCCGAGTGGAAAATCGCCGACAGCGCGGCCTCTCTGAAAGCAGCCGCCGAAGCCCTGGGCTGCCCGGTGGTTGCCAAGTCCAACACCGAGGGTTACGACGGCAAGGGCCAGGCGGTGCTCAGAAGCCCGGAAGAAGCCGAGGCGGCCTGGGCGTCCATCGGTCATCCACGGCTGATTGTCGAGAAGTTCGTGGACTTTCACCGGGAAGTGTCGATGATCGCAGTGCGCGCGGAAGACGGGGACCTGGCGTTCTATCCGATGGCCGAGAATACCCACCATGAGGGCATTCTGCGCTACTCCATCGCTCCGGCTCCAAAGCTGGAAAAGCACGTACAGGAAGACGCCGAGCGGTACATCAAGGCGCTGTTGAACGAATTGGACTACGTTGGCGTATTAACCCTTGAGCTGTTCGAGACCGCCAACGGCCTTGTTGCCAATGAAATGGCACCCAGGGTTCACAACTCCGGGCACTGGACCATCGAAGGCGCCATGACCAGCCAGTTCGAGAATCACATCCGGGCCGTGAGCGGGCACCCACTGGGCAATGTTGCGCCCCGGGGCGTGAGCTGCATGATCAATATCATCGGCGAGCATGGCGACATCGAGCGCATCCTCGAACTGCCCTATGCCCACGTGCATCTCTATAACAAGGGAGAGCGCCCGGGCCGGAAGCTGGGTCATGTGAATATCCTGGCCGACAGTTACGAGGAACTGGTGTGGCGCGTAAAGACCTGCGCCCAATTCCTGCCAGGCTGCCCCGAGTTCAAAAGCTCTTTGACAGCAAAGGGTTGATATCGATCAAACCGCCCCTATATTGGGGTGGTGAACGTAAACACAAACAGAGAGACAGGGAGAACGACCTCATGGCATTTGAACTTCCCGCACTGCCGTATGAAAAGAACGCACTGGAACCGCACATCTCTCAGGAAACGCTTGAGTACCATTACGGCAAGCACCACAACACTTACGTAACCAAGCTCAATGGCCTGATCGAAGGCACTGACAATGCCAACAAGTCCCTCGAGGACATCATCAAGAGCGCCAGCGGCCCGCTGTTCAACAATGCAGCCCAGGTCTGGAACCACACCTTCTACTGGCACTGCCTGAGCCCGAACGGTGGTGGTGAGCCCACCGGCGCCGCCAAGGAAGCCATCGAGAAAGCCTTTGGTTCTTTCGAGGACTTCAAGAAAGAATTCAACGACAAGGCCGCCAACAACTTCGGTTCTGGCTGGACCTGGCTGGTCAAGAAAGCAGACGGCAGTGTTGCCATCGTGAACACCAGCAACGCGGAAACCCCGCTCACCGGCGCCGACAAGCCGGTACTGACCGTCGATGTCTGGGAACACGCCTATTACATCGACTACCGGAACTCCCGCCCGAACTACCTCGAGGCATTCTGGAACCTGGTGAACTGGGATTTCGTAAACGAAAACCTGGCCTGATCCGGTCCGGACTCGAGCTAGCGGCCCCCAGGGGCCAAGACAGGAACGCCCGCCTCGCGCGGGCGTTTTTGTGTCTACCTTTCCGACACAATTACAAATCGATACAACTGCTCTCTGAATAATTCAAAAAAATCGCCGATACTCCATGAAGATATGGCCATACTGAACCATACTGACGGGTAATCTACAGGCCGGCCTCAAGGGGGTCGCCCATTGTCCGATTTTTTTCACATTGCCGTTTGTGAAACGATCGTCCTGACGGAACCGGATTAAAGACAGTACTGAATGCAGAATTCCTTTGAGGTAGAACATCGGCTGGGCTCACGGATACTGCGCTGGATTCTTGCCGTGGCCCTGATCAGCGGTATTGTCGTCAGCACCGTACAGGTTGTGCTGGACGCCAGGCGTGTGTCCGCCGTACTCGATAACGATGCCCGCCAGACCATCGCGATGATCAAGGATGCTGCAACCCAGGCGGTGTTCAGCATTGATTCGGATCTTGCCCAGCAGGTGGTGGACGGTCTCTTCGCCAAACAGTCCGTGCATATGGCCCGTATCGTCCACCCGGACGGCACACCCCTGGGTGAGCGGAGCCGCCCTCTGCTGGAGGCGGCCTTTCGTCCACTGACCGACCCGATTTTCGAGGACGAACGCCAGTTTCGCGAGCCTTTGTCCCGCGAGGCCAATCCGGACATGGTCTACGGCTACCTCGATGTCCACTACGATACCGCACCGGCCGCCAACACCTGGCTGGACCGGGCAGCGGTGACCTTCGCCTCCGGCATCGCCACCGCCCTGATACTGGGTATGGTGCTGTTCTACGTGTTCCACCTCCTGCTGACCCGCCCGCTGCTGAGAATCGTCGCCTCGGTCAAACAGGTGGACCCGGCGCATCCGGACGACCGACTGGTGACCACGCCCTCCGGGCATCAGAGTGACGAGCTGGGCCTGTGGGTCAACGCCACCAACAACCTGCTGGTTGCCATTGGCGACAGCCAGAAACGTCACCAGGAAGCCGAAGACCGGGTGAGCCGGTTGTCCCGTTACGACCAGCTCACCGGACTGCCCAGCCGGGACACGTTCATGGAGCTGCTGGTTAGGGATATCGAGGAGGCCAACAAGCGTGGCGTTCAGTTATCGCTGATTGTCTGTGGCATCGATGATTTCAAATCCATCAACGAACAGTGCGGTTTCCGGTCGGGGGATCTTATCCTCCAGACCATCGCGGACCGGCTCACCAGCAAGCTCGACAACGCCCGCTTCACCATTGCCCGGCTCGGTAGCGACCAGTTTGTAATTGTGGAGAAAGGCCTCCGTGACGGCTTCCAGGCGGCCGACACCGCCGATCGGATTCTGGCCTGCATCAGCGAACCCATGCTGGTGGAGGACCAGAGCATCGCCATGACGGCTACCATGGGCGTCGCACTTTACCCCTCGGATACCGGACAGGCCGATCGGCTCCTGCAGTGTGCCGAACAGACCATGACTCTGGCCAAACAGAACGGGCAGAACCATTTCCAGTTCTACGTCGCCAGTATCGACCAGGAAATCCGCGACCGGAAACAGCTCGAGAAGGATCTGGCCAAGGCCCTGGCCAACCACCAGTTCCATCTGGTTTATCAGCCCCAGATCAACCTCGAGAGCAAGCGGGTGATCGGCGCCGAGGCACTGCTTCGCTGGGAGCATCCGATCCGGGGCCTGGTGCCGCCCGACCTGTTCATACCTGTGGCGGAGGCCAACGGCTCGATTGTCGAAATCGGGCAATGGGTCCTCGATCAGGCGTGCTGGCAGGCCGCGCGCTGGGCCTCAGACGGCGCACCGCTGCGCATCGCCGTGAACCTGTCGGCGGTTCAGCTGCGCCAGAATACGATTGTGGAAGACGTCCTGGACACACTCCGACGACACAACATCCCGGCGGGCCGGCTCGAACTGGAAGTGACCGAAACCAGTTTCATGACCAACCTCTCCGATGCTGTCGCCAAACTCCACCGGCTACACCAGGCCGGCATCAGCATTGCCGTCGATGACTTTGGCACAGGCTACTCCTCGCTGACTTACCTGAAACAGATGCCCGTGCAGCACCTGAAGATCGACAAGCAGTTCATCCGCGATCTGCTGGTTAATGAAGAAGATACCCGCATTGCCAACACCATCATCGACCTGGGCAAGAGCCTGAACCTGTCGGTGGTCGCCGAGGGCGTGGAAACCGCCGAACAGGAATACTATCTGAGCCAGCGGGGCTGCAAGCTGGCCCAGGGCTATTATTTCAGCAAGCCGCTGTCGCCCCGCGATTTTGAGACCTTTGTAAAAGGTTTCCACCAGCAGATTGTGGAAAATAACGCCTGATTCATCACTCCGAGGAGCCGCAATGGGTACCACCGTCATTGGCCTGATCGTTATTGCCGTCGTCGTTTTTTACCTTGTTTTTATCTATAACCGCCTGGTTTCCCTGAGAAACCAGTTCAAGAACGGCTTTGCACAGATTGACGTGCAGCTTCAACGCCGCCACGATCTCATCCCCAACCTGGTCGAGGCCGCCAAAGCATACCTGAGCCATGAGAAATCCACTCTCACCCAGGTCATGGAAGCCCGCAATAACGCGGTCAGCGCCCAGAAAGACGCCGCCCGGGACCCCGGTGATGGCACCAAGATCCAGCGCCTGGGCAGTGCCGAGAACCTGCTGACCAAGGCCCTGGCCAATTTCTATGCGGTGGCAGAAAACTACCCGGACCTGAAGGCCAACGAGACCATCCAGCAACTGATGGAAGAGCTCTCCAGCACCGAGAACCGCGTGGCCTTCGCACGCCAGGCCTACAACGATGGTGTGATGAGCTACAACACCTTCCGGGAGCAGTTTCCCAACAACATCGTGGCGGGCATGTTTGCGTTCAAGGAAACCTCCCAGCTTGAACTGGAATCCCCCGAGGCCCGCCAGGCACCCAAAGTGGCCTTCTGAGGCCCTCACCCATGGCTCATCCCGGTTTTTTCCAGCGCCAGGCCCACGCCCGGCGCAACACCAGCCTGCTGGTGTTTCTGTTCCTTACAGCCGTTGCGCTCATTACCCTGGCTGTTTGCCTGGTGGGCTACCTGGTGACCCGTAGTGAAAGCTCCGGGCTCGCCTTTCACAACTGGCTGCTGTCGAGCCACGGGCTGCTGACGGCCGCAACCGTGGTTGGCCTTATCGTGCTCGGCTCGTTGCTGCGCTGGGTTGACCTGGCCGGCGGCGGTAGCCGGGTTGCCAAAATGGTGGGCGCACGCCCCATCGATCCGGATACCCGTGACGCCGACGAGCGCAAACTGCGCAATATTGTCGAGGAAATGTCCATCGCCAGTGGCGTGCCGGTTCCCGAGCTTTATGTCATGGATCAGGAAACCGGCATCAACGCCTTTGTTGCCGGCTACACACCTGGCGAGGCGGTGATGGTGGTGACGCATGGGGCGGTCACCCAGCTCACCAGAGACGAGCTCCAGGGCGTCGTGGCCCATGAATTCAGCCACATCCTGAACGGCGACATGCGCCTAAACGTAAGGCTGATTGCGTTGCTGGCGGGAATCCTGATGATCGGGCAGATCGGCGGTTTCCTGTTGCGGGCCTCCTTCTATCGGGGCCACCGGGTGGGTCGATCAAGGGACGGGCGGGCCCAGGCAGCCATGGGCATCATCGGCGTGGCCCTGTTTGTAATCGGTTACGTCGGTGTGTTCTTTGGCCGGCTGATCCAGGCTGCGGTTTCACGGCAACGGGAAATGCTGGCCGATGCCTCGTCGGTCCAGTTTACCCGGAATCCGGAAGGCATTGCCGGCGCCCTGTTCAAGATCGGCCTCAAGGGTGGCTATCTGGACACCACCAGTCACGCCAGCGACATGAACCACATGTGCTTTGGCGAGAGCGCCCGGATGAAGTTCACTTCCCTTCTGGCCTCACATCCCCCGGTTGAAGAGCGGATCAATGCAATCCAACCAGGTATGCTCGCCAGGCTCCGGAGCCGGCTTCGTGACACCGAACCAGGCAACCGTCTCTATTCCGGCCCTGCGCCTTCAGCCGGGGCGGCGGCATTCGCGGGCGGGCAGCCCAGGGCTTCCACCTCGCCCCTGGCATCCAGTCTTTCGCCGCCCACCAACACACGTAAATTCTCCGACCAGGTGGGGACGGTCAATCGGCGCAGTGAAGATTTCGCCCTGCAGTTCCTGGAGCGGCTTCCGGCCACCTTCCGGAATCTTCTGTACACCCGGGCAGGCGCCATTCAGCTGTGCTACGGGCTGCTGATCAGCGAACTGCCTCGCCAACAGCAAACCGAACGGCTGGGCCTCCTGCCTGACCATCCGGTGCTTGGAAGCCAGCCCGACCTGCTCGATAAGTTGCTACCTGCGCTCAAGACCATCGGTGAGGGCGTGCGGTTTCCTGCCCTTGAGCTGGCGATGCCGGCACTGCGCAAGCTGGATCCGGAAGAAAGGGAACTGCTGATCACCAACGTCCAGAAACTGGTGGCCGCGGATAACCGCGTTACCCTGTTCGAACTGGCCCTGACCAGCTTCCTGTCACGGCATCTGGGCGACGAGGCGGAGCGGGTTGTTCCCGTTCGCTACAAGAGCTACCGACCAGTGCTTCCGGCGCTGCAGAGGGTTCTCAGCCTGCTGGCACGGGCGGGCACCGAAAACCAAGACGAGGCAGAGGTTTTGTACCAGGAGGCCATGGCGGGCTTTGTGGACGGCCGCAGTGACAAGGCGCCGACCCTGGAGAAGGTCACCATGCGTCAGCTTCGGGAGGCGCTCACAGCCCTTAACGGGCTGTCACCGCTACTCAAGCCGGCGGTGATTGATGCCTGTGGCTACTGCATAACCCGGGACGGCCGGGTAGACGCGCGGGAGTATGAGCTGATGCGACTGGTGGCGGACCAGATAGACTGTCCGATGCCGCCCCTGTCGGTTTGAGGGGCCGGGTTACTGAACCCGGGTGGTGCCCTCTTCGAACAGCGTGTCGGCCGTCGGGTTGCCCTCCTCAGACGAGGGAATGCCAAGCTTTTCGCGGATGTTCAGATTGACTTCCCACAGCTGGTCGAACTTGTCTGATGTGGCAGCAACAGCCTCTTCCTTGCCCAGCAGAATCTTCGGGCGCAGGAACACCAGCAGGTTCCGCTTCACCCGACGCTCCGACTCGGAGGAGAACAGGCGCCCGAGCACGGGGATATCCCCCAGCAGCGGCACCTTGCTCTTGTTAACCTGGTAATCGTCCCGCGTCAGGCCGCCCAGAACGATGGTTTCGCCGTCGTCAGCCAGAACCGTGGTCTTGATTTCACGCTTGTTGGTGACGATGTCCGAGGCGTTCTCGATGCTGTCGGCCACGCTTTCGGTGGTTTGCTCCACCACCAGGCGCACCAGGCCGTCGGCACTGATGGTCGGTGTTACCTTGAGAGTAAGGCCCACGTCCCGGCGCTCGATGGTGGTGAAGGGGTTAGTGGCGTTGTTGCCGGTTGCGGTGTACTGCCCGGTCCGGAACGGCACGTTCTGACCCACGGTAATCTCGGACTCCTGGTTATCCAGCGTGATAATGCTGGGCGTAGATAACAGGTTGGCTGCCGAGGAGGTAGACAGCGCCTGCAGCAGGATGCCCCAACTGATGCCGTTCTCATCACGCTGGCCCGCACCAATGGTGATACCGCCGGTGGCCGGCGTAATGGCGGATTCGGTGAGGATCGCGCTGAGCACCTCACCCAGGCTGCGCCCGACATTGCCGAAGTTGGTACCAGCCACCGGGGTTGATTCCCCGGACTCGTCGCCAACCGCCACCTGCACGCCCAGATCCTGACCCAGTTCGTCGCTGATCTCGACAATGGCCGCTTCAATCATTACCTGAGCCCGACGCACATCCAGGGCGGCAACAATCTGTTCCGCTTCCTGCATCAGGGAGGGCTCACCCCGAACCACCAGGGCGTTCAGGCCTTCATCGGCAAACACGGCAAAGTTGCTCTCTGGCCTGGAACCGCCGGCTGCGCCACCGGAACCGGCGCTCTCTTTCACCAGCTCACCCATGACTCCCTTGAGGATTTCGGTCAGATTCTTGGCATCGGCGTGCTTGAGACGCAGCACCTTGGTGGTGCCACCGGTAGCCGAAGGCTGGTCCAGCTGCCGGATAAGGCCGCGCATTTTGTCACGGAAGGTCTCGTCACCCCGCAGAATCAGCCGATTGCTGCGCTCGTCGGCGGTCACGCTGTATTTACGGGCAACGTTCTCGCCACCGCCGCCGCGGCCCAGTTCATCCGGGGCGAGCTCCTGTAGCAGGGTTACCATGTCCCCCACCCAGGCTTCCTGCAGCTGGATCACCTCCACCTCGTATTTCGACGGGCTGTCCAGCTCACGGACAATCTGCTCGATGCGCTGGATATTGGACGAATGGTCGCTGATGATGAGTGCGTTCGCCGCCGCCACACCGGCGAGGTGACCGTACTTGGCCACCAGGGGTCGCAGAATGGGCACCAGTTCCAGGGCGTTGGCGTTATCGATCTGGATCACGCGGGTGATCAGCTGTTCGGAGGGCGTTTCCTCAAAGCGGTTCAGAGACTCGGCGGACTGTTTGGCATCCACCTGCTGGACCACCTTGATCACTTCTTCACCAGGTATGGCCGTGAAGCCGTGCACGTTGAGAACCGCCAGAAACAGATCGTAAATCTCATCCTTGTTCATGGGCGCGCTGGAGAGCACCGTTACCTTCCCCTTCACCCGCGGATCCACCACAAAACTGTAGCCGGTGATGTCCGCCACCTGGGTTACGAAAGCGCGAATGTCGGCATCTTTCAGGTTCAGTCTCCAGGTTTCGGCTTGTTGTCCATGGGCCACGGACATGAACGGGAGCAGAACCAGCAGGACAAGCGCCCGCAGAAAATTGATCTTGTGGTTATACATCTGGCGATTTCGTCCTGTTTCGATGAACCCGGTCAGCGCCACTGCTCGGGTATGGCATAACTGATGGTGAGGATGGATCCGTCACGCTCGATTTCTATGTCAATCTGGGACTGGCCCCGCCAGCTTTCCAGCAGCGACTTGTCCTGGCTGATATCCCCCAGCCTCTGGCCGTTGATGGAGGTAATCACATCGCCGGCCTGCAGGTTGACGGCATTGAGCATGGGGTTAGAGCCGTCGTAGACGTACCCCGACGCCCCGCTCTGGTCCACCGGGCTGAGACCAAACGGCGCGAGAGCGGCAACACCCTGGCTATCAATCTGTTCCCGGGCATTGGCCAGGAACGCATCCGGGGATGATTCTGCCGACTCGGTGGCCACTTCTGCAACCAGTTCCGAGGACGCCTGCTCCTCGAAGGTCAGGGATTCGTAGCGTCCTCCCCGACGAATGAGCACCCGCGCCGGCTCAACCTCCGCAAGCTCCGCGTTGCCCGGTAGCAGGTCACCGACCCGATAATACGCCGTTTCACCATTGCTTCGCGCAACTATAGCACCGGAGTCTTCCGGACGCTGTCCCACCAGAACGCCCTCGAGGCGCAGACGCAGGCGGGTCTCCGGTGCAGAGCGTCGAACCGCTTCGGCCACCTGGCCGGGGCTCTCCGAACGGCCGAAGAAATCATAGACCGCCATCGACGAGACCTGCCCGGCGCTTCTTCCGGCCAAGCCAGGGCCCTCGGAAGCTGGCGCCTGCGGCACAGGCCGGTCATCCCAGGCAATCAGCCAGCTGATCCGGGCCATGAACACCGCAAGATACACCACCAATGCCACCAGCAGCAGGTTGGCGAACGCCTGCGATACCCGGGTTTGCGCCGGCGTGCTCAGTAACGCCATGGGGTCGATCTCCTGCTTACCCGTTCATTCAACGGCAACATGGTCACAGCCCGGGAACCAGCGGCTGACGAACCCGGAACACAATGTCTCCCGGGCGCGCGGTATCTGGCCAGGGCTGCCCGGCAAGATCCACCATGCGTTTGTAGACCCGCAGCTCCAGCATGCCGTTCCACAACACGGTCGCATCCGCCGCCGGGCCTTCGCCACCCTGGGCAGACACCGTGAGGGCAACGCCGCCCTCGGTTGTGTCCATCGTGGCCTGCATGGGTGGAAACTCTGCCTGGCCGCGTTGATCGCCCATGGGCCAGGTCACCAGCCCGCCCTGCCATCGGGCAATGCCCTCGGCCTCAACCAGCCGGTTATCTGCCCAGGCCAGTTGTAATCGATCAACCGTAACCTCTCCCTCAATCATGGCCCCACCGCTCTGGCGTATCAGCTCCTCGAACTCGGCAACCGTGATCTGCCCGCTGGCCTCCAGCCGAGCGCTGGCCGGCCATCCGATCGTAACATTGCCGTTCAGGGAAGAGTGTGACGACGCCACAGAAATATCGATTGGCAACGTGAGCTCGGTGACCCTTGGCGTGTTCAGGCGCCAGTCGACGCGAACCGGGAACCCGGCAACCACCACGCCCGCCTCGCCGTCCCAAAGCGTGCCGGCAACCTGGCGAACCTGAACCTGTTGCGGCAGGGTCACAAAACCCGAGGCGTGATGCCACACCCAGCCGGCGGGAACCAGAACAGCGAGTGCCAGACTGTAAACAATCAGCCCCAGCAGCAGAAGGACAAGCAGCTTGCCTGGGCGCAGAAAGGATTTGGGTTGGGCGTCACTCATTCAGCGTTGCACAGATAATGGACCGGTAGCCGAGTCTAGCAAAGCCCATAGGCAAGTTCATGACAAAAAAACAAAAACCCCGCGTTAGCGTGAACCAACGCGGGGTTTTCGATGTGGGCCGGACAGCACTTCAGGAATGAAGCGCTGCCCGGAGTTTGGCCGGCATTACATCATGCCGCCCATGCCTCCCATTCCGCCCATGCCACCCATGTCTGGCATGCCGCCGCCGGCTTTCTCGTCTTCCGGCTCGTCGGCAACCATCGCCTCGGTGGTGATGATCAGAGACGCTACGGAAGCGGCCGCCTGCAGGGATGAACGGGTCACCTTGGCAGGATCCAGGATACCCATGTCCAGCATGTCGCCGTACTGCTCGGTGGCAGCGTTGAAGCCGAAGGAGCCTTCGCCTTCCTTCACCTTGGCAACCACAACGGAAGACTCACCGCCTGCGTTGAACACGATCTGACGCAGCGGCGCTTCCATGGCACGGCGCAGAATGTTGACGCCTGCCTTCTGCTCTTCGTTGATGGCATCCACCTTGTCCAGAGCCGCAATGGCGCGGATCAGGGTAACGCCACCACCGGCCACGATGCCTTCTTCAACGGCAGCGCGGGTGGAGTGCAGCGCGTCTTCAACGCGAGCCTTCTTCTCTTTCATTTCCACTTCAGAACCGGCGCCCACCTTGATGACGGCAACACCGCCAGCCAGCTTGGCCACACGCTCCTGCAGCTTCTCCTTGTCGTAGTCGGAGGTGCTGTCTTCGATCTGCTTGCGGATCTGCTCAACGCGGGCCTCGATGTCTGCCTGCGCGCCGGCACCGCCGATGATGGTGGTGTTTTCCTTGGTCACGTTCACACGCTTGGCGGTGCCCAGGTCGTCCAGAGTGGTGTTCTCCAGGGTCAGACCCACTTCCTCGGAAATCACGGTACCACCGGTCAGGATGGCGATGTCCTGCAGCATCTCCTTGCGACGGTCACCAAAGCCCGGCGCCTTGACGGCGTTGACTTTCACGATGCCACGCATGTTGTTCACAACCAGAGTCGCCAGGGCTTCGCCCTCGATGTCCTCGGCAATGATCTGCAGCGGCTTGCCCGCCTTGGCAACGGATTCCAGCACCGGCAGCAGTTCGCGGATGTTGGAGATCTTCTTGTCGACCAGCAGGATGTACGGGTCATCCAGCTCGGCGGACATGTTGTCCTGATTGTTGATGAAGTACGGGCTCAGGTAGCCGCGGTCGAACTGCATACCTTCAACAACGTCGAGCTCGTCTTCCAGGCCACGGCCTTCCTCAACGGTGATTACACCTTCTTTGCCGACTTTCTCCATGGCGTCGGCGATGATCTTGCCGATGGTCTGGTCGCCGTTGGCGGAGATGGTGCCTACCTGGGCAATCATCTTGCTGTCGTCACAGGGCTTGGCCATTTCACGGATGGCTTTCACGGCCTCGGCAGTGGCCTTGTCGATGCCCCGCTTCAGGTCCATGGGATTCATACCGGCAGTGACGGCCTTGATGCCCTCGTTAACGATGGACTGGGCCAGTACAGTAGCCGTAGTGGTGCCGTCACCGGCACTCTCGTTGGCCTGGGAAGCCACTTCCTTCACCATCTGGGCGCCCATGTTCTCGAACTTGTCTTTCAGTTCGATTTCCTTGGCCACGGACACACCGTCTTTGGTGATGGTCGGTGCGCCGAAGGACTTCTCCAGTACCACATTCCGGCCTTTCGGGCCGAGGGTTACTTTCACCGCGTCTGCCAGGATGTTGACGCCTGCGACCATGCGCTTGCGTGCACTATCACCGAATTTAACGTCTTTTGCTGCCATGTCTTCTATTCCTGTTCGTTAAACCGAAATCGTTGAACCAATCGGATTAATGAGAGTTCGTGCGATTCGCCTCGGCGATCACTCGAGCACGCCGTAAATGTCGCTCTCGCTCATGATAAGGAGCTCTTCGCCGTCGATCTTGACGGTGTTACCGGCGTACTGACCGAAGACCACGGTGTCACCCACCTTGACCGCCAATGAGCGGGTTTCGCCGTTGTCCAGGATGCGACCATTACCCACGGCGATCACTTCGCCCTGGGAAGGCTTCTCTTTGGCGTTACCCGGCAGCACGATGCCACCCGCAGTTTTCTCTTCTTCTTCCTTACGGCGTACGACAACACGATCGTGTAGCGGACGAATTTTCATTGCTCGGTTTCTCCAATAGTCAGATTAATGTGGCAATGACATTTGCGTTAACAGGTCGGACCGGCGAAGCCCTGTCCGACAAATTGCCCGGCCGCTAACCAACTGATTCCAGCGGTTACAGGCCCGCAGCGAACTTGTGGGACTTATCTGGGGCTGGCCCGATGGTTTTCAACACCCGGGAGCAAAAAATTTTTCACTTTTTTTCGATGCGATCCCGGTCGGTTTCGGTCTCGTCCCGGTACTCGCCTTCAATGATGTTGCCGTCACTGTCCCGATCAAACGGCCGCTGCCGACCGAAGGGGTTTCCGCGACCACCGAAAGGGTCCTGACCAAAGGGATCCGTGCCTCCACCGGCCCGGAAATAGAAGCTGCGACTCTGCCCGGAAGCCACCATCCTTTTCAGGGCCTGGGCGGCCAGCCAGTGACGGGTACCCGGGATCAGACAGAGGAAGCCAACGGTGTCGGTGATAAAGCCCGGCGTGAGCAACAAGGCGCCGCCTACGGCCAGAATCAGCCCTTCAGCCACCTCCCTGGCCGGCAATTCCCCGCTGTTGAGTCGCTGGTTGGCTTTCAGCAGTGTTGCCAGGCCTTGCTGGCGCAACAGCCAGGCGCCGATCACCGCGGTCAGCAGCACGAGACCGACGGTATTGAGCACACCAATCATGCCGCCTACCTTGATCAGCACCGCCATTTCGGCGATGGGCATGATGATGAATAGAAACAGAAACACGGACATCGGGACCTCGGGGTCTGAACTGGAGTTTTGGAAGGTCTGGTATACTCGCAGCCCTTCAGTTTTAACAATAAGCCAAGCCCCGCACATGGTCTTCCGCACCAATGTGCAAGGCAAAAGGACGCACAGCAACCTTAAAACCACCTGACAATAGTGATTAGGGCAAACCATGAAACTTCAAGATTCCGTGATTGCAATTACCGGCGGTGGCCAGGGCCTTGGCCGTGCCATGGGTGAATATCTCGCGGCCAAAGGTGCGAAAGTCGCGCTGATCGACCTGGTGCCGGAAAAGCTGGATGAAGCCGTTGCCGCGTGCAAGGCCGCTGGCGTCGAGGCCCGTAGCTACGTTTGCAACGTCGCCAAAGAAGAGGACGTTGAGAAAACCTTCCAGGCCATCGTCAACGACTTCGGCCACCTGAACGGCCTGGTGAACAACGCCGGTATCCTTCGCGATGGCCTGATGGTGAAAGTGAAAGACGGCGAGATTGAGCGCCGGATGGAACTGTCCCAGTGGCAGGCGGTAATCGACGTCAACCTCACCGGTGTGTTCCTCTGTGGCCGGGAAGCAGCTACCCAGATGATCAGGAATGGCGACCAGGGCGCGATCATCAACATCGCCTCCATTTCCCGCGCGGGCAACATGGGCCAGAGCAACTACTCCGCTGCCAAGGCTGGCGTGTCAGCCCTGGTGCCTGTGTGGGCCAAGGAACTCGCGCGCTACGGCATCCGCTGTGCGGGCATCGCCCCCGGCTTTGTCGAAACAGAAATGACGGTCTCCATGAAGCCGGAAGCCCTGGAGAAGATGACCGCGGGCATTCCGCTCAAGCGCATGGGCAAGCCTGAGGAAATTGCCTTGGCGGCAGCCTTCATCTTTGAGAACGACTACCTGTCGGGCCGGATGATTGAGGTGGATGGGGCCCTGCGGCTGTAATACTGCCTACACCTAATTAACTCGTCGGATTATGGCCCGTTGGGCCTAATCCGACCTACAATTGCAGCGTTTCGACCTGCGAACCGTAGGTCGGATTAGCGAAGCGTAATCCGACAACCAATTCAAACTCTTCCAACCAAGCACCTACTCTCTCCCAACCCCAACCAACAAATCCTCATCAACCGCCCAATCCCTTTGCAACACACCCTCACGAACATACCGATGAAAACTGGAATACGGCCAATCCGATGCCCTAGCAACATACCCATGCTTCACCGGATTAAAGTGGATGTAATCTACATGTCGCTCAAAATCCTGACCATCTAGGATCGTATGCTCCCAGAACCGCTTTTGCCATAGCGAGCCATCAACACCCAGTGGAAGCCCTGGGATGTCTTTAGCTCCCTTGGTGAACCCTGTCTTTATTAATCGCCAACGCCTGGAGAAATCGTGATCGCCTTCAGGCAATGTCCAAATACTATGGACATGGTCGGGTAGCACCACCATGGCATCTATTTCGAATGGAAAACGCTCCATGACAGAGCTGAATGACGTCCGCAGACAGTCAACGACAGCGGGCGAACTGAAAACAGGGGCGCGGTTGGCGGTTACGACGGTGAAAAAAAAGGTGCCGCCTTGTACTCGATTTCTGCGGTACTTCATCATACGTCCTTGTATGAGGTGAATGTGTTGTCGGGTTACGGCTCTTCGAGCCTAACCCGACCTACGACTTAGGAGCTTTGGGTTGTCGGATTATGGCTTTGCCTAATCCGACCTACGGTTGCCATTGAAATTGACACATCCGAACGCGGCCTTTGGTGACCTCTACGCCCTCCCCCTCCAATCTACTAATCTGAGTTTTGTAGGCTTCAGATCCTTCCGGAAAGGCGATCTGGCCGTTGCTGCGGATCACGCGGAACCAGGGGATGCTGTGGCCGGAAGGTAACTTGCCCAAGGCTCGACCTATGTATCTGGCCTGGCGCCCCAAGCCGGCCATGGCGGCTACCTGGCCATAACTGGCCACCTGGCCGGGCGGGATTGCGGCGACGACTTGCCAGATTTTTTGGTCTTTTGTTGGCTCGGGCATCGTATAGGCGTCTCGTTCTTTGTCGGATTACGCTTCGCTAATCCGACCTACTTTCTGATTCTGCATCAGGTTGGGCTTCATTCTTTGGCGCTAACGCATCCAATCGATCACCATGTCGAATCATGAAAACGGCCAACATGATAGCCGGCACGCCCATAAGCCCGGCAATCAGGAAGAATTCCGCATAACCGAACCCTGCCACCACAATGCCAGAGAAGCCTCCAATAAACTTACCCGGGAGGGTCATCAGCGAGCTGAACAGGGCGTACTGGGTGGCGGTGAACGAAGCACTGGTCATGCTCGAGAGCCAGGCAATCAGGGCCACGTTGGCAATACCGCCGCTCAGGTTGTCAGCACTGACCACAGCGGCAAGGGTCATGATATTGGGCGGGTACTGTGCCAGGCCAACGAAGAACAGGTTGGTGGCCGCCGTCATAACGGCCCCGAGCAGAAGAATGCGGCGCACCCCATAACGTACCACCAGCACCCCGCCGATCAGTGAGCCAGCGATGGTCATGAAAAAGCCGAAAATCTTGGTAACGTCCGCCACCTGGGTTTTGCTGAAGCCCATGAAATCCAGGTAGAAAGGATTAGCCATCACGCCCATGGCAATGTCGGAAATCCGGTAAACCGCCACCATCAACAGGATAATCAGCGCCAGTTCCCGATAGCGCCGGAAGAAATCCAGGAAAGGCCCCGCCACGGCGGCATAAAACCAGCCCACCAGCCGGGCCAGGCGCGGATTCAGGTGGCTGCGCCGCGCGGCTTCCTGTTCGATTTTATGGGCGATGTCCTGGGCGGCGGCGAAATGATTGACCGCCGGTTCGCGAACCACCAGCACGGTGAGCGCCCCCACGCCCACCAAGGCCGCCATGACCTCGTAGGACACCTGCCAGGACCAGAACTCTGCGAGATACAGGGCGCCCGCTCCGGCTACCAGCAGGGCAAGCCGATAACCAAAGATGTAGGTGGCTGCCAGCGCCGCCTGCAACCGCTCCTCGGCGATCTCGATGCGGTAGGCATCAATGGCCACATCCTGGGTGGCGGAAGAAAAGGCCACCAGCAGGCCACACAGGGCCATCATCTCTGGCGCAGCCGTGGCATCCACGTGGGCCATCAGGTACAGCCCGGTCGCAATCCCGGCCTGGGCGAACAGGATCCAGCTCCGGCGCTTGCCCAGCAGCCGGTCCAGAAGGGGTAGCTGTAACCGGTCCACCACCGGCGCCCAGAACACCTTGATGGAATAGGTAATGCCCAGCCAGCTGAAAAAGCCGATGGTGGCCGTCTCCACCCCGACGTCCGCCAGCCGGGCGTTCAGGGTGGAGAACACCAAAAGGAACGGAAGGCCGGCGGAAAACCCCAGGAACAGGAGCGCGATCACCTGCCAGCGGGTGTACGTATGGAGTGTTTCCCGGGCCAGAGCCAGGCGGTTGCCGGTTACGATGGCAGAATCTCCGAATCAGTCGCGGAAGTTGTTGAACTGCAGCGGGATATCCAGCTCGGCTTCGCGCAGCATGGCAATGGCTTCCTGAAGATCGTCACGCTTCTTGCCGGTAACGCGAACCTTGTCACCCTGAATACTGGCCTGAACCTTCATCTTCTGGTCCTTGATCATCTTGACGATTTTCTTGGCCATGTCGGTCTCGATGCCCTGCTTGAGCTGCAGGTGCTGTTTCACCAGCTTGCCCGACTTGCTATCGCCATTCTCGGCCAGCGCCCGGGTATCGATGTTCCGCTTGGCGAACGCCATGCGCAGCATGTCCATCAACTGCTCCAGCTGAAATTCCTGCTCCGCGCTGATGGTAATGCCCTTGTCGTCCAGCTCGATATCCGCTTCCACATTCTTGAAATCCCATCGGTTACCCAGCTCCCGTTTGGCCTGGTCCACCGCGTTGGTGACTTCGTGCATATCAATTTCCGAAACTATGTCAAAAGAAGGCATGGTCGTTATTCTCCCACTGGGTAAGAAGGTATACTGCCGGAATTTGCTGGGGATGATACCAACCCCCGGGATCTCCCGCACCTGACAACGGACTGGTAGAAGACGATAACAATGCCGAACCTGGACCTTCCCATCCTCGTAGTAGACGACGCGAAATTCAGCAGTATGGTGGTAAGCCGCACGCTGCGAAATGCCGGTTATCGCGACGTACGCATCGCCAACAATGCCCCGGCGGCCCTGGAGCTGATCGAGCAGCGGCCGGTGAGCGTGCTGATTGCCGACTGGCTGATGCCCGAGATGGACGGCCTGGCGCTGACCGACCAGGTGCGCCAGCAGGATGAACAGGACAACCACTACACCTATGTGATCCTGCTGACGGCACGGGAAAGCGTGGAGGCATTATCGGAAGCGTTTGATCGGGGTGTAGACGATTTCATCTACAAGTCCGACATGACCAAGCAGCTCATTCCCCGGATTTTTGCAGCGGACCGCATGGCCGACCGCCAGAACACCCTGCTGCGGGCCAATTCCCTGCTAATCGAGAACAATCGGGAGCTGGAATCCACCAATATCATCGATCTGGAAACCGGCCTGTGTAACACCCGCTACGGCCGCGAGCGCCTGAACAAGACCCTGCGTCACGCGGAGTCCCGGGGCGGCTGTACGGCCTATGTCCTGTGCGGCATCCGCAACTGGCAGGAACTCAAGCGCAAGCATCCGCCCACGGTTATGAGCGAATTGGCCATCGGCATTGCCCGCCGGCTGAGCACGCTGATCCGGCCCATCGATGCCCTGTGCCGCGTTGGCGACAACCAGTTCGCGATCATCGCCTATTTTCCCAACAGCGATCACTGCAGCACCACCGCCTTCCGGCGGGTGTTCGACGGTATCAATCACAAGGCCCTGAAGACCACCGCCGGCTATATTTCGGTGGAAGCGGGCATGGTGCTTTGCAAGGCCGACGCCCAGAAGGGCACTCCGTCTACCCAGGACATGGAGCGGGCGGCGGTTCACGGGCTGGTGGACGCCTACGATACCCGGCGGTTCACGGAAGTCGTGCCGGAGATTGGCTTAACCGCATAATCCGACAACCAGTGTCAGCCTTGGCGACACACTCGGTAACACTGGGACACACATCACAAACAGACAGGAGTGAGCGAGGGGCTTATTCTGACATCGTGGATTCAAGCAGTATCCCCCATGGTGGAGGAGCCGTGTAGTACCTCCGCCGCCATATGGGGAATGAAGTCCACCGGATTAACGAATTTTTCAGGCACTTTCGTTCTTTCCTTGTTTTTGGGCCAGCTTTTTAGCTGGCCTTTTTATTTTCTGGCTTTTTCCTCTGGCCTTGGAGTTACGCAGCGCTGTGACTGGGAAATGATTTCCAGAAAACGCCCGTGAATACCTCCCTGTAGGGCTTGGTCGCGCCGTCCCTGGCGCTCCACATTTCTGGAAATCATTTCCCAGCCCCATCACCGCTTGGCCAGAGTTCACAGTCCGGCTTCCCTTACCGCAATTCCAGAACAGATATCCGCTATACTGCATCTACAACGATTCCAACAACGCTAATGCAGTAGTCGAACCATGACATCCCTCGGAACCGCCTCCGTCGCCGCCCTGCGCCAGTATGTCCGTGCCGCCGAATCGGCAGGCGTCGACACCCGGCAGATTTTCGAAGCGGTGGGCCTTAACCCAACCATCCTCGACACCGACGACGGGCGCATCAACGGCGATCAGTTCCAGCGGTTTATCCGGTGTTTGTGTGAGCAGACCCGCAACCCGATCCTGGGCCTGGAAACCGGAGATTTTGTTCAGCCCGGCTCCTACAGCGTCCTGGGCTACATCACCATGAGCTGCGCCACTCTGGGCGAGGCCGTGGCACGAATCGCTCCGTTCGAGAAGCTGGTAGGCGACATGGGTACCACCAGCCTGGCCATGAAGGGCGAGGACATCCGGCTCACCTGGAACTGCAACTACACCGATCCGGTGGTGCGTCCGCACCTGGTCGACAACGTGTTCGCTTCATGGGTGAACTACGCCCGCTGGCTGGCCGACAATCAGGAGGCATCCCCAAGCTGCGTGAGACTCCAACGACCCTCACCTGGCGCTGGGGTGGAACAGGCCTACCGGGAACGCTGGCGGTGCCAGGTGATCTTCTCGGCGGGCGAGGACAGCATCACGCTGAGGAAATCGTTGCTGGAAACCCGCCTACGCCAACCAGACCCCATGCTTCGCAAAACCCTGGAAGCCCATGCCCTCAGCCAACTGGCCGCTCTGGATACCGACAGCGACCTCTCGAGCCGGGTTCGCCACAGCATTCAGCAGCAATTGATGCACGGCATTACCCGCCAGGACATGGTGGCAGACGACCTCGGCATGACCAGCCGAACCCTGCAACGGAAACTGAACCAGGAGGGAGTGTCGTATCAGAAACTGCTGGACGAGGTGCGGCAAACCATGGCCGAGGACTATCTACGCGACAGCGAACTGGCAATACCGGATATCGCCCTAAGGCTGGGGTACAGTGAAACCACTTCGTTTCACAGGAAGTTTAAAGCGGTGACGGGGAAAACTCCGGGGGAGTTTCGTCAGTCAGGGACGAACCCGGAGGCCTGAAAGCGAGGCGGGCAGCGCTTTTCAGGACTGTCGTTGGCCATGGATGGCCAACGACAAGCGCACATGGGTGAGACCGAGCGCTTATGAAGCGGAGCTTCATGCGACAGCCGAACGACAGCAATCTAAGATTGCTGGCTGGACCCGCGTGCGGGTGCTCGTAGCGTGTCCTGAAAAGCGCTGCCCACCTCGCGACTACTCCGAGTTACCGGGCAAGAACGGGCAGTTAAAGTTTACGACCTTTACCCGCAGCAATACGCAACCGCAGGGCATTCAGCTTGATGAAGCCTTCCGCATCCTTCTGGTCGTACGCGCCCTGATCTTCCTCAAAGGTGGCAATCTTCTCGTCAAACAGGGAATCCTCGGACTTCCTGCCGACAACATCCACATTGCCCTTGTAGAGCTTCAGGCGGACCGTACCGTTCACGTAGGCCTGGGTCTGATCAATCAGCGCCTGCAGGGCCTCTCGCTCCGGAGACCACCAGTAGCCGTTGTAGATTACCTCGGCGTAGCGGGGCATCAGACTGTCTTTCAGGTGGGCCACTTCACGGTCCAGAGTGATGGACTCGATGGCGCGGTGCGCCCGCAGCATGATGGTGCCGCCCGGGGTTTCGTAGCAGCCGCGGGACTTCATGCCCACGTAGCGGTTCTCGACGATGTCGAGACGACCGATGCCGTTGGCACCCGCCAGCTTGTTCAGGGTTTCCAGCACCTCGTGGGGCTTCATGGCCTGGCCATCGACGGCGACAATGTCGCCCTTCTTATAGGTCAGTTCCACATAGGTGGGCTTGTCTGGAGCGGCTTCCGGAGACACACTCCAGCGCCACATATCCTCTTCGGCTTCCGCCCAGGGATCTTCCAGGTTGATGCCTTCGTAAGAGATGTGAAGCAGGTTGGCATCCATGGAGTACGGGCTTTTGCCCTTCTTCTTCTCCACCGGAATGTTTCGCTCGTCGCAGTAGGCCAGCAGCTTCTCGCGGGAATTCAGATCCCACTCGCGCCAGGGTGCAATCACCTTTACGCCCGGCTTCAGCGCGTAGGCACCCAGCTCGAAACGCACCTGATCATTACCCTTGCCAGTGGCACCATGGGAGATGGCGTCGGCGCCGGTCTCGTTGGCGATTTCCACCAGACGCTTGGCAATAAGCGGACGGGCAATGGAGGTACCCAGCAGGTACTCCCCTTCATAGATGGTGTTGGCGCGGAACATCGGGAACACGTAATCGCGCACAAATTCCTCGCGCAGGTCCTCGATGTAGATCTCCTTGACTCCCAGCGCCTTGGCCTTGGCCCGCGCCGGCTCCACTTCCTCGCCCTGGCCAATGTCGGCGGTGAAGGTCACCACCTCACAGTTGTAGGTGTCCTGCAACCACCGCACGATGACGGAAGTATCCAGGCCACCGGAATAGGCCAGTACCACCTTTTTGATATCAGACATGCCCTTGCTCCAGACTGAACAGAATGGATGTGTTGAAAATAAGGGCGATATTGTACGGGACAGCGGGGGGAATGGCTATAAAGCCCCTCTCCCCCGGCGGGAGAGGGGTTGGGGAGAGGGGGGAGATTCTCGCTCCGCGTCAAACAGCCTGCTGCTGACCAATCGCCTCGTCGCGAATGCCATCCCAGCCTTCTTTGACGGAACGCAGCAGGTTGAGCACCTCGTCCAGCTTCTGAACATCGTTCTTGGCACTGGCTTCAAGCAGCGTCCGCTCCATGTAGTCGTAGAGCGCCTCGAGTCGCGCAGCCAGATCGCCGCCTTGCTCGAAGTCGAGGAATGACCGCAACCCGCCAATGATCTCGATGGCCTTGTTCAGCAGTTGTGCCTTTCCACCGTAATCCTTCGCCTGCATCTTGGCCTTGGCCATGTTGATGCGCTCGATAGCACCGTTGTACAGAAGCTGGATCAGCTTATGGGGATCGGCATCAGTGATGCTGGTTTGGGTGTTTACGCGCTGGTATGCCTGTAAACCGTTCATATCAGACCTCTTGGTTCGCTAACCGGCTGGGGCCGATCAGTTGTTGTTCCGGTTGTTCTGGGGCGCAAGCGCTGCCAACTGCTGGCTTACGTAATCCCGGGTACTATTCAGTTGGGAGATAAGGGAGTCTGCCGCTGAGAACTGGCTAACCAGCCGCTCGCGATATGCGGCAATACGCTCTTCCAGTCGAGCCCGGTTCTCCTGAATCTGTTCCAGGTCGCGATTGAGACTCTCAGTCCGAGATTCAATGGCACCATCTGCACCTACAAAACTGCTGACGAGATCAACCGTTCTCTCCGCTACCCCCTCAACAAAGGTAATCGAGCCCCGACTCCCCGTCTGATCGCCCAGGATCCGAACCTGTAAGCCGGACCCACCGCCATTACCGTTTCCAAGAAACAGTACCTGGCCGTCTCCTTCAGCGGTGCGGCCACCGATCGTGCCTGCGACATCCAGGCCGGAAGTTCCGGTGGCAACCGACAAACCGTAAGCGGATCCGTCTTCAACTGTAGTCAGGCTAACGTTCGAATCACTGCCGTAGTCTGAAGATGTGAAGGTCAGTTCTCCACCGCTTCCAACACCCACCTGGACACTCGAGCCCGACGCCTTCAAGGCGTTATTTGCATTTAATTGGGCCTGGATCTCATCCGCTAGTTCCTGAGCGGTGTTGTAGGTTTGCTGTGTTAGCTGCACGCTGACGGACGTTTCACCATTTACCCGGAAAGTCAGCTCGTCGTTGCCCACGCCGATTGTCACGGGTGCAGTGAACGCGGCACCAGCAAGCGAACCCTGGGTTGCAGCCTGGGTGATGTTGATTTCGTACCGGCCCGGCTCAGTATTCAAGCCGCTCCGAACGAACTCGACCTGACTATCTGTTGTACGGCCTTGCTCCGCAAACAGCGCCGTCACATCGTCCGGATTGTTCTTCAGCTGCTCTTCAAATTTGGCGCGATCGAACTGCAGGCCACCGGTTTCAAAATTCGTTGTAATGCCCACATCGGCCAGGCTGCGAACGCTCGAATTTTCGAGGCCGGGCACAACCCGCGTCAGTACCTGCCGCAATTGGTTCTGGATTGAGCGAACAGTGCTGTCACCGGTGAGAAGGCTACCCACGCCAGCTTCGGTATTGAATCCAGCAAGGCTATCAATCGTGGATTGCAGCGCATTGAATTTATCGACAAAACCCTGCACACGATCGGCCACCGCACCAAAGTCCTGCTGAACCTTGATAATCGAGGAGCCAGTCTCTGTGATGTCGAAAGTCAAACCGTCGATTACATTCTCGAAACTATTGGTGGAGCGGGTAACTTCAACACCGTTTATTTTCATAACGGCATCAGAAGCCGCAATCGTCTCTTTCAAACCGGCATCGACATCCATGCCGCTGTTGAACGCAAATCGAGACAACCCCTGGTTGTCGGTGTCTGTGCCACCAGTATCACCGGATACTGAGATACTTACCGCATTCGCCGTTCCAGTCTCGTCTGCAGATAGGACCAACTGGAAGCCATTTCCAGTGTCAATAACACCTGCAGAAACTCCCGCATCCGAATCATTGATGGCGTTCGCAAGCCCCTGAAGCGTGTCGTTGCTAGCGTCAATGGTAATGTTCGTCGTTTTATCGCCAACATTGAGCGTCAGTGTGCCCTGCCCGACGCTGGTCGCATCACGGTCTGCAAACACATCCCTCGAAGCCAACGCCTGTGCGCCGGCAAGACTGGTTACTTCAACACTGTAGGTGCCGCGGCTGGCCTTGGTGCTGTCCACAGACACCGCAATGCCTTCATTAGAAGAACTTGCAGAAAAAGCCTTGAGATTATCCGGAGCACTGAGCTGGCGCATGGGCAGGCGCAATTCGGTGATAGCGCTACGGAGCTTGCCATAGGCTGACAGCAAAGCCTGCGTTTGCTCTGTCTTTTGTTTAAGCCTGTTTTCCGTGGGCGCACGCTCGGCCTGAACCAGCTGATCAACAAGATCAGAGGTCAGCACACCCGAACCAATACCCAGCGATGAAATGCTTGCCATGCCAATGCCTCCTCAAGGGGGCGAATCTCTTCATTGTTCAGTTTATCGGCAAAAACCGGCAAAACTTTGCCTTTTTCTTCTACCGATTTGTAACAGTCTGTAACAGACCCTCCCCTCTCCCCTTGCGGGAGAGGGGCCGGGGGAGAGGGGGAAACCGGAATTCATGGCCACCCCCAAAACGCAGAGCACCGCCAGCCCCTCTCGGGTGCGGCGGTGCTGAAATACCGTTGTTTGTATCGGCTAAAAGCAACTGCTCTTATACTTTGATACTGAACAACGTCAGCGGTTCATCCTGCTGCAAGTTTTCTGCCAACCTCAATGCCACTTCGTCAGGAATCTGGCGAATGACTTCCTGGGTCGACTGATCCACGACTCTCACGATCGTCTGCCCAAGTTCGTTATCCACCTCAAACTGCAGATCCCGTTGCACATTCTGAACAAAATCGTTCAATTGGCTCACCGCTTCATCAAGCTCTTCCCGCTGGACCTCACTTCTTGCCTGGAGCTTTTCGGCTTTCGAGGCCTCCCGCGCTCTCTCGGCGCCCGGCGCTTGATTGACAGCGGATGACGAACCAGCAAGGTCGGAGGCATTCCTGCCTACGGCCTGAGATGACGAAATTGCCCGAGCCAGGGCTTGTTCACTGGTACGAACCAGCTTCAGATCCGGGCTGTTCAGGTTAACGTCATTCATAGCTTTACCTCGCTATCCTCAAACGGCGTTAAACCGGAGCCCGTAGACTCCGGTTCATACCGCCATGCCCCCATTACTGCAGGAGGGACAGAACCTGCTGCGGCCGGGCGTTCGCCTGGGCAAGTACGGAGATACCAGCCTGCTGCAGCACCTGGGCCTTGGACAGCTTCGCGGTTTCTGCGGCAAAGTCTGCGTCCAGTATCCGGCTGTTGGCGGCACTCAGGTTCTCTGAGGTGGTTGCCAGGTTTGCGATGGTGGACTCGAAGCGGTTCTGAATGGCGCCCAGTTCACCTCGGAGGCTGTTCACTGCAGTCAAGGAAGCATCTACTCTCTTGATGGCGTCATTTGCAGCGTCGACGGTACCGACCCCCAATGACTCAATAGAGCCAGAAGAAAGAATTACCTCATCGACAGAGTATCCGGCATTGGACGGGGTGTTTCCCCCAATAACAATGTTCTCTGAAGACTCCAACGTGAGCGAGCCATTCAACGTCACTGCGGTGCCAACCTTGTCAATCGTTACAGAAGTATCTTCGACATCGGTCGCAGTAGTAAAGCCACCAGTCACTGTTGCAGCAGTAGTACTAGTTGACTCGGCTACAGTTTGCTCAATTTTAATGTTCTCGCCATCATCAGCGATCAACGAAACTGTCCCACCATCGTTCACCGCACGAACATTAGTCTCATCCGTACGTGCGTTGACTGCAGCCACAAAGTCGTCTGCAGTGATACTATTAGTCCCTGCACCCAAGTCTTGCGCAGAAAAGATATTTACGTCATTTATCTTTAGACTGTAGGTATCACCAGCATCGCCACCCACTACGGTTGCAAAATTTAACTCCTGGACGTTAGTAGCGTCTACATTTAGCCCGCCGACATTCGCGGCGTTGATCGCAGCAGCAACTGCTTTTGCGGATCCATCGGCGCTAGCACCGATAGTCTTGGCGTCTCCATCACCGACTTTGATCGTTAGATCGCCAGCAGCAAGCGCAGTCCCCGCAACAGTTCGTGTGTCTTCGGCAACAGCCCCTATTTGACTGATCCGTGTTCCTTGCGTTAAGTCGATTCCGATGGTCTCACCAGCATTCGCGCCAACTTGGAAATCTTGCCGCCCAAAGGTTCCATCCAGGACTTTCAATCCATTGAACGCGGTCTGGCTGGAAATTCTATCAATTTCGTCCAAACGAGCTCGAACTTCGTCGTTGAGGGCTTGACGATCCGAATCACTGTTTGTGGCGTTTGCAGATTGAACGGCCAGATCACGAATTCGCTGGAGGTTGTTAGTAATTTCTTCGAGCGCCCCTTCGGTGGTCTGCGCCAGGGAGATGCCGTCATTGGCATTTCGCTGGGCAACATTCAGACCTGAAATCTGGGACTGAAAACGAGTAGAAATTGCAAGACCTGCCGCATCGTCTTTAGCAGAGTTAATACGTAGACCCGAGGACAAACGCTCGAGAGCCTGATTGCTCAAATCCTGAGACTTCTGAAGCTGATTCTGAGCGGATATCGACGCAATGTTAGTGTTAATACCGAGAGCCATAATGCTTCTCCTTCGACGGATGTCGTTTTTTCATGGAAAAGGTCTGGCGCCCTTTTTCAGTCTGGGAGCGCCGCCCTGTTACACCACTTAACGGCGCCATTTCCGGTTGCTTTAGAAAAAAAACCTCCGTTTTTGTTAACAAATGTAAAACCGGCAATTTAATTCCTTCCAAACGGCAGCTCTTTGGCGCGTTATGTTTTCCTGAGAAGACCACGAGACATAGAAACCTGTTTAAAAACAAAACGATAAGCTTTCCCCCATAGAAACTGGCACATCCTTCGCTTGTCACCCTGAAAAACGGCAATTTAACGAATTTCAGCCGGCAGAGGTTCCCATTAAAGATCGGGCACCAAGCTTCCGGCACCTCTGAGCAGGGAGAATAGATATGCCTCAGGTCATTAATACCAACATTGCTTCGCTAAACGCGCAGCGTAATCTGAATGCCACTCAGGGCGAAGCCAATGTTGCCCTCCAAAGGCTCTCATCCGGTTTAAGAATCAACTCCGCGAAAGACGACGCTGCAGGGTTAGCCATATCAGAGCGCTTTACGTCTCAGATCCAGGGGCTCAATCAAGCTATTAGGAACGCGAATGATGGCATTTCGCTGGCACAGGTTGCGGAAGGCGCACTGGGCGAGTCCGGCAATATTCTTCAAAGAATCCGGGAACTGGCCGTTCAATCAGCGAACGCCACAAACTCGGCATCTGACAGGAAAGCGCTCCAGGCAGAAGTCAATGAATTAAAAGAAGAGCTTGAGCGCATTGCTACAACCACTGAGTTCAACGGCTTAAAACTCCTTGATGGCTCTTTCCAGGCACAGCAGTTTCAGGCAGGCGCGAACGAAAACCAGACAATTGCCGTATCAATTGAGGGCGCCCGAATTAAGGATCTAGCGAACAACACGCTTACTGCGTCCAACAACACGCTCAATTCTGGTACGGGGTCGGCCACTGAAGCGACCTCGACGGTCCTGGCTCAAAACACAATCGGCGAACAAACGTTGACAATCTCTAGCTCTCTGGACACCCAGACGGTCAGTATCGAACGGGGCGACACAGCAGAGGCCATTGCCGCAGCCATTAATTCTTCAGCCGCCACCACTGGAGTAAGCGCATCTGCCCGAACTGAAGTCAGCGTGAGCAACAATCTGACCGGCACTCCCATCTCGGTCCCACAGACGGTCACGTTAACCCTGTCAAATGGGGAATCGGAAGCGACAGTTTCTGCCCAGATTACAGACCCGAATGACTTTTCACCACTAGCCCAAGAAATCAACTCATCATCCGGACGCACAGGCATAACTGCGAAGGTTGAGGACGATGGATCTATCACACTGACTCATCCAACGGGCAAAGACATCCTTATCAAGGATTTCACGGCGGCTGATGGACAGGAGATTGCTGTTCGGGGCAGCGGCGACCCTTCTGCGACTGTGCTTAATAGTGGCCCAACGGCGCCTGTTGATGACAGCGTTCGGGTTGCGGGAGAGATAACCTTTGATTCAGCAGTAAGCTTCGCGCTTCAATCTAGCGCGACTCAGGCCGCGCCGACCGCCGTGGATACGGGAAGCATCTTGAGTGCTCCAGCGAACACCTCGATCGGCTCAAATCCTGAGGATGTCGCAGGGGTGGACATCAGCACTGTCGAGGGAGCAACCGACGCTTTGGCCATTGTAGATGCCGCTCTTGAGACGATCAGCGGTATCCGCGCCGATTTAGGTGCTGCACAAAACCGACTGGAATCGACCATCGCTAACTTAAGCACCACCTCGGAAAACCTGTCAGCGGCACGCTCGCGTATCCGCGACGCCGACTTTGCGGCCGAATCCGCCGAACTGGCCCGAACCCAGGTGCTCCAGCAGGCTGGCCTGTCCGTCCTTGCCCAGGCCAACGCAAGACCGCAGCAGGTATTGCAGTTGCTACAGGGTTAACGGCGCAAACCTATACAGTGAAATCAAAACGGCCGGGCCATTAGCCCGGCCGTTTTGATTTAAGATTGCTCTAGATACACGGTGGTTCGGATAAAAGCTGGATGATAGACTAAGCCTATTTAGCTAGGTTTAGGAGCGCAAATCATGGAATCCATCAACATGCACGAAGCAAAAACCCGCCTGTCACAGCTTGTGGCTCGTGCGGCCAAGGGTGAAGCCTTCATTATCGCAAAAGCTGGCAAACCGGTGGCCCGCGTAACCGCTTACGATTCCCCCGAAGAAGGGCAGCAAAAGAGAATCGGTTTCATGGCTGGTGAATTCACCGTGCCGGATGATTTCGACCGGATGGGTCAGGAGGAAATAATCGAGATGTTCGGAGGCTGACTTGAACCTTCTTTTAGACACTCACGTTCTGCTCTGGGCGGCGGCTGAGCCCTCCAAACTATCCCCTCAGGCGACAGCACTAATCGGCAATGAAGACAACCGCTTGTATTTCAGTGCGGCCAGCCTTTGGGAAGTCGTCATCAAAAATGGTCTGGGCCGGCCGGATTTTCGGGTTGATCCCCACTTGCTGAGGCGCGGCCTTGTCGATAACGGCTATTCGGAATTGCCGATCACCTCGCAACACTCACTTGCGGTAAGCCACCTTCCGGATATACACAAGGATCCCTTCGACCGGATTCTGGTTGCACAGGCAGAGACAGAGGGATTTTTGCTAATTACCTCCGATGAGCTGGTGGCGCGCTACCCGGGGCCTGTCCGTCTGATTTAAGAGCTCTTCCGAATTTGTCGGATTACGGCTTTGCCTAATCCGACCTACCGGGAGACTTCCACCGCCCCAACTCGCCTATCATCAAACTGGCACACCTTTCGCTTCACCTCCCTCAAAGCACGGCAAACCGTCAAAAACTGCAGACCTTTGCCGCCTCCTTCAGGGTTGAGACAACGAGGTGTCCCATGCAAGCCAAGCATCAAGTCCAGGTTTCCCGATCTACCCAGGCCGAGGTGGCTCGCCTGCTTCTCCAGGCCAATCTCGCCTACGGCGAGTCGAACAGCGGTGGCCTCAGCCACATCCAGCGGCTGAAGGCGCGGCAGGAGTGTCGCGGGTACCTGAACGAAGCTCTGACCCTTGAGCCCGGGAATGCCGGCGCCCTGGGTCTGCTTGGTCGAGTGGAGCTGGACGATGGCCAGTTCGAGCGCGCCCATACCCTGTTCAACGCCAGTCTGGACCAGCAACCGGGCCAGGCACAGCAGTATTGCAACCTTGGCTACTGGGCTCTAAAAACGGAGCGCCCTGCACTGGCGGAGCAGTATTTCCTGCAGGCGCTGGACTACGACCGGCAATCGGCCGCCGCTTTCTGCGGTGTGGCCCACGCCAAACGGCTGCAGGGGCAGTTCGATGTGGCCTATCTGCACTACCGCAAGCTGCTCGAGACCGGCGCCGAGTGGGATTCCATTTACAGCGGGATGCTGTCTTGTGCCCAGCACCTGAACGTCAACAAGGCCGATACAGCCCTCGCTCTGGATGCCATCGCACTGCTTCAGCGAGAGGGCTTACCGCATCAGGAACTGGGCCGCTTCGCGGGTGCGATCATTCATCAACAGTACGACCTGGACAACCCGGACGCGCAGATCTTCCTGGATGCCGCTTCTGAAGACGAGTTGCTGATCCTCGCCCTGCAGAAAACGTTGATGCCCATCCCGGCGGTGGAAGAGCTGGTTACCCTGCTTCGCCGGGCCATCCTCGCTGAAGTGGCACAAACTGTGGAGCTGCGCGACGATCTGCAACGCCTGACCCTGGCCATTGCCCAGTACGCCGACAGAACCGGGTACGCCCTGGCGGCAGAAGACGATGAAGCACGCCTGATTGCTGCCATCAATGACAGTATCAAGGCGCAGCTCGCTATGAACGAGGAACAGGACGGCATGGTCGGCTCGCTGATGATCAGCGCCATGTACGGCGCCCTGTTCCACCAGAGCTTTGCTCCCCAGCTCGGCCAGTGGAACCTGGTGGACTGGCCGCTGGCCTTGCAGCCGGTGCTCGCCGCCAGCTACTACGAGCGGGCCGACGAAGAGGCCATCAAGCAAAACTTCGATGAAAAGGCCGACGAACTCTGCCTGGAAAGATCCGAGGTGCCACAGGCCTGGCCATCCTGGTCGCAACTGTCTTACCAGAGCGAATCCAGCCTGAAAATCCTGATGGCCACCGAACTCGGCCTGGCCACGGAAAATCTCCCGGCGACCCTGCGCATCATGGTCTGCGGCGCACAGTCTGGCCAGCGCGCCATGGAACTTGCCCGCTATCTGGATGACGTGGAAGTGATCGCCGTGGACGAATCCCTGGCAAACGTCGCCAAAGCTACTCGCATGGCCGGCGACATGGGCCTGGACAACATTGTGTTCTGGCCCTGGTCGATCGCCCAGCGCTTCGTGGCGGACGGCCATCAGGTGCATTGGATTGAAGTTGGCCGCCTGCCCTCTCCTGCCATGACCGACCTGTCGCTCGCCGCCCTGATCAGCGAGGCGACAGCGACTGGCGCGGTGGTGCACATGCACACGGCGGTGGCTGAACAGACCAGCGGCGACCGGCAGATTCGCAGACTGATCGACGAGCAACAGTTGCAACCGAACCGCCAGACCATTCGCCAACTGCGCCGCATGGCACTCGCCAACCGGAACGACGGCACCTGGCAGGAACTGATTTCAGACGCGGATTTCTACAGCCTCGGCGGCTGCCGGGACCGATGGTTCCGCCCACAAGACTGTGCCCAGCTGAAAGAACTGATGGCGCTGGTCAGTAACGAAGTGGACTGGAAACTCGTGAAGGCGCGCGATGAGGATGGCCATAGCCTCGCCACTGGCCCGGTGCAGCAGCAGATCCAGGCGGAAGCACTGGGAAGTGAGGTGCAGAGTCTGATGGGACAGAATCTGAGTGTTTATTTTGTGAAGCGGCGGTGAGCATGAATCCGGGGTCAGAAGAAAAGTTCTTCTGGCCCCACCTTCAGATATAAGGAATCAAAGACTCCCCATACAAATGCAGATCCTCCAGAATATGCCGCCGCTCGGGCGTCAGTTCCGGATCCGCAGCCAGACGTTGCAACTCCTGCCCATAAGCCTCCAGTGATCGCCAGCCCTTCTTGGGGTGCATCAACCGCTCACTGCGAAATTTCTCCCAACGCTCCATCTCCTCACCCTGAAGAGAGCCCGGATAGTTACGGGCGCGATAGCGGAACAGTAGCTCCTGAAGCCTATCGTCTTCAAAATTCACTTCAATCTCACCGAGGGTTCCCACCGGCTGCTCAAGCACCCAGTTCAGTTTCTCCCGATCGGCCTTGCTGATAAAACCGCCGGCGTAGAGCTGTTCGTCGGGATCGGTCAGGTCACTCTCGTGGGGCTGATCGAAGGCCTCTGCGATTCTGGCGGGCAGATCAGGCGCCTTGCGCAGCTTGGCCAGGTTGGCCCTGAGGGTATCGCCATCGAGCTCCAGCTCCTCGAGACGCTCGGGCGACAGTGTCGAGAGCATGTTGGCCGGCGCCAGTACCGGGCATTTGTTGAGTTGCACGCCTTTCAGAGGGAACCGATTTACGCCCTCCCCCAACTCAGACTGCGCCGTGAATACGCGAGTACGAATCTCCTCCGCTGTCGCGTTGATGAGATCAGTCGGGTCTTCGCGAAGGTCGTACACGATCACCAGGTTTTTGTTCGTCGGGTGCTCGGCCACCGGTGCCACCAGGGCACAGCATCCACGGCTCGCCGGGTACTTCGCTGAGATGTGGAATACTGGCTTCATACTCGCGGTATCCAGCATATTCCTGGCAGAGTGTTTGTCCTTGTTCTGCAGCACGAAATCGAAGAGCTTGGGCTGCTTTTCCTTGATCAACTTCGCCACGGCAATCGTCGCCTCCACGTCCGACATGGCGTCGTGGGCGGCTTCGTGGGTAATGCCGTTAGCAGCGGTGAGTTCTTCCAGCCGGAAGCTCGGGCTGCCGTCTTCCTTGCGGGGCCAGTTGATGCCCTCCGGGCGTAAAGCGTAAGTCAGGCGCACCATATCGATGATGTCCCAGCGGGAATTGCCGTTCTGCCACTCACGGGCGTAGGGGTCGCGCAGGTTGCGGTACAGGGTGTGGCGGGTTACTTCATCGTCAAAGCGCAGGCTGTTATAGCCCACCACGCAGGTTCCCGGCTGGCTGAAAGCCTCGTTGATCTGGGCAATGAATTCAGCTTCGGGAAAACCGTCTTCCAGAGCCTTCTGCGGCGTGATGCCGGTAATCAGGCAGGCTTCGGGTGATGGCAGGTAATCGTCTGCTGGCTTGCAGTAAATCACCAGGGGGTCTTCGATAATGTTCAGATCCGCGTCAGTGCGAACGCCCGCAAACTGGGAGGGCCTGTCGTGAACCGGGTCTACCCCGAAAGTTTCGTAGTCGTGCCAGTAGAACGAGCGGATCAAGGGACTGAACTCCTGCCAGGTCAATAACAAACAGGCAGGAGTTTAGCATTTAAAACAGCTTCGTCCCCATATCCTGCCGGTGTGTCTGCAACCGATCCACACCCTGGGTGATCAGCTGGTTCATATTGACAGTCATACTGGTGGGCAGGTTGATGAAAACACCCTGGCCTGCGTTGATCACCGTGGAACCATCCGGGCTTTGCCAATCCACGCCCTCTCGCTGGAAGCCGATGAAGAAGTCATCGGTGAAACCGGTTGTGCCATCGGTATTGGCTTCGCCAACAATAACCGACTGCAATTGCGTGAGTGGCGCACAGTTGGTAGGCGAGGTCGATGCGCAGTCAGGGGGCGCTGCATTAGGGTCTACGATGCCAATATGGCTGGCTCGGCGACTGGTAGCCTGGGCATTCTGGTCCAGTAATGTTGCATCGTAGGCCACACCGTTACTGTCCTCCAGCTTGAGGCCAATATTCCCACTGAAACTGCTCGTAAGGGACGAAACTGATCCCCTGGCCTGTGCGAAGCCCATACGAAAACCAGAAAGACGGCCATCTTCCGTGGGGTCTGCAGCAAGTTCAATGTACGGTTTAACCGCCTCAAAATGCACCGTATCGCCAGCACTATAAGTGCGCCCGTTGTACTGAACACCATCAGTACGAGCAATATGTCCCAGCGCCACGTGCTGAGCGGCGATATCAGCGCCGCCATCAATCTCTCCGACGGTTACATCGTCGATATTGACTCGGGTTTCGACGTCCATACCCAGAGTCATTCGTGTAAACTCGTGGGGGTTTCCCGGAATGTCCTGGATGTTCTCAACCTGCATAAATGCCTGCCCGGTCACCTCACCCATCGTGTCATCTGAAATGGGCTGCAATTCGGCCTGGACAACGGGCGCAATCCCCAGGCAGAACAGGGTGACGGCAGCGTATCCGTACGCTTGCTGTCTCATAATCTTGTGTCTCTGAAGTAGTGGCTTGAGTCAGTTTCCGACGCCCGACTCATCTGCGCTCCGTTATGCTCTTTTGTTTTCTGATCTTCTGTTTTTCCGGGCGCAGGCAGCAGGTCTTTTCACTTTTTATTTGCCGCAAACACACTATAACCAAGGCACATCGGCCAATAGAGTGAGCGGAGTCACAATCACTGCTTACACTCCCGCAATAGATGAACAAGTTTGAACACAGTCACAAACACAACCCCCTCAGAACTTACAATGCCTTACGAAAGATTACGAATGGTGTAGCTGACATGTACATAAAATAACGCGCTGCTATACTAGGCGCCCAAATTTTGCTCACACCAACGGCCATTCACACATGACCACCCGCATACTGATCTGCGACGACTCCGCCCTTGCCAGAAAACAGATGGCCCGCGCCCTGCCCGAGGGCCTGCGTGGAGAGGTCAGTTTTGCCAAAGACGGCGCGGAGGCCCTGGAGCGTTTGCGCGCCCTGGAAGCCGAGCTCATGTTCCTGGATCTGAACATGCCGGAAATGGACGGTTACCAGGTGCTGGCGCATGTACGCCGGGAAGATCTGCCGGTCATGACCATTGTTGTCTCTGGCGATATCCAGCCGGAGGCCCGTGAGCGGGTAAAAAAGCTGGGCGCGCTCGACTTCATCAAGAAACCCACCGACACCGGCATTGTGCTCGACCTGTTGATGGAATACGGGATGTATCGCCCGGGCGAGCTGGAAGATGCCGCGCTCCAGGACAGCAGCCTGAAAAGCTCGGGCAAGGAAGCCCCGGAAATCTCGGTGTCGTTGAATGACTACCTTCAGGAAATCTCCAACGTCGCCATGGGCCGATCCTCCGATCTGCTCGCACGGCTGCTGCGGGTGTTCGTAAAGCAACCCATTCCCAAGGTCGCCTTTCTGGCCAATTCCGAGTTGCACATGGCCATATCCTCGGTAAGCGAGAGTGACACCTATTCGGCCGTCTGCCAGGGCTTTACCGGCGCCGGCATTGCCGGCGAAGCGCTGCTGCTGTTTGCCGACGCCAGTTTTGAGGAAATGGCGGAGCTCCTGCACTACGAGGGTCTTGAGGGCGAGGCGGTCAACGTAGAAGTGTTGATGGACATGTCCAGCATCCTGTTCGGCGCTTTCCTGAAAGGCATAGGCGATCAGCTCGACCTCAAGCTGGGTCTCGGCCACCCGACGGTACTGGGCCAGCACCGGCAGATCAGCGAGTTGCTTGAGCACCACAGCGCCCGGGAAGAACAGCTGCTTTGTATCGAAATCTGCTACGCCCTGGAAGATCGGGACATTGAATGCGACATGCTGATCCTGCTGACCGAGGATTCAGTGCCCTTCCTTGAAGATCGCCTGCAGTACCTGGTGGATTGAGCCATGACCATGAACGACGTTGAAGCGAACTCCTTCCACTGGCTGGT
Source organism: Marinobacter sp. (assembly GCF_041984545.1). Classification (GTDB taxonomy): domain Bacteria; phylum Pseudomonadota; class Gammaproteobacteria; order Pseudomonadales; family Oleiphilaceae; genus Marinobacter. Next base: position 97,365 of record NZ_JBHIXV010000004.1, on the reverse strand, counting down.
GGACATGATCGAATCGGTTGAGGTGGGCCTGGTGGTTCTGGACCTGGACTTCCGGGTGCAGGCCTGGAACGGCTTCATGGAAAACCACAGCGGGATCACCGCCAGCAAGATCCGCAATCAGGTTCTGTTTGACGTATTCCCGGACATTCCCAAAGCCTGGCTGACCCGCAAGGTGGATGCAGTGGCGCTGCTCAATACCCGGGCGTTTACCTCCTGGGAGCAGCGACCCTACCTGTTCCAGTTCCGTAACACTCGCCCCATCACCGGCACCGAGGAATACATGTTCCAGAACCTCACCATCAGCCCTCTATCAGGGCCCACCGGTGAGGTGGAGAAGGTCTGCCTGATGGTGTACGACGTGACCGACATCGCCAGCAGCAAAATGGCGCTTGAACGGGCCAACGAGCAGTTAGCCAAACTGAGCATGACCGACCGCCTGACCGGCCTGCTCAATCGGGGCACCTGGGAGAACCTGGTGGATGCCGAATTCGAACGCTTCCGCCGTTACGGCCACACCACCAGCCTGGTGATGTTCGACATTGACCACTTCAAGCCGATCAACGACACCCATGGCCACCTAGCCGGCGACGAGGTGATCAAACACACCGCCAGTCTCACCCGCAACGCCATCCGCCAGTCCGACAGCGCCGGACGCTACGGCGGCGAGGAGTTCGGGATTATCCTGCCGGAAACCGACGCTGAAGGCGCCCGGATTATCTGCGAGCGCATTCGCGAGACCATTGAGCAAAGCGTGGTGGAAACCAGCGTGGCGCCGATCCGCTACACCGTCAGCGTAGGCATTGCCCAACTCACGGACGAACCTGAAAATTACATGCAGTGGATGCAGAAGGCCGATGAGGCGCTGTATGCGGCCAAGGAAGGTGGGCGGAACCGGGTGGTGGTTGGTTAAGGATCGCCCCCTCTCCCCAACCCCTCTCCCGCCGGGGGAGAGGGGCTAATCAGAGCTAACCGCAGACTCTGTCTTCATTCTCCCCTCTCCCCTCTCCCCTCGCGGGAGAGGGGCCGGGGGAGAGGGGGCACTGGAAATCAATCCTGCTGCCAGCTCTGCACCGCTTCCTTACCGTGCTTCTCACGCCACTCGTTCAGAGTCTTGTGGTTACCACCGCGGGTTTTTACAACCTCACCGGTGTGCGGGTTTTTATAGGTTTTCAGCGGACGCTTGGGACGGCTGCCGGTTGCTACATCGGCCTTGGCGCCGGCTACAGAAGGATCAATGGCAGTCAGAATCTGCAGCACGTCCTTCGGTGACTTGTCATACTCCTTCATCAGAGCGCGAACCTTGTTCTCGAACTCCAGTTCGCCCTTCAGAGCCTGGTCTTTTTCAAGCTTCTCCAGCTCTGCCGCAAGCTTTTCCATAAGCTGTTTCTTCTGGTAATAATCGTTAATCTTTGCCATGGAATTAAAACCTTATTCAAATAGGGGTTTTAAAAACTTCAAATACTCGGATGGAGTTGACTAAAAGTCACCCAAGATATTAGTGAAATAATTCATCCAAGGCAAAACTATTTATTTACGAAGCCTTAATAAAAAGCCGGCTTGGTCGCCGGCTTTTGAACGCGGATTACCGAATATTTCTACAATCTCAAATCTGAATCACCTAATGGCAACACACCCTTCAGATCAAATAATACGCCTCCGGGTTTTAAATATGCCCTCAATTCACTGGCTGTTTTTTGAGCATACTCCCTGTGGGGAACGGCAAGAAATACCGCGTCATAATCTCCCGTTTTCGGCGAGCCCAAAAGCGAGATTCCATATTCTTCCTGCGCTTCTTCGTTGTCGGCCCAGCAATCGGTGATATCGACGGTACACCCGAAATCCTCAAGTTCCCTAACCACATCAATAACCCGTGTATTTCGGATATCCGGGCAATTCTCCTTGAAGGTAAAGCCCATGACCAGCACCCTGGACTTGGCAACCGCATGATTGCTTTTAATGAGCGCTTTGACCAATTCCGATGCGGCGTACGGCCCCATATTGTCATTTACACGGCGGCCAGCCAGAATGATTTCCGGATGATAGCCGATGGCCTGTGCTTTGTGGGTCAGATAATACGGGTCAACGCCAATGCAGTGCCCGCCCACCAAACCTGGCTTAAACGGCAGGAAGTTCCATTTGGTACCCGCAGCGGCAAGCACCTCGTGAGTATCAATCTTCAAACGGGCAAAGATCATTGATAATTCGTTCATCAACGCGATATTGAGATCGCGCTGGGTGTTCTCAATGACCTTGGCTGCCTCGGCCACTTTGATGGAGCTCGCCTTGTGCGTGCCTGCGGCAATAATACTTGCGTAAAGCTCGTTCACTTCGTCGGCGATCTCCGGCGTTGAGCCGGACGTTACTTTCATAATGCTGGTGACCCGGTGCTCTTTGTCGCCCGGGTTAATTCGCTCAGGGCTGTAACCGGCGAAAAAGTCCTGGTTGAAATTCAGACCAGACACTTTCTCCAGCACCGGAACACAAACCTCTTCCGTGGCACCGGGGTAAACCGTCGATTCGTAAATAACAATGTCGCCGCGTTTTAATACCTTTCCAACCGTTTCACTGGCTTTTACCAGTGGGGTCAGATCCGGTGTTTTGTATTCATCAATGGGCGTGGGAACCGTCACAATATAAATCTGGCAGTCTCGAATACCTTCCAGCTCACTGGTGAAGGATAATCCTGAAGCCGCAGACAACTCTTCTCGAGACACCTCCCGGGTGTAATCGATTCCTTCCTGCAGTTCTGCGATACGTCGGCTGTTTATATCAAAACCAACAATCGTGCGCTTCTCACCGAACGCTGCGGCCAGAGGAAGACCCACGTACCCAAGACCAATCACCGCAATTTTCTTCATATGACATCCCTTTCCGGAAACACAGTTGTGCCTGTCGGCTCTATTCAGTTGGAATGATTATGTCTGTATCGAAAGCGGATTGAAAACACCTTTTCAACGCCTGCTTCGCCCCTTCATCGCCATGGACAATGCGAATTTCTCGCGGCGGGAGCGGGATGCCTTCCACGAACCGAAGCAGGTCACTTTGCCCGGCATGAGCCGAATAGCCGCCCACTTGGTGAATTTGCGCCCGGATATCGAACCGCTCGCCATCCAGTTCCACCCAGCCACCTCGAGGGCCATGCTTCAGGATATCCCGCCCCGGCGTACCGGCCGCCTGGTAGCCAACAAACAACACGTCGTTGCGCGGATCCCCCAGCATGGCTTTCAGGTAGTTCACGATTCTGCCCCCGGCGCACATACCGGAGCCTGCGAGGACCACGCAGGGGCGATGGGAGCGGGCCAGGTAATCCACGGCATTCAGGTGATCGTTGTGGGAGTTGATCACGGTGAGCTGCTCGAAGGAGAGCGGATGCCGGCCCTGGCGAACCAACTCTGTGGCTTCCGCATCCCAGTAGGGCTTCAGGTCACCATAGATACGGGTGAACTCGGCCGCTAACGGTGAATCCACGATAATTTCAAGATCATTCCAGAGCTCGCCACCAAACTCATGAATCAGGCTCTCGATCTCATACAGCAATTCCTGCGTCCGCCCAATACTGAACGCCGGCACCATCACCGTGCCACCATCCTCCAGGGCGTGTTCGAGTACCGCCTTCAGCCGATACCGCCGCGTTTCCCTGTCCTCATGATCCTTATCGCCATAAGTACTCTCAATCACCAGCCGGTCCGCCCGCTCCGGCGATTCCGGCGCTGGTAACAAGGGTGCGTGGGGCGCGCCCAGATCCCCGCTGAACACAATCCGCTCTTCCAAGCCATCGCACCGGGCATCGCATTCCACATAGGCCGACCCCAAGATATGGCCCGCCCGCTGCAGCCGGACCGATAGCGAGCACTCACCGTCGTCCAACACCTCGTGCCATTCACCATACGGCACCGGCACCAAGCGAAAGCGAATCAGGTTAAGCACCCGCTCAATCAGATCGCGGTCGCGGGTAAAGCCTATCTTCAGTGCATCTTCCAGAATCTCGGGAAGCATGATCGCCGAGGGCTCAGAACAGATGATCGGCCCCTCAAACCCGGCGGCCAGCAGGTAGGGAATGCGACCAACATGGTCGATATGCACGTGGGTGACCACAAGCGCCCGGATGTGATCAATGGAAAAGTCGATGGCAAGGTCATCGGCAGAGGCGCCGCGGCCTTCGTCCTGGCCCTGGAACAGGCCGCAATCTATGAGAATGCCAGACGGACTGCCCGTGCCGGACAGGGTCAACTCGTGGCACGAGCCGGTTACGCCGGAGGTGGCGCCGTGGTGAAGAATCTGGAACATCAGTAACCTTCCTTGTTATCAAAAAGAGTCGGTGGCACTCCTGTTCACCGCGCCCAGTCCCTGTATTAACGATGGCTTAAAAGAGCCTCAGCGATCAAAAAATCCATCTCTGTGTCGATGTCAACGGAATGCCATTGGCTCATCTCAAATGCCCGCGAAGCAACATTCCTGTCATACAGACTTTCCAACTTCAAAGCCTGCTCACGTCGGCAAAAATAGATAGCACCGTTCAGCCGGTAATAGATCTCCTGCTCCTGACTACGAACGTTATGGCGCGGCTCTAGAAAACCCTGCAGACTCCCTGCAGGCCCCAGCCTGCCACACAGCTGATAGGGGTGCTCCATCTCACAGACCGAAATGACGGCATCCATTCCTTCTTCAGTGAAGAGGCGATGAGCGGCCCGAATATCGTCCGAGGTACGCAATGGAGACGTAGGCTGAAGAACGCAGATACTCTGCAGCGAAACGCCTTTCAAGGCTTCGAATTTATGTACGAAATCACGGACGGCATCCGCGGTTGTGGCAGTATCCGTCGCCAATTCGGTCGGACGGATAAACGGAACCTCGGCCCCGCAGCGTTTTGAAACGTCTGCAATCTCCTCGCAGTCGGTACTGACGCATACGTGGTCAAACAGCTGACTATCAAGAGCGGCGTCAATAGTCCACTGGATAAGGGGCTTGCCAGCAAGTTCTTTCATATTTTTGCCCGGCAACCGTTTGCTACCGCCACGGGCCGGAATCAGGGCAACATCCATCAGAGGCGATCAACCTCTAACTGTGCCCGTTTGAAATCATCCATTCTGCCAATATCCAACCAATACTCATGGACAGGGAACATCGCGACCTTTTTGCCAGCTTCCATGCTCGTTTCAAGCAGGGTCGGCATATCAATACAGGTCCCCTCTTCCACGTTGCTCACAAGCTCCGGAGAGACCACATAAATTCCCGCGTTAATGAAACACTTCTGTACTGGTTTTTCTTCCATGCTCTGGATGTAACTACCGTCTGTCTGAACGACGCCATAGGGGATTTGGTGTTCGTACTGGCGTACGCACATCGTGGCAATACTGTCGTGACGGTTGTGGAAATCGAGCAGTTCCCGATAGTTCACCGTAGTCAGCAGATCTCCGTTCATCATAAGAAGCGGCTGATCAATTTCATTCTTCGGCAGCAGGCCAAGGGCACCTCCGGTACCGAGCGGCTTGTCTTCATGGACGTACTGAATGGACACTCCCCATTTCGAGCCGTCTCCAAAATACTCTTGAATCATCTCAGGCAGATAATGGGTCGAAATGAAAAAGCGGTGGAACCCCTCTCCGACGAGGCTTTCCAGAATCAGTTGCAGTATGGGCTTGTCGCCGACTTTAAGCAGCGGCTTCGGGCACTCATTGGTTAGCGGTCGCAAGCGGGTTCCAAAACCACCAGCCATCAGAAACACAGGGTTATCCACTTTGCGGCGTTCGATAAGCCCATGCAGTGTCTCGAGGCCAACAATTTTCGAGTCGCTGTCAATGACCGGAATCTGAAGCAACTCAAGATCTTCCATAACCGACAGAATCCGCTCCCGACTCCAACTGCTGTCTGCGGTGTGGGGCGTTTGACACATTACACGCCGCACCTCGCTGTCCAGTGGACGATGCTTCAGAAGAGCCCTGCGTATATCGCCATCCGTCAGCGTGCCGAGAAGACGTTTTTGCTCATCCACCACGAGTGCGATTCGAAGACCGCCCTTATCCAGCACCTCAATGGCCTTTTCCAGCGGCGTATCCGGGCCTACAAGAATGTTCTGCCATTTTTTCAGTGAACGGTGAGCGTCCATTTATTGCTCCAAATCTGTCTGACTGATTCTCAAACCCACTCGACTGCTACACCACATCCCTTGAGACAATTGCCCCGGCTTTTACAAATCCGTTTGCCCCTATGCGAACACCTTGGATGACCGTTGCTCCAGCGCCGATGAACGCCAGGTCATCAATCCGGACATTGCCGCATACCGTGACCCCGGGGGCAACATGCACTGAAGCGCCAACCAGGCAGTCATGGTCCAGACAGCTTCTGGTGTTTAGAATAGAGTTTGCCCCCAAGCGTACGTCAGTCTGGACAATAGCACCTGCCATGACCTGTGCCCCATCTTCCAGCACCGCAGATGAGGAAACCCATGCTGACGGATGGATCAACGGCGGAAAGCAGAATCCGGCCTCAGAATGACGCCTGAACAGCTCAGCCCTGACAAAAATGCCCGGCATGTAGCCGACTCCGTTAAGTAATAGAACCTCGCCAGGTGACAGAGAGGAGAGAAAATCATCGCCACCCAGAACATCGATGCCTTGCCAACGCTGGACACCTTCGCGGGCCAACACAGGGTCGCATACACCCATAATGCGAAACCCCATTGCCAACGCCACATCGGCCACCACTTTTGCATGGCCACCCGCGCCAAGAAGCACACAGGGCCTTTCTGCCAAGCCAACTGGTGTTCCGGTCACTCTGCCACCTCGCCGGCTTCAAAGTCGCGAATGGCAACAGTTCCAACCAGATCCCAAAGCTCCATCGGCACTCTCCCCCTCCCGCAACGGGCGGTAGACAGCGCCTCTCGTTCAATCACCTCGCCTTTCTTAACCGGCCGCAAAAACACAACCTGCTGCCTTGCCGCCTGCCTGGTATCCCATTCTGTTGGCTGCGGCCGTTTAACCCCATCGCCCAGGGCAAGCTCAACCGCACGCACTTGCCGAACCATCTCGGCCAGCTCTTCCGGTTCCAGAGAAGCAAGGTGATCTGGCCCCGGTAAGTTCCGGCTCAAAGTGAAGTGTTTTTCAATAACGACAGCTCCTCGAGCCGCCGCAGCTACTGGCACCACTGTGCCTTCAGTGTGGTCCGAGTATCCCACAGGCAATCCAAACGCCCCGGCGAGCGTTTCCATCGCCTTCAGATTCACCTCATGCATCGGTGCCGGATACTGGGAGGTGCAATGCAGCAAAGTCACCTTGTCCAGAATCGCTTTGCGCGCAGATTCAGTACTCCAGAATCGCAAGACATTTTCTAACGAATCTGGATCGCCCTCATGACAGTAGCCGTAGGCAACCACCGCCAGAGACTGCTCTACTTCTGCGAGGGTCGACATGCCGGTAGAAATAATCAAATCCTTGCCCGTCCTCGCAAATGCGAGAAGCAACGGCCCGTTGGTGATCTCCCCTGAGGGCACCTTGTAAAACGGCAGATCAAGAGACTGAAGAAAGGCGAGACTCTGGGTGTCGAAGGCGGTTGAAACAAAGACGATGCCAAGAGAAGCTGCGTAATCCTGAAGCTCTCTATGCCAAGCCTCCGGCAACTCCAGACGCTTCAGCATCGCCAACTGTGTTTCTAACGAGTCAGTGGTTTGTTGCTGATATCTCGCTTTTGGGGCACTCAAAGCCGCCAGTCGTTCTGCATTGAAGGTCTGAAATTTAACAGCATCCGCTCCGGACTCAGCAGCTACTCTGACAAGATCCAAGGCCATCTGTCGATCACCATTATGATTGACACCCGCCTCAGCGATGATCATGACCATCAATGCGCTCCTGTCCCGGCACCAGGAATGTCGTAAAATACCTTAGCCCCCAGTCTCCCGGCGGAAAGCAATACATCCACAATCCGCTCACTGGTCGCACCCCCACCGTAAGGATTGCACGCTGACTGCGCCAGGACTATGGCTTCCTCGGTTAACGCCTGTTCTATGCCAGACCTGATGTCGGTCGCGGATGTTCCCACGTGAATAACGGACTCTGCCGAAAGCCGGCCCTTCTGTCGAACCCCCACATTGACTGCGGGCACGCCAAGCGATGGCACTTCGATAATACCGCTGGAAGAATTGCCAATGACACAAGCGCTCGCTTCCACTGCACTCAAGTACCGAGTCATTCCAAGTGAGGCTACTGCCCAAGCCACTCCAGAACGTTTGGCAACGTGCTGCTCAATCATCTGGATGATCTGATCTCCGCCGTTGTCTGAATTCGGATAGGTAAACAGAACCTGATGCTCCGGAAACGCGTCCAGCGCCGTCAAGACGTTGTGAAATGTCTCTGAGGGTGATTCATCAGCCGCCGTCACAGGGTGGTAGGTCACCAGGAAAAATGGCGAACTCAGCTTCAGGCCGAAATCCTCGTTAATTCTTTCAAGCGGTACTCTCGGAGCATTCCGGATATTCTCAAGACCAAGCGCCCCCACGTTCCACACAGAGTCAGGCTGTTCTCCCAACTGAATTACCCGTTGCCGGTACTGTTCACAAGCCACGAAGTGGAAATGGGAGAGCTTGGTAATCGCGTGACGGATCGAATCGTCGTATGCCCCTTCCGTGACTTCACCTCCGTGCAGGTGGGCAATTGGAATCCGCATAACAGCGGCCGCCTGGGCGACAGCAAGCGCCTCGTAACGATCCCCGAGTACCACCAGATAATCCGGCCGAAGCCGGTCAAGCGCATCCGCAAAACCGAGCGTACCCAGCCCCATGGACTTGGCAACGCCGCAGGCTGTGTCTGAAGCCAGCAGCATTTCCACTTTGGCATCAATTGCAAAGCCATCTTGCTCAATAGCACGCCAGGTTTCGCCAAACCTTGGAGACAAGTGTGTACCGCTTACGATCAACTGAAGCTCAAAGTCTGGCGACGCCTTCAGTCTTGCAATCAGTGGGTAAAGCAGTCCGTACTCCGCCCTGGTGCCTGTAAAAACCGCCACCTTCCTCATCATGCTTCAGGCTTCACGCTGCTGGGCAAATTTACAAGCCTCTCAGCAATATACCGAGAGTTGGTTAGTGCATCGCGCTCGCAGTGCCGGTACATGGGAAGATCACTCATGAGCTGCCAGACAGGTCGAGACATGACACCCTCGGCATTGGTTTCCTTCAACAAGTGCTCTCTGGCCTCAAGTGATGGGCAAAGCACGGCGTTCAGCCAGAAGTTGCTCTTGCAAGCCTCCGGCTCATCCACGAAGGCATAGTCGGTTCCCCGGAAAAACTCTCGGTATTTATTCGCCAACTCCCGTTTCTGAGCCAGAAAATCCGTTAACTGCTCCATCTGTGCAACGCCCAACGCGGCATTGAGGTTTGGCAGACGATAGTTGAAGCCCACTTCGTCGTGAACATATTCGTACGGGTGCGGTTTCTTGGCCGTGGTGGTTAGGTGCTTGGCCCGGGCCGCAGTTTTCTTATCACTGAGAATCATACCGCCACCACCGGTGGTAATGATCTTGTTGCCGTTGAAGCTGACAGCGGCAACCAAACCGAACGTCCCTGTGTGCCGGCCCTTGTAAAAACTCCCGAGCGATTCTGCCGCGTCCTCGACCAATGGGATTCCCCACATTTGGCATACGGAAACCAGGCCCTCCAGGTCACACGGATGGCCAAAGGTATGCATGGGCAGGCAGGCGCCTACCCGTTTGCCACTTTCTCGCTCGATGCAGTTTCCTTCGGCGTCGGTCATCGCATGCTGTTCCAGCCATGCCGCCAGTGACTCCGGGGACATTCCGAAAGAGGACCGGTCCACATCAATAAAAACAGGCTCCCCATTGCAATAGCGGATTGCATTACAGGTGGCGACAAAGGTTAACGCCTGCGTGAGAACAAGGTCCCCTTCGCCAACCCCCGCCAGCTTCAGGCACACATGCAACGCAGCTGTTCCATTCACGGTGGCAACGGCGGCTTCACTACCCGTGAAGCGGGCCACGTCTAGTTCAAACCGGTTAACAAACTCACCCACGCTTGAAACAAACGTGGATGTAATTGTCTCGGCCACATACGCCTGCTCCGCTCCACCGAAAACAGGTGCATGCAATGGAATAAATTCCTTCGTCCGATAATGGTCCCGGACAAATTCAACAAGACAACCGGACAGATCAGACATTATAAATCCCGGCTTTGTAGTGCTTCAGGTTGTCTGGATTCATAAACCAGGCGACCGTCTTTTTTAACCCATCCTCAATGGAGTGAGCGGGCTTGAAGCCTGTCAGCTCAACCAGCTTGGTGTTATCGCCCCAAAGTCGAAACACCTCAGATTTCCCGGGCCGGAGACGCTGCTCGTCCGTCAGGAATTCAACCTCCCCGCCCATGATGTCGCCTATCAGCTCAAGCGTGTCGCCCACCGAAATCTCATAATTGGAAGCAATATTCACTGTCTCGCCAATCGCATTGTCAGACTTTGCCAACGCCAGAAAGCCTCGACAGGTATCTTCAACGTAATTGAAATCGCGAGTGGGCGACACATCACCCAACTTGATTGACTTCATCCCCGACGCTATCTGGGTAATGATGGTGGGAATAACCGCTCTGGCCGACTGACGCGGGCCGTAGGTGTTAAAAGGTCGGGCAATGGTTAAGGGCAGGTCAAAGGCGTTGTAGAAACTCATCGCCATTGCGTCGGCCGCAATTTTGGAGGCGCTGTAGGGCGACTGCGGCTGAACCGGGTGCTTCTCGTCGATCGGCACATATTGCGCCGTGCCGTAGACCTCACTGGTGGAAGTATGGATCACCCGCTTAACGCCGTTCTCCAGAGCTGCCTGGCAGATATTTAACGTGCCTTTCACGTTAGTGTCTACATAACTATCCGGGGCCACGTAGGAGTAGGGAATCGCGATCAGAGCGGCCAGATGATAGATGGTATCCACGCCTTTGGTGATGTGCTTGCAGTAGTGCGGATCACGGACATCGCCGTTCAAGACCTCGACCGAATCCAGACAATCAATGTTCTCCAGCCAGCCCCAGTAGTTGAACGAGTTGTATTGGGACAGTGCCTTGACCCGGTAGCCCTCCCGCACCAGGAGTTCCGTCAGGTGGGAACCGATGAAACCATCGGCGCCGGTCACCAATACTGTCTCATTTTTCATAGCGACCCTTCAGTTGCAGTAGTTTGATTCATGAGGACATTATTGCAGTTTGCATCCTGACGAGATAGTCAGGGCATTGGTCTCACTAATCCAGAAATAAGGATCTCCCGATTACAAAAGGCCGAGCAGTTAACTCGGCCTTTTCATCTTAGTTTAACTACTTGAGAACAGACATTCAGTCCACTGCCTCGTAATTTTTTCTGAAAAAAACCAAAAGCCGCCAAACATGACTAAGTGCCCAGGTATAGACAAGAAAAACGGTCATAAACAGGCCAAACATAAACCACTCTGGTATTGCAAAAAGCTCTCCTACTACCCCTACAATCGCGCAAGCAATTCCTAATGAGGTGATCACCAAGAGGGCCTGCCGATCGGAAAAACCGGCACGCAAAAAAATGTGATGCAGATGATCCCGATCAGGCATCATCACCGATTGTCCTTTACGGGCCCTGCGAATCATTATGGCAACCATGTCCATTAATGGCACTGCGCAGACCCAGAGCGCTGTCACGGGCCGGAAGGCGCTGCCACCGGACTGAACACCGTTTACGAGCAGCCATACCACAGAAAAGCCAATAAACATTGAGCCCGCGTCGCCCATGAAAATCTTTCGACGAAAAGGCGGCAACTGCAGATTGGCGCCCAGGTAGGGTAAGAGTGCCATGACTATGGTAATGGCCAGAGCGAGCTCCAGATGGAAACCCTCCCGCATCGCAAAAAGCACTGCAAGCGCTCCGAGCGTAACGAGGCTCATGGTTCCAGCCAGGCCGTCAATGCCATCAATCATGTTATAGGCATTGGTTGCACCAATTACCGCAGCTATCGTGACCACGGGGCCCAACCACGCCAATCCAATTGCCCCAAAGCCGAAAAGGTTACCTAACGATGTAAGGTAGATGCCGGAACCATAAGAGAGCAAAGCCCCTAAAACAACCTGGGCCCAGAGCCGGTATTTAGCAGGCACGTCTTTGGCATCGTCAATGGCGCCAAGTATCACTAGCATCAATGCACAGAAAAGGTAGATCCCAAACCCCTCGGTGAGAGGCATGGAAATCAACCAGGCGACCAGCAGACCGGCGAACGCACTGAGACCACCGATCAAAGGTACTGCCCCCTTGTGTGACTTACGATGATTGGGCAGATCCACCAGCCTGAACCGGCGGGCGATGGGCCGTAATACAATCAGGGCCACGAGGGCAGAAATCACTGCAATCAATCCAGAAAAACTGGCCGTTTCCATACAGTTCCCAGGCGTTACTTCAAAGGGTTAGCTTCGAGGAGGGGTGAGTTACCAAAACGGCCGCGATTGTACCCCTTCTGCTGGGATAAGTGTGATCTGTTTTACAGCCTTTCACAAATGCCCCTCCAAAATTTAAGCATGCGGCCGCACTACCAATTCCGGTCATCAGTAACCCGACCAATCACGATTCCTAGGCTGAGGAGGCTACCGAATGGAGGTGCTCCAGATACGCATCAGCCTCTGCGGAGCCCTCCTCCGGCGCCCATGGCGCCATTTCCTTGGCAGCACTGGGATCGAAGGGACCCGCTTTGACTTCTAACAAAACAGAGCCAGGCACAAGTGCCAGCACGGTATGCCAAGTGCCCGCTGGCAGATTAACCCCGAGCGACACTATCGAGGTATCCTGAAAAAATTTCTCTGTACCAAACTTCTCAATGCGTTCAATTTCGCCCGCCTCCGAGAAAACAATCAATGCAAACAGCCCCTTTGCGGCAATAAGGCACTCATCTTTTGGGTCGAGGGCATGACGATGCGGGCGAATATAACTATCCGTACCCACGGCATTCAATAACTTCTGGCAGGGATCGTCGTAGGAGTCGTGAATATTATGATGCAGCCGGGACCGCTTGGATTGTCGGGCCTGCGCCCCCAAATCATTCAACAATGTTCGCGATATTACCTTGAAAGTCATCAGGACAGATTACTCCGACAAAGCGCTCACAATTTGCTTAACGGCTGAGGCAGGCGAGAAGCGTCGGACGTATACTGCGCGACAACGAGCAGACAGCTCTCCGTCAAGTTCGCATTGCGCAACCAAAGTCTCTGCCAAGGTTTTCAGCGTTTCAACAGCCCCGTCTGTAGCCGCTGCCCCAACCTTTTCTTCCCGAATAAGAGCAGCAAGATCATTGCCTCCATTGATACTTGCCAGCACAGGCAGCCCGCTCTGCATATACGTCAGAAATTTACCGGGAATGTTATGCGTTTTGTGGCTCGGATGCAGCGCAACGAGGCCAACATGGCACTGGGCATACAGCCCGGGAATTTCATCAGGATCGATTTCATCGTGAAAAAGTACGTTATCGAGGCTTCTACTCTCAGCACTCGCTGCGAGCTTGCGCGCATCGCTTCCCCTGCCCACAAAAAGAAAACCGATATCCCGCCGCTCACGGAGCGCTTCGGCGAGATCCAGCAGAATGCCCATCCCCTGCGCAACCCCCATGTTACCGGCGTAGACAAACACCTTACGCCCGGCGAGAGATGTCTGGCCGATGTCAATCGAACAATTTCCAACCGGCGCGTCGGCTAACCAGTTCTGCAGAACTTCAAGCGATCGACCATCACCTTTTCGCCAATCATCGAAATACCCGGCATTGCCCGGCGTTTGAATACCGATAACATTAGCTACAGAATACTGGTATCGCGCAACAGCCCGGAAAAATTTATAGGGTAGTCCTCGCCCCATTAGCCCCATGTCTACCGCCCATTCCGGGAAAATGTCGCGGACAATCAGGTAACCCTTGCATCCACTCGCTTTCTTCAACGAGCTGGCAAGCGGCCCGAAAAAAATACTGGGAGCATACCAGACCACCCCGTCCCAGCCGGCCTCAGCGAGCGGGCTTTTACGCAGATTTCGCAACATTGCAAATGGCATCAAAAGTTCACCTAACGTCCGCTGAACATAGTTGATGTCTTTTGTGCGGGGCGCCCGAAGTCTCAATAATTGCACGCCGTCATAATCCTCCAGAGCCCACGTATCTTTCATGCCTGGTGAAGGCAACATGACGGTGAGCGAATGGCCCTGGCGAACAAATTCACGGGACAAATCCCGAAGCTGCACTGCACCAGAGGTTCTCAGCGGAGGGAAGGTATCCGCAATCAATACAATCTTCATGAGCGCCCCGGAGTCAGTACTTTTTCCAGACAACCCGATTCACATAATCGGTGTAGCTGTGAATAATGCGCACTACCTTGTCTGAGACGTTCGGCATGCTGTAATCTTCGACCAACCTCAAGCCCCTTTCCTCTCCACGTGGCTGGGATTCAAGAATCGCAAGTCCCTGCCGGACTCTTTTCACGTCCAGCCCCACCATCATAACGGCAGCTTCTTCCATGCCTTCCGGCCGTTCGTGAGCCTCCCGAAGGTTCAGCGCAGGGAAGTTCAGAATCGACGATTCTTCATTAATCGTGCCACTGTCCGAAAGTACCGCCCGGGCCGAGAGCTGGAGTTTGACGTAATCGTGGAAACCCAGCGGCTTGAGAAGCTGGACCTTATTGTGAAAGACCGAGCCCGTGGCGTTGATACGGTTTTGCGTTCTGGGGTGCGTAGACACAATCACTGGCAAATCGAAGTCCTCGGCAACGCCATTCAGCGTTTCCACAAGACGGGTGAACGAGCGCTCAGATTCGATGTTCTCCTCCCGGTGAGCACTCACCACGAAATACTGGCCAGCCTTCAACGAAAGCCGATCCAACACATCAGAGGTCTCAATGCGTTGCCGGTAGTGATTCAGCACCTCGAACATCGGGCTACCGGTTTTGATCACCTGATCCGGAGCCAGCCCTTCTCGCAATAGGTACTCCCGGGCAATGCTACTGTAGGTCAGGTTGATATCGGCCGTATGATCCACAATCCGACGATTGGTCTCCTCGGGCACCCGTTGGTCGAAGCACCGATTACCCGCTTCCATATGGAAAATCGGGATCTGCCTTCGCTTGGCCGGAATCACTGAGAGGCAACTGTTGGTGTCACCAAGCACCAGCAAAGCTTCCGGGCGTACCTCCGCCAGAACCTCATCAACGGCAGATATCAGGTTGCCAATGGTGTTGGCCGGTCCTTTACTACCCGTCGCACTGTTGAGGAAGTAATCCGGCTTACGGATATCCAGGTCATCAAAAAACACCTGGTTCAGTTCATAGTCATAGTTCTGCCCAGTATGTACCAGGATATGCTCGCAGTGCTCATCCAGGCGGGCCAACACCCTTGATAACCGGATAATTTCAGGCCGGGTGCCAACCACCGTCACTACTTTCAGCTTTTTCATGGAGGCTCTCAGGACTAAGAAGGAATTATTCAGAGAGGACAGGCATAGGTGTCCGGATTCTCCCGGTCGAACATCTCGTTGGCCCAGAGCATGCAAACCAGCTCACTTTCGCCGATGTTCGTGATGTCGTGGGTCCAGCCCGGCACGGTCTCAACGATTTCGGACTTCTCTCCCCGGGTGATCAATTCGTACTCTTCTCCCGTCTGCATATGCCGGAATTTAAACCTTGCAGTTCCGGAGATCACCAGAAACTTCTCCGTTTTGGAATGATGATAATGCCCCCCCCGCGTAATTCCCGGGTGGGCCGTAAAAAACGAGAACTGCCCACAGTCCGGGGTTTTCAACATTTCCACGAACACACCGCGCGCATCCCCGTGCTGCGGAACAGTGTAAGAGAACTGTTCTGGACGCAGAAAACTCAGATAGGTGGAGTAAAGTGCTCTTTTAAGGCCAACCCCAACCTTCGGTGTCACCAGCGTTTCACGGCTGTCACGGAATTCCCGGATAATATCGGCGAGCGCACCAACGGTCGTCGAGTACTCAGGATGAACCTGCTCAAAGCCTTCATCATCAAGATTAGGCAAAGCACCGTCCAGAAGCGAAACGAATCGGGAAACCACATCGTCTATATACACCAGCCGCAAAGGCGCTTCAGGACTATTGACTGTGATCGGTAGCCCCTGCGAAATATTGTGGCAGAAGGTCGCGACCACCGAGTTGTAGTTCGGCCGAGACCATTTCCCAAACACATTCGGCAGCCTGAACACATGCACTGGTACATCGAATTCCTGGCCATACCCAAACACTGCGGCTTCAGCGCTCCGCTTGCTGAGGCCATAATCGTTTTCAAGCCCTGCCTGGGTCGAAGACGACAAGACGACCGGAACCTTGTCGCCTTGTTTCGCGCGCGTCGCTAATCCTTTACAGAGCCAAGCAGTCAGATCCGAGTTTCCTTTCCGGAACTCCTCAAGATCTTGGGGGCGATTTACGCCAGCCAAATGGAACACGAACTCGGCTTTCGAAAGGGCGTCTTCAAAGGTTGCCCGGGTCGAGTCCCTGGAAATCAACAACAACTCAATATCAGAACGCTCAGCCAAATGCTGCTGCAGGTTTTTTGCGATAAACCCATTGGCACCGGTGATCAAAACTCGCATATCGTTCAATCCTGAGGTTGTGCATTTTCACCACGAACGATGGCACGAATGAAATCAAGCTTCATCAACAGTTCCTGCATGCCTGCTTTGTCCAAACGTGTCGTGTTGTGGGAATTGTAATCCTCAGCCTCAGAGATCTTCCGCTCCCCTTCTTCCACAAACTTGCCATAGTTAAGATCTCGCAAGTCCGGCGGCACCCGGAAATAATCCCCCAGATCCTCGGCTGCCACCATCTCTTCACGACTGAGCAACACCTCGAATAGCTTCTCACCGTGCCGTGTGCCGATTTCCCGCACCTCATGGTCCGGCGCCTCCAGAAGCTCGGTCAAGGCGTACGCCAGGGTCTCAATCGTAGCTGCGGGCGCCTTTTGAACAAATATATCACCGGGATTCCCATGCTCGAACGCGTAAAGAACCAGATCAACCGCGTCGTCCAGGGTCATCATGAATCGAGTCATATTGGGATCGGTAATAGTAATCGGCTCCCCCGCCCGAATCTGGTCTACGAACAAGGGAATGACCGAACCGCGCGAGGCCATAACATTCCCGTAGCGCGTGGCACATATTATCGTCCCGTTGGCACTACGAGATTTAGCAACTGATACCTTTTCCATCATCGCTTTGGAGATGCCCATAGCATTGATCGGATAGACTGCCTTGTCGGTACTCAAACACACAACTCTGCTCACCTGACTACAGATAGCTGCTTCAAGAACATTCTCGGTACCCAAAACATTGGTTTTAACCGCTTCTAACGGATGAAATTCACAGGATGGAACCTGCTTCAATGCCGCAGCGTGAAAGACAAAATCTACGCCTCTCATCGCATTGAGCACTGATTGATAGTCGCGAACATCTCCAATATAAAATTTTAATTTAGGATCATTGTAACGCTTACGCATATCATCTTGCTTTTTCTCATCGCGACTAAGAACCCTCACTTCGGCAAGATTGGAATCGAGAAATCGCTTGAGAACAGCGTTACCAAAAGAACCTGTTCCTCCGGTAATAAGAAGTATTTTATTGGAAAACCGATCGATACTCACTGCGCCCCTCCTATCAAGAAAATTCGCTTAGTTTCAAAGCCCATTCTTCTGGCTTCTCAGGATTGAGAAACAGACACCCTTCTTCACGTCCTGCTAGAGTTTCACGACTGAAAGCCAAGTCTGACACTAGTATTTTTGCACCGAAGTGAGAGGCCTCCAGAAGAGGAAGACCAACAGTTTCAACAACACTGGGAAAGACCAGCCCACACCCACTAGCGAAAGCGCCTAGCACGGATGCGCGCGGCTGCGGGCCAACAAACCGAAAAAAATCACGCACACCTTTTCTCTTCACTAGACCAAATACCCAGCTTTCTTCGCCCAAGGTGAGAGCTATAACCGGGCGATTTCGGATGGGAAACTCAGAACGCAGCAAATTCTCAGCAGCCGCAATCAAAAGAAGATGATTCTTATATTCAAAATCGCTAGCAGGATAAACAAAATCAACGTCGTGCACCCACGAGGGCGTCTCGGGAACGACATTGGACAAGCCCAACCTCGGTCGCTCAACTGTGATACGCGACTGGGAGATCCCGCATAGTGTAGAGAGTGAATCCTTAATCCAACGGGCTTGAACACGATAGTTAACATTTTCTCTATCGTATGCGCGAACCAATAATGGATAAACCCGTTTATAAAAGAAAATCATTGAAAACGAGGAGCTAAATAATGATGCCGAAAAATTTGAGAAAGGAATCGCCTGGTGGAAAAAGACAATCTGCTGGACAGACTTATAATTTTTCAGTATAGGCGCCATGTTGTTTAACGAATAAACCACATGTGGCCGTATATTTATAGAGGTTAAAGCTTGATTAAATCTGTAGCAATCCCAAGTCAACCTGGATATTGACTTTTGGTGGCCAACGAAAATGTACTCGACATTTTCTCTATCAGGGAGCTCATCGGGTGAAACTGCACAAAAGCATACTGCACATTCACTCAAGCTCTCTATGAATTCCGAAAGTACTGTAAGGGCACCACCTTCGACGGCAGAAACCGCATTAATGACTATCATCGAAAAATTCTCTTACCCAAAACTTGACAAAATATCTGTTCAAAACCTCCGCGGGAACAGGGCGATATGGCTGAACTATAAATTCTTCGGGGACGGTTAGATCGTTATCGCTGATCACCAAAATGTTTGCGGGATCGTAGAAGTCATACTTCTTAACGTCAGCATTTGTCGTAACCAATTTTCTCCCTAATCCGAGCGCTTCAAATGTTCGTATAGTCAAACCCACCTGTCCGGGTTGGGTAATATCCAGAATGAACTCACTTGAGCTAAGTGTTCCGATGACCTCAAGCTCTGATATAGGTTCGGCAACAAAGTCCCTTATCTTGCCGCCTTCCAATTCCGACTTATTAAACAAAAGAGCGCGAAAGATGGAGGAAAAAGGTCGATAAAGCTTAATATCGGCTTTATCAATAAATCTTGGATTCTCGGATAAAAACTGACGAATAAAGCTTAGACGATTAGAGTGATGAGTGCCTATAAATGACAATTTCCCAGGAGCAATAGATTCTGACCGCGCATTTACATGAAAACCGTTAAAAAATAAACATTTATGGCGCAAACCAAACTTGTCAGCATCGGTTCGATCAAATGTGAAAATACGGTGGAACCAAAAGATCTGCTTCTCAAAAAAATGAAGATTCCTTGAGGAATCCCACTGATACATAATTCTTTTGGAAACTGGAAAACGGTTCTCAATGATTTTCAGAACTTCTGGAGAAAAATATTCGCCACGAATAATAAAAATA
The DNA here is from genome assembly GCF_041984545.1 of Marinobacter sp. Taxonomy (GTDB): domain Bacteria; phylum Pseudomonadota; class Gammaproteobacteria; order Pseudomonadales; family Oleiphilaceae; genus Marinobacter. The sequence goes on along the minus strand of NZ_JBHIXV010000004.1, from coordinate 77,987 downwards.
TAAGAAAAATCACATTGAAGTTCTTTAACGAGCGACGAAACATACCACTTCTGCAATTTCACTTTGACGCTCAGCGGAAGTTTCAGCAGGACTTTTTTAAAGAATCTGAGCTTTTCCGTAAACAGCTCATCAAAAAAAACTACGTCAAACCCCTCAGCCTGCAGGGCATCAATAATATGCTGGTAAAAGCCGAATGTCTTTGGCGCAAACAACAGGATTTTTTTATTCATTCACTTTGCTCTTACGCGCTTTTTTTGCTTGACAAGATTAAGAAACTTTTCTTCTTGAATACGGAGATTATTATCTTGAAAATGACCCAAGAATAGATAATCTACAAGTAGTGAATAAAAAAAAGATTCAAGTCTATCCTTATCGTAACTCGATTCGATGGCATCATTTATAACCTTAGCCAAGGGAGTTTCTGGGTGATAGTCGAACGTTACACCTCTATTCGAATAAATAGAATTTCCCAACGTAACGACTTTCTTTCCTTTAAACAGCGCTTCTATACCGACAGTGGAGTTGTTCACTATAACAACACTTGCATTCTCAAGGAGATGGCCGAGGTCAACATCGTTAGCAATGCATATATCGTTTCTCGTAATGTAATTATATAAATCGGCCGAATATTTTCCTCTATACTGCGGGTGTTCCCTGATAACTAAATTGTAACCCGCAGGTTTCGCTTCGAAAATCTCGACGAGCATTTCGTAAAAATCCGAAAAGTACGGGGAGTGGTCAATTAATTGAGCATCGACAGGAACTTGAAGAAAAAAAACTATATATTTTTTTGGGAGCTCTGCTATGGTAGCGATCTCATTCGTTTTCCTCGAACCGCCACGGCCATAGAGTGACTTAACAAACTTGAAAAAGGATAAGCCAATTTGTAGATCTTTAGGCAAAAGCCTATTCAATACTTTAGGCGGATATAGACATAAGAGGGTATAAATATCATAAACTTTATCTAATGGCGAGCGTTTAAAAGTTTTCCAATAGTTGGATGGACGATCATTCTGTAGCCGAAAGATCCTATCCTTTAATACTTGACGTTGTTCGGCAGATAACTGGTCGAGTTTTGGGTCGAATGATGAATTAGCATTTACGCCCAGACTATCGAATGTAGTTGTTCCAAAGGGACCTTGCTCAAAGTAAATAACTGGAACAGAATATTGCTTTGCCAAGTAGATTAATACTTGCGGAAGGAGACGACTATCTCCGGAAGAAATCAAAAGATCAAAATTCTCTTTACGGAAAATCTCGTCAAAATAATTCAAGTATGTGATGGCTCGGCGCCTGAGGCTTCCTCGTTCATAACGGCCATATCTACTCATTGCTTTCACATTAAAGTCAATAAGATTATCTACAAGCTCCGTGTGCGAATTCAAAGAGAACCTACCCTTTTCTTGCCTACGGATACGATAAGCGGAATGCACATAAGCGTTATTATCTAGCAAGTAATTTGCTGCGCATGGATACAAAGCAACATAACAAAAATGAATATTGCTTTCAGTGTTGTTCTTCAAAGTATTCTCAAGAAAAAGAAAGTATCTCGCAAAATCCTTAAAGTAGACGCTGCCTAAAATATTCATAAACGCTCTCAGCTAGTCTAATTGAAATTCTTTCGCGTGAAACGATTAAAATTATCGCCCAAGCTAGTGGAAGAAAAATAATCGCCAGCATCAGCCTCAGGCCAGTAGTCGGAGTATAAGAGGCCAAGTAATGAATAAATAGTGCAGCAGGAGTCATAAAGAGGAATGCCTTGTAAATTTTCCTAGCATTCTTGCTGAAGAAAAAATCCAGGCTATAACCTTTAGCTATGCACACGTAAATTTGGTAAAAAAGTATGAAAAATTCAGCGGTTACTGTCGATATGGCGGCACCTAGATGTCTATACTGAGGAATCAGAAGCAAATTTGCCAGAATGCATATTGTCGCTCCTATAAATAGAGAATTTGCCACATTCCGCTCTTCTCCGTGAATATAGAGAACTTGAACTCCGATAAATGAAGTAAGCATGGATATCACAATTAACGGGCTTAAAACTATCATCGCAAGAACGGATTCATTGTATTGCGGTCCGGCAAAAGTTATTATTACTTCTGAGCCGTAAATTATTAAACCAAGAAGAGTTGGAAGGGTAACAATCAGAAGTCCGCAGTAGGCCAACTCCAACTTATTTCGGTATAAGTTTTCTCCGGCTTCGATTGATGATAGCTTTGAAAAAAAAACACCTGATGCTGAATTTATCAATGCATTTAATACACGAATAAGCTTTATTGAAACTGCATAAAAGGCAACATAGTACATATTTGCCAGTATGGCGAGCATGACCGTGTCCAGTAACGTGTACACCGAAGACGCTAGACGAGTAGCTGAAAAGCTTATTACTGATTGAGCGTGCTGCCTAAAATTGAGCTCTCGAAATTGAAGCCTCACCAATCGACGCGATAGAACTATATTCAACAGATTTGAGAAACTCAGCGAAATTACATTGGCAAGAACAAACCCAACTGAGTCATGCTTGTCATTTACAAATTGAAACAAAAGCACGAGGGCGAGTAACTTCGAGATGATCCCGCGAACAGCAAGAGCCTTAAAATTTCCCACACCTTGAAACAGCCAATCCACTTGAAAAAAACTTAAAACAATATTGATCGAAGCCACGATGAAAAGCAGTGGATGGGCTCTCATAGAGTCAATGAAAAAAACTGAAACAGCAAATAATGCGCTTGCAACTATGACACCGAGTGAGTTTAGCAAAAGTAACTCGGTAACAAGTTTATTCAACGATTGTTGGCTTTGTTTCGCTCTTGCGACCTCACGAACGCCATAAATAGGGATACCGAGCGACGCGATAGTAGTAAAGTAGGTCGCCGTTGTGAGAGCTAATGTAGCGGCACCAAATCCTTCAACCGAAAGCGTCCGAGCCACGTACGGAAAAACGATCAATGGGAAGGCTACGTTGAGCCCATTATAAACAAAATTAAAAAATAGATCTTTTCCCAGCGCCTTGCTCAAAAGTAGATACCTTTTTATTTATTAAGAATACCGAGTAATTTGCCTCCATCTTCCACGATTAAGCAATTGATCTTTTTCTTATCCATCAGTTCATAGGCAGCTTGTAATGATGCTTTAGGTGAAATCGCTACTGGATGGCTCGTCGCTATCTCCCCTGCCGTAAGGCTGAACGCGTTCTCACCTTTTTCTTCAAATGCTCTCCTGAGATCTCCGTCTGTGATTAAACCGAATTCGCCTGATGATTGCTCTACCAGCGTTAAACCCATTCCGCCCAGTGACATCTTACTGATTACGTCTACGATATTGTTGTCTTTGTGTACCACCGGAAGGCTCTTCGATCTCATTTCATTCTCTACTCGGCTCAGAAGCCGTCTGCCCAAACTTCCGCCGGGATGGAACCTGGCGAAATTCTCGGCTTTAAAGTCGCGGGCTTTCATCAATGCAACCATTAAGGCATCCCCCATCACAAGAGCTGCTGTAGTCGATGTCGTAGGTGCTAGCTGGAGTGGACACGCCTCCTCAGGTACCGCGGTATTCAAATGACCGTCAGAATTTTGTGCCAGCGTTGAACTGGGGTTGCCTGTCATTGAAATTATATAATTACTATTTTCTTTCAAGAACGGCAGTAGCTTCAAAATTTCATCTGATTCTCCGGAATTTGAGATCCCTAAAAAAATATCCTCAGACTTAACCATACCAAGATCACCATGAAATGCCTCTCCTGGATGCATAAAAAATGAAGGCGTCCCGGTGCTTGCAAACGAAGCAGCAATTTTTTTGCCGATGATTCCGGACTTTCCCATACCGCAAACTATTACGCGCCCACGGTTTGAAACAATACGCTGGACAACATCGCAAAAGCAATTGTCGAGCCCATCCCTCAGAGCGATTAAACCATTCATTTCTGATTCAATTACTTTTTTTGCAATTTCAATGAAGTCAATCACAATTAACACCTAGAACAATAAACTAGTAACAAAATTCGATAGGTCTAGTCGACTAATCAAAGATATATAAATCCATCTTTATTTATAAGCTTTCATTAGGTTTCGCGATCTTACTGAGTTGTTCATGAAAGCGATCGCACCTTTTATAATATATCTTCCCATAATGAACTCTTCTTAAAATAAAGCAAAGTGAAAATAATACAGAGGGGCTAAAATAACCTACTCCCCTAACAAAAAAACTAAAAAACAAGCACACGAAGGCGCACCATAAAAACTTGTCTAGCACGTCCCGAGATAGAAAGAATTTTCTTATATTTTTTAAAATATATATCAAGTAAATAAAAATTAAAAAAATACCAAATGCGCCAAACTCAAAAATAAGCTTAGCTGCCAAGGTGCCACCATCATACAAATTTAAATGAGAACCGGAGATCTCAAAAATTTTTTCTTGAATTTCACCATATATATTAAGGTTTCCCATGCTTTGGAAACCAGCTCCGAGAAAAAATGTATCTCGAGAAACTAGCAAAGCACGCTCAAATCCAGAGAGAAAAACTAGTACAGAAAGATTCTGAGAGTCCCGTGTTATTACTAGTCTTTCGAGAAAGTAATTGGGGTCAAAATGGCGTATGGAAATAATTACTGATGCTACTAATACGAGCGCTGCAAATATTAGCAAAAATTTTCCTTTAAAAACTATAAGATAACAAAAATAGGCCATCACACAAACCAAGAGAAGGGCTAAGCTTTTTATTATTAAAGCCGAAATTACTGACACCAGAAGAACAGTAAGCTTTGCACCTTTTTCATTGACCATATAGTATGTAATAAAGATAGAATATATTAGAGAAAAGTGGGAAGGCTCTTCGAATAGTAACATTTTTTTGTCTGTTGCATACTTCGCAAGTATAGATACCGAGAACGCTTTCCATACTAGCAGCGAAAGTAGAAGGTAGAATATGATTACTATTGAATTATTTAACTCAAATTTATTTTTATTATGCATATAGTTTACCGTCACAGACGCCTGTAATATTATAAAAATCGCTAGTAAAATTGAAGCGAACTGCTTGGCACTTATTTTTCCATAGAAGAATATTGAACTAAACAAAAGGTGAGCAATAACAAATGTAGTAATCAATGAAATAAAAATTATTTCATTTTTAGAAATTTTTACTTTTTCAAAATTGGAAATTGAATATAGAAAGACTGGCAGGAGCGCAATGAAAAGCCCGAGTGCCATTGAAGACGCACCAGCATATAGTATTAAAATTGATGGAAGAGTGGAGAGCCCAAACAAAAACGAAACTAATACGATAATATTTTTCTTTATACTCAAAACCACTCTCATATAAAATTAGCTTAGGAAATATTAGGAATTGTCGTGAATTCAACCAATTACTGCAGGGCCACTCATTTATAGTGCTTTGGAATATTTGCGCCAATACACTTCTACTGGTCTCAGGTAGCCCAAGCATTCTGGGGCGATTTTTCAGCCGCTCTCGACTACTCTGTTGACTTGCGGTCGTGACAGTTTTGCAAAGTTCCTCTTCTTGGGGCAATAATGGGGTAAAAAAAATCCATTGGTGCCCTCGTTTCAAATTCCCTGACCTGAGCAATACAGGTGGCAAAAATAGACTTCGAGGTTCAACGTTTTGGCCATTCGCCCATGCTCGCCTGCAGGCTCGCTGCCATTGCCCAGAGCCAGTGCTTCGCAGGAGCCTGGTGGATCAAAAGAGACGAATAGCTGTGCGCTTTTTGGCCTTCCGTATACTTACCCAGGCGTCGGGCAAGCAATTAGTCGCCGTGGCGCTCCACCAGCGTTACCAAGTCTGATCGTTTTTATCCCTGAGGTACGGTGCAACCACCCAGTGTGCAGCGTGGCATCGGATTCGCCTTCTTAAGGGCAGCATATAATGCCGCCCCGGTTAGAGGTTTTACCGAGGTCCATTTCCGAATCTCGGCGCTTACGAACAAAATAATGCAGGAGCCGACAATAACGCAGGGTTTTACTGCCCCAGAGACAAACACAACGAAGCAGAGCATAGATCCAATAGTTGCTGACTTTTATTGGAACTTCGATGTCGCTCAAGAAGTCTAAAATGCGCTCAGGACTCTATTGCTGCCTCAACCATCCATGCCCCACTCCTCAGCCACTTCATACGCTTTGGCACATATGCGGTTTCGCGCTTGCTGTTCGACCGGTGCCGAGAGACCTCAGACTCGTAACCTCGGTAACTTCTCCTCCGCAGGACACGGCTAATTGGTGCTGCTATGAAAGAAAGCTGTGCGCGGAGGCAACCGATCGTTAGCTCTCTCGGGCCAAACGGAGGGCTGAAATCTGGTGTATTTGTTAGGATTACGCTGTCGGCACGTCACACTGCTTCACTTTATCGCTAAAGCCCGTGAGAGTACCCGCTTCGGCCCTCCCGCCTCTTGCTGGTTAAGCAAAAATGCTGTGGTTACTATCTGATTTCACGAACCGGATGCTTTACTATCCGCGTTTTCTTAACGATGGTCACTTCCGACATCGGTTCGCTCCTCCTTGGGGTTAGCGATTCGTGCCCACTATATCGGAGGCTGTCAACTCATTTTTTCTGTGGTGTTATTGAGTGTTAAACCTCGGACTTTATTCGTAAGGTCGTTCAGCGTAAATTGATTAGCCGGATAATTCCTTCGCTTGCATTAGTTTTTGGCGCACGCGCCAAACAAATTCCGCAAAGAACGCAAGGAACACACCCAACATTATACCCATTGAGCATGCAAGGCCCACTATCAGAACTCCACTTATGCCTCTCTGTCCCGTACTTTGGCGCGCTGTCACAATAACGCTCGCCGGCTGCAGGGCCTCCAGCTCACTCTCCAGCTCCGCCCGCTTCTGTATTGCGGCGGCCAGTGCCGTGGCGGTATTCTCCCCACCCTCTGATGTTTGCAGCGACTGGATGACCCGCTCGATTGACGCAAGCTGATTCTTCAGGCTGTTCCGCTGCGTCTCCAGAAGCTGCTGCTGCCGCTCCATCACGCTTTGCGCCAGATCGCTGTGAATCGTCTTCACCACATCGGCAGTTTCAACGCTTGCTTCAGAGACAATTCGTATTAGGCCTGTATTTTCAGGGTTGCTCGCGTCCAGCTTGAAAGGCAACAGCTTTTCATTCTCGGCCTGGTAGCTTGAGGCTGCGGCCGGTATCCAGCGGTTCTCGATGATGGCCACGGTGGCTGCGGGCTTTTCAATGAACTCATTACCTGCCTTCTCGGCGCTCTCCAGGAGGGTAACGTACTCGTACTTATCAGCCTGCATTAACGCATAAACCACCCCGAGCAGGGTTACCAATGCAAAGCAGGCATAAAAGATACGGCGGCGCCGGATAAAGGTGGCTGCCAGATCCACCAGGCTGATTTCGTCGTCGTATACGGCTCTTTCCTGACTGTTCTGCATTAATCGGGACCCTTGCATTCCGTAGATTTGTTGTTCAGGCACGCTACCGCCCCGGCGTTCCTCTCTGCGGGAGTTTCTCAGGAGCCGGTGGCAGGGTGTATCTGGCACTTTCAAATACCACCAAAACGCCCGAAAGCCCGCGAAGGTTCCGTTCATTCCGAGGTTCCAATCGCCTGATTGTTTCATCAAAAATGCGGGGATTCTACGCTCAAATGGCTCAGGTTACTGTTACGTGACGTTATTCTTCTTTTTGGCCCGCTGGGAGATCCTTCCGAATAAAGGCTCTGATGAAAACCACAAAAACACCCATCATGCCACCGAGCATGGTTGCCAGTATGCAGATCAGCGCCCGCTTGGGGCTGGTCTTCTCCTGGGGGACAACGGCAGGATCAACAGTCTCGAATACATACTCCTGCTGGGCGTTTGCAAGCATCACCGTGCGGGTTTCGCTTTCGATGAGCTGGTAGAACACCTGTTGCATGCCCGCTATGCTGGTATCGTTCAGCTTGTCTTCCAGGTATGCGATACGGGCCTCCGCCTCGGCAATATCTTCACGCCGCATGTGCTCGTTGATGTCGGCCACCAGCCATTCGGCCCATTGCTGCGAGGCCGGTGGCGACTGGCTTTTTACGCTTACCGTTATCATGCCATTCGCTTTATTCTCGCTCACGCTGAGGTGGTTTTCGCGAAAGGTTTTCACCAGGTCCCAGCTGGTGGGTTTCAGGCTTTCACCGTTTTCATCCTGCTGCCATTCGCCGGTTTCAGGGTTGTAGACGTCGCGGTCGTAGACCCAGGTTTCAGAGGCCGGATTCCACCCGGCCGTGCCCATCAGCGGTACTTCCAGGTTGTGCCGCCGGATAAAGTCTGCAAGGAAGGCCCGGGACTGCAGGATTTCCCTGGCGATCACGGTCTGGCTGGAACCTCCGCTGCCGAGGCTGATTCCCGCAAGGCTGGCCAGGCCGCCCAGCTGGCCACTGAGCCCACCGATGCCGCCCTCCTCGCTGGCCGGCGCCAGCAGCACACTGGCCTGGTATATATTGGGCTTGAAGAGCGCGTAGGCGACCCCCGCAACAGCAAACACCAGAGTAACCGCGATGATCAGCCATTTGCCGGCCCAAAGCGTGGCGAAGAGTTCGCGGAGGTCGATTTCGTCGTCGGGCTGGCTCTGGCTACCATGTTCCCAGGGTCGGGTGGCCGATTCATATTTGCTCATCACAGGTTCCCCACTGCCGCGGCGCCAAGCGCCATCTGGTAAACGATCTGGCTGACGTTGCTCCATAGCTCAAGCTGGTTCAGGCGGTCTACATCTATGGGTACGATGATCGTATCGCCCGGCTGCAGTTGCTGGCTGCGGCTGCCGAACCAGGCACTTTGTTCCGGCAGCATTACAGAGCCGTCGGCTTTCACTACGTAGATTCGATCCTCATCGGCCTGGCGAGTTGGGCCGCCGCTGCGCTCCAGATAGTCATCCACTGTGAGACCGGGGCTGTGCAGGTGGCTGGTGGGAAACTGTACTTCGCCGAAAACACTCACCGCCTGCGGAATAGCCGGCACGGTAAGCTGATCGCCATCCTGAAGACGTATGGGTTGATAGCCGCTATCGGCCAGCACCGCCGGCAGATCAATAACCATCCGACCCACGGGCCGGCTGCTTTGCACATCCTCGAGGAGGCCACGCGCCTGGTCAATCTGCTCCTCCTGTTGGCCGCCAAAGCTGTTCCCTTCCAATTGCACACCCAGAAGGTCGCCCTTCAACCGTTCCTCGGCTTCCCTCAGACGGCGGGCCTCAAGCTCACGCAGTTTTTTCCGCGTGAACACCGCGCCGCGCGGGAACGCGTTATCGGTAAGGCCACCGGCACGCCGGATAACATCGCCAAGTGTCTCACCTTCCCGGAAGGTGTATTCACCCGGGTAGCGAACCTCCCCCTCCAGAGTGACCGTGCGGGTTGTACCAAAGGAAGGTATGGATTTGATCAATAGCCGGTCCCGGCTTTGCAGGCGGATATCGCTGGTACCTGCCATGGCGTCGGTGAGGTTTAGCTCGATGATGCGTGTTTGTTGCACACCGTTGGCATCGGTATAACGCCGGGCCAGTTCCGCGGAATACAGGGAGGCGGAGTCGGTCAGTCCTCCGGCCACGAAAATGGCGTCCTTGAGGGTGCCCGTAGCGGGTAAGGGATACTCACCCGGATAGCGGACCGGGCCGGAGATGCGCATGGTTTGTTGCGGGCTGTAGGGGCCTGCCTGGGCTTTCAGACGTTTGATGACAGGTTCGAACAGCGCCTCTCTGGAGAACTGCCGGGCCTTTTCCTTCAGCTCGTCGTGTTTGGTGGCCTTGGGGCCGCTGAGCTCAAATGACACTTTTCCGGCGTTGGTGAAGAACAGCAACTGGTCCTTTTCCTGAAGGATGAGGTCTTCCGGGCTGCCTGGCCGGGTTACAGCGGCTTTTAGCTCCAGGTTCAGCACAGAGATGCGGTGTGTCTCCGGATCGGTCCTCAGAATGGCGGCATAGTTGGTATCCGCGAAGGAGAGTAAGTCTGCATCCAGGTTCCGGATCACGGAACTCACGCGCATTCCCGGTACCCAGGCATATTTGCCGGTGCGGGTGGCGGCGCCCTTGATTTCGATGTACTGGCCGGTCACATCAGCAATCGACGCCACGGTAACCCGGTCGCCGGATTGTACGCGGGCATTCCTGTCCGAAGCCCGGGTGAGGTCCGCTTCGGCGATGATGCGCAGATAATCCTCGTTGGTACGCTCAATCCGGGTAATTTGAGGATATGCCTGGGGCGTGAGTCCGCCGGCCAGGCGCACCAGCTCCTGAAGACTTGTTCGTGAGCCGATTTCATACAACGCCGGGCGATACACTTCGCCGCTGATGCCGGCCCGGGGGCCGACGGGCGGGATAAAGACCACATCACCGGCCTGGAGGCGGGCGTCTTCGGAGGTGTCGCCCCGCAGCAGCAGATCGTAGAGATCCAGGGTGCCGATCAGCTTGCCGTCACGCTTGTGCTGTACGTTGCGCAGTGAACCGGTGGTTTTGATGCCACCGGAAACATACAGGGCATTGGTAATGGTGGAAAGCGAGCTGACACTGTAGGAACCTTGCGTGCGCGCTTCGCCCAGGATGAACACGCGCATGCTGCGCAGCTCGCCCAGGGAGACGGCCGCTTTTACGCCGATGTACTGTTCAGAAACCAGATCCGTGAGCTGGTCGCGAACCTGCTGAAAACTCTGCCCGGCCACCGAGACCGGTCCGCGCTCCGGAAAATCGATGGTGCCGTCCCGTGATACCGGCAGCTCAAGCTGTTTGTTCTGGTTGCCCCAAAGCTGCACCCGGAGCACATCCCCCGGGCCGAGGGTATACTCCGAGGGCACAGGTATCTCCGTCACCGGCGCAAAGGTTGAAGGCTCGCCAGCGAACAGATCGTAGCCAAAGGGTGTGAGCTCATCCCGTGCCTGCTTGTCCCCGGCGCTAACCGGGCCCTGGCCCTGTTCACCGCGGGCGACTCCACCATCACCCTGCCCGCCAGTGTCTCTGAGGGGGCTGACCACATCCACCCGGCGAGGACGCTGATCCTGGGGCCCGCTGATGGAGAAGTTGTTCAGATCGATTCCATACTGCCTCGCCAAAGCCTCCTGTTGGGCCTGGGGCAGGCTTTTGAACTGCTCAATCTGTGCGGGAGTAATAGACTGTGCATTGACTGCCATGGGAAGCAGGAGGGCCAGGGGGAGTATCAGAGATTTCAGATTCACGGGTTGGTGTTCCGGTTTTGGGTGTTGAATTTTTTGCGCTCAGCCGTCAGAAGCGATAGGTCCATTCTGCGCCAAGAGACCATTGGTCCTTTTCGCCGCTGAGGTATTCAATCTTCTTGTCGGTAGCCTGGAGGTTCAGGTTCAACCAGCCATTAAATAGCTCGGCACCGTATCCGAGGTTCAGGATAGCCACGTTCTGTTCCCGTGCCGGTACGGTATAGAAAACCTCGTCCGTTTTGATAACCGTGCGGTTGCCACCATCCTTGTTCAGGTTGGCGTAGGTTACCTTTGCGCTGAGATTGGAGCCGTCGTCAAAAAAGTTGTATGCACCCAGGGTAACGGCTTCGGCATCACCATCGAAGCTGGCACCCTGGCTGCGCCCGTAATAACGGTAGCCGGTGCGGTACCGGGAGTGATCGTAGGTGATGTTGGGCATGGCATCGCCCGGGAAGTCGTCGGCCAGGGTGTTGATGTATTCGGCAAACCATTGCTGGTCATGGCCAAACAGCTGGCTGGTCATGTCTACGCCAAACAGCCAGGATTTGCGGGCCGGAAATGCCCCGGCCTCGTCCTCACCCATCATCTGGGCATAGATACCCATGGTTTGCTGGCCCACCGCAAAACCATAACGGGCGTCTATACTGCCAAGCTGGTTGCCAGGGTCATTCTGTTCGAGCTGGCCGTTGTCTCTGCCAATCAGGGCATTCCAGAGTGTGGAAGCATTTTCTGGTCGCCCTTCGCCACCAAACATGATGGCGCGCGAAAGGCCGATATCAAGTCCGCTCACGGGTCGAAACGTAAAACGCATGCCGATCAGCTTTGCATCCGGCACTGCCCTGTCACTCTCGTATTGCCCTGCAAATGCGGTGAGCTGCCAGGGGCCCAGCCATTGCAGCCAATGGGTTTCCGGTGCGAAGGCGCTGGCCCGGTTCAGCCAGAGTGCAGGAATCGGGCGGGCGTTGCTGGAGAGGATCAGGCTGGATTGCCAGCCGGGCCCCCACCACCGATCAATTGCACCAATGCCGAACACCCAGTTGCCTGCAGTTGCCGCCAGGTAGGAGCCATCAAGGCGTAACTCTTCTCCGTCATCGGGGTTGTGGGCATAGCCAGGCTTGAGCCCGAACGCCCAATGCTCCCCCTGCCATTGCACATTGGCTGCGACTCCGGCCTGCGCCCGCGGGCCCTGATCAAAGCCGCTGATACCGGTAACCTCGCTGCTTGCGTATAGGCGATACTCGCCGCGAAACCCCTGCTTTGCCAGCTGCTCCCCCTCGAACCGAAGATAGGCGGCCGCCATTCCCACCGCGTTCTGGTCACCGGAAACACCGGATGGCATAGCCTCTTGAACAGCACTCCACATCAGCGGCCAGGTCGTTACGGTACGATTCATATGGCCACGGTCAGCCAGTTTCTGGGCTGCAAAGCGCGCCCGGGGATCACCGGGGGAAAGCCAGGGTGCGCCCGCTACGGAAAGGCTGATCAGGCACGCTACCGCCCCACCGACCAGGGCCCAGTGTTTTGAGGTCATAGAGAAAGAAGGTTTTTTAAAGCGACAGGAAACAGGTAACTAAGGAGGGAACAGCAGAATCCCAACAGCGTCCTTGTCGGTGGATGAATGTTCTGTTTCAGAAGAGAGCGTATTCTACGGCTACGCGCATGACAAGCAAGTGACAAATGCCGGGAAACCCGGGTTTGCGGGAAGATAAGCCGCAAACAATTGTTAAATCATTTGGAATGCAACTATACGCTACGGTTTATTCAGGGCAGAGACCGGAACCGTAACCCGCTGCTGCTTCTGCATGAAGCTGATCAATACAATGGCGCGCTCTTCGCCGTCGTAAGCTTCGAAGATGGCACTGATTCCCTCAAACGGGCCCTCATTCAGCTCTACAGCCTGCCCGGGCTTGATACCGCCCTGTTCTGCCACGGTGTCCAGGCTCTCCCGGATGTGCCGGATAACGTCATCACCCACGGCGGCGGGCTTGTTGGCGAAACCTACAATCCTCAACACGCCGCGTGTTGAGCGCAGTTTTGCCCATCTGGGATCGGTTTGTTCCAGGTTTACAAACAGGTAGCCCGGAAACAACGGCTCAAGTTTCTTTGTGCGCTTGCCGGCTTTGACCTTCTCTACGGTGATCTTGGGGTAGAAGCAGGGGATCTCCTGATTCTGAAGATGCTGGAGAGCCCGATCGCCCTGGGCGGGTTTGTGTTGGAGTGCGTACCATGTCATGGGCGGTGAATGTAACAACTCTCCGAATTGTTGGAATAGGGGTTTAACGCATTTTGAAGTTGTAGTGCTTTTTTGGCCACGGACGCTCACGGACGAAAAAAAGAAGATAAAAAGGCTTTTGTCCGTGTGAGTCCGTGAGGGTCCGTGGCTAAAAAACTCACCTTCCTGGGCCACCCACATCACGATACCAGCCTCCAGAGGCAACAAAATGCGGGTTCAGCACATCCTCTTTACCGTACCGCAATGGCCTGCCTTCAAGCGTTTCCACTTTGCCGCCAGCGGCGATTAGCACGACCTGGGAAGCACCGGTATCCCACTCGCAGGTTGGCCCCAGGCGCGGATAGATATCAGCGTGGCCTTCCGCTATCCGGCAAAACTTCAGCGAACTTCCGGCCTGCACCAGCTCGTGCTCACCAAGCTTCTCAATGAACTCACGTGTTTCCGGATTGAGATGATTCTTGCTCGCCACCACCCGCTTAACCGATCTTGGCTCTGCCACCTCGATGCGGTGTACCTTCCCTGAGCGATCCCGCTTGTATGCGCCCTCACCTTTCACACCCCAGTAGGCTTCTTTCAATGCCGGCGCGGTGACCACCCCCAGAACAGGCTCGCCATCTTCGATCAGCGCAATGTTGACCGTGAACTCGCCGGTACGCTGGGTGAAGTCCTTGGTGCCATCGATGGGATCAACCAGCCAGAAGCGTCGCCAGTGCTTGCGCTCCTCCCAGGGAATGTCTTTGCCTTCTTCGGAGAGGATGGGAATATCCCGGCTGATGGCTCGCAGACCTTGGGTGATGATGTCATGGGCTGCGGTGTCTGCCGCTGTAATGGGCGAATCGTCGGCCTTGTAGCTCACTCTAAAGTCCGACTGGTAGATATGCAGGACTCGCTCGCTGGCCTCATCAGCAACTTTTATGACGTCGGGGAGAATCGAGGCGAAATCCATAAGGTATGTTTCCTGCTTCAGATCAAGATGTTATGACCTATGATAAGTCATAGTAGCACTCAGCACACAAACTGCGGGAGAAACAGTACCATTGGATGGACGCCGCCACGATTGATGCGGTGGTTCTGACTCACGCCCATATCGACCACTCAGGTTATTTGCCTGCGCTGGTGAATGGCGCGGATTCCGTAAAAATTCATGGAGGTTTTGGCCAAGCTCGGGGTCAGAAGAAGCTTTCTTCTGACCCCGATTTCAGACAACCCTAACACCCACACGCTGCACGTGCTCAAGCAACTCATCGTTTTCGACTTGGTGTTCAAGAGCCAGGTCCACTTTCCAGGGTAAAAGCAGATCATCAATCTCGGCCTCGATCTGAACGAACTCGCTCCAGGAGATGTCCGGCGCGATAAGCATTAGATCAATGTCGGAATTCGGGCGGAAATTGCCTTTGGCCCGGGAGCCATACAACACAACACGCTGGACCTGGGGATGATTCAGGAAAACACGCCGGAGGTCCTGAAAAACATAGTCGGGCAGGCCTATTGAACGACCCTCTGCGGTAGACTCAGCCAAAGCCATGCTTTCTCGCCTGTTCATGCATTCGTTGCTGGAACCCCGAAAAGAGCGGGTGGTATAGCGCCAGAATATTCTTCAGTATTTCCCGTGCAGTTTCTTCGTTATAGGTATGAGAGGTGCGGTTCCGGTCTTTGAGCATCTGCATCCACTGCTCGCCCTCGTCAATCAGGCCATTGGCGAACGCCTCCCGAATAGCATCTCTCGAGCCGGTAATTCCCGAGTTACCCTGCCACCGGAAATAATCACGGATGACATTCCATGCAAGCTCGTAAGTGTATTCAAAGGCCTGAATAACTCCCTGTTTTTCAAGCTCTGAAAGCGCACGGGTCTGGCTTAGGGCCACTGCTTCATCCAACTGCCGGTAGGCCTTTTCAAAATTGCTAAGGCGTTGCAGCCACCTGATATCCTTGTCAACCATGCCTTACTATCTCGTTGATGTTTGAGATTTAAGACTAGCATACCAATCCAGCTTCGAGCTCAGCCGCTTCTCCTGGCCGAAGCGGTTTAGAGAACGGTACACCCCTGTGATAAATATCGCTGGCCTCTTCTGGCCCGAGAGTGCCGTCGCCTTAGGGCAGCTATAAGCGCCATCAACGCTTACCCTTTATACCGGATAAATTGACATAATCCGACATAGGGGATAATTTGTCGGTATCCGCCAGAGGGAATAATTGATGAAGATCACCTCGCCAGAGGCGCTCGCAGAGGCGCTTAAAAGCGCACGAAAACGCAAAGCCCTGACCCAGCAGGTCGTCGCCGAGGAAATTGGCGTAAAGCAGGCTACGGTCTCCAGTTTTGAAAATCATCCTGAGCGTACCCGTGTGGAAACACTGTTCAAACTGCTCGCCGCCATGAATCTGGAGCTGCGTGTGGTGGAACGCGGGAAACCGGAGCCAGGGGCGGCATGGGACCAGGAGTGGTAAACCGTGCCTGACTTGACGGTGGCAATGAACGGCATACCTGTTGGCGTGTTACAACGGGCCCAATCCGGCGCGATGGCGTTCCGATATAGTCGGGATTGGCTTGAAAGACCGGGAGCTCGTGCACTGTCATTGTCATTGCCACTTTCGCCGTCGCGGTACCAGGGGGAAGTCGTTTTTAACTTTTTCGACAACCTGCTACCGGATTCGGCAGCCATCCGGGCAAGGATTCAAGCGCGGTTCAGGTCACCCTCTCAGCATCCATTCGACCTGCTCTCGAGTATCGGCCGTGACTGCATTGGCGCAGTACAGCTGTACCCTGAAACCACGAAGATCCCAGACGTTCGCTCTGTAAAGGCCACACCACTCGCTGAGTCGGATGTCGCCTCACTGCTGGCGCACTATCAAGACAGCCATTTTCAACTCTCGGGGGAGCAGGATTTCCGGATTTCGCTCGCGGGCGTGCAGGAAAAAACCGCGCTGTTGTGGCACCGAAACCAATGGTGTCTTCCCTCCGCTAGCACGCCAACCAGTCACATCTTCAAATTGCCGATTGGCTTTTTGGGAAATAGCAATATCGACTTGCGACAGAGTAGTGAAAACGAGTGGCTGTGCCTGCGCGTCCTCAAAGCATATGGTTTGCCAGCGGCCAACGCCGAATTGGCGCGATTCGGCGAGCAAGGCGTCCTGGTTGTAGAGCGGTTTGATCGTAAATGGTCGAGCGACGGCTCCTGGCTGATGCGGCTGCCACAAGAGGACCTTTGCCAATCCCTCGGTGTGGCTCCTGCGCTGAAATACGAGAGTGACGGTGGCCCTGGTATCGCTGATTGCATGAGGCTATTGCTGGGCTCGCAATCGCCCGCTCACGACAGGGAGCTTTTTTTCAAAGCCCAGCTGGTTTTCTGGCTTCTTGCGGCGATTGATGGGCACGCCAAGAACTTCAGCGTGTTCCTCGAGCCGGGTTCGGCATATCGGATGACGCCACTTTACGACGTGATATCCGCCCATCCGTTGTTTGATCAAGGCAGCCTGGTTCCCGAGCGCGCCAAAATGGCAATGTCACTCAAGGGTCGACACAAGCATTACCACTGGGCCCGGATTCAGCCAAGGCACTTTATCAGCACTGCAAAATCTGTTGGGTTTCCCGCCGAGCTGGTGTTGCGCCTTGCCGAAGACCTTGCAAAGAAAACCGGCACTGTGATTCAGTCTCTCGAAGCGGAATTGCCGGCGGGGTTTCCGGCGCAGGTCAGTGACCCCATTTTCAGCGGTCTCGACCATCAGGTTCAGAAACTCAAGCTATATGTTGAGGGTTTCTAACCAGGCGAAGCTGATGTCGCCCTGGCTTGGCCCGGATTGATCCGGTAACGCCGGCACCTGCTTCAGATCAATCGTTTGTGAGCTATCCTGTGTGATACTGGCTCCACATTCAGATGATCCAGGGATAACCAATGAAACTTCGCTTCCTCGGCGGCACAGGCACGGTTACCGGCTCGCGCTACCTGATTTCCGACGACAAACATCGGTTGCTCGTGGACTGCGGCATGTATCAGGGCGTAAAGACCCTGCGGAAGCGGAACTGGGCGAAGTTTCCGGTGGATCCTGCAACGATTGATGCAGTGGTTCTGACCCACGCCCATATCGACCACTCAGGTTATCTGCCAGCGCTGGTCAAGAACGGATTCAAGGGCAAGATCTATTGCACCAAAGCAACCCATGAGTTGTGCGGGGTACTGCTGCCGGACGCCGGCTTTCTGCAGGAAGAGGACGCCAAGTATGCGTTCCGAAAAAAGTTCTCCAAGCATGAAAAGCCTGAACCGCTCTTCACCGAAAAAGACGCCCGGGAAGCACTGAAACATTTCGAGTCGCTGCATTACCACGAGGCTTTGGAGCCCGTGAAAGGGTTCCAGGTAACCTTTACACCAGCAGGACACATCCTCGGTTCGTCCTGCGTGCATGTCCACCACCGCGAAAGCGCCCGAACGGTCGTATTCAGTGGCGATGTCGGGCGCCAGAACGACATCATCATGCGGCCGCCAGAACCCCTGCAAAAGGCCGAGGTACTGATATGCGAATCCACCTACGGCGACCGGGCCCACAGTGATATCGACCCCGAGTCCGAGTTGGCCAGCATCATCACGCGAACGGCCGGCCGCGGCGGCATTGTTCTTCTGCCCGCCTTCGCGGTGGGCCGCGCCCAGATGCTGTTGTATGTGATTCACAAGATCATGGGCGAAGGCAGAATCCCGCAACTGCCGGTGTTCCTCAATAGCCCCATGGCCATCAAGGCGACGGAGATCTTCTGCAAGCATCACAAGGAACACAAACTGAATGCTGCGCAATGCGAACTGATCGACGACAAAACGGAGTTTGTCCGCACGGTGGAGGAATCCATCGAGCTCGATGCCGTGCGTTACCCCTGCGTAATTATTTCAGCAAGTGGCATGGCCAGCGGCGGGCGGGTACTGCACCACCTGAAAACCCTACTACCTAACCCGCGTAACAGTATTGTGTTTGCGGGTTTCCAGGCCCCCGGAACCCGTGGGGATGCATTGGTGAATGGTGCGGAATCGGTCAAGATCCATGGAGAATACTGGCCGGTGAAGGCGGAGATTCATAACCTGGATTCGCTCTCGGCCCATGGGGATTACAACGAGATTCTGGCCTGGCTGGAGCAAGGTACCCTGAAGCCCGAGAAGGTGTATGTGACGCACGGGGAAATGGTGGCCAGTGATGTTATGCGTAAGCGGATTCGGGAAAAGTTTGGTTGGGATGCGGAGGTGCCGGAGTTGTTTGAGGAGGTGGAGGTTTAGGCCACGGACGCTCACGGACAAAAGCCAAAAGAATTCTGTTTTTCTTTTCCGTCTGTGAGCGTCCGTGAGTGTCCGTGGCAAAAAAATCACTAACCGGAAGCCTAGGGGGGGGGCAGGAGAATGCTACCCGCTCCCATCTTCACAAGACAGTACACCCGGCTGGCCGATAGGCATCTTTCCAATGGCTCGCCGCACTCTTATCAATCTCACACGCCCAGGTACCTGACGCATCACGCTCAAAACGCAGGATAACGCCCGCCAGGGATGGATGGGCATTGCCGCCCATGGTCACCTGGAGGTGACCAGATCCGTCAGGATTGGCGACACCGATGTCAGTGGCAGGATTACCGCTGGTGAGGCCGGAGGCAACGTAACCAAGCTCGGAATTACTAACGGCTCCGCTACCAGAAAGCTGGACCTCGAACGCAGACTTATAGGTCGCCAACTCACTGACGGCTCTGTTTACCTGAGATTTCAGGACATTGCTTTGATAGAGCGGTATCGCGACCGCAGCCAGTATGCCGATGATTGCAACGGCTATCATAAGTTCGATTAAAGAGAAGCCCTTGACTTTTCCGTACATCAGATAATGTTAGCCATGTTGTTCGGTTATCAAAGTAGTCATTTCTTACCCAATACAGATTACTCTACGGTTGAAGACAACTACTAAAAAAGCCATGTCTAGCGCTCGTAAATCATAGTCAATCCAATTCATGAAATACTCAGTTCAATAATTGAATGTATAGCTTTACCGCTTCAGCTTCCTGTATTCGACCCGACGACCGGAGCGCACCTTCAAGCGCCTCGAATAACATTCTACTTTCGCTTTGTAAAACTTCCTTGAAACGAATCCGGTCAATTCCAGCATTCAGAACATCGATAGCTTGGTCGCTGTTCCCTTTCCAAATTAGAGCTTCGGCAAGTACGATCCTGGCCCGCTCGCAATCAGGTGCCTCTAGCAATATGTCACGAAGAACATCAACAGACCTCTCTTTCTCTTCGATAGCCCAATAAAGGCGTGCCTTTGCAGTGGATTGAAGACAGTTTGGATGTTTGAAGCTCCGTTGATCGTTAATTAATGAAATCGTATTCTGCGCAAGCTCATGACCTAAATCCATATCCTCCATTGAAACAGCTGTATTCGTCTCGGAAACGACCAAATAGTCTGAAATATCTGTATTAAGTGGAGAAAAATATGAATACGCTAGCACTGTATAATATGAATCTCGCGCCAAAGAGGGTGGTATGTACGTCCTTGCAGATTGGGCAATAGTTTCCCGCGCAAGCCTATCTACAACCGAAGATGTTATAGAAAATGTACCAAGGACAAAAATCAAACCCAACGGAAAACGGTAGACTGTACGATTCAACCACTGCTTTCTGAAGACTATGGACTTTACCTTGATAAATTCAACAGCTCCAATGCCTAAAAAAGCCCCTAATATAAAAGCAAACAATGGATGATAGAAAATAAAATTAACGAGCGCATGTGAGGCTATCACAAACAGAACCAATATAATCATGATTCCTTTAACCCGTCGTTCACCCACAGCCCCATTAAATACTGAAACAAAAATCTTGAAACAAACAATGCAAGGGAAAGTCACAACGACTAGGAAAGGGATAAGCCCCAACTCCAGCAGCAATTGAAGAAAGTCGTTATGAACAAAAAAACCAACAGATCCAATCTCAGTCAGCTCACGAACAGAAGGATAAAGTAGAGAAAAGGTTCCCAAGCCTGACCCAAACCAAGGGGACTCAGCAAAGAGGCGAGCACTTGAAGCCCAAAGATCCAATCGATAACCAAAAGATTCTGTACGATTGAATGGATTTATATTTTCACTGACTTGTGAGGATAGAACCCAGTCCGATAGAAAATATGCAACTACTAAGATTGGCAAAAATGCGATTACTGGCGCTCTATACTTTCTATCTACAGAGAAAAACACGAACAAGAGCGACAAAGACATGATCAAAATTGCGGCCCGGGATTGCATCACAAATATCGAAAAAACCAAAAAAGCAACGGCAACCCAGGCGCCAGGATTGCGTTTACGTCCAGACAAAAGAATAAACTCGGTAAGAACTAAGACTCCAATCACTGAAAGATTCGCTGCCATATTAGCATCCGCAAATAGGCCACCATTTCTGCCCATCCAGAAAATCGACATGTATGCCGTATAGGCGGAATTAGCCAATGCGATAGATAGAACTGAAATCTTGAACGCCCGGAAGAAGTTCTCTCTGCCATTCCTGAGAAAAATGATAAATCCGATTGGTATCAGGCTTAAGGAACACGCTGTCCAGAAAGAGACCCACGGCCACTGACTGGCCGCAACAGTCAGAAAAAGGGCTGAAAACGCCACCCAGGCGCCCAACTCCAGAGTCGTTATTTGCCTAAAGTTTCTAAAACAGGAAAGGATTATGGCTGCTACAGACCAGAATGTAGAAAGCCAGATAGCGTCATAGGGGATGGATTGAAAGCCTGCTAGAACCGCGAGAGCGACACACAAGAGTGTCTCAGGAATTCCCAGTTTTTTGGCATTACTCATGTGTTAGACCCGGACGGAACTTCTCCAAAAAACAAGGGGCCATCGATGGCCCCTTGTTCATTAACGCTTCGTACCGCTACTTTTAGGTTACGGAGTTGCTGACGGGGTTCCAGAAGTGCAGCTAGCAGGAATGTACTCTGCATTAACGTTGGTGACACAAGACCAACTGCCCTGAGTAGTCCGCTCGATACCGATCAGGTCACCATTGAGAATCGCGGCAGCATCTTGGCCGAAGGTAGCAATAATCGCACCTGCGCCCGCATTGGCACCAGAAGAAATGAAAGAAATCGTTGTCGGTACGTCGTTTTGCATCAGGTTAGATGAAGTCATACCAATCTGAGTAGCGGTGGTCGGGAATGTGCCACGGTTCAGTTGCTCTTCAACCGCAGTTTTAGCGGCAGAGATTTCACCGAGAACACGGTTAACCTGCGAACGAGCAATATAATCCTGATACTGCGGAATAGCGATCGCAGCCAGGATACCAATGATCGCAACAACGATCATCAGTTCGATCAGGGTGAAACCCTTCTGAGCGTGATTGATTTGAATGTTCTTCATTATTCGACCTCTGTGTTTGTCGTTGATCAACTCTTACTGGCCCGGGCCCGGTGGAGTCACGCCCCGTGACCGGTGGTTTGAGCCTGCAATGCCCGATGCATTGGTTGTGCCAACATTCATGGGTGGCTGGATTCAGGAAAATAGCCCCTCTTAATCAAGGCCCTGCAAGCCTTTGTGACGCGCTTCACATATGAAATTTCAGGCGCTCTGCCTGCCCGCAGGCGTCAAAGGGTGACGTTTTTGGTCACATTCACATGGTTTGGGTGGTGGGTGGTGAAAGGGCCGATGAAAGCGTTCTTCTGCCTCCTGGCTGGTCTGTCTTTCCAAATGCCTGCTGGCCATCTAAACTCAACGCCATTGACTCAACATTCGTATCAGACACTTAGGCTGCGCTCTTTACTTCATTTATGTCGACTAACAGAAGCAACATCACGCTCACAGGCCTCGCACGGCGATTCGTGGACGATGGCCTGCTGGACGAGGCCACGGCCAAAGACGCGTTCCTGCAGGCGTCGCAGAATCGCATTCCACTGATCACCTACCTCACCCAGAACAACCTGGCGAACAGCTCGAAGCTCGCCTTTTCCGCCGCCATGGAGTTTGGTGTCTCGGTTCTCGATCTTTCGGCCCTACTGCCGGAAATGATGCCGGAGAAGGTGGTCGACGAGAAGCTGATCCGGAAGCACAACGCGCTGCCGATCTACAAGCGGGGCAATCGCCTCTATATTGCGGTTTCCGACCCCACCAATATCCAGGCCCTGGATGAGATCAAGTTCAATACCGGGCTGAGTACCGATGCGGTACTGGTGGATGACGCCAAACTGCGTGAAGCCATCGACAAGTATCTGGAATCCCAGGACACCTCCATGGGGGACCTGGAGGATGCGGACCTCGAGGGTGTTGAAACCGAAGGTGGCGAACAGGAAGACGACGGAGCCGTTGCCACCAGCGAGGTGGACGATGCTCCCATCGTCAAGTATGTGAACAAG
This sequence comes from Marinobacter sp., assembly GCF_041984545.1. Lineage (GTDB taxonomy): Bacteria > Pseudomonadota > Gammaproteobacteria > Pseudomonadales > Oleiphilaceae > Marinobacter. The sequence continues at coordinate 55,249 of NZ_JBHIXV010000004.1, read as the reverse complement.
ATGCTGCTGGACGCCATCCGTGGCGGTGCTTCGGATATCCATTTTGAGCCCTACGAGAAGATCTATCGGGTGCGGTACCGTACCGACGGCATCCTCAAGGAGGTTTCCCGGCCTTCCATCAAGCTGGCCCCGAAGATTTCCGCGCGGGTGAAGATCATGGCGCAGCTGGATATCTCCGAGCGACGTGTTCCCCAGGATGGCCGCATCAAGATGAAGCTGTCCAAGACCAAGGCCATTGATTTCCGGGTGAATACCCTACCCACCCTCTGGGGTGAGAAGATCGTTCTGCGGATTCTCGACCCCAGCCAGGCGAAGCTCGGCATTGATGTGCTGGGTTACGAGGAAGACCAGAAGCAGCTGTACCTGGAAGCCCTGGAGCAGCCCCAGGGCATGATTCTGGTGACCGGGCCCACAGGCTCCGGTAAAACAGTGTCGCTCTATACCGGCCTGAATATCCTGAACACCAACGAGCGCAATATTTCGACAGCGGAAGACCCGGCGGAAATCAACCTGGAGGGCATCAACCAGGTGAACGTGAACACCCGGGTGGGCCTTGGGTTTGCGGAAGCCCTGCGGGCGTTCCTGCGCCAGGATCCGGACATCATCATGGTGGGTGAGATCCGGGATCTGGAAACCGCCAACATTGCCATCAAGGCGGCACAGACGGGCCACCTGGTGCTCTCTACCCTGCACACCAATAGCGCTGCGGAAACCCTCACACGGATGATGAACATGGGCGTGCCCGCCTTCAACATTGCCACGTCGGTGAGCCTGATCATTGCCCAGCGTCTGGGCCGGCGGCTCTGTTCTTCCTGTAAGCAGCCGGCGGATGTTCCCCATGACGTGCTTTTAAAGGAGGGGTTCACACAAGAACAAATTGATACAGGCTTCACGTTGTACCGCCCCAAGGGCTGTGATAAATGCAATGGAGGATACAAGGGCCGCGTTGGTATCTACGAGGTGGTCCGGATTACCGACGAGCTGGCGAACATGATTATGGAAGAGGCCAGCTCCATCAAAATTGCAAAACAGGCTCAGGCAGAAGGCTTCCGCAATTTGCGCCAGTCCGCCTTGTTGAAGGTGATTGAGGGCGTAACCAGCCTTGAGGAAGCCAACCGCGTGACGAAGGATTAAGCATGGCAGAGAAAGCACAGAAGCTGGAATCGTACGTTTGGGAAGGAAAAGACCGGAAGGGCAATAAATCCAAGGGCGAGTTGACCGGTTCCAACCTGGCCCTGGTGAAGGCGCAGCTGCGCAAGCAGGGCATTATTCCGGACAAGGTCAAGAAAAAGCCCAAGCCACTGTTCGGCGGCAGCAAGAAGATCACGCCGTTCGATATCGCCATGCTCACGCGGCAACTGGCGACCATGATGAAAGCCGGTGTGCCACTGGTTCAGAGCTTTGACATTGTTGCCGACGGCCTGGAGAACAAGGGGCTGCAGGAACTGGTGATGGCCATCCGCAATGACATCTCCTCCGGTACCAGTTTTGCCGGCGCCCTGCGCAAGCACCCCAAGCACTTTGACGATCTTTACTGCAACCTGGTGGACTCGGGCGAGAAGGCCGGTGCCCTGGAAGCCATGCTCGACCGGATTGCAACCTACCTTGAGAAAACCGAGCTGCTCAAGAAGAAGGTCAAGAAGGCCATGACCTACCCCATTGCGGTTATTGTGGTGGCCATTGTCGTTACCGCCATTTTGCTGGTGAAAGTGGTGCCCCAGTTCGAAAGCCTATTCCAGGGTTTTGGAGCCGAGTTGCCGGTATTTACCCAGATGGTGGTCAACCTCTCGGAGTGGCTGCAGAGCTGGTGGTTTGTGGTGTTGCTCTCGATTGTGGGTACCATCTTCCTGTTCCGGGAGGCCAAACGGCGCTCCCAGAAGTTCTCCGATGTGGTGGACAAGTACGTGCTGAAGCTGCCGGTGGTGGGTGAAATCCTCGACAAATCCGCCGTTGCCAAGTTCGGGCGTGTTCTCTCGACCACCTTCGCCGCCGGTGTTCCGCTGGTAGATGCCCTTGAGTCGGTCGCCGGAGCCACCGGGAACGCGGTGTATCGCGATGCGATCGGCCGAATCAAGATGGATGTTTCCAGCGGTACCCAGCTGCAGGCGTCCATGCGCCAGCAGGATATCTTCCCGGTGATGGCTGTGCAGTTAACGGCCATTGGTGAAGAATCCGGTAACCTCGATGAGATGCTGGCCAAGGTTGCCGAGCACTACGAGGCTGTGGTTGACGACATGGTGGACAACCTCACCGCCCTGATGGAGCCGATGATTATGGCTGTTCTGGGTGTTCTGGTTGGCGGCTTGATCATCGCCATGTACCTGCCCATCTTCCAGATGGGTCAGGTTGTTGGGTAAGCACCTCCCCCTCTCCCCAACCCCTCTCCCGCAAGGGGAGAGGGGCTAAATACTGAAAACTGAGCGAATTGATGTTAAGTCTCGATACTTTTCTTGCCACACCCTGGCTCCTGTACCTGACCATATCCCTGTTCTCCCTCTGCATAGGCAGCTTCCTCAACGTCGTCATCCTCCGCCTGCCCAAAATGATGCACCAGGACTGGCGCTGTCAGTGCGAAGAGTTTTTGGAGATCCCGGAGAAGCAACGCAAACACGAAGAAACCACCACCCTGTCGAAACCTGCCTCCACCTGCCCCTCCTGCGGCCATGGCATCCGGGCCTGGGAGAATATTCCGGTGGTGAGCTATCTGGTGCTGGGGGGCAAGTGTGCCTCGTGCAAGGCGCGGATTTCGCCCCGTTACCCGATGATTGAAGCGGTAACCACGATTTTTTCGGTGGCTACGGTTGTTTTGCTTGGGCCAACGGAGGCCTCGCTCTGGGCGCTGCTGCTGGTCTGGTCGCTGATTGCGCTGACGGTGATCGATTTTGATTCCCAGCTGTTGCCCGATAGCATCACCCTGCCGCTGATGTGGCTGGGGCTGGTGCTGAACTATTTCGGGATGCTGACGGATTTCTCCAGTGCTTTCTGGGGCGCGGTGGCGGGCTATCTCTCGCTCTGGTCGGTGTACTGGCTGTTCAAGATCGCGACGGGCAAGGAAGGCATGGGCCATGGCGATTTCAAGCTGCTGGCGGCGCTGGGGGCCTGGCTGGGCTGGCAGCTGTTGCCGGCGGTGATTCTGCTGTCTTCGGTTGTGGGCGCGGTTGTGGGTATCAGCCTGATGGTGTTCAAGAAGCACGGGCGTGAGGTGCCGATTCCTTTTGGTCCGTATCTGGCGACTGCGGGCTTGATTTGCCTGTGGTTTGGCCCTGAGATTCAGACTTTCTGGTTTGGCTTCCTGGGAGTTTAGGCCTTGCGTCGGATTACGCTTTGCTAATCCGACCTACGGGGGCTTACTGAATCAGTGTAGGTCGGATTAGGCAAAGCCGTAATCCGACAAGACTTTCAACTGGGATATTAAATGACAATTGTAGGCCTCACCGGCGGTATTGGTTCCGGCAAATCCACGGTGGCACGGATGTTCGGAGAGCTGGGTGTGCACTGGGTGGATGCGGATGACGTGGCCCGTGAAGTGGTGGAACCCGGCACACCTGCGCTTGCGCGGATTGCCGAGCATTTCGGGGACGAGATCCTGACGACTGACGGGGCATTGGATCGGGCACAGCTTCGGGGCATTGTTTTTGAAAAGCCGGAGGAGCGGAAGTGGCTTGAAGGGTTGTTGCATCCGGTTATTCGGGATGAGCTTATTAGGCAATTAAAGAGCCCCCTCTCCCCTGGCCCCTCTCCCGCGGGGGGAGAGGGGAAGGTTTGCTCTCGCCCCTCTGCCCATGCAGGAGAGGGGAAGGTTTGTTCTAGTCCCTATGTTTTGCTGGTTTCGCCCCTGCTGCTTGAGACCGACCAGCATGAACTTGTGGACCGCATTGTAGTCATTGATGTACCCGAGGAAACTCAGATCGCCCGCACCATGGCCCGCGACACCAACAGCCGGGAACAGGTAGAGCGGATCATTGCTGCCCAGATGCCCCGGGCGAAACGGCTTGAGCGGGCGGATGCGGTGATTGATAATGATCGGCCCATGGATGAGGTCGAACGTCAGGTTCGCGACCTGCATGAACGGTTAATGGTGGACTTTGGCTGACAGTTCTTTACGCGCCTGGCATGCAGGCCTGCTGGCGTATCTCGCTCTCGCATTTCCTTCTGTTACGCACGCCGCCGAGCCGGTCTTCGAGGTTCAGGAACGCTCCGTGGCAGACATTCTGTCCCCCTCACGCCTGCCCATCGGTTTTTTTACCTTTGAGCCGGATGAGTACTGGGCCGAGCCCCGGGATTCCTATTGGCTGAAGTTCAGTAACTGGGTCCTGCGTCAGGAGCGCATCCAGAGCCCGAAGGTCCAGTCCCTCGGGCAATGGGCCGACAGAACACTCTCCGGAAGCGAGCGGAGCCTGCCCAACAATGAAAGTTACCTGCGCTTGGGCTTTGCCACCGAATCCGAGTACGGCAACCCGGCCCAGTTCGCGCCCGAGGCCCGGTTTCGGTTGGATATCCCCACAACCGAACGCAAACTGCGGCTGGTTATCGAGAGCCAGAGTGACGAACTGATTCCCCTCGGCGAGCGCCAGCGCGACCGCCAACTAACCGAACCCGAGCGGTCCGATACCGAAGCCACCGGCGCTCTTCGCTACCTCACCCGTATCGGCGACGCCATTAACTTCTCCAGTGATGTGGGTGTACGTCTGCGGTTACCGCCGGATGCCTTCTGGAGAGCCACGGCGGAAAAGCGGTGGCGAGTGGATGAGAACTGGATCGTTAACGCCCAACAGCGCTTCTATTATTTCCATCAGGACGGCTGGGGCGAACGCACCTGGATAGGAGCCGGAAGGCCAATCTGGAATGCCTGGTATTTCCGCTCATCCTCGGAGCTTGAGTGGGTTCATCGGGACAAGAAATTTGTCGCCGCGCAGATTTTCAGCCTGCGCAAACAGATGAACAACCGACTGATTGTAACTCCCCGAATCGGCGTGCTCGGCGAGAGCAAGCCGGCATGGCGCACAACTTCGGCCTTCGGTGACGTCACCTTCCGCTACCGCCTGCACAGCAACTGGCTGTTTGCAGAGCTGATTCCGGCCCTGGAGTTCGCGAGGGAGGACAGTTTCAAGGATCGGGCGTCACTGATTTTCCGGGTTGAGATGTTTTTCTCCGGCGTTATTAAGGAAGATCGTTTCTGATGCCAAGACACCCCTCAAGGCCTGCCGCCGAGGCGCTTACGCTGACCCCGGTGGCAATTACCCGCTCCTGTTTTCGTGACAAGTTTGGCGTGCCACGCCAGCCTGGGCTTACCCGCCATGCCCGGGCCGACCTGGTCATACAGGCTCCGTTTGATCGCGAGGACGCCTTCCGGGGCCTGGACACAGCCAGCCACCTGTGGCTCACGTTCCAGTTTCACCAAGCCGTGCGAGCCGAGTGGCGGCCCGTGGTCAGGCCCCCGCGCCTCGGAGGCAACCGCAAGATGGGTGTGTTTGCCAGTCGTTCGCCCTTCCGCCCCAACAGCCTGGGGCTGTCGGTGGTTCGCAATGAGGGTCTGGTTCGAGGGAACGATGAGCTGATTCTTCGCATCAGCGACCACGATCTGATCGAAGGCACGCCGATTCTCGATATCAAACCCTACCTGCCGTTTGCCGATTCGGTACCCGAGGCAACGCTCGGCTGGGCCGACTCGCCCCCCACGGAGAGACTGGCAGTGGTCTTTCTGCCCCAGGCCGAAACACAGCTCGCCGGGCTGCCGCCGGATCGTTACCCCGAACTGAGGGCGCTGATCGAAGATGTGGTCGCCTACGATCCACGCCCGTCCTTTCGTCGGGGCCGCGATGAAGAACGCATTTACGGTGCCCACCTGTACGATCTGAACGTGCGGTTCAGGTTCGTAAATGGCCCATCACAGAAGCGTGTCGAAGTGCTAACGGTCTGTTAGACTCTCACTGTTCAGTTTGTAGCCGACACAGGGAACAGGTGCCTTGCCTTTAACATGGTTGTTCAGACGATTTGGAATACGGCCCTTGGCGGCGCGGCTACTGGCCTACGTGCTCCTGTTCAGTGTCGTACTTTCGCTGGTGGCGACCGGCGTCCAGATGATCGGCGATTTCGAGCGCCGGAAAGATGAACTGCTGAGCTCCCAGGCCAAGGCAGTCGAGCTGGTGTCTGGCAGCATGAGCAACAACATCTGGCTGATGAATTTCAGCGAGGTGGCCAACAGCCTGGACGACATGAAGGCGGTGCCGGCCATCCAGTATGCCCGCGTGGTCACCTCCACCGGCGAGGCTTTCAGTACCGGCACCTATCCCGAGGGCCGGGTTATCTCCCAAACCTTTCCGCTGGTGTTCGACCGTTCCAACGTACGCCCTCCGGAGGACGTCGGTACCCTCACAGTCACATCCTCCGTCGACCAGATCTATTCAGAGCTGCGCAACCGGGCCCTGCTGAACCTGCTGTTCCAGTCTATTGTGGTGATGCTGGGCACCCTGGGGCTGCTGATTATTGTGCGCCTCACCCTGTCACGGCATCTGGAGGCCATGGCCGATTACGCCGCCCGACTGAATCTCGATGCCCTGATCGACCCGCTCAAGCTCAAGCGCAAGGCGCCACGAACACCCGACGAGCTTTCCGAGCTCGAACAGGCGCTCAACAAGATGCGCCTGCAGATTCTTGAAGACACCCGCTCCCTGCGCCAGACCACCCTCCAGTCCCAAGGCGAACGGGATGAGGCCATCCGTGCCAATCACGCCAAGAACCAGTTCCTGGCAAATGTCAGCCACGAACTTCGTATTCCCCTGCAATCGGTGCTCGGCTACGCCAACCTGCTCACCGACACGCCCCTGGACCAGGAACAACGGGAATACGTGCACACTCTGTTGAGCGCTTCGGAAAGCCTCTCTGCCATCATCAACGATCTGCTGGACATCTCCAGCATGGAAGCCGGCAAGCTGGTGCTGGACGAGATTCCCTTTGATCTGCGGGAAACCCTCAACGATCTGGTGCACATGCTGGGTGCCCGGGCCCGGGAAAAGGGGCTGGCCCTGGAGCTGCGCGTCGACGAGAACCTGCCCTGGGCCCTGAAGGGCGATCCGGTTCGCATTCGCCAGATCCTGCTCAATCTCACTTCCAACGCCATCAAATTCACCGATTCCGGCCATGTGCTCATCAGCATCGAGGTGCTCGGGCGCCGGGACGACCGGGCCCGCATCCGCCTCGCTGTCGAAGACACTGGTGTGGGCATCAACCCGGAAGACGTGCCCCTGGTGTATGAGCCTTACGTGCAACTGGGGCAGCAGTTCCAGCGCCAGCTGCCCGGGGCTGGCCTGGGTCTGACCATCTGTCGGCAACTGGTGAATCTGATGGACGGCTCCATGGACCTGGAAAGCCGGCCGGGCGAGGGGTCTACCTTCTGGATGGAGCTGACGCTCCCGGTCGCTCCGGAAAGCGCCGCCCGGGTGCGACCCGACACCCGAATGGTGAAAAACCGCCGGATACTGGTGGTGGATTCCTACGAACTTTCGCGCAAGATCACCCTCGAGATGCTGTCCCGTCACGACGTGCATATCGAGGCGGTGAGATCCGCTGGCGAGGCGCTGACCTCACTGCGCACGGCCTTTGACGGGCAGCAGCCATTCGATGCCATCATCCTGGATGGCTTTGTGCCAGACATGGACAGCGACCTCCTGTGCCGGCAGATCCGGAGCAATCCGCTCTGGGCCGATATGCGCCTGCTGATTCTGTCCTCCAACCCTCAGCGGGGCGACGCCGAGCATTTTCGCCAGGCAGGTGCCGATGCGTTTCTGAGCAAATCCCTGCGGGAATCCTGCCTGACACCCATTCTGAATCAACTGTTTGCCGATGCCGGCCGGGAAGAGCGGCGGTTCCTCACCCGGTTCTCCCTGCAGTCGGTGTCCGACACCGCCCGCCGCCGGGAGCTGCCGTGCGGTCGAATGAAGGTGCTCTTGGTGGAGGACAACCCGGTCAATCGAACCCTTACGCGACGGCTGCTGGAAAAACTCGGCTGCGACGTGATGACGGCCAACGATGGCGAGGCCGCGGCCAGTCTCTGGCAGTGGCACCCGTTTGATCTGGTGTTCATGGACTGTGTGATGCCTCGCATGGACGGCTTTGAAGCCACCCGCCGGCTCCGGGAGTGGGAGAAAGCCCACAACCGGCCCCGCACACCCGTGGTCGCCCTGACCGCCAGCGCCATGGAGGAGGACGAGGAGCGCTGTCGCCGTTGCGGCATGGATTCTTTCGTTGCCAAGCCTGTCAATATTGAAATGCTGCGGGCAGTACTGGAACAATACTGCAAGGCATCGGCCACGCCCTCCGAGTGAGGCGCCGATAGTCAGTGACTTCCATTGTTCTTTTCAACCGACCAAGGCTGCCATGAACGTTGAATGCCCGACCTGCAAGAAATCTGTGGAGTGGACCGACGCCAATCCCTGGCGCCCCTTCTGTTCCGAGCGCTGCAAACTGATTGACCTGGGCGCCTGGGCCAATGAGGAATACCGGGTACCCGCGGAAAACGCATCGCCGGAGGATCTCGACCAGGGCGGAGAAACCACCCGCCACTGAGTGCCCGCCGACCGCTCCAAAACGCTCAAGTTAACGCGGACTTACTGCCATTTAAGTTGAGTGGTGCCGAACGCCCCGTTAACATACCGGCAATCTGTCCATAACCAAGAAGGTGTACGTATGAAAGCGACCCGGATTTCCCTGATGCTTCTCTCACTGGCGGCTGCTCCGGCTTTCGCGGGTGATGTCGATCTGAGCCTGACCAACGACTCAGTCAAGGGTCAGGTAAACTTCTTCGGCAGCAACAACGACCTGCAATTGGGTACCGGTTACACCTACCACGAGGGCGGGCGCGACATCTTCAACGCGGACTTCCACGCCCAGGGCCGCACAGCCATCGGTAACCTGCCCACCACCGCCGGCATCGGCATGCGCGGCATCTACTGGGACCAGAACCGCGCCGATGGCGGTGCCGTTGGCCTTGGCGGGTTCGCCACCGTGAACATCCCCCGGGTGCCAGGCCTGTCCTTTACCGGCGGCCTGCACTACGCGCCCAGCATTTTGTCGTTCGGTGACTCCGATGATATGACCAGCCTCGAACTGCGCGGCAGCTATCGTGTGATCCGCAACGCCGAGCTGTTCGCCGGCTACCGTTACCTGAACACCGAAATTGAAGGAACCAATCGGGACGTAAACCTCGACGAGGGCGTTATGGCTGGCATGAAGATCTTCTTCTAAGCAACACCTTACACGGGCGCCCGAACCGGGCGCCCTCTTTCCGCCTACCACCAGCCTGACCCTCTCCGCCCTTTGTGCTTCTCCTCACGCTTTCCCTGATTGACCACTGCTAGACTGACGGCCTGTATTTCCTGCACGGACAGCTCAGGCATGCGACTCTCTCTCGGTTTACTCCTCTCGTCCACACTTCTACTGGCAGCCGGATGCGGCAGCGGCGAAGACGCTGTGGAGGGTGCCCGGAACGAGCCCAATGATTTCGGAAGCAGTAAAAACCCCGCCAACAACTTCAGCTCCGGAAGCACCGGTGACTCCAACAACACCAGTGGCCTGGCGCGCAATGAGGTGAGGATTACCATGGAGGTGCCTGCCGGGGTGACAACCGAGGGCACGCCAACCCGAAGAAACCTGAGAATTGTCCAGCCCGACAGGGTGAGTGTTTACTTTACCAATACGGCCCTGCAAAACCTGGGCGAGCCGGACATCGAAACCCGCACCGACGACCAGGGTTTTACCGTTATCGAGTTCACTCAGGGGCTGCCCCTGGGCCCGAACGTGGTGATCGAAGCCAGCTTTGGCAACACCGTGATGCGTGCGCTGGCCGCCGATGCCGATCGCGATATCAAAGTGAATCCGTTCTCCGAATATCTGGTACGAAATACACTTGCCCGCTACACCAGCACAGAGTTTCAGGGCATTCTGGATTGCGTGAACGACGCCGGCGGCGAGCTGTGCCTGAACAAGTATGTGTGGTCGACGCTCGCCGACCAGGTTCACGATTTCGAGATTGAGATTCCCTCGAACCTGGGGCTCTCCGGTGCCCTGGACCTCCTGGACGCGCGCGGGGATTTTGCACGCTACGTCAGCGCCATGGCCGACTACGCGCTCCTCGATGAGAATTCTGCCGGAAAGATCAGTGCCAGCTCGGCCGATTACAACTCGGTATTCCTCGGGATCGAGCTGGGCCAGACGTTCCTCGAACCCTCGATCAGCGGCTCTGGCCAGTGGGGCATCCGAACAGCACAGGAGGAAGTGCTTACCGATGCCAACGGTACCGGCTATGTCTATCCCGCCCTGACACTGACGAGCTTCGACACCTTTGGAATCCGTGTCACCTCCCTGGCCAACGACATTCCCTACGATCGCGAGGCTCTGATCCATGAGCAGGGCAACAATTTCTACCTCAGGGGCTCCGAGCGCTGGGAGCGCAATACTCACTCCTCGTCCCCGGGTGCGGCAACCTTGCTGAGCGATACCCGCCTGCTGGCTGGCCGGGCCCTGTTCCAGAGCATCACCGGCAGGGGCAGCTCCACCATCATCGGCTGGACCCGCAACCCTTACTATCTTGACGCCTTCACCACCGTGCCGCCAGACAATACCACGGGCCCGGACCGCGTTATCAGCGGCTATTTTACCGCAGGCAAGGCGATTGAGTTGCAAGCCGTGGGCGAGCGTCTCGAGCGCCTAAGCACGCTCGAAGATCACTATATGTCCGTCCTGGAAATCAACCTGCTCAGGGAGGACGGTTTCAACGCCGACATTTTCGACAATCGAGACTATAACGTGGTGTACCTGAGTTCCCGATTCAGCGAAACGGCAACGCCCCAGGCGGTGGAAAGCGGGTTCGGCACCTGGCAAATCGATTGGCAGGACAACTCCGGGACCGTGGCCCAGGCGCAGCAGGTCACCACTGTACGGCGTGATTCCTCGGGTGCAGTTACCAGCGACAACACCGGCACCCGGACCCAGCCCTGGACACTCAGCAGTCGTACAGCCCGGCTCAGTAATGGCAACCGCGATATTGGCCGCCTGAACCTCGACATCAGCACACCCTCCAGCACCCCTTCCGGCGATCTGGAGCAGCCCGACCTGGGAGTTGGCGCCAGCACGCCCGATGGCAGCCTGCTGGCGTTCAATCTGGATGACAGCGGCTTTGGAGACGGCTTGCTGATCGCGGGCGAGCAGACCAGCAACAGCGCACCCACCGGCGGGCAGTTCCGCCTTCAGGGCTTGGCACTGGGCCTGGCGCCAGACACCAATCGCCTCAGGCATTTCGATAATGCCCTGCTGAGCATCGACTCGGACACTCGGGCAACGCTGTCGCCGGTTACGCTGAACAGCACGCATGATGTCGCCAATGAGACGGTGACAACTCCGAATCTGGTGGAGCAATCCGATGTCAGTCTGACTTACGATGGCGCCCTCGGCGGCGGTCAGGTCAGATTCACATCTGGCTCACTGACAATGGAAGGGTTCTATACGGCCAGTCAGGACCAATTCTACCTCAGATACCGCACCACGGTTGGCGATGAGGAACAGATCGGCCTGGTCCTCGCGACGCGGCTACCCTAAGGAAATGCCCGGCCTGAGCCAAGACGGATACTCGCCCGTATAACCTGTTATAATTATTGCCATATCGGCTTTAACGAGAGGTTTTATGTCTGCAGGTAAACGGGCGTTTGTACTTCTGGTACCCCTGATTGCATTTGCTATCGGTGGCGGTTTTTACGTGCCTGACGCCAGCCTTGCCCAACGACAATCCGACAACACCGGCTCTGAGCCGGCTTTATCATCACTCCCCCCGCTGCCAGACTGGGCCAACGAGCCATTGCCGGACTTTTCCCAGTACCAGGACACCACCCAGAAGAAAGCGGAGTTTTTCTCTTTCCTCTATCCGAGGATTGTTCTGGCCAACTCCCGCATTCTTATTGAACGCGATTATCTGGACAGTCTCGCCAACAAGGACGAACTGACCGAAAAAGAATACGACTGGCTGGCGCAGCAGGCCGAACGCCTCCGGGTGGATGCGGAACCGGGCAGCAAAGAACAGTTCGCCTTACTGCACAAACGTCTGGATGTCATTCCGCCTTCGCTGATCCTCGCCCAGGCCGCCAACGAATCCGCCTGGGGCACGTCTCGCTTCGCCACCCAGGGCAACAACCTGTTCGGGCAGTGGTGCTTCTCCAAAGGCTGCGGCCTAGTGCCCCGGGGCCGCGAAGAGGGCGCCAGCCACGAGGTGGCCAAATTCTCCTCGCCCTATCGCTCGGTGCGCGCCTACATCCAGAATCTCAACCGTCATCCCACCTACCAGCTGTTGCGGGATGTGCGACTCAAGGATCGGAAAAATGAGGAACCCCTGTCGGGCATCGAACTGGCGGAAGGCCTGCTTGGCTATTCCGAAAGAGGCGAAGAATACGTAGAAGAGATCCGGGCCATGATTCATTACAACAACCTGGAGTTCTACGACGATGATTTTCGTAGCGTGGTCCGAAACCTGAAGCCTGGCAGCCTGCAACAACTGGCCTCAACACAAGCGGAAACCCAGCTCTTGCCCGGCCAGTCTTCACTGAGCGCCACTCCTAACGAAGGATAGAGATTCTCCCAGATGCTCGATTTTCTGCCCGCGCCGCTAAAGGGAACCCTGGCGGCCCTGCTGATCCTGTGTAACACATTAATTCTCTTCCCTGTTCTGATGGTGTTCGCGATAGTGAAACTGGCGTTACCCTTTACGCCCGTGCGCAAGGCCTGCACCGTTATTCTCAACAACATTGCATGGGTCTGGATCGGCTTTAACAACCTGCTCATGGACCTGCTGCATCGGGTAGCCTGGGATGTTAGGGGCGCCGACAACCTCAGCCGCCAGCACTGGTATTTCGTAACCTGCAATCACCAGAGCTGGGCCGACATTCCCGCTATCCAGTATGTGCTCAACAGTCGCATCCCACTGCTGAAGTTCTTTCTGAAGAAACAGCTGATCTGGGTTCCCTTTCTGGGCATCGCCTGGTGGGCACTGGATTTTCCCTTCATGCATCGCCACACCAAAGAACAAATCGCCAGGCGCCCTGAGCTGAAAGGCAAGGATGTGGCGGCTACTCAGGCGGCCTGCGAGAAGTTTCGTTATACCCCCGTAACCATCTTCAATTTCATGGAAGGCACGCGGTTCACCCAGGAGAAACACGACCGCCAGAATTCACCTTACCGAAACTTGCTGAAACCCAGGGCCGGCGGCACCGCGTTTGTACTGGGCGCCATGGGTGAGATGATTCACACCATGCTGGATGTCACCATCGTATATCCGGACGGCAAGGCGGGGTTCTGGGATTATCTGTGTGGACGAATCCGGCGCATCATCATTGATATCCGGGTACGGGAGATACCGGGCGAATTCCTCGGCATGGACTACGAGAACAACCGGGAAACTCGGGTTGCGTTCCAGCGTTGGGTAAGCCAGATCTGGGCTGAAAAAGATAACCGGATAGAAGCACTCAAGGCCGAATCGCCGGCCTGATCATAACGCTACAGGAGCCCGAGCTCCCGGGCTTTTACGATGGCCTGTGTCCGGGACTTCACCTCCAGCTTGGCATTGATACGCCGGGCGTGTGTCTTCACCGTATGCAGTGAAATATGCAGCTTATCGGCAATTTCCTGATTCGAGAGCCCCTTGGCGATCAGCTCCAGAACACCCTGCTCCCGCTCACTGATGGGTTCAGGCAGGGACTCGGCACCCAGCGTCGCCTCCTGCAGTTCAAAAAGACCGCCCAGCGCGCTCTTGAATGGCCCTTCGGGCAGCAGGCCAAAGGTCTTTTCCATCACTTCCTGCAGCTCGCTCCGTAATTCCACAAAGGGGCTGATGAAGTGTTCACGGGCAGCCTCGGCCACTGCTGCCTGCAGGGCCTTCTGAGCGGCCGTTGTACCCTTTTCATCCAGGAGGATGACCGATTCCAGCAAGCGCATGTGCAGCTCCACGCCCCGTGGAATAACACCCTCGTAGCGATCGCGAATACCCTGAAGGATCTTCCTTGCGCGAATCAGGTCGCCCTTCGCCATATCAACGCGCACCTGAAGGCAATCCAGCAGCCCCGGCATCATGGGGAACAGTTCGGGAACGCAGCCGGCTTCTCGATATGGCGCCAGTTTCTGCACCGCCTGCTCGGCGCTGTCGATCTGATTCTGAGACAGCCAGCAGTTGGCCTTGAGCGCTTCAAGAACCGGCAAGAACAGGGATTCGTCCACCTGCCAGGCGTGCATGGTACGCTCCGCCCGGCCAATCCAGACAAAGGCGTCCTCAACCCGGCCCTGGGCACGACACATCAGAACCCGGATAGTCATTGCCAGCAACAGGCCCAGATCCCGGGTCTGCTCCGCATGACGGCCGCAGGTTACCAAAAGGCGATCCGCCTCCGCTTCCCGCCCCTGATGCCATAGCACCAGGGCAAGATTCAGCTGAAGCCGGGTTTCACCAATCCGCGCCGGACGTGCCAACTCCTGCATCGTGGTGTCCAGACCCGTGCGAAGCAATTGCTCGGCGTGCTTGAGTGCACCCTTTCCCAGTTCAATCCGCGCATGGGCATACACCGCCAGCGCCTCCGAACCGGAATCTCCAGCTTCCCGAGCCAGTTTTGACGCTATCCGGTTCGCTTCCCGGGCTTCCTGAAAGCGCCCGAGGGCGCACAGCGCACTTGACCGCACCATCTGGGTCACCAGCTGGCCCTGGGGGCTCATCTCGCCCCCGGCCATCGCCCGGTCTGCCATCGCCAGTGCCGGGCCAACACTGCCCTCACCCCGCAGGATAAACGCCCGAAGCGCGGCGATTCGGGCAGCCTGAGACTCCGCATCCTCTGCCGACAGACCTTCAATGAGCGCGCGGGCCTGCCGGAACTGACCACCGATCGCGTGCACCCAGCTGTAAACAATCTTCAGGCGCACACTGCGCTCGAGCAGTTGCGCCGGCAAGCTCTTGCGGAGCCGGAGCAAAGAGGCGGTATCCTGACCCAGCAGCAAAGCCTCCGACCCTTCTGAGGCAATCTGGATGACCTCATCTGCGTCACCGG
Organism: Marinobacter sp.; assembly: GCF_041984545.1. Lineage (GTDB taxonomy): Bacteria > Pseudomonadota > Gammaproteobacteria > Pseudomonadales > Oleiphilaceae > Marinobacter. The sequence continues at coordinate 40,178 of NZ_JBHIXV010000004.1, read as the reverse complement.
CGAGCAGCGCGTACTTGAGCGCTTCCGGAAACTGGTCACGTGCGCCGAACCATCGACTTGCCCGCAGCATTCGTTCTGCGTATCCCGCCATCGCGGGTGATTGCAGCCACTCCTGAAGTAGCGGGTTCAACCGGTACCAGCGCCCGCGACCGGGCATGGACCTCAATGGCAACCCCTTTTCCAGGGCCTGCGATGGCAAAAGGCCGACCTCCGGCAACAGGGGCGCCAGTGCCAGGAAAAGCTCATCCGAACACAGTTCGAGTTCCGCTATGCCTCGCATGGAACGGATCTGGCCCGGCGTGAGCTGGCCAAGCACCGACTCCTTGAGAAATCGTTCAACACAGGGCGTTTCCTGAATCGGCTTTCGTTCAAGGTTCCGGAAAACCTCACGACGATACAGAGCCAGTGGTGTGGCCCAGCCCTCTGTCCTGTCATACAGGCTATCAACAGCCACGCTGGTGATCTGACTGCTCTCGGTCGCTGATCGGAAGAAGTCAAAGGTTTCCGAGCGGGAAAATTCCAGGGCGTCGACACCAATGCGCGTAAACCGGTTGTCCAGCTCGAGGCTGTGGGTCTCAAAGGGCAGCGCTTTGCGGGAAATCAAGACAACGGAACAGCCCGAGGGGCAATCGCAGACCAGTTGCTGGAGCACATCAACAACGGCGGGGTTGGTCAGGTTCTGCAGATTATCCAGAACCAGCACCTTCGGCTGTTGCCCGCCACTGCGAGCCATGGCCATCAACATCAGGGAGAGCAGGTCCGAGAAGCTTGCGCCGCCCTGGGCGCCCTGCTCGAGGGTTTCCGGCAAATTCAGGGCAATGGAAAGTAGCGTGAGAAAACGCGAGGGGGCATTATCCTGGGCATTCAGGGAAATCCAGCGAACCTGCTCCTCGGGTACATCAGAGGCGTCGAGAGCACTGACCAGGCTGTGAGATTTGCCGTAGCCACAGGGGGCCTCCAGAAAAAGCACACCTCTGGAGCTCAGAGCGTCGGCAATTTTCTGATCCAGCCTGGGGCGTTTCAGTGCATCGGACGGAATGCGGGGAACCTGAACCCTCTGGCTCAATAGATCCCGGACCAATTCACCCCGCTGAAGACCGCCGTTTGCTGACTGGAACTCGTCGTTGGCTGCACAGCCATCATTCAATGGTTTCACGCACTGCCCCTTTCAATCCGTAACGGGCATCCTGTCCCCGTCGGAAAAGTGGTTCTTAACAGGCTCTTCAATATGGCGACCGACATCGGGTACGCCTTTAGTATGAGTGAGAGGTTAAACCAATTGAGGGGTGGGCTGCAAAATTTTGACGTGAAAGGATTTTATAGCGCGATAAAAAAACGGCGGACCCGAAGGTCCGCCGTTTGTTCCGTTCCAGCCCGGTTTACCGGGTACCGGCACGACGCAGAGCGGCGGGGGTGTAATCCCGTGAGCGACGCTCAACACCGAAGGTGTATGGCTCTTCTTCCTCGTTGGTCAGGCCCAGAGCCAGATAACGACCGGACAGCAGATCGTACAGGACTTCGATGGCGTACCAGGGAACCACCTGATCGTAGAACTGCATAGCGTGGGCTTCCGCCACCCGCCAGAGCTCGCCACGACCGTCATAGTGGTCGATGACCGCGGCTTGCCAGGAGTCTTCGTCAATATAGAAGTCACGCTGGGCATAGATGTGGCGCTCACCTTTCTTGAGGGTTGCACGCACATGCCATACACGGTGCAGTTCGTAGCGGGTGAAGTCCTGATTGATATGACCGGCCTTGATGATCTGGTCGTAGGTCAGGCTCGGATCAACCAACTTGTAGGAGTTGTACGGGATGTACATTTCCTTCTTGCCGATCAACTCCCAGTTGTAACGATCCGGCGCTCCGTTATACATGTCGAAGTTATCAGAGGTCCGCATGCCATCCGAAGCAGTACCAGGGCCGTCGTAGGCGACCTGGGGTGCCCGGCGAACGCGACGCTGGCCGGCATTGTATACCCACGCACGACGCGGCTCGGCAACCTGATCAATGGTCTCGTGCACCAGCAGCACGTTACCGGCCAGACGCGCCGGAGCGGTGATCGCCTGCTTGAAGTAGAACAGCACGTTCGGGTCCATGCCCGGCTCAAAGTCTTCCAGGTAGGTTCTCCAGGTCAGTTCGTCCTGGAATTTAACCACCGAGAAGTCACCGCTCTCGGTCGGCGTTACCTGACCGACGTTACGCATGACCGAACCGCCGCGATAGCGTGTAATGTGGTTCCAGATCGCTTCCAGACCGTTCTGGGGAATCGGGAACGGCGTGGCCGACTTGTAATTGCCCAGACCGTTACCGTTCTTGATCAGTTCCACCTCGGTGGCGTTTTCCATGGTCTGCTGCATGACAGGCTCTGGATACGCAGCCGAGCGGTGCGTCTCATAGACCGGCATGAAGTAGTCATCGTAACGCTTGATCATGGCAACCTGACCAGGCGACAGGTTGTCGGCGTACTGGTCGACGTTGCTCTGATCGATTGTGAACTTCGGCTTTTCGTTGGGGTACGGGTTCACATAAACGCCGTCGCCCTTGTAGTTGGCCGGAGGTGTAGTCAGACCGCCTGTCCAGGCAGGAATCGCACCACCGTTACCGGCCTTCTCGGCCCCCATCGGTGTCAGCGAATTGCCCAGCTTGGCCGCTTCTTCAGCAGAAACCGCACCCCAGGCCTGGCCCACAAACATGCTTGCTGCGAGAACGCCTGAGGCCAGTAGTTTCTTGTTCAGTTTCATTTAAATTACCTCGTTAAACGAATTCTTTCCGGTTCAGAATGAGTAGGAAATGCTGGCACTCACGAAATCACGGTCAGTCAACTCGTTGTACGGCTTGCCGCCGAAAAAGTTTGTATAACCGATCTCACCGGTAATCTTGTTCTGGTATACGGCTTCCAGAGACAGGCCGATGGCTTTACTGCCCTCATTGAAAGCGCCGCCTGGCTGCGGGCTGTAACCTTGCACATCATGACTCCAGGCAAGCTGAGGAAATAGATTTACGCCGGAAAACGCATCAAGATAACTCCATACGAAGCGGCTACGGTAACCCCAGGAGAAGTCGGTTGTGAAGCCTTCGTTGTTACAGTAGTTTGTGTTGATATTGGCTCCAGCTCTACAGAAATCCCCTGTGAAATTCGAGCCCGAAACCGGCAGAGTCCCGATACCGAAAGTGCCTGAGCGGCCATAACGCGCCTCGTTGTAATCTGGCAGGTCGTGGACGTACGTCGCTCCAAACTCGGTAATCAAAGACAGGCGACTGGCTCCCATAACCTGGTCAAAGAACTTGATGAGGGTGAACTGCGCCTGAGACACGTTGAAGCGATCGTAGCCTGCAACCGGCTTACCAGCGAGGTTCGCACCATTGGTCTCAGCCAGACGCTGGCGCTCGAGATCACTCAGGATTTCACCGTTCGGCCCGCGCTGCTGAAGACCACCGAAGATCAGCTCAAAGGCGTTCCACTGCAGCGGCACGTTGTCACGGAAGCTGTACTCGGCGCCCAGTGACCAGCCACCGGGGGTGGTGGTGTTGATGCTGATGCCGTACAGGTTGATGTTTTCCGGATACTCGATGAAGTAGCTCGGGAAAGTGGACGGCGGCAGATTCGGATCGCTCTGCTGGTTGGTACCCGGATTCGACGGGTTGTTTACCAGACCACTGACATACGGCAGACGGCTGTTGTACTTGATATAATAAAAACCCAGTTCCGAGTCGTTGAGCTCTGGTACAAACCAGCGCACGGCTACACCGAACTGATCCTTGGCATCAGCTTCCTGGTCACCCAGACGCGGGGCGATGAAGCCCTGGGCGAATGCCTGGGAATCCGGCAGTTGGCCAGCCAGCAGCACAGGGCCACAACCGTCAGCAGCAAAATCGTTTGTGGAGAAGAATGTACCGCAGTAATCTGGACGAACAGGCGCCCAATCGGCCTGAACAAAGGTCTCAACGGTGACATTCTCACTAACGCCTGCCGACATGTAGAACATCTCAACCGGCAACAAAGCGTCTTTCAGCTCGGAGCCCGGGGCCCGGAATGCGGGCACGTCCACCGGGTTGATGACGTTTATACCGCCCTGAATGAAGGTACTTTCACCCCAGCTCAGTACCTGCTTACCATAGCGAATACTGACTGGAACACTACCGAAGTACCAGTCAGAAAAAACGTAGGCATCCAGTATCTCTGCCCCAGACGCGTAGTCCTTGGCCTCTTCATTGAGTTCCCGGCGCTGGCCCACAAAGTCAACGGCGCGATTTTCATCTTTCAATTCAAAATCGTACCAGTAACGTCCCCGCAACAGACCGCCCACACGGGTGAGATAGGTGCTGTCAACGTTGTAGTTAAGGTAGAGCTCACTGTTGCCTTTCACAATCTTGGAGTAGGTTTCGCCACTCTCGAAGTTCAGGTTGCCGTCGTCGTAGTTGTTGGCGGAGGCACCAATGTTGGCAAGGGGTTGGCCGGGTGTGTATTGCGGGCCAAGGTTACCTTGGCCAATCAGTCGCTTGTCACGATCTTCTACCCGCCAGCCGGCACCGGCAGACAGGGTGGTGTTGAACTGGGCTTCAACGTCTCCCAGATAAAACGATAGTGCGGATGCTTGGCCGGACATACCGGCTGCAACTGCCACGGCCAGCGGTAACTTGGTCCAACGCTGCCATTGATGTGTTTTTCTTGTCATTGGAAGGCTACTCCATTGTTGTTCTGAGTCGCTGCTCTGATTATTGGTGTTCACGATGTATTGGAGGCTTCATGCACAGTGCTCGTGATGTTGGCACTATAGCTAACGCCCTGTGGCGCTTTGATCAGTCAAAAGTATGATTTTGCTCTCACACCCCTGTTACCGCCGGGTTTCGTCGCACAAAATCACTATAGACAACAAAATTGGATGCAACCACTTTGGTTTTTGTGGTTTTTTCGCGATTCTGATGGTCGTCCCAGGTTGGGCGAAGCGCCGAGGGGATGAATGTTTCTCCGGGAACCGCTACGAGCACATCCATGTGCGCTTGACGTCGGCCATCCTTGGCCGCCGACATTCCCGGAGAAACATTCATCCCCTCGGCGCCAGGCCAATGAGTTCGCTTTCAACGGATCATGCGAGACGCGAAAAGGATTATCGGGGACGCCTACTCAAAGGTATGACTGGCAGGGGCGGGAGCCCTTCCCGGAACTGTCGGCAGCATGGATGCTGCCGTCAAGCGTACAGGGACGTATTTACAGCGTGTTTCGGGAAGGGCTCCCGCCCCTGCCACACACCGAGATTTAGAGCATCTCGATGGCCATGGCCGTGGCTTCGCCGCCACCGATGCAGAGTGCGGCAACGCCTTTCTTCTTGCCGTAGCGCTGGAGGGCGTACATCAGGGTAACCAGAAGGCGTGAGCCGGTGGAGCCGACCGGGTGGCCCTGGGCACAGGCGCCGCCGTGGATGTTGACCTTCTCCGGATCCAGGCCCAGTTCACGGATCGGCATCATGGCGACCATGGCGAAGGCCTCGTTGATCTCGAACAGGTCAACGTCGTCTTTGCTCCACCCGGTTTTGGCAAACAGGGTTTCAATGGCACCGACCGGGGCACAGGTGAACTCGGACGGGTGCTGGGACTGAGTGCTGTGGCCGACGATCCGGGCCAGTGGCTTGAGGCCACGCTTCTCGGCCTCGGATTCGCGCATCAGGACCAGCGCGGAAGCGCCGTCCGAAATGGAGGAAGCGTTGGCGGCCGTCACGGTGCCGTCTTTGGCAAAGGCCGGACGCAAGGTCGGGATCTTCTCGATGTTGGCGTTGTGGGGCTGCTCGTCGTCTTCAACCACCACCTCTCCCTTCCGGGTCTTGACGGTCACCGGAATGATTTCGTCCTTCAGCAGGCCTTCTTCGATGGCTTTTTTGGCGCGGGTCAGGGAGCGGATGGCATATTCGTCCATCTCCTCGCGGGTATAGCCCTTCTTGTCAGCCATTTCCTGGGCAAAAGCGCCCATCAGACGACCGGTCTCGGCATCTTCCAGGCCGTCCAGAAACATGTGGTCCTGCGGCGCCTGGCCAGGCCCCATGCGGTAGCCGCTGCGAACGCCCTGCAGAACATAGGGCGCGTTGGACATACTTTCCATGCCGCCGGCAACCATGATGTCGTTGCTGCCGGCCTTGATCAGGTCGTGAGCGAACATGGCGGCCTTCATGCCGGAGCCGCAAAGCTTGTTGATCGTGGTGGCGCCGGTATGGTCCGGAAGTCCGGCCTTGCGCATGGCCTGGCGGGCCGGGCCCTGTTTCAGCCCCGCGGGCAGCACGTTGCCCATGATCACTTCCTGAACGTCAGCCGGCTGAAGACCTGCACGCTTGACGGCCTCGGCGATGGTAATGGCACCCAGGTCGGGGGCGGTAACGCTCGCCAGGCTGCCCTGGAAGCCTCCCATGGGCGTGCGTACGCCGCTTACGATCACTACGTTGTCACTGCTCATCGTTGGTTCTCTCTTTTTGATTGTGTGGTAGTTGCTTGTCGGATTACGCTTCGCTAATCCGACCTACGGGTTGTGCGGGCCTTTTGGTTTCTTGTCGGGTTACGCTTCGCTAACCCGACCTACGGGTTGTGTAGTTGTAGGTCGGATTAGCGCAGCGTAATCCGACATCACTCAGGGTTTATGGGGTGCTTCGAGGTATTCCCGGGACTGCATTTCCAGCAACCGGGATTCGGTGCGCTCGAATTCAAAGCCCAGTCGGCCACCGGCATAGAGCTCGGTGATGGGCGCCGCAGCCGAGATAATGACCTTGACGTTGCGGTCATAGAACTCGTCAATCATGTTGATGAACCGGCGGGCCTGATCGTCCTTTTCATTCCCCAGCACCGGCACATTGCTGACGATGATGGCGTGGAACTGCCGTGCCATTTCTATGTAATCGTTCTGGCTTCGGGGGCCGTCGCACACGTCCTTGAAGTCGAACCAGACCACGTCGTCCGCATGAGCCTGGGCAGGAATCTTGCGGCCATTGATCTCCATGGTCTTGCTGTGTTTACCGGCTTCTACCGCCAGGGCATCAAAGCTCTTGCGCAGGCTGACATCGGCTTCTTCGTCCAGCGGCGAATGGAACAGCTCAGCCTGCTCAAGGGTACGAAGCCGGTAATCCACCCCGCCATCAACGTTCACCACCTCGGTGTGCTTTTTAACCAGATCAATGGCCGGCAGAAAGCGTGCGCGCTGCAAGCCATCTTTGTAGAGGCCGTCGGGCACAATGTTGGAGGTACACACCAGGGTGACGCCCCGGCTGAACAGGCCGTCCATCAGGGTGGCGAGGATCATGGCGTCGCCGATGTCGGAGACAAAGAATTCATCGAAGCAGATCACCCGGGTTTCATCGGCAAACTTCTTCGACACCAGCTCCAGAGGGTTCTTTTCGCCCTTGAGGCTTTTCAGTTCGTTATGGACACGCTGCATGAACCGGTGAAAGTGAACCCGCATCTTGCGGTCAAACGGCAGAGATTCGTAGAACGTGTCCATGAGGTAGGTTTTGCCTCGGCCCACCCCGCCCCAAAAGTAGAGGCCTTTGATCGGCTCCTCGCGCCCTTTGCTCAGTTTGCGGCGCAGCTTGGCCATGGGCTTGTTACGATCCCTTTCGGCTTCCACGAGTTTGTCGTACAGTGACTGCAGGCGTTTGACGGCATCTTCCTGGGCTGCGTCCTTCTGGAAATCCGGGCGTTCAAGATCCTTCTGGTAACGTTGCCAGGGGGTCAGGTTCGCACTGGTTTCGGAGGACATCGCAGCTGTCATCAAGAAGTTCCCGGAGGTTGGTGGTGAATTTGGGCGCCGTATTGTCTCGCATTTGGCGATTTTTCGCCACGTTGGGCACTGACAGGAGCAATACGACGATAGGCGCAACCGGCAATCATGGGATGATGGAGCCCGGGGCGTTATACTCGTGGTACTGGAGCTTGGCTCACTTCTAGGTAAAAGGACGACACAGCATATGACTAACCTGATTCTGGCAGCGATTGCCGCTTTGGTTGTTGGCATTGTCATCGGGGTATTTGTTGGCCGTTCCGGTCAGGGAACGACGCTCCGGCAGCGCCGGGCGGAACAGCAGATTGAGGAACTGAGAAGCGAGTACACCCGCTACCAGGCCCAGGTGAATGAGCATTTCATGGAGTCGGCCCATCTGCTGCGTCGGTTCAATGATGCCTACCGGGATGTGAACCAGCATATGGCACGCGGTGCGAATCGTCTGTGTAACGACGAGGAGTGGATGGAGGAATTGGCTCAGGAAACCTCCAAGAAGCGCCTGGAAGAGGTGCGCGAGGACGCCGCCGAGCCACCTCGGGACTATGCTCCGAAGACTGACCCCAAAGCTGCCGGCACTTTGGCTGAGGATTTCGGACTCAAGAAGGGTGACAAGGCTCAGCAGGCCTGATTTTTACCTTCAACTGGCGAGCATGCTCTCTGCAGGACTGATGGTTTCGGGGAAGGATCTGGGCCGGCACCCCTTTCCGGGAACCGCTACGAGCACATCCATGTGCGCTTGACGCCGGCCGTCCTTGGCCGGCGACATTCCCGGAAAGGGGTGCCGGCCCAGATCCACTATTCCTTGTGCAATTCTCAGCAAACACAAACCTGAAAGGCACTCCTTCTGACGCACCACCCTCCTCTGGACTATCTCAAATCTCGATAAGCTCGTCGGCGAATGACGGGCTCAACCCAGGCACCTCGCTAAACCGGGTTATCGCAGTCAATAAATTTGTGAATCACTCCAAACTCTTCTGCTAATGCCCTGCCGAGCGCCTGGACACCATAACGCTCTGTCGCATGATGGCCAGCAGCGTAGTAGTGGATACCGCACTCCCTGGCGGTATGGGTCGTCGGTTCGGAGATCTCGCCGCTGATGTAAGCATCCAGTCCGGCATCCAGAGCGTTGTTGATGAATCCCTGGGCCGCGCCGGTGCACCACCCTACTCGCTTGATCATCGATGGGCCCTCGCCCACCCACAGCGGTTCGCGATGGAGCTGTTCGGCGATGTGCCGACCGAATGCCTCCGGCGACATAGGTTCTGCCAGTTCGCCTTCCCATACCAGACCGCCCAGCGGTCGCGCATTCCGGATATCCAGAACGTCGGCCAGTTGGCGGTTGTTGCCATACTCCGGGTGGTCGTCCAGCGGCAGGTGGTAGGCCACCAGATTGATGTCGTTATCCAGAAGCTGTTTCAGGCGCTCGCGCTTCATGCCCTGAATGCGCTGGTCCTCGCCTTTCCAGAAATAGCCGTGGTGCACCAGAATCATGTCGGCGTTCGCGTCAATGGCGGCTTCGATGAGAGCTTTGGAGGCAGTTACTCCGGAGATGATGGTTTTTACGTCGGATTTGCCCTCTACTTGCAGTCCGTTGGGGCAGTAATCCTGGAAATTCTCTGGCTGAAGCCATTCATTAATTCTGTTGAGTATTTCCGTTCTTTTCGCCATAAGGTTGCGCTCCTGACTATCCTGAGGTTACCGGATGAGCGGGACAGGCACCTCTTTCCGGGAATGTCGCCGGCCATGGACGGCCGGCGTCAAGCGCACATGGATGTGCTCGTAGCGGTTCCCGGAAAGAGGTGCCTGTCCCGCTCTACCCGCCAAACCAGAAGGCTAGAGGGAATCTAGATCGTTGATCAGAGCATCGTTCTGGTCACTCGTACCAATCGTAATTCGCAGAAAATCGCTGATTCTGGGTTTGTTGAAGTGCCGAACGATAATGCCCTGCTCCCGAAGTCCTCGAGCCAAAGCCTCGCCGGACTGTTCTTTGTGCCGGGCAAAGATGAAGTTCGCCTTCGACGGTAACACCTCAAAGCCCAGATTTTCGAGGGCGGCAGTCACCCGCTCACGCTCGGAAATCACGCCCTCGCAGCACTTGCGAAACCAGGCCTCGTCTTCATAGGCGGCCTTGGCGCCGGCCAGCGCCAGGCGATCCAGCGGGTAGCTGTTGAAGCTGTTCTTGACTCGATTCAGAGCCTCAATCAGATCCGGGTGCCCAACAGCGAAGCCGACTCGCAGGCCGGCCAGAGAGCGGGCCTTGGAGAGGGTCTGGGAGACCAGCAGATTCGGGTACTTGTCCACCAGGGTAATGGCCGTTTTACCGCCGAAATCGATGTAGGCCTCGTCGACCACCACCACGCGATCCGGGTTGGCCGCCAGAATCTCTTCAACGTGCTCCAACCCCAGATACCGGCCGGTAGGCGCGTTCGGGTTGGGGAAGATCACGCCCCCATTGGGCTGTGTGAAGTCCGCCGGATTGATTTCGAAGCTGTCGGTGAGTGCCACCACCTTGCTCGGAATCCCATAGAGGCCGCAGTACACCGGATAGAAGCTGTAGGTGATGTCTGGAAACAGAATCGGCTCGCCGTGCTGAAACAGGCCGTAGAAGATGTGCGCCAACACTTCGTCCGAGCCATTGCCCAGGAAGACCTGGTTTGGCTGAATGCCGTGGTAGGTGGCGATAGTCTGGCGCAGGCTTTCGCCTTCCGGGTCCGGATAGAGGCGCAGGCTGTCGTTCAATTCCGCCTGGATGGCTTCGATGACCTTGGGTGATGGGCCGAACGGGTTTTCGTTGGTGTTCAGCTTTACCAGTTTGGCCATTTTGGGCTGCTCGCCCGGGACGTATGGAACCAGGTCTTTGACTAAGGGGCTCCAGAACTTGCTCATGTTTTGCTCCGAGTTGACGGCAGCTGGGAGAAGCTTTGCCCGGGAAACGCTACGAGCACATCCATGTGCGCTTGGCGCCGGCCATCCATGGCCGACGACATTCCCGGGCAAAGCCTCTCCCATCTGCCTGCGTAGATCAGAGATACAGTCCGTAGGTCGGATTAGGCAAAGCCGTAATCCGACAACCGCCGCTAGCCTTTAACGCGATACTCCGCCGACCGGGCGTGGGCCGTTAACCCCTCGCCTCTCGCCAGAACCGACGCCACGCGACCCATCCGGTCCGCACCCGCGGCGCTGAAGCCGATGATGGAGGACCGCTTCTGGAAGTCGTAAACGCCCAGTGGCGAGGAGAATCGAGCCGTGCCGCTGGTGGGCAGCACGTGGTTCGGGCCAGCACAGTAGTCACCCAGGGCTTCGGCGGTGTACCGACCCATGAAGATGGCGCCGGCGTGGCGGATGTCCTCGAGCAGGGCCTCAGGATTTTCCACGGAAAGCTCCAGGTGCTCGGGGGCAATCCGGTTGGAGACAGCAGCCGCTTCTTTCAGGTCGGCCACCTGGATCAGGGCGGCTCGGTCAGTCACGGAGGTGCGGATGATGTCGGCGCGCTCCATGGTCGGCAGCAGTTTGTTGATACTCGCTTCCACCGAATCCAGGAACGCCGCATCCGGGCTGATCAGGACGGACTGGGCCTGTTCGTCGTGTTCGGCCTGGGAGAACAGGTCCATGGCGATCCAGTCCGGGTCGGTCTTGCCGTCGCAGATCACCAGGATCTCCGAGGGGCCGGCGATCATGTCGATGCCGACCACGCCAAAGACTTCCCGCTTGGCAGTAGCCACGAAGATGTTGCCCGGGCCCACGATCTTGTCGACCGCCGGAATGGTCTCGGTGCCGTAGGCCAGCGCGGCAACCGCCTGGGCGCCACCCACGGTGAATACCCGGTCAACGCCGGCGATGGCGGCCGCGGCCAGTACCATGTCGTTCACCACGCCATCCGGTGTGGGCACCACCATGATGACTTCGCTCACACCAGCCACTTTTGCCGGAATGGCGTTCATCAATACCGAGGAGGGGTACGCCGCCTTGCCGCCGGGCACGTACAGACCGGCGCGATCCAGCGGCGTTACCTTCTGCCCCAGCACGGTGCCGTCCTGGTCCTCGTACTGCCAGGAGGTCTGGTTCTGCCGTTCGTGGTAGTCGCGAATCCGGTCGGCGGCTTTTTCAAGCGCCACCCGCTGGTCTTGGGGAATCGCTTCCAGCGCCTGCTGTAACCGGCCCTGATCCATTTCCAGCTCGGCCACGGAGCCGACCTTCAGGCGGTCGAACTTCTCGGTAAATTCCAGAACCGCCTGATCACCCCGGGTTTTCACTTCATGCAGGATATGACGCACCGACTCGTTCACCTGATGATCAACGCTGTCGTCCCAGGCCAGCAGTCTGGCCAGGGCGCGGTCGAAGTCACTTTGTGAGGCGTTCAGTCGTTTGATGCTTACGGTCATATCTCTCATCCTGTAAACAGGGCTCTATTGCGGCTCTCGTCGTTTCTCAACGGCTGCCGACATCTTTTCGATTATGGGGTTAATCCGGGCGTGTTTCATCTTCATGGACGCGCGATTAACCACCAGCCTGCTGCTGATGTGCTCAATCAGCTCCCGGGCCTCCAGACCGTTGGCCTTGAGGGTGTTACCGGTGTCCACGATGTCGACGATTTCATCCGCGAGCCCCAGGATCGGTGCCAGCTCCATCGCGCCGTAGAGCTTGATGATGTCCGCCTGGCGGCCCTGGGCCGAATAATAACGACGAGCCAGGTTCACGAATTTGGTCGCCACCTTGATACGACCGGCAGGCGGGGTCTGGTTCTTCGGCCCGGCAGTCATCAACCGGCACCGGGAGATGTTGAGATCCAGCGGCTCGTAAAGCCCCTCGCCACCATGCTCCATCAGAACATCCTTGCCGGTCACGCCCAGATCGGCGCCACCGTACTGAACGTAGGTGGGTACGTCGGTGGCCCGCAGGATTAGCACCCTCACCTGAGGGTCGGTGGTCGGGAACACCAGCTTGCGGGATTTCTTGACGTCGTCGACCAGCTCGATGCCGGCCTCCGCCAGCAACGGCAGGGTTTCCTCCAGGATTCGTCCCTTCGACAAGGCGATGGTGATGGAATCTGTCATCAGTTCTTCCGGTTTCCCTGTAATGTCTGGTTGGGTGCCTCAGGCCGGCAGTCGGCGGATGCTGGCGCCCAGCAGCTGAAGCTTCTCTTCAATGCACTCGTAACCACGGTCGATGTGGTAGATGCGATCGACGATGGTGTCGCCGTCGGCTACCAGGCCGGCAATCACCAGGCTGGCTGACGCCCGCAGGTCAGTGGCCATCACCGGTGCACCGGTCAGGTGGCCCACACCCTTGATGATAGCGGCGTTGCCTTCCAGGGTGATGTCTGCGCCCATGCGGATCAGTTCCTGCAGGTGCATGAAGCGATTCTCGAACACCGTCTCGACAATGGTTCCGGAGCCTTCCGCCACCGCATTCATGGCGGCGAACTGGGCCTGCATGTCGGTCGGGAACGCCGGATACGGGGCCGTACGCAGGCTCACTGCTTTCGGGCGGTTGCCTTTCATGTCCAGCTCGATCCAGTCGGCGCCTGTACTGATGTGTGCGCCGGCCTCTTCCAGCTTGAGCAGCACCGCTTCGAGCAGGTCTTCTCGGGTGTCTTTGAGCTTGACCCGGCCGCCAGTGGCGGCGGCGGCCACCAGATAGGTACCGGTTTCAACACGGTCCGGCAGCACGTTGTAGTGGCAGCCGTGCAGCCGCTCAACGCCGTTGATCTCGATGGTGGCGGTGCCGTGGCCCTTGATGTCGGCGCCCATGGCAATCAGGCACTCTGCCAGATCCACCACTTCCGGCTCACGGGCAGCGTTTTCGAGAATGGTTTTACCATCAGCGAGGGCCGCGGCCATCATCAGGTTCTCGGTGCCGGTAACGGTGACCGTGTCCAGGAAGATGTGGGCGCCCTTGAGGCGACCGTTGGTCTTCGCCTTGATGTAGCCGTTCTCAACCTTGATATCCGCGCCCATCATTTCCAGGCCGTGGATGTGCAGGTTCACTGGCCGGCTGCCGATGGCACAGCCACCGGGAAGGGACACTTCCGCCTCACCGAAGTGCGCGACCAGTGGACCCAGCACCAGAATGGAGGCGCGCATGGTTTTCACCAGCTCGTAGGGCGCGTGGAAATGCTTGATGGTGTTGGCGTGGATCTCCACGCTCATTTTCTCATCAATCATCAGCTCCACGCCCATGCGGCCGAGCAGCTCGATCATGGTGGTGATGTCGTTCAGGTGCGGCAGGTTACCGACGGTCACCGGCTCGTCCGCGAGCAGGGTTGCTGCCAGGATTGGCAGCGCGGCGTTCTTGGCACCGGAAATCCGGATTTCACCATCCAGGGGCTTGCGGCCCCTGATCAGAAGTTTGTCCACAATGAATATCCTGTCTTGTTCGGGCGTTTCAGCCCTGGCGATCTGCCCATTCGGCCGGCGTGAAGGCGCGCGGGTGAAGTGCGTGGATTGTGCCATCCATTACCTGCTGGAACAGCGCCTTGTTGATCAGCTGCTGGCGCTTGATGGTGGATAGCCCTTCAAACACATCGCCCACAACAACAACCAGATAATGGGTACCGTCAACCTGTACCTGCACGTCGCAGTCAGGAAAGGATTCCTTGACCAGCTCGGTGACTTGGTTGGCATCCATAGAAAAACCTCGGGTGTTTGGAAATCAGGGGCGAGATTGTAACCAATTACGGCGCCCGGGTCAGCTTTACCATGCAGTAATGCGGGGCGTCGAAACCCTGAGCTTTCAGTGAGTGGGGATCTCGGATCCCGGTGCAAAACCGGGCAACTCATCTTCCAGATTACTGAGGGCGGCCAGTGACGCCAGCCTGTCGCTGACACCGCGGAAAGACAGTTCGATACTGCGCCCTGCCGCCAGCCGGCGCCAACACAATAGAAGCGACAGAACGACGCTGTGGGCGTTCTCCAGAGCCCCCAGGTCTACCGTCAGCGCCCGGGAACAACTGGCAATCAGCGCGTCGCCCTGTCTGCGCAGGGCGACAACGCTGTCGAAGTCCACATAGCCCGAGACCACCAGAACACCGTCTGACAGCCGGGCCAGCGGCGCGGACTGACTCATGATTTGTCCACTTCCTGCTCCAGGTTGAGGGACTGGACAGCGTCGCTCCAGCCGTCGATCACCGCCTGGATCCTGCCGCGGTTCTCTTCCATTTCCTGGCTGAAACGGTCGCGGAAAGCCAGACCAATGTTCACGCCCTCAACGATCACGTTCTCCATCATCCACTGGCCGCTGTCGGTCTTGTACATGGAATAGGTCACCGGGTAGCGGTTACCCGACGCTGTGACCACTTCCATCTGCACGGAGGCCCGGCCGCTGTCCTGTGGATTGATGGTAGCGCCCTGCACATTGATCTTGAATTCCTCGGCACTGACCAGCGCCTGGGCGTAACTGTCAAACAGGCTGCGCTTGAACTTGACCACGAACTCGTCGCGCTGCTCGGGAGTCGTCTGCCGCGCGTACCGGCCCATCACCCGGGCGGCAATCCGCCGGAAATCAACAAAATCCGACAGCGCCTCGTCCATTTTCCGGTAAAAGGCTTCCGGATCCTTTTCGTACAGACCGCGCTCACGATTGAGCTTGTCCACCAGACTCTGGGTGTTGGTATCCACATATTCGCGCAGGTCTTCGGCTTCGCCGGCGTGGGCGGCCGATGCCAGGAACAGGGCCAACACCAGGCCCAGCAGCGTGTGGATTCTGAAAACAAACATCCCGATCTCCTGTGTAGTCTTTTCCGGCCGGTATCAACGACCCGATGCGAAGTTACTGATCAGCCGCTCAAGGTTCATGGCCGACTGGGTTGAGTAGAAGGTGTCGCCCTCTTTCAGGGAGTCCATATCCGCGCCAATGGAGATATCAATGTACTGCTCCCCCAGCAGGCCGGATGTACGTATAACTGCGGAACTGTCGGCGGGAATGTTATCCACGTTCGAATCGATGGACATCGTCACCCGGGCCTGAAAGGTATCCTTGTCGAGGGCGATGGACTCGATGGTGCCCACCGTGACACCCGCCATGGACACCCTGCCGCGCGGCGTCAGGCCGCCGGTGTCGTTGAAGTTGGCGTAAATGGTATAGGTGTCACCGGCAGACTTGGGCGACAGCCCGCTTACCTGTAACGCCAGGAACAGCAGCGCTGCACAGCCTGCAATCATGAACAGGCCAACAATGATTTCAGTGGTTCTCTGTGCCATTTCCGGCTCCGTTGAAATCCCGTTATCGATGGTTTCAGAAATCGCCAAACATCACGGCGGTCAAAACAAAATCCAGCCCCAGAACAGCCAGCGAGGAGTACACCACGGTCTTGGTCGTCGCTGAACTGATGCCTGCAGAGGTCGGAACACAATCATACCCCTGATACACCGCAATCCAGGCACACACAAAGCCGAAAACGATGCTCTTGATTACGCCATTGAGGACATCGTCCACGAAATCGACCGAGGACTGCATGTTGCCCCAGAAGGACCCCTCAAACACGCCCAGCCAGTCGACACCCACAAGCATGCCGCCCCAGATACCAACCACCGAGAAGATGACGGCCAGCACCGGCATGGCGATGAACCCGGCCCACAGGCGCGGTGCAATAACCCGGCGCAGCGGATCCACACCCATCATTTCCATGCTGGACAATTGCTCGGTGGCTTTCATCAGGCCAATCTCGGCGGTCAACGCGGAACCAGCCCTGCCAGCGAACAGCAGCGCGGTCACCACCGGGCCCAGTTCCCGGACCAGAGTGAGGGCAATCATCTGGCCAATGGCAGACTCTGAGCCATAGTCACTGAGAATGGTGTAGCCCTGCAGCCCCAGCACCATGCCGATGAACAATCCGGACACCACGATAATGGCGAGGGACAACACCCCCACGGCGTAGAGCTGACGTACCAGCAACGGGAACCCGGTGGCGGGCTTGGGCACACCTCCGAGGACGCCCATAAGGAAACGGCCCGACCGACCGAAGGAGGCGACAATATTCAGCCCGAGGCGACCAAGGGCGGCAACTCTGTCGATCACACACCACCCCCGGAGAGACCGAAGTCCCGGCCCGCATCATCGGCGGGATAATGGAAGGGGACGGGCCCGTCCGGCTGCCCCTGGAGGAACTGCTGGACCTGTTCAGAAGGGTGTTCCCGCAACTGCTCGGGCGTACCCTCACCAATCACCTTGCCGTCGGAGATGATGCAGGCGTAGTGGCAAATGCTCAGGGATTCGGGCACATCGTGGGACACCAGCACACTGGTGAGACCCATGGAGCTGTTCAGATCGCGAATCAGCTTCACCAGCACACCCATGGCAATGGGATCCTGGCCGGCGAAAGGCTCGTCGTACATGATCAGTTCCGGGTCCAGGGCGATACTGCGAGCGAGCGCGACCCGGCGGGTCATGCCCCCGGACAGTTCCGAGGGCATCAGATGACGAGCTCCGCGCAGGCCAACCGCCTCGAGCTTCATCAGGACTATGTCACGAATCATGTCTTCCGGCAGACGAGTGTGAACTCGCAGCGGAAAGGCCACGTTCTCGAACACAGAAAGATCCGTGAACAGGGCCCCGCTCTGGAACAGCATGCCCATGTTCTCACGCAGGGTATAGAGCGCCTTGCGCTTGAGCCGGGGCACCTCGTGCCCGTCCACCACCACCTGGCCGGAATCCGGCTTGAGTTGCCCGCCAATCAGGCGCAGCAGCGTGGTTTTACCGGTACCACTGGGGCCCATGATGGCGGTGATGCGGCCACGGGGAATGCTCAGCGTTATCCCATCGAAAATACGGCGTCCGGAACGGGAAAAAACGACATCCTTGAGTGTAATGTAAGCCGGCGAATCCATAGTCCTTACCTTTCGAAGTGTGGCTACATTATGCCAAGGAGCCTGCAAGCTCAATCCATGGCGGGGAAATACTACCCGAAATCCACTGACCGCCATGATCAGTTTGACTGATCTTTCGATCACCGGGCATTGTTAGCCGTTGAAAATGATATACTCCGGGAACAATTTTCGATGTCACTTTTCAGCGGCATTTCCCAGAGACGCGACAGCCAGGCCCCAAGCCCGATGACCGACCAGACTGCAACCGACTTTCGTACCTCCGCCCTGCGTGCCATCCGCATTGAGCGGGACGCCATCGACGCACTCGAAGGCCGCATTGGCGAACAGTTCGACCGTGCCTGCGAAGTTATCATGGCCTGCAAGGGCCGGGTTGTGGTTACCGGCATGGGCAAGTCCGGTCACGTTGGCAACAAGATCGCCGCCACCCTGGCCAGCACGGGCACGCCCTCATTTTTTGTGCATCCGGGCGAAGCCAGCCATGGCGACATGGGCATGATCACCCCCCAGGATGTGGTCATTGCGATCTCCAACAGCGGCAACACCAGCGAGGTGGTTACCATCCTGCCACTGATCAAACGCATGGGTGCGCCGCTGATCAGCATGACCGGCAACGCCAATTCCACCCTCGCCCGGGAGGCAGTGGCCAACCTCGATGTGAGCGTGGCGGTGGAAGCCTGCCCGCTGGGCCTCGCGCCCACCTCATCCACCACCGCGACTCTGGTCATGGGCGATGCGCTGGCCGTGGCCCTGCTCGAGGCCCGCGGTTTCAGTGCCGAGGACTTTGCTTTCTCGCACCCCGGCGGCAGCCTGGGCCGAAGGCTTTTGCTGAAAGTCTCCGACATCATGCATTCCGGCGATCGCATTCCGGTGGTCAATGAGAGCACGCCTCTCAGCGGCGCCCTTCTGGAAATTTCTCGCAAGGGCCTTGGCATGACCACCGTGGTGGACGACCAGGGCAAACTTACCGGAATATTTACGGACGGCGACCTGCGTCGGACGCTTGATCGCTCGGTGGATATTCACAATACCCCCATCCGCGAGGTTATGACCCGGCACGGCAAAACCATCGAGGCCGACCACCTGGCGGCAGAAGCCCTGAACATCATGGAAGAGATGAAGATCAATGCCCTCCCCGTGCTCGATGCAGGCGGCGCCCTCGTTGGAGCAATCAATATGCACGACCTGTTGCGAGCGGGTGTGATCTGATGGCCGGCAGCACCAGAGCCCCGATATCCCACCCGATGATGCCCGAATGGCCCGAGGACCTGCTGGAGAAAGCCCGCAGGATCCGGCTGATTGCCCTGGACGTCGATGGCATCATGAGCGATGGGCGGCTGTATTTCAGTGCCGCCGGCGACGAACTCAAGGCGTTCAACATTCTCGACGGGCTGGGCCTGAAACAGCTGATGGCGGCGGGCATCACCGTGGCAGTCATCACCGGCCGCCGGTCACCACTGACGGAAAAGCGGATGCGCGACCTCGGCATCCCGCACCTGATGCAGGGCCGTGAAGACAAGAAAGTGGCGCTGCAGGAGCTGGTGAGCACCATGGACATCACCCCCGACGCCATCGCCTATATGGGCGACGACCTGCCGGACCTGCCGGCGCTGAGGTTCGCCGGCCTCGGTCTTACGGTGCCCAACGGCTACTGGCTGGTGAAACAGCATGCTGATTACTGTACCCGGACCAACGGCGGTGCCGGGGCCGTGCGCGAAGCCTGCGATCTCATCCTGGCCGCCCAGGGCAAGCTCGACGCCGCACTGCAACCCTATCTGGAGCCGCAGCCATGAACGGGTTTGCCGATCGGCCCTGGCTGAGAATGCTGGCGTTGGGCGGCACGGTTGTGGCGGCAATTTTCCTGCTCTGGCGCAGTGACGAAGCGCCGGTTGTCGACCAGGAAGCGGCCGCGTTGCGGGGCGATGCCGAGCCCGACGGCTTTGTGGTCAACGGCAACTACCGGTCGTTTGATGAAACCGGGAACCTCGAGATCCGGTTTGCCAGCCCGCGGATAGAGCAGTTTGAAGAAAGCAACCTGGCGACCATGGATTCGCCGCGCGCGGAACTCTACGGCGATGCCGACACCCAGCCCTGGATTGTGGAAGCGGATCGGGGCCGGCTGATACAGAACCAGGAACTGGTGCATCTCACCGGCAACGTGCAGGTGCTGCGCAGCGTAAGTGGGCGGGACACCACACTGACAACCCGGACCCTGACCCTCGATAATAACGAAGGCGTGGTGTTCACCGACGCGCCAGTGGAGATCCGGGATGTCACCGGCATCACCACCGCCGTTGGCATGAAGGCATGGATAGACGAGCGCATTCTGGAACTGAACTCCCAGGTGGAAGGATATTATGACACCGGAAACTAATGTACGTCGGCGCCTGGCGGCCGCGCTGGTATCACTGGCGATCATGGCCCCCGCTGCCGCCTTCGACCTCAACTCCGACACGCCGATCAAGGTAACGGCCGACAACGCGCGCCTGGACGATGCCAAGGGCATCGCAACCTACACCGGCGATGTCGAGCTGGAACAGGGCCAGACCCGACTCGATGCCGAGCGGGTGGTTCTGTACCGGGATGCCAACGGGCTCAGCCGGATCGAAGCCTCCGGCGAACCGGCCAGGTACCGCCAGCCAGCCCGCGACGGTAAGGGCGAGACCGACGCACGGGCCCTGAACATCACCTGGTCTGCGACCGACCAGCGCATCACCTTTGAACGGGAGGCCATCATTGAACAGAATGGCAACCTGTTCCGGGGCAACATCATTCATTACGATACGCAGGACCGGGTGGTCACTGCCGAAGGTGGCACCGACACTGGTTCCGGACCGGGCCGGGTCGAAATGGTCATACAGCCACGCAGTAACGACAGCCGCACTGAGTAAACAGGATTCCGATGGCAATTCTGAGAGCCAGCAACCTGGCAAAAAGCTACAAGCAGAAGAAGGTGGTCATTGACGTTTCCCTGGAAATCCGTAGTGGGGAAATTGTCGGACTCCTCGGCCCTAACGGAGCGGGAAAAACCACCTGCTTTTATATGATCGTCGGGCTGGTTCCGGCCGACCGCGGCCGCATCACCATCGACAGCCGCGACATCACGCCCCTGCCGATGCACGGTCGCGCCCGCAAGGGCATTGGCTATCTGCCCCAGGAAGCCTCGGTGTTCCGCAAGCTGTCGGTTCGCGACAACATCATGGCCATCCTGGAAACCCGCCGGGGCATGGGCCGCGCCGAGCGGGAGCAGAAACTGGAGGAGCTGCTGGAAGAATTCCACATCACCCACATTCGCGACAGCATTGGCATGGCGCTGTCGGGTGGCGAACGGCGCCGGGTTGAAATAGCCCGAGCTCTGGCCATGGAGCCAGCGTTCATTCTGCTGGACGAACCCTTCGCGGGTGTCGATCCGATTTCGGTCAGCGACATCAAGCACATCATTCGCCACCTGCGTGACAAGGGCATCGGGGTTCTGATCACCGACCACAACGTGCGTGAGACCCTCGATATCTGCGAGAATGCCTATATCGTTTCCGGCGGCCACATTATTGCCTCCGGCAACGCCGATGCCATCCTGGCCAATCAACAGGTCAAGGAAGTGTATCTGGGCGACGAATTCAGGCTGTGATACGAAGTGCGGATTGTTTTGATGACCTGCAGCAAGTAAACTCGGCAAAGAACTTGCTAGGGTAAATATAACCCAAGGCAAGTGACCGGCATATAACGACTTTTTACTGGCTAAGGCACGAAGCGCTGATGAGTGACGGATCCTGAACCATGGTTATGAAAGCCTCTTTACAGTTAAAGCTGGGTCAGAGCCTGACCATGACGCCCCAGCTGCAACAGGCGATCCGGCTCCTACAGCTTTCCACCCTGGACCTTCAGCAGGAAATCCAGCAGGCGCTGGAATCCAACCCGATGCTGGAAACCTCCGAGGACGATGACCACCCCGACGCCTCCTCCGAGGGCCCGGAATCGGGCGAATCCGAATCCTCCGAACACACCGCCGAATCCCCGACCGAAACCCAGACCGACTGGGACGAAAGCGAGAACGGCCCGGACTGGGCGTCGGAAAACGACATCCCCGATAACATCCCCGATGACCTGCCGGTAGACACCGCCTGGGACGACATATATCAGTCCGCGCCTGCGCCGGCGGCCCGTAACGACGACGAAAACGACCACGACTTCGAGACCCGCAACTCACCGACCGAAACCCTGCAGGATCACCTGGAATGGCAACTGAACCTCACGCCCATGAGCGAGCGGGACCAGGCCATTGCTCACGCCCTGATGGATGCGGTAGATGAACGCGGCTACCTGACCAGCTCCCTGGAAGACATTCACGCCGGCCTGCTGGATGAGGCTGAGGAAGACCCCCTTGAACTGGATGAAGTGGAAGCGGTGCTGCACCGCCTGCAGCACTTCGACCCACCAGGTGTCTTCGCCCGGGACCTTCAGGAGTGCCTGCTCATCCAGCTCAACCAGTTACCGCCGGAAACCCCCTGGCTGGCCCAGGCCCGGCTGGTCATCACGCACTACATCAATCTGCTGGGCAATCGTGATTACGCCCAGCTGCTGCGGCGCAGCCGACTGAAGGAAGACCAGCTGCGGGAAGTGCTGGCCCTGATTACCGGTTTGAACCCGCGCCCGGGCGATGTCATTGACCGCGCCGAGCCGGACTACGTGATTCCGGACGTGATTGTGCGCAAGCACAACGGCCGCTGGCGGGTGGAACTGAATCCGGAAATTGCCCCGCGCATTCGGGTAAATGCAAGCTATGCTTCACTTATAAGACGTGCAGACAGCAGCGCCGACAACACCTATCTGCGGGACCAGCTGCAGGAGGCGAAGTGGTTTATCAAGAGCCTGCAAAGCCGGAACGAAACACTGCTGAAGGTGGCCACGCGCATTGTCGAGCACCAGCAGGGGTTCCTGGACCACGGGGAGGAGGCCATGAAGCCTCTGATACTCTCGGACATTGCCCAGGCGGTGGAGATGCACGAATCCACGATCTCGCGGGTCACCACCCAGAAGTACATGCACACCCCACGGGGCATTTTCGAACTGAAGTATTTCTTCTCCAGCCACGTAAGCACCGACGAGGGCGGAGAATGCTCCTCAACGGCAATCCGGGCCATGATCAAGAAATTGATTGCTGCGGAGACGCCCAAAAAGCCGTTGAGCGACAGTAAAATTGCAGCCATGCTAGGAGAACAGGGAATCAAGGTTGCGCGACGCACCGTTGCCAAATACCGGGAGGCGATGCACATCCCGCCTTCCAACGAGCGCAAGCGGCTGGTCTGATCCCCTTAATGGGAGCGGCACGCAACACGGTATTCGCCGGCGCCGAGGGCGCCAGCACACAGACCGGCTCTCCGGAGCCGGCACGATGACAACAGGAGACGCCTATGCAACTCAATATTTCAGGCCATCACGTAGAACTGACTCCCGCACTCAAGGATTACGTTTCAGAGAAGTTCGAGAAGCTCGAGCGTCACTTTGACCACATCAGCAACTGCCAGGTGACCCTGGAAGTGGAAAAGGTACGCCAGATCGCGGAAGCCACGCTGCACGTGGTTGGTGGTGAGATTCACGCAAAGGCGGAAAACGAGGACATGTACGCGGCCATTGATGCCCTGATCGACAAGCTGGACCGCCAGATCCTCAAGCACAAGGAAAAGAATGTAGACCGGATGCACGGAAACGGCTCTCGTTAACCGGCCGTTATCGTGTAAGTCACACAAACGAGCTGCGACACGAACGACGTGTCGCAGCCTTTTTTTTAACGGAAACCCAGTCGATCCATGAGCGACACATCCCTGACCATAGACAACATTCTTGCGCCGGAGCTGACCCTTTGCCGGGTTGCGGCCTCCAGCAAGAAACGGGCCCTGGAGTTTATTGCCGAGCAGATAAACCAGCAGGACAACACGCTCAGCGAAACCCAGATTTTCAACAATCTGATTGCCCGTGAGCGCCTGGGCAGCACTGGCATTGGCCAGGGTATTGCCATCCCGCACTGTCGGCTTGAAGGCCTGGATCACGTGGTGGGCGTGCTGATGACCCTGGAGGAAAGTGTCGACTTCGACGCCATTGATAACCAGCCGGTCGACCTGATTTTTGCGCTGATTGTGCCCAAGGAGGCCACCAGCGAGCACCTGGAACTGCTCAGCCAACTGGCCGAAAAGTTCAATGAGCGGTCGTTCTGTGACCGACTCCGGCAGTGCCAGGATGCCCGGACGCTATATGAACGCATGACCGTTACGGGCGGATGAGAGCTACCACAGCAGAGGACGTTTGGGCATGAAGCTGATCATCGTCAGTGGCAGATCCGGCTCGGGCAAGAGTACGGCACTTCATGTGCTTGAGGACCTTGGCTTCTACTGCATCGACAACCTTCCCATCGGCCTTCTGTTCCCGCTCACCCGGGAGGCGGCAGGCCAGGCCAGTCCGGGCCGGCTGGGCAAGATGGCGGTGAGCATCGACGCCCGCAACCTGTCGGGAGAACTGGCGAATTTCGAGGACATCTACCGCAGCCTTCAGGGTACCGGCGTTACCGTGGAAATCATATTTCTGGACGCCGACGAACAGTCCCTTCTACAGCGTTTCCACGCCACACGCCGTAAACACCCGCTGAGCGACGACAAAACCTCGCTGCGGGAAGCCATCAGCAGCGAGAAAACACTGCTGGAGCCGCTGTCCAAGCTGTCAGACCTCTACATCAACACCACCGGCATGTCCATGTACGAACTGCGGGACATGGTCAAGCAACGGGTGGTGGGTCGCAAGGATCAGGAACTGGCTCTGCTGTTCCAGTCCTTCGGGTTCAAGCACGGGGTTCCCCTGGATTCGGACTACGTTTTTGATGTCCGTTGCCTGCCCAACCCCTACTGGGATACGAGCCTGCGCAAGTACGTGGGCACCGACCAGCCGGTTATCGATTTTCTCGAGCAGGAGCCGTCCACCCGGAAAATGATCGAAGACCTGACCACATTCCTGGATAACTGGCTGCCATCCTTCGCCGACAGCAATCGAAGCTATATGACCATCTCCATTGGCTGCACCGGCGGCCAGCACCGGTCGGTCTACATGTGTGAGCAGTTGGGCGCCTACTTCCGGCAGAAATACAGCAATGTGCAGGTGCGGCACACTGAGCTGCCACACCTCCAGGCAAGGGAAGAGATCTGACCCAGCCATGATTCGTCGCCCCATTACCATCATCAACAAACTTGGCCTGCACGCTCGCGCCACTGCAAAGCTCGTTGCCACGGCGTCCGGGTTCGACAGCAGTGTCCGCATCAGTGGCAAGGGCCGGGAAGTGGATGCCAAGAACATCATGCAGGTGATGATGCTGGCCGCCAGCCAGGGCACCGAAGTGGAGATCATTGCCGAGGGCCCCGATGAAGAGCAGGCGGTCGAGGCCCTGGTCGAACTGATCAACGACTATTTCGGCGAGGGCGAATAAGTCGACTGCCGTACGGCATTCACCTACAACTCATTCTCACCGACAGCGCCTAACT
Organism: Marinobacter sp.; assembly: GCF_041984545.1. GTDB lineage: Bacteria > Pseudomonadota > Gammaproteobacteria > Pseudomonadales > Oleiphilaceae > Marinobacter. The sequence continues at coordinate 15,078 of NZ_JBHIXV010000004.1, read as the reverse complement.
CCGCTATAATGCAGGCGTTTTCTGACGCCGGGTGACTCATGACCGATATTCTGGAAAAAAGCCAGGCCCGCCAGCGCCTTCGCTCCCTGAGTGAAGCGCTGGACAGTGGTGCGCTCAAGCAGGTTGCACGCATCCTGAATGGCGGCCTGAGCCCCAGTGATATTGCCCACCTGCTCGAGTCCTCGCCACCCCGGCAGCGGGCGCTGCTGTGGAACCTGGTCGACAAGCAGCTCGAGGGGGAAGTTCTCCAGTATCTGAGCGACGATATCCGGGGTTACTTCCTGAGCCAGCTGAATGCCCAGGAGCTGGCGGACATCATCGAGGACTTCGAGTCGGACGACCTGGCCGACTTGCTGCAACAGCTGCCGGACACGGTGATTCAGGAAGTCCTGGACACCATGGACGAACAGGATCGCCAGCGGGTCGAGGAGGTTCTCTCCTACCCCGAGGACACCGCCGGCGGTCTGATGAACACGGACACCATTACGGTGCGTCCGGACATCAGCATTGACGTGGTGCTGCGTTATCTGCGCCGGCACCGGACCCTACCCCCGATGACCGACAGCCTGATTGTGGTGAGCCGTCGGGATGAGTTCATCGGCATGCTGCCCATCACCAAGATGCTGGTCTCCAACCCCGCCGCCACCGTGCGCGAGGTCATGGATACCGACATTGAACCCATTCCCGTGAGCCTGTCAGACACCAAGGTAGCCACCCTGTTTGAACGCTACGATCTGATCTCGGCGCCGGTGGTGAACGAGGAAGGCCGGCTGCTGGGCCGCATCACCATCGATGACGTGGTGGACGTTATCCGGGAAGACGCCGACCACTCCCTGATGAGCATGGCGGGCCTGGACGAGGATGAGGACACCTTCGCGCCGGTGTGGAAAACATCACGGCGTCGGGCGGTCTGGCTGGGCATCAACCTGATTACCGCCCTCACCGCTTCGGCGGTGATCGGCCTGTTCGAAGAAACCATTGCCAAGGTGGTCGCGCTCGCCGTGCTCATGCCCATTGTCGCCAGCATGGGTGGCATCGCCGGCAGCCAGACGCTTACCCTGGTCATCCGGGGCATGGCCGTGGGCCAGATCAGCGGTGCCAATGTGGGCTGGCTGCTGAACCGTGAGTTTCTGTCTGGCATCCTGAACGGCTTGCTCTGGGCGGCCGTGGTCGCCGGGGCCGCCATGCTCTGGTTCCAGGACATGCTGATTGGCGCCATTATCGCCGCCGCGCTGGTTATTAATCTCGTGGCGGCAGCACTCGTGGGTACCGTGCTGCCACTGTTCCTCAAGTCACGGAACATCGACCCGGCGCTGGCGGGGAGCGTGATTCTCACCACCGTGACCGACGTGGTCGGGTTCATGGCCTTTCTTGGCCTCGCCACGATTTTCTATGCGTAGCCGGATGTCGGATTACGCTTCGCTAATCCGACCTACGGTTGGGTGAATTTTTGTAGGTCGGGTTAGCAAAGCGTAACCCGACAACCAGGCAGAACTTATGACAGACAAACAAGACAACGACGCGCCCGAATACGACGGCCCCAGCAAATCCCAGCTCAAACGGGAGATGCACGCGCTGCAGGACCTGGGCAAACGCATGCTGGATCTGAGCAATGACCAGCTGGCCACCCTGGCCATCAGCGATACCCTCCGGGCGGCCATCGAAGAGTCCCGACGCATCCGTCAGAACGAAGCCAGGCGTCGGCATCTCCAGTACATTGGCAAGGTGATCCGTCAGGAAGACGATCCGGAGGCGCTTGCCACAGCCATCGACGCCTTCGATGCAGGGAGTGAAGAGCACACCCGGCGCCACCACCTCGCCGAGCGCTGGCGTGACCGGATCATCGCCGAGGGGGATGCGGTGGTCGGGGAGTTTTTCAACTATTGCCCAAGCGCCGATCTGCAGCACCTGCGTAATCTCGCGCGCAATGCCCGCAAGGACGTGGAAAAGCAGAAGAACACCGGCCAGTCCCGAAAACTGTTCCGGTATCTGCGCGAGTGCATCGACGATGCCGAGGCGCTCAGCTGAGTCGCCGATGCTCCCACACCGGCATGCGGGTGCGCAGGTTCTCGACCTGAGCTGTGTCCAGCTCCGCAGACACCACGCCCGGTCCTTCACCTATTTCCGCAACGACCCGGCCCCAGGGATCACAGATCAGACTGTGGCCATAGGTGCGCCGGCGACTGCTGTTCTGGCCGCCCTGCCCCGGCGCCACAACCCACACCTGATTTTCGATGGCCCGGGCCCGGATCAACGGGTGCCAGTGCGCATCGCCAGTCTGCCAGGTGAACGCGCTCGGCAGGCAGATCCAGTCCACCCCCTCGGCCCTGAGCGCCCGGAACAGCTCCGGAAATCGCAGGTCGTAACAGATGGCAAGCCCCAGCTTGCCAGCCGGGGTATCAACCGTCACCACCTGATCGCCCGGCTCGAAGGTGTCTGATTCCCGGTACTGGCCATGGGCGTCCTCCACCATGGCGTCGAACAGGTGAATCTTGTCGTATCGGGCAACCTCCCTGCCCTGATCATCGAATACCAGACAGGTGGCCCGCACCCGGTCGGCAATGTCCGAGCCGTCGGGTCTCTGCGCCAATGGCATGGAGCCGCCGACAATCCAGAGCCCCAGTGAGCGGGCCTGCTGCGCCAGAAAAGCGCGAATCTGTGGGTCTGGCCCCGCCTCCCGACGGCCACATTCCGGCATCTGGCGGCTTGCCAGAATCGCAAAATTCTCCGGTAGTACCGCCACCGAGGCACCCTGGGCCGCCGCCTCAGCCAGCAGACGCCGTGCGTCATCGAGGTTGGCGTCTATGTCATGGGTACTGACCATCTGGATGGCCGCAACTCGATTGGCGACAGTTTCAGTCATGACAGCCTCCTTCATTAGCCGCCGGTATCAAATACCCGCTGCAGGTCCACTTCCGGCGCCTCCCAGGTGCCCGTAACGCTGTAGGTTGCGCTGGTCAGCCTGCTCAGAGGATCGCCCAGAATCTTGTCGAGTACAAACAGGGCACCGCCAATGGGAGCGCCCGCGCCCATCAGCAGAGCGGCCAACGGCAGGTTCTGGGTGAGCGGCAGCACGACCACCAGGCGCATATCCAGCTCTTCGCTGGCCATGTCGGTGCTGCCACTGAGTTTGAAGGCCCCGGAAGGCCCCACAACCTGCAGTTCCGGATCCATGGTCATCAGGCCGTTAATGATCTGCGCCTTCCCCGATATGGCGTCGAATGCGACGCCGCGCTCGTAAAGATCGGAGAAATCGAGCTTCAGGCGCCGCCAGAGGGTGTCGGAGTTCAGGAGGTTGAACACCCGGAACAGCTGGGCGGTGTTGTTGCTCTCAAGAATCACCCCCTGGTCCAGTCGCAGGCTGACTGATCCGCTGAGATCCGGTACCGCAATCTGGTCTGGTCGCCCTGGCCAGTCGAGATCCAGTTCTATGGTGGTGGACTCGTTGTTTACCGGAATCTCGGCGTCCAGCAGGTCGTTCAGATCGGCCAGCGCACCACCGGAAATTGATCCGGAGAAGCGGCTGGTTTCCCTGTCTCCAATGATGCTCCAGGTCATATTACCGAGCAGCGTCAGGGAGTTCAGGCGCCCCTCGATGTCGCTCACTTCCAGGCGGTAGGGCTCTGGGCGGAGGCTGAAAGCCCACTGCCCGAGGGATTCCTCATCCATTTGCAGATTGGCGATGGTAACGTCGATATCTGGCCAGCTTCCCATATCCAGCTTGCGGAAAGCACGCAGCTGCTCTTCCAGCGTCAGCACCTCCCGGGGCTCCGGGGCTGTGTTTGGGCCCCGTACCAGACTCAGCATTTCAAAATCCGCGATCACCGGATCCTCGCTGTCGGGGAAAACCAGGCGGCCACGGGCCCTTGGCGATTGCGTGGCCACCACCCAACGGTCGCCCAGATCGAGCGCATTGATCTCGATGTCCCTCAGGATTTCCGCTCCCAGGTGAAGGCGGTCCAGACTCAGATCGAACCCGGAATCGGTCCAGAGCAGATCAAACGCCGCGCGGTTTTCCCATTCCCCGGCAATGCCGATGCCGCCCTGCGCCGATGGGTTGATGGTGGCCTGCAACGGTGCTATTTCCCCGGGCTGCTTGGACAGGGGCTCCGGCCAGTCCACCGCCAGCCCTTCCAGCGTTGAGCGCACGCGGATCCCGGAACTGGATTCAGCCCCCACTTCCAGTTCGGCGGTGTAGGGCAAAGTTCCCTTCAGGCCAAAGCCGGTATCGCCGGAAAGACCGGCTCGGGAGAGTACACCGGGCATCGGCAGAACACCCGACTGGCGAATGGTCAGGGCATCGCCGCTCCGGGCGCGGCTGAAGGAAATAGCAACCGGATCGCCGAAAAACGCGGCGTTCAGAGGGCCACCAGAGAAGCCGCGTTCACTGTGATAAGCAAGCTTGCCGCGTATCTTCTGCCACTTCAGGCCAGCGGCGGCATAGGAGACCGAACCGTCAGACGCCTCAATCCGGGCCTCAACGACAGGTGGCCTGTCGGTGTCCAGCGGCAAATCAACCCCCAGATCAAGCGCATACTGGCCGGCGAAGTCGAGTTTTCGCACCTCGGTACCTGCCATCTCGCCCAGCGGGCTCTGCCTGAGCCAGAAATCCACGGCTTCACCGGGCACCGAGGCCGACGCGTCTACCCGGATACGGGTCTGTCCGCTCTCGGGAATCACCCGAACCTGGCTTGGCTTGAGGGTAAGGCCGCCGGTAGATCCCGCCTCAAGCTCAACCAGTGTATCGCCATTGTGGACATAGACCTGTCCGCTCGCCCCCGTAACTTCCGGCCAATCCTCCTGGTAGCGTACCGAGGCCGCTTCAAACCGGTAGGCCATCGATGATACGAACGACCCCGGAGGCGCGTCTGACCCGATCTGGCCGTGACCGTAATAGGTGCCTGAGGTGATGTTCGCCTCTGAAATGGCGGTGGTCAGCCATTCGTAAAGGCCCGGACTGACGATCCGGGCGGGCACAAAGTCGGCCAGCATCCCGGCCTCGCCATTCTGTACGCCGACCTTCAGCCCAAGATTGTCTTCGCCCTGCTGGTCCATCCTCAGCTCAAACGCACCATCCAGACGGGTGTCCTCGCTGTACAACATGCGGATACCGTCCGAATACACGCGGGTAATATCACCTTCCAGGGACCAGCCCACCTCACCCTCAAAGGCCCGGAACGACCAGGGGCCCTGGAACAGCTGGGGAAACACCAGGGAGACCGGCCCCTCACCCGCCGCCACCCGGACCCGTCCACCGTAGCGATCCATCACCAGATCGCCCTGTAACCCGTTGACTCCAGGCGCGCCTCCGTAGGCCCTCGCCCGTACGTCCCGCAGGTGGCCAGAGAGCCGGAAACGGGCGGGTGCCTGATCGGGCAGGTGTAGCTCGAGGTCATCGAGAAAGCCGCCGGGACGGTAGTTTCTGAGCGCCCGGGTGGCAATGTCGGGCAGGATCGGCAGGGCGGCCACCAGACGGCGGGTCGGCGCGAGGGGAAAGGCGTCGGCGATGACCGTGATACCGCCATCGGAGGGTGCCAGGCGCAGGCTGAAAGGAGTCACCTCGTCACCGTCCCATCGCCATTGCAATTGCTTGAGATGCCACTCGCCCGGAACAAGGCCGGACGCCTCAGCCGGCGATTGATCGGTCAACGCATCGTCATGGCGACGCCAGCCAAACTGTGCCCGGATATCCTCCAGCGGGGCCAGGGACTGCTGCCCCACGCCCAGCTGCAGGTATGGCGTCTGGACCGAGCCGGTCACCTGCTGCAACTGACCGCCCCGGAACGTCAGCCAGGCCTCGCCGCCCAGATCAAACCCCTCCACCCGCAAGGATCGCCACTGATACTCATCAACGAGACCATCGAACAGCCGACCGGAAGCCACATCCAGATAGATCTGGCCGGTAAAATCGCCCCGGAAAAAATGCTGGCCCACCAGCGCAAAGCTGGCGAGCTGCTGCGTGGTTCCGGATTGCAGGGCCCGACCGGACGCGTGGAACAGCCCGCGTCGGTAATCCAGGTCCAGCTGGGGAATGTCCAGGTGTCTCAGGTTGCCCTGATTATCGCGGATCCCAAGGCTGACCCGGGTAATCTTCACGTAGGGGTCCGACAGCCAGTTGCCGGCCAGCTCCAGCCATTCCTGCAACTGATTGCTGACCGGCTCAGGGAACTCGGCGCCGCGTACGGCCACTTCACCGGAGCGCTCCTGGTTGATCGTCAGCTCCAGTCCGTCAGCCTCGAAATCCTCGAAGACAATTCGCATACGCAGGAGCGAGGCCAAGGCATCAAAGCGGATGTTCAGATACTGCAGATTGGCCACCGGAATGCCGGTTTCCGGATGACTCACACGTATATCTGTTGCAGTGAAGGCGGGGTCCAGCCAGTACCAGCGGGAGGAAATGGCGCCAATGCTGACTTCATGGCCCAGCTGGCGGGAGAGTTCCATGGCCAGGTCGTCCCGGAACTGATCAATGTTCTGGGTCAGTTGGCGGCCCAGCCCGGCATAGAGGGCAAGCAGGACCAACAGGAACAGCAGCAGCCACCACACCAGGCTCGCCAGGCGTGCCAACAGGCGCACCGGCGGACTTTCCGGAAGATTATCCGAATAGGGCGGCTGTTGATCGGCGGAGGACATCAGTGCGCCTCAACCTCACCTGGCCAGCCGGTCAGGCGCCCCGGAATCAGAGCAGGACCACATCGTACTGCTCCTGACTGTAAAACGGCTCTACCTGGAACCGGATGGTCTTGCTGATGAAAGTCTCCAGGTCCGCCACGTTGTCGGATTCTTCGTCCAGCAGGCGATCCACCACGCTCTGGGAAGCCATTACCAGGTAGCTTTCGGCATCGTAGGCACGGTTGACCCGGAGGATTTCCCGGAAAATCTCGTAGCAGACGGTCTCTGTGGTCTTCAGGAAGCCCCGGCCATCGCAGACCGGGCAAGGCTCGCACAATACCTGCCCCAGGCTCTCGGTGGTCCGCTTGCGGGTCATTTCCACCAGGCCAAGTTCGGAAACGCCGGTAATCTTGGTTTTGGCGTGATCCCGCTCCAGCATTTTCTCCAGCATGCGGTGCACCTGGCGCTGGTGCTCCGAGTCTTCCATGTCGATGAAGTCGATGATGATGATACCGCCGAGGTTTCTCAGGCGAAGTTGTCGGCTGATGGCCCTGGCCGCCTCCAGATTGGTCTTGAAGATGGTTTCCTCAAGATTCCGGTGGCCCACGAACGCGCCCGTGTTGATATCAATCGTCGTCATGGCCTCGGTCTGGTCGATGATGACATAACCGCCGGACTTGAGCTGCACCTTACGACTCAGGGCCTTCTGGATCTCGTCTTCCACCGAGTAAAGATCAAAAATCGGGCGCTCGCCCGGGTAGTATTCGACCTTGTCGGCGAATTCGGTGACAAACTCCTGAACAAACTCCATCACCCGCTGGTGGCTCTCGCGGCTGTCGATTCGAATTTTCTCTGTCTGGGGCCGAATCAGGTCGCGAATGGTGCGGATAAACAGGGGCAGGTCCTGGTACACCACCGAGGGTGCCTGGACTCTGGCGATGCGCTCCTTTATCGAGACGCTCAGCCGGTGCAGGTACTTCATGTCACCAATGAGGTCTTCTGGTGAGGCAGCCTCCGCCGCGGTGCGGATGATGTAACCGCCCTGAACCTCCGGATCCTCCGCCGCAGCCTCTTCAACCAGCGTCTTGAGCCGGGCACGTTCGTTTTCATCCTCGATGCGCTGGGAAATGCCCACATGGCTGACCCCTGGCATGAAAACCAGGTACCGGGACGGTATCGACAGCTGAGTGGTCAGGCGCGCGCCCTTGGTGCCGATGGGGTCTTTGGTAACCTGAACGACCAGGGACTGGCCCTCGCGCAGCAGGCTGCGAATGTCGGGTACGGTTTTCGGGGCATCGGTGGCCTCATCGCCATTGGACTGGCTCGGAACCACATCGGAGGCGTGGATGAACGCCGCCCGCTCCAGACCAATATCGACGAACGCCGCTTCCATCCCCGGAAGCACACGTACCACCTTGCCTTTGTAGATATTCCCGACAATGCCCTTGCGGCTGGTACGCTCGATGTAGGCTTCCTGCAGCATACCGTTTTCCACCAGCGCCACGCGGGTTTCCACAGGGGTAACGTTTATCAGAATCTCTTCACTCATGAGCCAGAACTCTCCAGACTGCTCGGCCAGTTTTTCCACACCGGGTAACCGGCGTCTTCCAGCAAGGCGGCTGTTTCCTGCAGAGGCAGGCCAACCACCGAACTGTAGCTACCCCGGAGTTCATTGATAAAAATACCACCAAGCCCCTGAATCCCATAACCGCCGGCCTTGTCCATGGGCTCGCCGGTGGCGATGTAGGCGTCAATTTCGGCAGCAGACAGTTCCCGAAAACACACCTCAGTGATCACCAGGCGGCATTGGCTGCGCCCGTTTCGCGCAAGGGCAACGGCCGTCATGACCTGATGGGTTGCGCCGGAGAGCCGGCCAAGCATGGCCCTGGCGCCGTTCGCATCGGCGGGCTTGCCCAGAATACGGCCATCCAGCACCACCGTGGTATCGGAGCCCAGCACCAGACAATCCGGCGCCGATGCGGACACTGCCAGTGCCTTGTCCATGGCCAACCGCTGTACGTACTGCTCGGGCGGCTCGCCGTTCTTCGGTGTTTCGTCCACGTCGGCCGGCTGAACCGAGAATGCCAGACCGATTTGTTCAAGCAGCACGGCCCGGCGAGGTGAGGCCGAGGCCAGTATGATCGAAGGCATGACTAACCCAGCTTGCGGTTGATGTTGTCCAGGAGCACGCAGAACACCGGCCAGACTACGGCACTGGTCAGGGCCGGCCAGAGGTAGCTGAAGCCCGCGTCTTCGGCGCCGAGCAACTGTTTCACAAAGTGCACCAACATCTGGTTGATGCCGAGCAGGAGGAAGACCATGAGACATTGCTGCGGCATGGGGTACATGCGCAGGCGCTGGTGAATGGTCAGCACCAGAAATGCGATCAACGCCATGGCCATGGCATTGACGCCCAGAGGCGTCGCCTCAAGCACATCGAGCAACAGCCCCAGGCACCAGGCCAGCAGGATACCGAACTGTGCCGGTGCCCGGAACGTCCAGTAGAACACCACCAGCCCCAACCACTCCGGGCGGAACTCGAACCAGCCCACGGGGAACAGGGAAATACTGAACACCAGGGCCACAATGACCGAGAGCACGAACACCGGATAACTGATTACCGACAGCATCAGCGCTGCCCTCCCTCGTTGGTCGCGCCAGTGCCGGCTTCTTCCTCGCCGGAAGCCGGAGCGTCGTCGCCCGCAGACTCAATGTCCGTGCCGACACCTTCCGGTGGAAACACCACCAGCACCAGGCGGCTTTGATTGAGCTGAGCCTTGGGCGTGGCTTCAATGGAGACAAAGGGCTCGCCCGGTTCCTTGGTGATCCGGCTCACTTCCGCAACCGGATAGCCCCTTGGGAATCGGCCACCCAGGCCAGAGCTGACCAGCAGGTCGCCCTCGCGAATGTCCGCGGTATCCGGCACGTGAACCAGATCCAGGGTGTCGGTGTCACCGGTGCCAAGTAGGATGGCCCGCAAACCGTTCCGCACCACCTCTACCGGCACAGCGTGGCTGCTGTCAGAGACCAGAAGCACGCGGGAGGTAATCTGACTGCTCTGAACAACCTGCCCCATCAGGCCATGGGCATCAAGAATGGCCTGGCCGGGCGCGACGCCGTCACTGCGGCCTTTGTTGATAATCACTTCGTGGGAGAAGGGATCGGGAGAAACACCAACAACCTCACCAACAATCACCCGGTCGTCGAGCACTTCGGAGGAGTTCATCAACCGGCGCAGTTCGTTGTTCTCAGACGCCAGGGCGGCGTATTTCAGGGCTCGGCGTTCCAGAATCAGCAGCCGGGCGCGCAGGTCTTCGTTTTCCTGCTGCAGATCCTGTTTGTTCTCGAACAGGCCGGCGAACCAGTCGGTGAATTCGTAGGGCGCGTTGCCCAGCCAGTAAACGGGCGCCAGTCCCGTGGCAATGGTGCTGCGAATCGTTGAGAGCTTGTCGAAACGCGCATCGGCAACCACAAGGGCTGCCGACACGAGGACAACGAGAAGGAGTCTGAAACCGGGAACTGGCCCCTGGACAAAGATGGTTTTAATGGCGAGCCCTCCCCACAGGATTATCCCTCCTGGGAGAACATTCCGATGCCACCCCGATCAATCACTTCCAGCGCCTTGCCGCCGCCACGGGCAACACAGGTCAGCGGATCTTCTGCAATAATTACCGGCAGACCGGTTTCCTCGCTGATCAGCTTGTCCAGCCCGCGCAGCAGTGCGCCGCCGCCGGTCAGTACAATGCCACGCTCGGCAATGTCAGAGGCCAGCTCAGGCGGCGACTGCTCAAGCGCGCTTTTCACGGTCTGCACGATTTGCGCCAGGGACTCCTGGAGCGCGTCCAGGATCTCTTCACTGTTCAGGGTGAAGGCCCGGGGCACACCCTCGGCCAGGTTACGGCCACGCACGTCAATCTCACGGATTTCGAGGCCCTCATAGGCGCAGCCAATTTCGTGCTTGATGCGCTCGGCCGTGGAGTCACCGATCAAGCTGCCGTAGTTGCGGCGCACGTAGGTGACAATCGCTTCGTCGAACTTGTCGCCACCAACCCGGACCGACTCGGCATAAACAATGCCGTTAAGGGAGATAATGGCAATCTCGGTGGTGCCGCCGCCAATATCGACAATCATGGAGCCGCTGGCTTCTTCCACCGGAAGGCCGGCACCTATGGCTGCCGCCATGGGCTCTTCAATCAGGAACACTTCCCGGGCACCGGCACCGAGGGCCGATTCACGAATGGCCTTGCGCTCTACCTGGGTAGACTTGCTCGGCACACACACCAGAACCCGGGGGCTCGGCGTAATAAAGCTGTTCTCATGCACTTTATGGATAAAGTGCTGGAGCATTTTCTCGGTGACCACAAAATCCGCGATCACGCCGTCTTTCATGGGACGGATGGCGGTGATGTTGCCTGGGGTACGACCGAGCATGCGTTTCGCTTCGGAGCCGACGGCGGCCACCATTTTCTGGGAGTTGTTGGTGCGGATGGCCACAACCGAAGGCTCATTCAGCACGATCCCGCGTTCGCGAACGTAAATAAGGGTGTTGGCGGTGCCCAGGTCGATGGACAGATCGCTTGAGAATAAGCCTCGGAGTCTTTTGATCAACATTCGTGTAGTTTCAACCTGAGAGTTGCAGTCGCAGAGAAAAGATGCGGCAACTTTAGCAGTGAGCACCCCCACAGGCAAGGCGCTATCGGGCCCCGCGCCTTACCGTTCACACATTTCGCAGGTGGCTTGGGGCCTCCCGCCATTGTTCGAATCTGTTACCATACTGCCCTTAATTTTTATTCGGGTGCAGGGGCGGTTGGAAAAGGCTGTCCAAAACACGCTACAAGCACCCGCAAGCGGGTCCAGCCAGCAATCACAGATTGCTGTCGCTACGCGGCACGCGAAGCTGCGCTTCTAAAACGTTTGCTTCGCCCATGTGCGCTTGTTTCGGGCCGTCCATGGCCCTCAACAGTTTTGGACAGCCTTTTCCAACCGCCCCCGGATTCCGTGCAAAATTCCGGCTTACTTTATTACCGACATTTCATATACCTGGGAGGCAATGCGTGACCATTTCCCGTGAGGACATTGAGAAAGTCGCTGTGCTCGCCCGCATCCGTGTGGACGAGGAGCAGGTCTCGGCGCTTGAGAAGGATCTGGGCAATATCCTGGATCTGGTGGATCAACTGGCGGCCGCGGATACCGAGTCGGTGGAACCCATGGCGCATCCGCTGAATGCGGTCCAGCGGCTGCGGGCCGATGAGGTTACCGAGACCAATCAGCGGGAATCGTTCCAGGCCATTGCTCCGGCGACGGAGAACGGGCTGTATCTGGTTCCCCGGGTTATTGAGTGAGCAATTCGCCGGTAGCGAGCGATCAGACGAACAGCGATTTCAGGATTCATCATGCATAACAAATCCGTAGCAGAGCTTTCCCGGGACCTGGAGAGCGGCCAGGTGTCCAGCGTGGAGCTGACCCAGCAGTTCCTTGAGCGCATCAAGCAGGAAGACAGTAAGTACAACAGCTTTATTACCGTCACCGAAGAGCAGGCCCTGGCCGAAGCCAGGGCAGCGGATGAGCGTCGGGCAGCAGGTAACGCCACGCCCTGGACCGGCATTCCGTTCGCGCACAAGGATATTTTCTGCACCAACGGCGTTCGCACCACCTGCGGCTCGAAGATGCTCGAGAATTTCGTACCGCCCTACGACGCCACGGTAACGGCGAATTTCCGCAACGCCGGCGCGGTGTGCCTGGGCAAAACCAATATGGATGAGTTCGCCATGGGCTCTTCCAATGAGTCCAGCTTTTTCGGTGCCGTAACCAACCCCTGGGGGCTGTCTTCCGGTGAGAAGCGAGTGCCGGGCGGCTCTTCCGGTGGTTCCGCCGCAGCCGTGGCCGCTCGTCTGGTGCCGGCCGCAACCGCGACCGATACCGGCGGCTCTATCCGCCAGCCGGCGGCGCTGTGTGGCATTACCGGCCTCAAACCCACCTACGGGCGGGTATCTCGGTACGGGATGATTGCCTTCGCCTCCAGCCTGGATCAGGGCGGCACCATGGCCCGCACGGCGGAAGACAACGCGCTGATGCTGAACGTGATGGCCGGTTTCGATCCGAAAGACTCCACCTCGATCGACCGGGAAGTGCCGGATTACACCGCTACTCTGAACGAGCCATTGAAGGGTCTGAAGATTGGCCTGCCGAAGGAATACTTCAGCGACCAGTTGAGCCCTGCCATGGAGCAGCAGGTTCGTAATGCGGTGAAGGAATACGAGAAGCTGGGCGCCACGGTGAAAGAGGTGTCCCTGCCCAACGCGAAGCTGGCCATTGCCGCCTACTATGTCATCGCTCCGGCGGAGGCTTCAGCGAACCTGTCTCGTTTCGACGGTGTTCGTTACGGCTATCGCTGTGAAGATCCCAGGGATCTGATGGATCTGTACACCCGCAGTCGAGCCGAAGGTTTTGGTGCCGAAGTGAAGCGGCGGATTCTGGTGGGCACCTATGCCCTGTCCGCGGGCTACTTCGATGCTTACTATCTCAAGGCCCAGAAGGTTCGTCGGCTGATCCAGCAGGATTTCATCAACGCCTTCAAGGAGGTGGACGTGCTGATGAGCCCGACCACCCCCTCCCCGGCCTTTATCCAGGGTGAGAAGACCAGCGACCCGGTGACCATGTACCTGGAAGACGTGTTCACCATCGCCATTAACCTGGCGGGCGTTCCAGCCATGTCGGTACCGGCGGGGTTCGTGGACGGACTGCCGGTGGGCCTGCAGATCATCGGGGATTATTTCTCAGAAGCCCGCCTGCTGAACGCCGCCCATCAATTCCAGCAGGTGACCGACTGGCACCAGCGTGAACCGCAATAAGCCCGGGACAGGAGAACGAGTATGCAGTGGGATATTGTGATCGGGCTGGAAATTCACGTTCAGCTCGCCACCAAGACCAAGATTTTTTCCGGCTCCAGCACCGCCTACGGCGCCGAGCCCAACACCCAGGCCAACGCGGTTGACCTTGCCATGCCCGGTACGCTGCCCGTGCCCAATGAGCAGGCCTTCCGCTACGCCGTAATGTTCGGCCTGGCCGTGAACGCCGAGATCGAGCGCCGGTCGGTGTTCGAGCGTAAGAACTACTTCTATCCGGACCTGCCCAAGGGCTATCAGACCACCCAGCTGGAGCGCCCGATTGTCGGCCCAGGCTTCGTGGACATTGATCTGCCGAACGGACAGACCAAGCGGGTGCGCATTCATCACGCCCACCTGGAAGAAGATGCCGGCAAATCCCTGCATGAGGACTTTCACGGCATGACCGGCGTCGACCTGAACCGGGCCGGCACGCCGCTGATTGAGGTGGTCACCGAGCCGGACATGAACAGCGCTGAGGAAGCGGTGGCCTTTGCCAAGAAGCTGCACAGCATCGTCACCTCGCTGGGCATCTGCGACGGCGATATGTCCCAGGGCTCCATGCGCTTTGACGTGAACATCTCGCTGAAGCCCAAAGGCTCCGACACCCTGGGCACGCGCACCGAAACCAAGAACCTGAACTCGTTCCGGTTTATGGAGCAGGCCATCGCCCACGAAGTGGAGCGGCAGATGGACATTCTGGAAGACGGCGGCCGCATCATCCAGGAAACCCGCCTGTACAACGGTGATCGGGACGAATCCCGGTCCATGCGCACCAAGGAAGAAGCCAACGACTACCGCTACTTCCCCTGCCCGGACCTGCTGCCGGTGGAAATCGACGATTCCTTCATCGAAGAGGCCCGCAACAGCCTTCCAGAGCTGCCGGACGCCCGCAAGGCCCGCTTCATGGACCAGTACGGCCTGAACGACTACGACGCCGGCCTGCTCAGCGGCGACTCAAAGCTGGCCACGTTCTTCGAGGAAGCCGCCAGCCACGGTAAAGACGCCAAGCTGGTGGCCAACTGGATCCAGGGCGAATTCTCCGCCCGCCTGAATGCGGACGAGAAATCGGTTTCCGACTCGCCGATTACCGGCGCCCAGCTCGGTGACCTGGTGGTACGAATCGCCGACAACACCATCTCCTCGGCCGGCGCCAAGAAGGTGTTCGAGGCGCTCTGGACCGGCGAGAACGACAACGTTGATGCCATCATTGAAGCGAAGGGCCTGAAGCAGGTGTCGGACACCGGAGCCCTGGAGGCCATGGTGGATGAGGTTCTGGCGGGCATGCCGGATCAGGTGGCGCAGTATCAGAATGAGGAAGACCCGAAGAAGCGCAAGAAGATGCTGGGTGGCTTCATGGGGCCTCTGATGAAGGCCTCGAAGGGTCAGGGTAACCCGAAGCTCTTCAACGAGATTCTTGTTCGCAAGCTTGGGGGGTGAACCCTTTGGCTTGGGTCGTGGTTTCTGGCTTCGGCCCTAGCCTGCTCGGTTTTGGGGGCGGCCGTGGCAGGTGACGCCTCCCGAAAAACGCTACGAGCACATCCATGTGCGCTTGGCTGTGGCCATCCATGGCCACAGACAT